>CAJXRF010000001.1 GCA_913058575.1 uncultured Bermanella sp.
AAACAACGTAAAAATACAGGAATCAATGGTGGAAAAGCTTAATGCAGTGCCATTCCGGTCAGGCTCCATGTTAGACAACATCACTTTTTTTGATGGGGAGTTAGATGAAAGTCTGGCTGTGAAAAGTGCGCAGTTAGCCTGTATTCATCAATATATTATTAATATGCCCATGGCTTACCATACCTGATAGGGAACATGGGCACTACGTTATCAGGAGGGCAAAGACAAAGCTTGTTATTGGCAAGGGCCTTATATTGCCAGCCTAAAATACTGTTTATGGATGAAGCCACTTCCAATCTAGATACTGAATTGGAAGCGATTGTAAATGACGCCATAAAGAAACTGAATATAACCAGAATCATCATTGCCCATCGTCCTGAAACCATTCGCTCGCCCGGTAGAGTGCTTGCGCTTCAGGCTGGGGTGCTGGTGGAAGTAGCCTAAACGTAAAGCACAGAGCAAATGAATTCTATTATGTTTCTAAGGGAAGTGTTTCATCGCTTCCCCATTCACTCCAAGAGCCATCGTACAGACTTAAATGTTGATAACCAGCCTCAAAAGCGCTTACCAGTACAATGCAGGCGGTAATGCCTGAACCACAAGAAAATATAAGTTTTTGATGAAGGCCGATGCTACTTTTTGAAAAAACATCTTTAAGTGTAATTTTATCTTTAAAGGCGCCATCTATTAATAGTTGAGCAAAGGGCAGGTTAATTGAATTAGGAATGTGACCGCTGCGTACACCGGCTCTGGGTTCCGGTGATTCCCCTAAAAAGCGCGCTTTTGATCGGGCATCTAATACTGTATTTTCAGGGTTGTTGATGGCGTTTAATACTTGCTGGGCATTTTGCAGTAACTCACTTTGTATATGGCCCACAATACTTCCCTGTTTGGGCGCTTGGTAGTTAGGGCTTGTGGGGTATTTTTGTTTTAACCAAGCGGGCAGTCCACCGTTTAAAATATAAACATCCTTTACTCCCATAATTTTAAACATCCACCATGCGCGGGGTGAAGCGTACACACCCTGATTACAGTAAATCACCACAGTGCTATCGCGATGAATGCCTAAGGCTTGTGCTTGTTCGGTGAACTGCTGTTCACTTGGTAGGGTATTGGGTTGTGTGGCTTGAGGGCGATGAAAGTAATTTTCTAAGTCGCATTTAATGGCACCAGGAATACAAGAGAACTGTTCGTAAAGCAGTGGCTCCATGCCCACTACTTTTTTCATACTGGCATCAAGTACAACTAGATTTTCATCTTGTAGGTGTTGATGCAGCCAGTTAACTGAAACAAGTGCTGAAGGTTGAGTCATGGTCGTTCCTAGTCAATGGTATTTTTAAACGTTGCTTATTTACAATAACTTTGTACTTTACCCTAAGCCGGTTAATCAATTGTCTGTTTCGCTTTCACAATGGCGCACTATGAATCATTTGGGGTTTTAATAAGATTAGGCACGTCTAAGCCTAAGCTGTAATTACGGTAATCACTGGGGGAAACACCTGTCCATTTTTTAAAGGCGCGAGTAAAAGTGGCGGGTTCCGTAAACCCTAGGCGGCGGCCAATTTCACTCATGGTTAGGCTGGTGTCTTCAAAAAATCCAATGGCTTGATCCCGACGTACATTGTCTTTTAATTGCTGAAAGCCACTGCCCTCTTGAGTGAGCTTACGCCGTAGGGTGCGACTGGTCATGTGTAAGCGGTTGGCAATGGCCTCTAAGTCGGTTTCTTTAACGTTGTTGATCTCTTCTAAAATTCGCATTACTTGGGCGCTGCAGGTGTCGAAAAACGATTGCTTTTTAAACCACTGTATAGGTGCGTCATTTAAATAATCGTGCAGTTCTTTGGGGTTTTGAATAATGGGTAAGTTTAAATATTTGGCATCGAACACCACTGCATTGTATTTATTTTCATAATGGCAAGGGCTTGAAAACATTAAGCGGTACTCAGGAAAATGCAAAGGTTTGGGGTACTGTATGCATACTCGGTTTAAGGGAATGACTTGCCCTACTAACCAGCTTGGAAAGCGGTGCCACACTAATAACAAATATTCTATTAGTAGGCTGCGCGGCGGCAATGCACCTGCTTGTGTGGCATTGGCATGAGCCCCTTCTTGTTTGAATGTGGGCTCCACACTAAAGCGAACTTCTTGTAGGTTCACATCTAAAGAAAAATGCAGTTGGTCGCTTATGAGATTATAAAACTCAACGGTATGCTTTAGTACATCCCCCAGAGTTTTTAAATCTACCAAGCGTTCGGCCAACAAAGAAAATACCCCGAATTTAATCTTGTGTTGAGTAAGGCCCATGAGCTCATCACCGCTGATGTGCCAATTGGCGCGTATGATAATGGCCAATTGCTTGGCCGAGACTCGGGTGCGCGGCTGCTTTAATAGGGCTCGGGTTAGTTTGGCTTTGGCCAGTATGTCGGTTTCATTTCCCCCAAGGCGCACGGCGTTATCCAGATGAACACGGGCAAAATAGCTGGCTACGGTGTGATTGTCTGTAAGCATCATAAGGGCTATTCCCTATTGGTGAAGTGATACCAAATAAGCTGTGCATTCAGGCCAAAGTGTCCGTTATAGGTAACCGCTAGGGTCTTTAAGGGCTTAACTTCGGTTTTTCTTGGCATATCTTAAAAGATAATGTCCGAATATGCTAAACAAATGACTGCTTACATCATTGTCTGAACGGGCATACATGGCCAAAATTCGCCTAATACTTCCTAGCTATGCTAGTCCATGTAAAAAATAATGAGGGTAAATCATGACCACTGAATTAGACGCCAATCAAGAAGAAGTGCAAATGTTCCGCGACATGGTTTTGCGCTTTTTAGAGCAAGAAATTTTGCCTCATGTGGACAGCTGGGAAAAAAATCATGAGATGCCCCAAGAAATGTGGAAGGTCATGGGCACAGCGGGTTTATTGCTGGTGGATTTACCCGAGCAATACGGCACAGCAGGGGCCAGCTTTGATGTATGCCAAATGATTCAAGAAGAAATGTGTCGCTTGGGTCTGCATGGCTTGGCCACGGGTTACAACATTCACTCTAATATTGTGGCCCCTTACATTTTAAACATTGGTAATCAGGCTCAAAAAGATCAATGGCTGCCTAAAATGGCCACAGGCGAAGTGGTGGGTGCCATTGCCATGACAGAGCCCGGAGCGGGTAGTGATTTAGCGGCACTTCGCACCAGTGCCATTAAAGACGGTGACGAATATGTATTGAATGGCTCTAAAACCTTCATCACTAACGGCAATCAAGCGGGCATGGTAATTGTTTGTGCTAAGACCGATCCTAATGCCGGTTCTAAAGGCATTTCTTTATTTTTAGTGGATACCACCTTGCCGGGGTTCAGCACCGGTAACCCTATTCATAAAATGGGTCAACACAGCAGCGATACAGCAGAACTGTTTTTTGAAAACATGCGCATTCCAGCTGATGCTTTGTTAGGGGAAGAAGGCAAGGGCTTTGTTTACCTAATGCAAGAATTGCCTCGTGAACGTTTAGGTTGTGCAGTGCAGGCCATTGGTCACGCTCAAGGGGCTTTAGATTTAACCCTAGATTACGTAAAAGAGCGTAAAGCGTTTGGTCAATCGGTGGGTCAGTTCCAAAACACTCGTTTTAAGCTGGCCGAATGCAGCACTGAATTAGAAATGTGCCGTGCCCTTTTAGCCTTGCACATGGATAAGTATAAGCGCGAAGCCATGACAGTCACCGACGCAGCCATGCTAAAACTGGCCGCCACCGAAATGCAGCTTAAAATGGTCAATGAATGCCTACAGTTGTTTGGCGGTTACGGTTACACCGACGAATACCCAATTTCACGTTTCTACCGCGATGCCCGTGTGCAAACTATTTATGCGGGTAGCTCAGAAATTATGAAAGAAGTGATTGCCCGTGGACTGCTAGGGCGATAAATAACTGGGCAGGTAGAGCTGATCAGTTTTAAGGCAAAAAGATTTTAAAAAGTTAGCATGCATTTTTGACCCGAACCAAAAATAAAGCTGGCGGTTTAGAATGGGAAAGTCAGGTTTGGTTATCTGTTTACAGGTAACTGGGCTTGGCTTTTTTTATTTTTTAAATTATCTGTTTAACTTAAAGATCTCTTTCCAAGCGGGTAACCTGCCAGCCTCTTTGTTAAAAGTTGTCCTTTGTTAGAAATAGCCATTTGTTTGTAATCTTTGCCCATATGGCCAATTACCACAGATTCTAGTATTGTGCCTGCCTATTGAGTCGCAAAATGATAATAAATCGTTAGGCCAGTACTCCCGAGTTTCGTTTTCTAAACTACCACGGCGCCAGTTAGTATCAAGGACAGTGAATGCTTCGCTTTATCGTATTGACATTGATTGTTTTGTGTTCACAGCAGAGTTTCGCCCGCCAATCTTGTGACTGGCCATTCCGCACCACGATTACCATTAATCAAAGTGACTTTAACGGTTTAACCGACTATCCAGTGGATTTGTTTTTAAGCAGCGGTAATTTGCACTCGCAATACCAGTGGAGCAACAGCGGCAATGATTTACGTATATACAGCAGCGATGACACCACCCCTTTACCTTTCACCATAAACAGTTGGGATGCTGCAAGCAAAGGGGCCAACGTACGAGTGAGTTTTTCCAATCTTGATATGGGGTCACGTACTATTTACGTGTACTACGGCAATCAAAATGCAAGCAGTCTAAGCACGACAGTGCCCGCCCTGCCTTTTGTGACGGGTAAAATTAAATATCATACACGCAGTAATAACGGCGTAGACCCTGACAGTTATGCCGAAGCCAAAAGTACTTTTAACCAGGGTAATGATACAAATACCTCTTATGGTTGTAGCCATCCTGACAATTTTACGGGCATCACAAACCAAAACCAAGGTAGTGGCCGTAGCCGAAATAATTTTATTGCCTATTCAAAAACTTTATTCACGGTGAAGACCGGTGAGAGTGGAAACTGGGGAATTCGCTACGGAGCAGACTTTGGATTAGGGGGCGGCCTGTATGTGGACACTGTAAATGTATTAGATGAAAAGTGGACAGACGATTTATGGTGGGGGGGAAGCAACTGGGCAACGGGTATAAGTGATGTGTTATATGGCTCGGTTTATTTAAGTGAGGGTGAGCATGAAATGGAAATCATTGGTGGTGAAGGCTGTTGTGACGGTGGGGTAACCGTGCAATTTTCAAAGGATTATTCTGGCCCCACTGAGTATTCTACTGCCACTTGGCTGCCATTTACCGCGAGTAATATAGACATCCGAAGTGAAGCTTGCCCCATCCCTAGTTTATCTATTTCCTACGGTGCCCACGATGTCTGTACTAAAAACTTATCCATAACCAGCAGTGACAGTAGCAGCCAGTCTTGGTTAGCGGGTAGTACAAATGTGATTAATTTAAATGTGAATAATTTAGAAATTAGCAGTAGCGCCACCAGTAATACCTTGCTGGACATTACCTTACCTAGTGATATTACCCTCTCAAGTTACACTGGAAATAATTGGAGCTGTACAGGCACAAGCGGCACCATTAGCTGTGTGTATGATCAGACGATTAACGCTAATAGCAGCGCCAGTACGTTAATGTTAACCACTTTACTGGGCAGTGGCGCCACCACAGGCAGTACACAAAATATTAGTGCTACTGTGAGTGGCAGCGCCCCAGACAGTGATACCAGCAATAACACCTTGGGGTTTGCTATTTCGGTGTTGAGTAATGCCGGTATTCCTGCTGATTGCGTGAGTCCTCAGCCAGGCTTGCTGGTGAAGTTTTTTGATATTACAGGTTATGCAGTCAGCGATATTCAAAATGCAGCCGAATATCAAGCCTTAATAGATGAGCACGGCACTATTAATTATCTTCAAGGGCAAACCATTTTTTCTGAAATCAATGGTTCGGGTAACCCCTTTAGTAGTGTGGATGATTATTTTATTGCTGTGTTTGAGGGCTACATTTACAGTGCTAGCGGAGACAGTGTTTATTTTGGAGTAGACGGTGATGATGCAGTTGAAGCTTGGGTTTGGGTAAATTATCCCGGTAATAGTGGCAGTGATGGATTAGAGGTGGTAAGTGGATATTATGGTCTACACGGGCCAGCAGGTTCTTCGCGGGGCATCAGCAAAAAAATTACGCTTTCCACTGGGTTCACTCCTATTGAATTTCGAATTCAAGAATACACGGGTGGTGATCAATATAAGTTTTATTGGGGACCAACTAATAACGCGAGTAGTCACTCAACTATCACTTCTGATGTGTTTTATCATTGTGCTGGAGATCCCTGGTTTCAATTGAATTCTACCACCAGTGTGGTGAGCGACCCTGTTAATGGTACTATTTTCCCCAAAGCGATCCCTGGCGCAGTCATGACTTATACCGTAGATGTTTTAAACCCAGGTAATATCAGCAGTGATGTAGACAGCACTGTACTGGTTCAAGAACTGGCCTCTAATTTGGAATTATTTGTGGATGACTTTGATGGTGCCGGCAGCCCCATTAGATTCACAGATGGCACAGCTAATAGTGCCAGCGGTGTGAGTTATGTATTTAATAGTTTAACCAGTACCAGCGATAGCATTAGCTTTAGCGCGGATGGTACTAACTTTAATCACAGTCCCACCAGCACAGATGGTTATGATTCAGCCATTACACATTTTAAACTGACCTTACCTGGTACCTTTAAGCCTACCTTTGATGGCGTGACACCCTCCTTTAAATTTGAGTATCAGGTGCGGGTGAAGTAGCTTTTAACTGAATAAAAAAGAAGGCCGAGTTTGATGTATGGGTAACGACAGCCATTCAAATTAGACCTTGACGTGGTTGCTAGGAATAGCTAATAAAATTCATAAAGTTGAATTTTAGAATGACTCTCAAACTTATTTTTGGCCGCTGTTTTCCTTAAAATACCGCCTGCTAAATCGATTTGTAATATCTTGGGTAGGTACGCTGCAGCTTTTTTAACCTAGCCAATTATAGCGTTTTTTTTACAAATCCATAGTAGCTTATCTTGTGAGATGATGTGTATCTGAGCTGTATTTACTCCAAAGAAAAGATAGAAATTGAGTTGTGGTGCGATTAGAAAGGGCAATCCTCCCTTTTTTAATTGAAGTCACTGCTGTCCCGCAATTTAAAAACAAAAAAGGCTTAGTAATCAATTAGTTGGTAAGATTAATCACCACAAAAAATCATCAACTAGATTACTAGGCCTATGAGTCATCGTCGCACAGTCCTTTCCCAATTTTTAAAGCTTGTACCAAAATATTAATTCTTAAAGCTCGCGAAAGAGCATCATAATGGGCAAAAGTTTCGTAAATTTTCTCAATTTGATCAATTCATCGTTTTGTTTACATTGCAAGTTACGGGTAGGAACAGCATTCGAGATGTTATTGAAAATGTAAAAGCCCAAGTCAGTAAACTTTTTCATATCGGCACACAAGCAATGTCGCGTAGCAGTCTTAGTCGAATAAATAACGAGCAGCCTTGGGGGTTATATCAAGCGTATTTCCATGGGCCAAATTTCGTCAAACAAAAGGGGCTGTGAAACTTCACGCGGTACTCGACTACGACGGACTACTCCCCACTTTTATTGATGTCACCGATGGAACAACTCATGAGGTGAATATTGGTCGGGGAATAAAGCTACCTAAAGGCAGTATTCTAACTATGGACCGTGGATACATTGATTATGAGTGGTTTCAAGAGCTGACAGATCAAGGTGTATTTTTTGTGACGCGTGCTAAAAAGAACATGCGTAGCCGAATTGAAATACGAAATAAGGTGGATAAAAAATCAGGCGTTTTCAGCGAAAACTCAATAGCATTAACCAGTGAAAAGGGCCAAGGACATCAAGGTCTTTTACGAAAAATAGGTTACGGTGACCCTATCACGAATAAACAATATTATTTTTTAACCAACCACTTCAAGTTGGCAGAAAAAACCATCGCAGATATTTATAAAGATCGTTGGCAGATAGAGCTATTTTTTAAGTGGATAAAGCAGGAACTGAAAATAAAGAGCTTCATTGGCACCACGAAAAATTCGGTAATGAGCCAAATTTGGGTAGCGCTGTGCACTTACTTGCTGATTCATTACTTCAAGTGGAGTAATGGCTTGCACCAGTCAGCACTTCAAGTAGTTCAGCTTCTTCAATTAAACTGGTTTGATCGACGGTGCGTTGCGGGTCTATTTAAACCTCCGAAACCTTCGCCGGATATAGGATTAACGATGGGTTTAGATTTTTGAAAACTACAGGGCAGCAGTGAATTGAAGTGAAAATATAAATGTATTAAAAAATATAATTCTTGAATTGGTTCTAGCCCCACTTACAAGAATTTAAATTTAGTGCGTTGATCAACATAAAGCCCTAATTTTTCATCAATGGTCGTTCACTTAAGTAGGTAGTTGAGTATAACTAGTGGCTGTTAGAATATTTATCAACCTAGTATTTTAAATTCCATACTAGATATTTTTCTTGAATGTAGATGCTAAAAATAAAGTATTTCTGTTTAATTTAATTAAACAGAAACAAATTCGTTCTTTAGAATCTAAATTACGGCTTTGAAATTTTTCTGAATCTATAATTCTTCCCTCTTCAAATAGCCGTTAGAAAACCAAGGTTAATGCAATACCAAGCATTATAAGGCCCGTGATAAAATCAAGGACTTGCCAGATGAATGAATTTTTAAAATAAGGCTGTAAATATCCTCCGGCAAAACAAATGGTGTAAAACCAGATCCCCCCTGCGACACATGCCCCAACAGAAAAATAAAAATGACCTTCTGGTTCATATTGGGCACCAACGCCACTCATTAAGACCATGGTATCAAGATAGGCATGGGGGTTAAGGAGCGTCAGAGCCAGTGTCATTAAAAAAGCTTTTTTACGACTGTCAATGAAAGACTTTTCAAGGTCAATGATTTTTTTCTTAAATGCAGAATGTAACGAAAATATTCCGTATGCCGTAAGAAATATTACACCTGTCCACTTCATAATAACAATCCATTGAGGATTATTATTTAAAGCTTGGCTTATGACGAACATTCCCGAGAATATTAATACGATATCCAGTAGAATACAGGCTGTTGCAATGAAAAAATGGTATTGGCGACGAATGCTTTGGCTAATTAAAAAAGCATTTTGGGCGCCGATGGCCATAATTAAACCGCCGCCAGTAATAAAACCTTTTGCAAGGGGCTCTATGTGTAACACTAGGGGTATCATTTGCTTTCACCATTAAGGTTTTTTAACTCTGGCGAAATAATAATCTCGAACCTGTAATAAGAAAAATTAATAATTATGATTCTGTATAAGTTAAACTGATGCTGGATGTTAAGCACATTCAGGCAGTCGCAGCCGTAATCGAAGAGCAAAGTTTTGAGAAAGCTGCGGTTATGCTCTCCATATCTCAGTCTGCCATTTCGCAACGGGTAAAAACCCTAGAAGGGCAGTTGGGTCAGGCTCTATTAATTAGGAGCAGTCCTGTTCGGCCTACCGAAGCGGGCCGTAAAATCTTTGGTTATTACCAGCAGATGAGTTTGTTGCAACATGAGCTCATGGAAGAGTTAAATGAAGATTTATCCCCTAAGTCGTTTAAACCCAGAGATAAATTACGAATCGCCCTAAACGTAGATAGCCTTGATACTTGGTTTATGGATGCCATAACCCCAGTAGTGGAAAAGCATAAGCTATTACTTGAATTAAGGGTTGATGATCAGGAAGCCACTCATGATTTATTAAAAAATGGTGAGGTAATAGGTTGTATCAGCTCTAGTAGCGACACTTTGCAAGGTTGTCATTGTGTACCATTAGGCTCAATGAAATATTATGCATGCTGTTCAATAGATTATAAGAATGAATTTTTTTCAAGTGGTTTAACAAAGGAGCATTTCTTAAGTGCACCTGCAGTTGAATTTAATTTTAAAGATCATTTAAATGAGCTTTATTTAAAGCAGTATTGGCACATTAATGAAAGTGAGTATCCATTCCATCAAGTACCGTCTTCAAGTGGTTATATTGATTTTCTAAAAAAAGGAATGGGGTGGGGGATGATATCGGATATAAATACAAACGCCTGGCTAAAGGCGAATAACCTAGTTCAATTAACCCCAGAACAGTATATTGCTGTTCCTTTGTACTGGCATGTATGGAATTTTAAATCCGATATAATTCGAAGTATCAGTCACCAAATTGTCACAAGTGCAAAACAGTTATTAAATGCCAATTGAATTTCTGAGCTACATAGGCGCCTAGTTTAATCTTTTGGGCTCATGTAGCAGTAGTGAAAGATGAACTCTAGGATTTCATAAATAGGTCAAAATGTTCTTGTTTTTTCTTTTCGGCCGTAATGTATTTAATCCACTGCTTTGCAACCTTACTTTCTTTATCTAGCTCCAGTACTTTCCCAAAAGAGACGAGTGAGTCGTCAAATTTCTTTTGATAGAAATAGGCCGATCCCATCACTATATGAGCAGACACTTCTTTTGAAAGTCCACTGAGTTTTAACGCTTGTTTAGCTGATCGTACAGAGTCATCAAATTGTTCCAAATCTAGATGAGTGGTAGCCAAGCGTAAGTGAATCTTTCCGTTTTCACTGAGTTTTGCAGCCTTTTCTAGCCAAATAATGGATTTATTTAATTCGTGAGCTTGATACCAAGCATTGCCGAGCAACTCTAGATTCTTTTTAGTGGGCTTAATAATTTTGTCTTCAAAGCCTTTCTCTAGAATAACGCCTGCCTTTACAGGAATACTTTCATTTATATAAAGGCTAGCCAATGTGATTAACTCTTTCTCTTCTGTGAGATTGCCCTGCTCATACAGACCACGATATAAAGAAATTTGCTCTTTATTGCGGCCTTTTAGCATATACATACCTGAAAGCTGACTGATGTAAGATTTCTTTGGGTTCATGCTAACTAGACGTTCTAACATTTGGATACTGTTATCAATGTCTTTACGTTCATAATATAGAAAGCTGAGTAGTTGCAACCAGCTTTCTTTTACTGAAAGTTGTTTTTTATCCGCCAACGAAACGCCTTTTTTGACACTGTCAAAAGCAAGGCTCATTTCTTTATTTTGATAATGAATTTGTCCTTTAAAAACAAACGCTTGGGGTGAAGGATTTGGAACTGATTTTAGCCAGCGATCAATATAGCTTGCCGCTGTGGTTAGGTTTTGGTTAACAAAGTGCAGTTGCGCCAAGCTATAAAGCGTTCCATCCTCCATGACCCATGGGATACTTTTTTGTTTTAAGACCTGTTCATAAGCGGTGATAGCATCACTGTATTTTTCTTGGTTAAAGTAGGCAAAGGCGAACATATTCCACATTTGTGCCACTTCATACGAATTAAGTTTACCTGCTTGCGCGCGAGCTTTAAGGCCATTTAGAATTTCAATGCCCTCTTGAAAATTTTCTTCTTGAAGGAAATTTTGAGCGGCTTCAATTTTCTTAAATATTTTGGAGCTAATTAAAGGGGTTTTACGTTTTTTTCGTTTGTCTTTAACTGGGTGATTTATCGCTTGAACACCCCAACTTACATTCCAAGACTGCTTTGGGGTTGAAAGTTGTAACTGAAATCCTGATACCATTAATAGGCCGACGGCCAGCAATACCTTGATCTTAAATAGAGAAGTTACATGTTTTTTCATGGTCATTTCGCCATCCTAAAGGTAATTTTGTTTTTAACGCCTGGCACATCAATGGCAACACCATCTATGATAGTGGGTTTATATTTAAATCGTAAAACGGCTTTCTTAGCAGCTCGCTCAAAATACCCTTTAGGTTTCGCTTCGATGATAACAGGGTCTTTAACCGTTCCCTTTTTGGTGACGGTAAATTCAAGGACCACATAACCCTCTATGTCTTTCGCCGCAGCGCGGCGTGGATATTGTGGAGCCACTTTTACAATTGGCAGGTATTCACCATCAGATGCAGATACTCCGTTTAGGTTAATATCAAGGTTTGACATTAAATTAGGGGAGGTAAACTCAAGGGTGTTGTCTATATCCACATCATCCATTTCAGGTTCTGGAATATCTGGTGGCGGCTCATTTTGCTCAGGTTTTTTGGGCTTGTTATCTTTGGTGTTCTCGCTGATCTCTCGATCAGGCATGAGTATTTCGGCTAGATTAGTTTGTGGCGCGTCGTCTAGCCCTTTTTCACCGCTTGCAATTAAAGAAACCATTAATCCAAACAGGCCGAAGGTAACTCCAACTGCCAATGAAAAAGCCAGTAATAAACGTTTATTCATCATGATTCCCTATCTACTTTTGCTTAGTGGATACGGAAACGTCATATACGCCAGCTTCCCTTGCGGCATCAACCACTGAGGTTAGGGTTTCGACATTGGCCTTGGCATCGGCTTGCACCACCACGGCTCCCTTAGGGTTTTCAGCGTGCTGTCGCTCAACATTGGCTCGAACTGCACGAAGATCAATTCGACGCTTGTCAATCCACACTTCATTATTGGCATTGATGGCTATCAGGATATTGGCATTTTTCTTGGAAACAGCTGTAGAGGCCTCCGGACGATTGACTTCAATGCCGGTTTCTTTGATGAATGAGGCTGTAACAATAAAGAAGATCAGCATGATAAAAACCACGTCTAGCATAGGCGTGAGGTCAATAGCATTTTCTTCTTCTTGTGATGCTTGGCTAATCATGGAATTGCGCATGGTCGCTACTCTTTATTAACGTTAATGATCGACGGTAAGTCGATCTTTTAGCAGTTCACTTTGTGTCTCTGCTGTTTTATTTATGTAGATTTGCCCAAACACTCCAGAGATGGCCGCCACCATTCCGGCCATGGTGGGTAAGGTCGCTTTAGATACGCCGCCTGCCATGGATTTGGCATCGCCACCGCCGGTGACGGCCATGATATTAAACACATCAATCATGCCGGTAACGGTGCCAAACAAACCCAGTAATGGAGCGAGCATGACCAAGGTTTTAATTAAATCCAAATTGCTGGTTGCCGCTACACGCATTTGTGAGATTAATGTGTCTCTCACTTGGTGTGCTTGCCACGATTGGCGCTCAGGTAGCGCGTCCCATCTTTTTAAAAAGCCTTGAAAATCCTTATTCAGGTCTGTCTTAAAATAAATAAAACGCTCCAATAACAAAGAC
Source organism: uncultured Bermanella sp. (assembly GCA_913058575.1). Classification (GTDB taxonomy): domain Bacteria; phylum Pseudomonadota; class Gammaproteobacteria; order Pseudomonadales; family Oceanobacteraceae; genus Bermanella. The sequence goes on from CAJXRF010000001.1 coordinate 13,107, forward strand.
CACATGGCGAGCGTTAGGGCGGCAATGACCCATAGCACGGTGCCGCCAGCGTCCATGAACTGTTCAATCAGTAAAAAACCGTCGTATAACCAGTAAAAGAAGGCATTCATGGGTTACGCCGCCTTGCTGGATTGCTCTGCAACGATGCCGGTGGCTTGTTCCTCTAACACGGTTGTTATTATACGAGCCTTGCTGTTAACAATGGAGTGCAGCATGACTGTTGGAATGGCAACCAATAGGCCTAGCACGGTAGTAACCAGCGCACCTGAGATTCCGCCGGCCATCGCTTTAGGGTCGCCAGCACCAAAAATGGTGATAGCTTGGAAGGTAATGATCATCCCGGTCACGGTACCCAATAGGCCCAATAAGGGAGCCACCATTGAAATGATTTTCAGCATTGGCAGGTATGCTCCAATGGCGGGGCGCTCCTTAAGAATGCCTTCTGCCAGCTTCATTTCTAAGGTTTCGTTATCGGTATTTTCGTTTTCTTTGTAAATGGCCATGATGCGCCCAAGCGGGTTATCACTGCTAGGTTGTGCTGAAGCAACTTGCGCCTTCACTTTATTGTATACACTTGATAACACCGCAAAACGCCACCCAGCTATCAAGAAGGCGATAACCCCGATAAAGCTGATGATATAACCCACAAGACCACCTTGATGCCAACGCTCAATGATGGAAGGGCTATTAATAAGTGCCGCTAAAAACTGACCGCCCGCAGGGCCGGTTGGGTCTATTCCCACTTGAACCACACCCGATTTGGCCTCTTGTAATGCAGTTAAAGCAGAAAGGTAGCTGCTGCTAGGCTGGCGACCCAGTTCAGCGATGCTGTTGTTCTCTGGGCTGTAAGATAGATATTTGCCATTAGAGGCTAGATTGAAAGTCCCTACACGTACGACTGTTTGTTCAGAAGTTTCGCCAGCAGGTAAGATTACTTTGGCTGTAAACGCTTCAACACGGCCACCTTGTGTCATTTCGTGAAGCATGTGCGTCCACAAAGAACCAATTTCATCAATGGTGGGTAGCTTGACTGAGCTGCTCATGCTTGCAATTAGGCCGTCAATATCATCGGTGCGGCCAGGATACTGTGCACTCACCACAGAAACGTTCATCACTTCTCGTAGGTCGCCAGCGGCACCCGTTAAATGCCCAAATAACTCTTTTAAGTTTCCAAGGCGCTTTTGCAGGGTTTCTTGTGTTTGTGCAATTTTTTGATCGTTAAGCTCGTATTGTTTTTCAAGCTTGGCGCTGATGTTCTCTTGCTGCTTCATTTCACTGTAAGCATTTTTTAGCATGGTTTTTTGCTGATTTCGATTGTTTTTAAATTCAGCTTCACGCTTTTTATTTATTGCGTTGTCGTCAGCACGGCCTTGCTTCACAAATGAATACAGCTCTTCAAGAGAGTCGGCCTTTTTTGCTGGAGCAGCGGGTTCAGCCATAAGTGGAGCGGCGACGATTAAAGAAAGTAGGCCAGCAACAATGAGTTTATTTAAGTGAGAAATCATTTTGCGCTCTCCGGTGCAGCTATTGGTAGGTTTAGAATATCAATAGAGGCTTGCTTCTTCGCAATGCGAACACCTTGGCGTACTGCGTTACGGTATGCACCTCCATCTAATTGTTCCCACTGCTTAGTTTGGGCATTCCAAAAGCCCGTTAAATTTGCATCATTTGATTGGAATAACAGGGCGATACGGCCAACACGAAAGATTTTAACTTCGCGTTCTGCATTATCTAATTGAATAACGCTATTATATGTATCCATTTTTCGGCCATATTCAATTTCTATTTGATAGGCTTCAAGAATTTGGCGAAATTTTTCTGCGTCTGTTAAATCAGATCGAACTTGATTGGCTTTAAGTTTAGTTAGGCGGGCTTGGCGTTCTTCTGCATGAAAGGGCAGGTCAAGTGCTATAAATTGTTCCAATGCAGCTAGCATTTGTTTTGTTAAGGGAGCAATTTGACGACCCATGACTGAGGCTTGGCGAATGGATTGTTCAAGCTGTGAAAGCTGTTTATTTTGATTTTCAATTTGTTTTCCAAGTTGAAGGTTGTAGACCTTTAGCCCTTCAATTTGATTATTTACACTTTTAAATTCACTAAATAAAGTTTGGGTTTCATCTACCATACCGTCTATTTTCTGTTGAGATGCTTGCCCTTCTTTAATCGCTTGGTTTCCGGTAGTGAGTGTTTTTTCAAGCACTTCACTTCCAAAGCCATTGGAACTACCCAAAAGAAGCAGTGTCAGAGCAGCAACGCGTATGCGCGCTAATTGTGTGTTGTGACAGTACATACAGCACCCTTGTTAAACGTTATTATCCAGAACAGTTATAAAAATCACGATTTATACGATAGCAATTTTTTTTACATGCTTTCTTGTTGGAGTTCGAATATTTTGTCGTGTTATTTCTAGACAATGATTGTAGGCTAGTTTTGCCATCGAGTGAACGGCAAAAATGTTCTCTAAACCGTAAGTTTGTCATTTAATGCATACTTTCGATTTGAAAAATTAATGCGCCATTAGAAAAACTAATTAAAGGTGCATTGCGTCCTTTTTATAGTTGGAGTAGCGAAATTAATTTTCTTGTTTATTTCTTTAAGGGGCTTAACCTCTGGCCCATTCTTATAGATAATAATAAGTATAGTCTTTGCTGTACTCTGAACGCAGTATTTAATTTATTTGTTACCATAGTATTTTTGAGAAGAAATTATGCCCTTTTTAGGTAAACAGATTGTACTTATCTGGCTCGTGTCACTTTTGGTCAGTGGTTGTGGTGAATCAGTGTGGAATAACCCACATGAAGCACAAAACCAAGATGTAAAGGTTATGTATTCAAATTTCATTCAAAGGCCTAAGTACTTGGACCCTGCTCGCTCTTTCAGCTCAGAAGAATCAGATTTTATTGATCAAATCTATGAGCCTCCTCTTCAATACAATTATTTAAAGCGACCTTATGAGTTGGAGCCTTCCACCTTAACGCATATGCCGACGCTAACCTATCAAGATCAAAACGGTGAATTACTGCCTGCTGATGCAGCTAATCCAGCTTATAGCGTATATTCGTTTGAACTAAAAAGAGGCATTCAATATCAGCCTCACCCAGCTTTCGCTAAAAAAGAGGGTGGTGAACCTGTATATGACTTTAACACTCATGAAGAAGGGAACTCTTTTCAAACACTAAAGGATTTCACCCAAAGCGGTACCAAAGAATTAATTGCTGATGATTACATTTACCAAATTAAACGCATAGCGGATCCTAAGCGTTCAGCACCCTTGCGTGGCTTGTTAAGCCAATACATCGATGGTATGAGTGAACTTACCGAAGAGATCACCGAGGTTCGCAAGGACTTAACTGAGCATGAGTGGTTAGATTTACGTAAGCTAAAGATGAAGGGCTTAACAAAACTTGATGATTATCATTTTACGATTCGTCTAAAAGGGAAGTACCCTCAATTTACCTATTGGTTAGCATTTCATTTCTTTGCACCTATTCCGTGGCAAGTGGATTATTTTTACCATTTACCCGGTTTACCTGAGCGTAACATTACCTTGCAGTGGCATCCTGTAGGAACAGGGGCTTATATGATGACGGAGAACAATCCAAATGCTCAAATTGTTTTAGAGCGCAACCCAAATTTCCGTCATGAAACTTACCCAGCAGAGGGGGAGAGTAGCGATTTAAGCAATGACCTTCTGCAGGCCAAGGGTAAAAAATTGCCGTTTATTGATAAATATGTATTTCGATTAGAAAAAGAAGCCATTCCTACCTGGACCAAATTTCTACAAGGTTATTATGATCGCTCTGGCATCAGTAGGGATAGTTTTGATCAAGCGGTCAGTGTTCAAGCAGCCGGTATTGGCTTAAGTGATGAAATGATCGAAAAAGATATTAGTATGCAACAGGTAGTCACGCCGTCTACTTATTACATGGGCTTTAACATGCTGGACTCTGTTGTAGGCGGTTATAGCGAGAAAGCCCGCAAACTACGCCAGGCGATTGCCATTGTTTATGACACCGACGAATACATCAAAATATTCTTAAATGGCCGCGGACAAACTGGCATGAGCCCAATACCTCCGGGAATTTTTGGTTTTCAAGAGGGTGAAAAGGGATTGCTAGACACTGTATTTGAATGGAAAGAACAACAAGCTCAGCGCAAATCAGTTCACGACGCTCGCCGGCTACTTGCCGAAGCTGGTTATCCTGAAGGGCGCAATGAAGAAACGGGTGAGCCTTTGGTGCTGAATCTCGATACTACATCTGGTAGCACAAGCAAAGCACAACTGAGCTGGATGTCAAAGCAGTTTAAAAAACTGGGCATTCAACTTAATGTTCGAGCCACAGATTACAATCGCTTTAAAGGAAAAATGGAAACAGGTAATGCGCAAATGTATTTTTGGGGGTGGCTCGCTGATTATCCTGACCCTGAAAACTTTTTATTCCTTTTGTATGGTCCAAATGCACAGGTGGATTCAAAATCTGGTGTAAACTCCGCCAACTATAAGAACACTGAATATGATCGCTTATTTGAACAAATGCGACAGCTGCCAAATAACCAACAAAGAGCCGATGTGATTAACAAAATGATGGCGATATTAGCTCAGGATTCTCCATGGGGCATGATATACCACGCCTATGAATACAATTTAAGTCATGGTTGGGTTAGTAACTTCAAACCTCATGGTATTAGTAAAGCCAATTTAAAATATTACGATATAGATACAAATAAACGTCAAGAAATGCAGGCAATGTGGAATAAGCCCGTTGTGTGGCCTTTGTTTTTAGTTTTTATCATTACTATTTCACTTATTGTTCCTGGCTACCTGACATATCAGCGTCGCCAACAACGTACCATTGGAGATTAATCGGTGTTAGCTTATATTTTTCGACGCTTTGTATATGCGATACCAATTTTAATTGGGGTTAATATATTAACTTTCATTTTATTTTTTATGGTGAATACCCCAGACCAAATGGCGAGGGTTCACTTAGGTGATAAGCATGTTACCCAAGATGCTATTGATAATTGGAAGGTTCAACGTGGCTACGATAAACCTTTATTTATCAATGCGCAGCAAGACGCTACAAACATGTTTACCGATACGATTTTTTTTGAAAAATCCATAAAATTGCTAGCGTTTGATTTTGGTAAATCAGATGAAGGCCGAAATATTATGAGTGATATTAAGGAGCGCATGTGGCCCAGCTTAGCCGTACAAATACCCACGTTTGTAATTGGTTTACTGGTGAATATTTGTTTTGCCTTGTTAATTGTCATGTTCAGAGCCAGCTTATTTGAAATAACGGCATTAACTGCCTGTGTTGCCATGCTGTCTATCTCCTCTGTTTTTTACATTATCGGTGGGCAGTTTTTCTTTGCTAAATTATGGAATCTAGTGCCTATATCCGGTTATCTATCGGGTATGGAGGCTATCAGCTTTCTTATCTTGCCTATTATTATCGGTGTTATATCTGGAGTAGGTTCAGGGACGCGCTTGTACCGTACCATTTTTATTGAAGAGGCAAGCAGGGACTACATGCGTACAGCACGGGCAAAAGGTGTTTCTGAACTTAGTATACTTTTTAAGCATTTACTGCCTAATGGCATGATTCCAATTTTAACCAGTGTGGTAGTGGTGATTCCAACCTTGTTTATGGGGAGTCTATTAATCGAATCATTTTTTGGTATACCTGGATTAGGCAGTTACACCCTAGATGCAATTCAAGCTCAAGATTTTGCTGTGGTGCGTTGCATGGTATTTCTTGGTGCCTGTCTTTATATTGTTGGTTTACTATTAACCGATATTTCTTACACATTGGTTGATCCTAGGGTGAAGTTATCATGATATCTCCAGTCGTTTTATGGAGCGACATACTAATTTTTTCTCTAGCAGTTTCCGTAGGCTTGTTTATTTTTCAGGTACGAAAAAAACCGCAAGCCAAAGCCCGTTGGAGAAGCGTATTTGAAAGTAAAATTGGGCTAACCAGTTTCATTATTATAGTATTTTATGTGCTTATTTCTTTAATGGACTCTGTGCATTTTCGAGAACAATTGTCTCAGTTTGAAGCTGATGGACCAGATCAAAATCTGGCGTATAGTTCAGAGGTTAAGTCGATTCTAGATATCGCTCTTAAAAACTTAAACAGTACAACTGAAACGACCTACTCTTCTCCATTTTCTTTGTATTCATTTTCAAAAGAAAATATGACAAATGATGATGGCAGTGTGTATCGAGACTTTATACGTTTAAAGCATGGTGGCGCGCACATTCAAGGAGATGAGGAACGTTTTTCTGATATTCTGATTAAGTCTGTTCAAGCGTTATTGATTGGCTTGCTCATTGCTGCTATTCCGGTGATGTTGCATGTAATGATGCGTAAAAAATCAAACCATGAAGAAGATTACATTCCTTGGAATGTGGCTTATGGCACTATTATTACGCTCATCTCGCTTGCCACTTGGGTAATTATATTAAGCCAGTATTATCATATTCTAGGGACTGATAAAGTTGGCCAAGATGTACTTTATCAAAGTATTAAATCTATTCGTACAGGGGTGTTAATTGGTACGCTTGCCACATTAGTGACATTGCCGTTTGCGATAATTTTAGGCATCAGTGCCGGTTATTTCAAAGGTTGGATTGACGATACCGTTCAGTTTATTTATACAACCTTAAGTTCAATACCCGGTATCCTATTGATTGCAGCCTCGGTTCTTTTAATTGATGTGTATATTGAAACCAATCCAGAGAAATTTAATTTAACCATACTACGGTCAGACTTTAAGTTCATTGCTTTGTGCGCCATTTTAGGCCTAACCAGTTGGACAACGCTTTGCCGAATGCTTCGTGCTGAAACCCTAAAAGTTAGCCAGCTAGATTATGTTCAAGCGGCCCATGCATTTGGTGTGAGTCATAGAGGTGTTATTGGGAAACATATTCTTCCAAATGTTACGCATATTATATTGATTGCTGTTGTTTTAGATTTTAGTGCGTTTGTTTTGGCTGAAGCGGTGCTGTCCTATATTGGCGTGGGTGTTGACCCAAACATGTATAGCTGGGGCAATATGATTAATGCGGCCCGCTCTGAATTGTCGCGAGATCCGACAGTGTGGTGGTCGGTAACCAGTGCATTTATTTTGATGTTTACCCTTGTATTGGCAGCGAATTTGTTCTCAGACGAAGTACGAAATGCCTTTGACCCTCGAACGGCTAAAGGAAACGAATAATGACTAACATACAGCCCCAGGCACCACTGTTAACGGTTCGTAATCTTAAGATTGATGCCGGCAATACTTGCCTTGTAAAAAATGTAAGTTTTGATATTTACCCTAAAGAAATTTTTGCTCTTGTGGGTGAATCAGGTTCGGGTAAATCACTCACATCGTTGTCGATCATGCGTCTTCTTCCTGAAGCATTGACGGTCAGTGAGGGTGAAATTAATTTTAAAGAAACGAAATTATTTAACTTACCTGAAACAAAAATGAACAGCATTCGTGGCCGAAAAATCGCTATGATTTTTCAAGAGCCACAAACATCGTTAAATCCTGTTCAATCCATAGGTACTCAGTTACAAGAGGTGCTGGGCCTTCATCAGAATATCAAAGGCGCTGACCTGCAAAATAAGTTAGTTCAGTTACTTGAAGAGGTGGGTATTCCCGATCCTCGCGCGCGCCTTAAGTGGTATCCACATCAATTATCCGGTGGTCAAAAGCAGCGGGTAATGATTGCAATGGCGCTTGCTTGTGAGCCAGACTTACTCATAGCCGATGAACCCACCACCGCGTTGGATGTGACCATTCAACGTCAAATTTTAGAGCTATTAGATAACTTACGTAAAACTCGAAACTTGGGTGTATTACTGATTACCCATGACATGGGGGTTGTGAGTGAAATGGCTGATAGAGTGGCCGTTATGCAATACGGTGAAATTCTAGAGCAAACAGATTGTAAATCGTTTTTTATTAACCCTCAGCATGAATACAGTAAAAAACTGATCAATTCCTTGCCAGATATTCACAACTTTATACAGGGTATTGACGCCGATACGATTCTTAAGGTTAATGATTTAAAAGTTTGGTTCCCTAAAAAACATGGGATATTACAACGCACAGTAGGTCATACCAAAGCCGTTGATGGGGTTAGCTTTACTATTAAGCGTGGAAAAACGCTGGCCATTGTGGGTGAGTCAGGCTCAGGTAAAACCACTGCAGGTAAAGCTATTTTAAGACTGAATCCGGTCCACTCAGGCAGTATTCAGTTTCAAGGAGATGAACTGGTTGGCTTAAGTCACCAGGCATTTCATCATTATCGTCGTGATATTCAGGTTATTTTTCAGGACCCGTTTTCCTCAATGAATCCCCGAATGACCATTCGCGAAATTATTGAAGAGGGCATGAAAAGTCTTAAGGTAGAGCCAGATGCTCAGGCCCGTGAAGATAAAATGCTCATGTTGTTAAGCCGGGTTGGTATGCTCCCTGAGCATTTAGACCGCTATCCTCATGAATTCTCTGGCGGGCAGCGCCAGCGTATTGCCATTGCTCGTGCTTTGGCAGTTGATCCAAAATTAATTATTTGTGATGAACCAACCTCAGCATTAGATGTTTCAATTCGTGGGCAGGTATTAGATTTACTAAATGATCTTCAGCAAGAGATAGGCATAACCTTGCTGTTTATTACTCATGATTTATCTATTATCCCTCACCTTGCTCATGACGTTGCTGTTATGAAAGATGGAAAAATTGTAGAGCAGGGAAGAACCCAGCAGATAATGGAAAACCCTCAGCATGAGTATACGCAAGCATTATTGAAGGCTGTACCAAGGTTGAGAAGAGCTTAGAAAAAGTTAAAAATGAAGTTTTAAACTTTTTCGCTGAGTTTGATAAAGGTAATCAAACTCAGCGGAACGATTTATACTCGTAGCTCATAGCCTGCTTCGTGAATTGTGTTTTCACTCATTTTGAGGCGTTAGGTTGATACATTTTTAATGATAATAGCGCTGACATAAAGCTTAAGCTAAACAATGCGCTAAAAGTCATGCCGCCGACAATAACCGCCGCTAAACCTCGATAAATCTCCGATCCTTCACCAGGGCTTAACATTAATGGCAGCATGCCAAAGATAGTGGTGCCTGTACTCATATAGATAGGGCGTTTGCGTAAACGAACGGCTTGTTTTATGGCATCCAATTGGCAAAGGCCGCTATGGCAGGCTATGTCGTATTGGCTTGCAAGAAGAATTGCATTGTTAATAACAAGACCCATGAGAATTATGAATCCAATCATGGTGATGACATCTAAGTTCTGAGGACTAAATATGCTGAGTAATTGCAAATTAAGCATTCCCCCTGCGATTGCCAACGGCATGCTGAGCATCACGGCACCGGCGAGTTTCCAAGATTTTAGCGTTAACCACATTAATAGCAGCAATATAACCAGTGCTAATCCAAACATCATTCCAAATTCTTTTAGAAATCGATTTAACCGATCGGCACTTCCACGAAACTGAAGGTGAACTTTTTTATTTTCTTGTGTGGCTAGGTACTCGTAAGCCGACTTTTTAATGTTATCCATAAAAAGCCCCATGGGCATATTATCTTCAGGGGTCAATTCTAACGATACGGCAATATCACCTTCTATACGAAGTAATGAACTGGGTGCTAGCGCCATTTTAGCGGTTGCGAAAAGGCTTAATGGTTGTAATCCATGATGGGGAGTGTGTATTTGGGTATCTAAGAGAGCATCGATACTCTTTGGTGTTTTTGCTTTAAGGTAGAAAGGGAGCGTATTGCCGTCATGAAAAAATTGACCCATATAGAGGCCACTAGTGAGTGCCACTAAATGTCGGTTGAGTTGATCCTGTGATAAACCAAAGTGAATTAGGCTATCGTGAATGGGCGTGAATTCAATTCGGGTGGTGTCGTTGTATAAAGGTGAGTCTTCACTAATATCCGAATTTGGAAATGCTGATTGCAAGTGCTGCATTAAGCCTTGGCCAACAACTTGTAAGTTCTCAATACTATCTCCTTTAATATCAAGCGAACTTTCTCGACTACCAGGAAGAACATCTCTTAATAAACTACCTTGAAAAGTAAAGGCACGTGTTCCTGGAATATTATTAACAATTTTAGTTTGTAGCCATGTTTCGAACTCAGCACTATCCCAGTCTTCATTTGGATAAAAATATACAAAGCAATTACTTTCTTCGCAAAATAAACCAGATACACGGTAAGAGGGTGCTGATCCATCGTTTTTTGATGCTTCGATGCGTTTAAAAATTGGTTTAGCAACACGTTCAGCTGCTAACTTATGATTCATAGGCTCATTAAAGCGAATATAAGTATTCATCAAGCTTTTTTTAGGGTTAGGTAATACATCAAAATTAGGTTTGGCAATCGCACTAACGACTAGCGCTATAGGAATGGCAATAACTAAAACAGCCATAGCGATGTGGCTATTTTTAGCAGGGTAAACTAACTTATTGGTCCATTTCGAATCGTTTATTGATTCGATACTTTCATTTGATAAGCCCAGTGGCTTTTCATTTTTAAGTAAGTATCGAGCGAGTGTTGGTATTAATAAAAGGGCCACTAACACAGATGCCATTAACGCGCTGGATATGGTGAATGCTAAGTCTTCAAAGAGCTGGCTTTCGCTTGTTTGCATTAACAGAATCGGTAAAAAAACAATAATGCTGGATATGGTTGAAGACAGAACTGCGCCTTTAACTTGCCTTGCTCCCTCTGTAATCGAATAGTTAAGTGAACTGCCACCATGGCGTATTCGCAATATATTTTCTACCACAACAATGGCGGCATCTAGCAGTAAGCCTACTGACAAGGCCATGCCCGCAAGCGAAATAACGTTTAATCCGAATCCAGCAATTTTCATGGCCAACATAACCAGTGACAAACAAACCGGGATACTGACGAAAACAAGCAACACAACTGACCAACTGCGTAAAAACCAATATAAGACAACGCTGGCCAGTAGTATTCCCATTAATAGACTGCCGTAAACGAGTTTTAAGGCTTGCTTAATTTCCTTAGAGTCATCTTTACTGAACACTACTTTCATACCAAGATTCTGTAAGGGACCTGCGTTTAATAATTCAACCTGAGATTTAATTCGATCAATGGTATCCAGAGCATTAACATTTGGGCTGCCAATTAATTGAAAATACATGGCTTTCTGGCCATCTATTGCAGCAAAGCGCCAATTTGATGAAACCCTAATATGTAATTTGGCCACATCCTGTAAACGTACTAGGTGCTGGTTATGACGATAAATTGGAAATTGGTTTAACTCATCAATTGGCATGTTGCCTTTGAAAAGGAGGCTAAAGTCTTTTGAAGCAAGTGTAAGGTTTCCCCCTGAACGATCACTTAGCCCTGTTAATGATTTGGCAATATCATCAATAGATAGGGAGTACTGAGCGAGAAGAGTGGGGTCGAATTCAATATCCAGTTGTTTATCTATGGGGTTTGGAAAATTTGCAAGCCGAGTGACACCCAGTATTTTACTCATTGTCGGTTCAATATGGTTTTTATACGCATCTATAAAGTCATCTTGTGACTTGTTACCGATGCCATGCATCATGGCAGTTACAATAGGGTTTCCATCACCAAATGCATTATTTTGTATAAAGGGTTTTTCTACTTGAGCTGGCCACCCAGGAACTTGGTTTATCCGTGATAGCACATCAATATAGGCTTGTTGCATATCTGTTGAGCTATGGAACGATAAAGATGTTCTTGCGAAACCTCCAAACACTTCTGATTCAGTTGAAATTAAGTTATTCAGACCAGACATGGATCGTTCCAGAGGAGCCACTAACACCTGTTCAATTTGCTGAGCATTTTTACCATTCCAATTGCTATATAGCACGATTTCTGGGCGGTCAATTCTAGGCAGCAATGAGTTGGGCAAAGTGAAGGCGCATAGAATGCCCAGTAGTGATAAGGCTAAGCTTAGGCTAATTATGTAGGGCGCGTGTTTGCTTTGAATCACCTGACTTCCTTGGTTTCAGTTGCAATGGTTTGATTGTCTTTCAGTCCTTGTTTACCAAATGTGACCACTTGATCGTTGGCTATTAAGATTGACTGCAGTACAAGGTATGTATCGTTGTTAGAAATGATCTTAACTGGAATTTTATTTATTGTGTTATTAGCATTTATTCGCCAGACAAAATGCTGATTATCTACAATATCCAGTGCATCTAATGGTACTTTTGCTAAATTTTTAGCAGGAAGTAACGCGGTCACCTGAACTCTTTCGCCCATAAGAAGAGGAGAGCTGCTGTCTTCGTTAATAACATTAAGATAAATCGTCAATGTTTGGCTATCTTTATGGAGTACTCGACTTTTTCTTGTCAGTTCAATTACGTGATGGGTTGATTGCAATATGAACGAGCTATTGGTTAGTGCATCTTTAGTACGGTATAAGGTTGCTGGAACTTCGCAGGATAGCTCTTTATTGTCTATTGGCAGTAATGTGGCAATGCTTTGACCGTCAGCCAAAAACTCCCCCGGTTGCGCCTTTACATCAATAATTTGTGCATTGTTAGGGGAAACTAAGGTGAGATGGGTTTTTCGATATTCCAGCTCTGTTAAACGCAAATTGAGTTGTTGTTTACGTAAAGAGGCTTGCTTTGATTGACGGGCTAAATCATTACGTTTGGAAGATGAGACCAGTTGATTTTGAACACCTTGCAAACGCTTGTTTTCCTGTTTTGCATAGTTTTCTTCAGTTTCTGCCTCGCTTATTTCTAGTTTTAAACCTGCTATTTCTTTGTCTAAGTAAAAGTTATCTTGTTTGGCGATAACGTCACCTTTTGCTACTTGAGAGCCAATGGGAAGAATCCAGTTTAATCGAGCATTATTATGGCTAGAAATTTCAAAAGTATGTGATGACTGGACTTTACAATATAGAGTGTGGTTGTCACCACTTTTCCATTGCTCAACAATCCCGGTACTAACGAGCGGAATATTTTCTTGCGCCCAGCTTATTTGGATTAGGCTACTCATTATAAAACTAGCTATCCATAGTGTTCTAAAATTCATTTAATATCCTTTATGTACAAGCTGATCCGGTGGAAATACAAAAAATTGATGAATTAACATCCAGATGAAAAAAAGCCTGTATAACGCAATAAAATCTCAACCATGGTGGGGTGAGTTTATTAAATAATACCACTTCAATGTCACTCTATTTTGCATGCAAAAAGTATCTTGCTTGCATGGGTAGGGTGATCAAAAATAAATATTGAAATACCGAACAATATAAAAAAATAGGTTTCATATTCGATACGCTAATAATATAGTGGGCACATTTTAGGGGTAAAAGGCGTTAAGGTCATCATCGTTTTTATAATAAAAGTTAACTGTACCTTAAACATGAATTGTGTCGATTATGCGGCAAAGTATTATGAGCCTATCTTGGGTTTATAACCTCGATACATAATAAGATAAGCCTTTGGTTTGATATTAGTGGTTAATATTATAATGCTCATTTAATTCGTGTTAAATTAAGCGAAAAAATTAAGGCGTAGAGAACATGGTTGATTGTCTTTTCTATTTCCTCGCTATATGCCCAAACGGAGTTCATCGTATATTATGGAGTTAACGAAACCTTTGCCACCAGAAGATGGTGATTTTGAAGTTCTAAGGGCTGGCCTAACAAAATTTAATGAGACTTTTACCGGGGCAGTGTTTAGAGAAAAAATTTCAGTTTTTATAAAAGATGACACGGGTGAAATCGTAGGCGGTATTCTTGGTGAAATCAATTGGGGCTGGTTACATATTCAAGGCCTTTGGATAGACGAGTCGATTCGTAGCGGAGGCTGGGGGACTAAATTGTTATCAAGTATGGAAGATTATGCTTTATCTAAAGATATAAAAAATATCCGTTTAGAAACGACCACATTTCAAGCGTTAGACTTTTATATCAAATCAGGCTATTGCGTATTTGGGGAGCTCGATAATATGCCACAAGGGCATACTAGCTACTTTCTACAAAAACACTTAGGCATATAATGATCTGGAAAAGCGGTATAACGTACCCTTGGTAGGTTCTCTTAACCACGCATGTTAGCCGACTAGAACTCGCGTCTTTACAGGGAGATTACAGTTAAAAAATAATGGAATTTAATATGACTAAAAACAAAATATTAACGTTATTGTTAGTAGTTGCCACCTTACCTTTAGCATCTTGTAGTGTAAACGGGAAGAATGCTGAAGCGGCATATAGATTGGGCTCTTTAGTGGCGGAAGATACCGTTAACTGTGCTAAGAAAAAGTTTGATGGTTGTGTATTTCCTGAGTCAGAGGGTAGTAGCAGCGCGGCAGAGAGTATCCCCGAAGGTCTTTCTAGCGAAGAGCTAGAAGAATATGCTGAAAAATCAAGAAATTGAAAGTGCTAATTCATCCTTTAACTAATCGACCAAAAAGTAGAGTTTGCTCGTCTAGTAAAAAGAAAGATTTACTCTAAAAATTCAAGATCAGTCGGATAAAAATGAAATTTTATGATATCACTGAGTACTTAAGAGCTAATTATGATGCAGAGGCTATTTTATTGTATGGTTCTTACGCTAGAGGCGATTTCACGCGTTCAAGCGATATTGATATAGCAATATTTGGCCCATCGTATACTGAAGCGACTCCTCCTAAAAATATATTTTTTAAAGGTAAAAGGTTAGATTTATGGCTTTATGGTTTAAGTGATTTGAAGGAACCTAATAGTAATTTTCTTAAATTGACCAATTCAAAAATTTTATTTGATAAATATAACCAGGCCGATGACTTTCTAAACTCGCTTAATGATTTAATGAAAAAGGGACCTAAACCATTAACTGAAGCTGAAATAAGGCATTTGTATTATTGGTTAGAATCTATGATTTCAAGAATAGACGAAGATACAATCGACGCACTGTATAGGCGACACTTACTTTTAATAGAGCTATTTGAATCTTATTTTTCAATTAATACATTGTGGTTTCTAGGATCAAAGAATTCTGAAGCTTGGTTAAAGGTAAATGATCGAGAAGTATTTTATTTACTTAAAAAAGCAATGTCACCTGAAAGCACAGCCTTAGATATAGTAACGTTATTTAGAAAGATTTTTACCCATCTGGAAAAGCGTTATAACTTGATCTCAACCAGAGAAGTTGTAAATGGCAAATTAGCTTGGTAACTGTCGCCTCTTCACTTAAGCCGTCGGTCAATAGCCTAAGCTCATGCCCATCATGATACTTGTTATGACGTTCAAGTGCACCACCACAAGGGTGGTGCCATCAATTCAGTTATACTTTTGCTTTTAAATAGCTAAGCAAGAGCGGCACAGGGCGACCTGTGGCTCCTTTATTTTTGCCTCCACTATTCCAAGCGGTACCCGCAACATCTAGGTGCGCCCAAGGAGTGCCTTTTGTAAAACGAGATAGGAAACACGCCGCAGTGGTTGCACCGGCAAGGCGTCCACCAATATTAGCGATGTCAGCAAAGTTACTATCCAATAGTTCTTGATATTCGTCTTGCAATGGCAAACGCCAAACGGCATCGCTTGCTTGTTCACTTGCAAGTAAAAGATCGGTAGCCATGGTTTCATCTTCAGTCATTAAACCTGAATTCACGCTTCCCAATGCCATTAAACAAGCTCCGGTTAGTGTGGCAATATCAACAATAGAGGCTGGTTTGTAAGTATTGATGGCATAAGTTAATGCGTCACAAAGCACCAAGCGACCCTCAGCATCGGTATTAAGAATTTCAATGGTGGTCCCATTCATTGCCGTCACTATGTCACCGGGTTTACTGGCGTTACCAGCAGGCATGTTTTCAGCGGCGGCAATCACAGCCACAAAATTAATAGGCAGGTTAATTTCGGCAATAGATTGAGCGGCCCCTAACACAGAAGCCGCACCGCCCATATCATATTTCATTTCATCCATGCCAGCCCCTGGTTTTAGGCTAATGCCACCAGAATCAAAAGTGATACCTTTACCAACAAACACATGTGGTGCTTCATCACTTTTACCACCACGGTATTCCATACAAATTAATTTTCCCGCTTCAATGGAGCCTTTAGAAACAGATAAAAAGGAGCCCATTCCTAACTCCTCCATTTCTTCTTCATCAATTATCGTAGTGGTGAATGTCGGATGTTCTTTGGCTATGCGTTGCGCCTCTTTTGCTAGGTAACTTGGCGTGACGATATTTGGTGGAAGGTCTGCTAGGGTTTTGGCAAGAGTTATACCATTGGCAACAGATTGACCATATATGACATCTTTCTCTAGGCTTTCATCAGCGAGAATAGTTAAGGATTCTATTGCTAAGCTGGTCTCTTCTTTTTTGCTTTTGCAGTGGGCAATATCATAAGGAGCGGTTGCAAATGCTTGAGCAGTTTGCTGTGCCATCCATGTATTTTCTTTACCTTCAACTGTAATGCTCTTCAAATCAAAGGCGGCTGTTGTTGCTGGGCTCGTTTTAAGCGCCAAGGCAGCAGCATTTAGCGCTTTTATGAAATTGCTTGGCTTAACAGGGTGCTCACCAAAACCCACCATAATTAAACGGCTGCCTGAAGGCATTGGAATCACAGAGGTGCTTCCTACTTTAGAGGTGACGTCTTTTTGCTCAATAAGGCGAGTGACAAATTCGTCTACCTCTTTCGATTGGCTGCATTGAGCTTGAATATCGTCTTTACCTGTCACCGCAAGGATAATGCTTCCTTGCTTGTCCAACAGGTAATGAGAAAGATCTGTTTGTGTAATATTAAAATTCATAGAAACCTCGTCATTATTGAAAGTGTAATCAATACATTGTTTTAAAAATTTAGGATGTGAGTAAGTGCTCAATGCCTGTTATCGCATCTTCTTGCTGCTCAAATCGGTTAAGTTTTGCGTAGTACCCATTGTTATTCATCAAAACAGAATGTGTTCCCCGCTCGATGATTTGGCCATGGTTCAGAGCAAGTATTTCATCGCTATGACGCACTGTAGACAGCCGGTGTGCCACAACGATGAGAGTGACGCTGCCTTTTAATTCGTTTAATGATCTTTGGATCAGTGACTCAGTTTCAGAATCTAGGCTTGATGTTGCTTCGTCTAGTATTAATATTTTAGGTTTTGTCGCTAAAGCCCTTGCTAGTGCAATCAATTGTTTTTGACCACTAGAAAGATTCTTCCCTCCTTCACCCAGAGCTGTATCTAATCCATTTGGAAGGCGATTTAAAAGCGAGTTAAGTTGTGCTACTTGAATTGAAAGCAGCAAGTCATTTTCTTGTATGTCACGATCCATAATAATATTTTCACGAATTGTTCCCGCTTTTATAAAGGGTTCTTGGGGGACTAACCCAATCATTTTTGATCGTACTTTCTCGCTGACGCTCGCGAGTTCTTTGCCGTCGATTAAAATAGACGAAGCGTCTGCATGATAATGGCCAAGTAATAAGTTTAGCAGGGTCGACTTGCCACTGCCGGTACGGCCTACTAGTGCAATAAATTTTCCGTGAGGAATATCAATATTAATATTACTTAATACAGATGTTTGACCATCATAAGAAAATGTTAAATCTTGAACTTGGATGTCAGCACTTTCTAGGTTTGATACATGGGTGACAGTTTGAACCTTTTCTTGATCAAGCAGGTCTTGAATGCGTTTGCCCGCCACCATAGCAGATTGAAATATACTAAAGCGTTGAGTGATTTCAATTAGGGGTTCTGTAAATCGGCCTAAATACAATATAAAACCGTAAAGCGTTCCAATTTCGGCAGAGCCATCTAATACCTGATGACCGAAAACCAAAATAACGCCTGCTAAAATAACCGTTGAAATAAAGTCCATAGCAGGTCTAAGAAATAATCCAGACGCCTTAACTTGCTTCATTCGAGCGACGTATTGCTCGTCATTTACTTGCGCGAACTGATGTGAATATCTTTGCGTCTGATTCATTGATTGCAATACGCTCATTCCGTTAATGGCTTCTGAAATATGAACGTTTTGCTCTGCCCGTTTAGCCCTCACTTGATTGACAGCTGGCCCAGATATTTTTTGATAAAACAAAACCATAGTAATAACAATAGGAATCATCGCCAATGCGATTAACATAAGTTTGAAATCCAGTAGTGCCATTCCAATTAATATACCCATAATGAGCACTAGATTACCGATAAAAGTAGCTAAAAAGTCTACATATAACTCTTTTAGCGACTCGGTGTCATTGGTTATCCTTGAAAGAGTTTGCCCGCTGATTGCTTGGTCATGCCAAGCTGAGGGTAAATTAATAACATGGTTAAAAACGTTTAAGCGAATATCTGCAATGGCATGTAGCGCGATGTTTGCAAATGCCAAGCCCTGACCGTAGCGAAAAAAAGCTGCGCTCACGGTAACAAATATGTAAGCCATCACCATGTACCAAATAGGGCTAAAATTCTTATCATCGATGATTAGGATCTGGTCAATATAATGCTTAATAATATAGGGGCCAGCCACTTCACATAGCGTGCCCAATAACAGTAATGAAATTCCAAATGTGAGGGTTCTTTTATGGTTCTTTTTAATGGGCTGTAAAAGCAGTGACAATTGACTATTGGGCATCTAGTGTCACCTCAAGCTGCTGGTGAGAGTACATCTTGGCGTACCAGCCTTGCTTTTCTAACAGCTGTTTGTGGTTTCCTTGCTCTGTAATGCTGCCACTGTTTAGCACTATAATATGGTCGCAATGCTGAATGGCACTTAAACGATGGGCTGTTATTATTTGACAGCGATTCTGTCTATCTTGGGTTAATGCATTAAGGAGTTTGCGTTCCGTTTCCATGTCCACTGCGGATAGTGTGTCATCTAAAATGAGTAGGGGTGTTTTTCTTAACAATGCCCGTGCCAATGCAATTCGTTGTCGTTGCCCTCCAGATAAGCTCACACCTTTTTCTCCCACTATGGTGTCTAGCCCCTTGGGCATTTGGTTTATATCATCGTCCAGTTGTGCAAGAGCGATGACGTGTTTAATGTCACTTTCAGTTGCCGTGGGTACCCCTAGTGCAATATTGGCCCGTAACGTGTTGCTAAATAGGATGGGCTCTTGTGGCACAAGGGTAAAAAGGTCCCTAATGTCTTTGAGTGGGTAATGACAAATATCTTCTTTATTAATGGTAATGCAACCATTTTCTAAGGGGAGGTGCCTTTGAATGACAGATAGTAAAGTTGACTTACCAGAGCCTGTTGGGCCAACAATGCCTAAACTTTTACCAGGTGCAATTGATAGGGTTATATTTGAAAGCGTATCTTCTTTGGTATTTGGGTAGTGAAATGACGTAATAGCGACATCAATCTTGGCAGGATACTGTAACTTCTTAGTTCCCTGGTCCTTTAGCACACTGGATTCTGTCACCAAATCATAATACCGTGCCAAGGCCGCCGAACCGCGGCTGTATAGGTTTAAGAACCAGCCAAAGGCAAACATTGGCCATATTAAAAAACCTTGATAGAGATAAAAGCTTGTGAGTTGGCCTAGAGTTAATTCGTTGTTCCATATTAGCCAAGTACCTGCAATAAGAGACATAAATGTAGATGTGCCTAGCGCTAACAAAACAAGCGGGTCAAACAGTACGTTAATTCTCTCAACTTTAAGGCTGGCTTTACGAGCCTTGTCTGATAATTCAATAAATTCTTTTTCTAAAACAGATTGAAGTCCCATCGCTTTGAGAGATTTAAAGCCTGATAAAGCTTGATGAGTGTGGTCGTTTAAATCACTAAAGCAATCTAAGGCTTGGGTGAAGGCGAGATGAACTTTATGGCCAAGATGGTGAAAAATAATAGCCATAACTGGAAATGGAATAAGTGCCAGTATGGCTAATCGCCAATCGATCGCGATTACCATGACCAGTACAACCAGTATAAAGGTTAGCAAACCATCAAATGCCGCAAGTATGGCTTCCCCTGCCGTCATTTCGATATTATCAACGTCATTGGTGGCTCTTGCCATTAAATCGCCAGTACGATGCTGCTGATAAAAAGCAGGCCCAAATTGACTTAGCCGTTGATATAAATAATTCCTTAGTTGCACACTCAGTCGGTAGGAGGTTCCAAAAAGAATCCAACGCCATAAATATCTTAGAGCGTACATGGCTAAGCCTAAACCCATTAATAGAAAAAAAGCCTGCCATAATTGTTGGTGCTCAAATTGATTATCCCGAACTCCGTCAACCACATAGCCAATAATCCAAGGAATTGAAATATCAATCAGTCCTACAGATATTAGGCACAGTATAGAGGTGATATAGGTTTTGGGATGCTGAGCCACAAACGTTTTGATGGTGCTTAACAAATCAGATTTAAGCCATTGCTCTATGGGCTGAGTGTGGGGAATATGAGCTAGGTTTATTGGCAAAATGGGAATCTCAAAAAAAAGGCCGTGCGCACTAGGCGCACGACCAGGCATAAACTTGTGTTTAAATTATAGAAAACCCTGTTCCTCGAAAACATTTCTTAAATTGTTCACGGGCATGCATCCGGATTCAAGGAATATGCGATGAAATGCCTGATCAATTTCTATGCTGCTTAGGTTTTTCTTATTGGATTGAATAATTTCATTTTTGAGCTTCCAAACCATGCGGTTGCCTGTTAAATAGCTTAATGGATAGCTTTGTTCCGTCGAATACCAGTTTAGTTCGGCCTGAACTCGTCCATCGGTAAACCCGGTGGCTTCTTTAAGAAGCTTGGCGGCATTAACAAATGGATCTTGTGAGTCGAATTTTAAATCTAATCCTACCTCGAGATAGGCGATATTACCCGTCATAAAGTAAAGATCAATACCTACCCGTGCAACCAGTCTAGACATTTCTCGTTTCGCTATAAAACGAACTTCATCAATTAAGTTTTTATCAACATAGCCTTGGTCAAGCATGTAATCTTCAAGCATAGTGGTCCAGCCTTCAGCATGCTCATTTGCGCTAAAGATGCGACGCACAAAAGAAGGGTGCTGAGCTGCGGTGGAAAATTGCAGGTGGTGACCAGGAATGCCCTCGTGAATCATCATCACAGGAATACCTAATTCGGTATGCTCGGCCAGTTCATTTTCTTTTAAAGTTAGATAAACAAGGCTGGTTTTTTTACCTTCACGAAGTGCTAAGGGTGGCCACATAGCACCGGCTGGGATAACAGGCTCTAAAAATGTAGGCGTCTGCATTATTTTCATGTCTTGTGATAGCGGGATGTCAAATAGCTTCCGTTCGCTAATAAAAGATTGAATGGAGTCCATTTCTGCGTAGTAATAATCTAGGACAGATTCAATTTTTCCGTTTTTTAGTTTGGCGGCAAAAATATTATTTAGATGTTCTTGAAGCTCGCTTTGGCCAGTGTTTTCATCGAGAGCGTATTTTGCATTAAGTTTTTTTGTAAGCGTACATAATAAAACGTGTGTTTCGCTCATAAAATCTTTTGCCATGGCAGTGAGTTGCGCTGGGCTGTAATGAATATTTCGAATAGCCAACAGCTCATTAACTTTGTCCTCACCAATGGTGAAGTCATCAATGGTGTGCCTTTCACCTAACTCTTTTAAGTATTCCCATAGGGCGGTGTTGGTACGGTTTATAGCGGATTCAAGGAGTGTAAGTTTTGGGTAGTTTTCTTGTGCCGCCCAGCTTCGAATGCTCTCGAATAGCGACGGCAGACCTTCTCCTTGCGTTAATTCAATTTGCAGCCAGCGAGTAATGGGTTCAGCAATCACTTCTGCTTCAGCTTTAAGGTAGCCTGTAGATTGTTCTAGTCGTGTCAGTATGTTGTCTAAACGTTCATGAGCTGGACGCTCATCATTTACAAATAATTGAAAAATACCTGCGCTGATGCCATCTACGCCATTAGGCTTTCTTTGCCTTTGAGGAAGGTCATGCAGTTTTAGATTATCAAAAAATAAGTCTTGCTCAATCGAGCGAGTCATAAGCTCTAAGTCTAGTGACTCCTGGAAATTATTTGAAGTGCAGGCATGTATTTTCTCAAGCAATTTTTTTGCTTTATTTTGTCGTTGATTGGCATATTTGAGACTTGGGTCACCAAGTTCTCCTGAAAAATCTGTGCAGCCCAGAGCCATATTCAAATCGGCATCAGATAAAATATATTGCTTAAACTCTTCTTCAATGGCTGTGAACATTTATAGGCTCCATATACCCAATATAGGTATATTCATTAATATAATTTGCTATAGATGCGTGATGAATAGCAAATAATTTTTATCATGCAATACGAAAATTAGAAATTAATAGCCAATACAAGGACGTTCAGCTAAAAAGTGAATTGTTAGTGTTGGCTGGGATAACAATACAGTTCAAAACCAGAGCCATATTCGATCAAGGTCCATAAATTTTATATGGTTTGCTTATAACCGAGCAACAATCATAACGATTTAGGCCATGTTACAAAATATGATCGTTGAGCAATATTAGTAATTCTAATGGCGATTAAGTTTTTCTTATTGAGGATGGAAACATAACGAATTACATTCCATATGCGAAATATGATTTATAGCTTGAAGTATAATATATTTCCACTCACAAACGGAATTTTAATATGAGTAATGGGGACTTGTCTTAAAATTTAATTTCGGCACAGGATTAGCCGGATAGGCTGGCTTTTTATGGAAGCACCAGTGAATTAAAGCTGAAATGCGATTGGGATCTATATTTTTCAATTTTATTTTTGTGTTGTATTGATTTTGCATTGAAGGAATAAATTTCAATAGAATAATTATTTTTAAGTTGCATTATTCTATTTTTAAGCGCCAGCCAAGCTGGTTTGGCTTTTAGGATGGCACGTCAATATTACAAGATGATCATTGATCATTGATCATTAAAAAGAAATCGCTCGTTACTTTGTCATAGTTGCAAAGTAAATGGCTTAAGGACGTTTTCATTAATTACTTAAGGCACTGAATAGCCAGTAATTAATAAAGATGCCCTTAAAGTTAGCATTAAGATTTGGGTTGTGTGCGATAAGAGTGCATAACCAGTTTTAATTTAACTGTGCCAGTACGTCGATCAGCATAGTGATATGCGATTTGATTTTTGACCCGCTGATAATTATTAATAAATAGTTTTATGCAGAATGAAATCAGTTGCCCTAGGGAGTAGGGCATTCAATACATAATAAAAAATGAACATTACTAAACAATTTAGTTTAAATGGGGAGTAGTACATGCGGAAGCATATAAATCTTGCAAAGGCAGTTAAGCTGGCAAGTGTAACAATGATAATGGGCGCAGCCATGCTTCCTTTATCTTTGGCACAAGCTGAAGAAGAACAATTAAATTCTCAACTGGCGGTTGAAGAGTCGGAGGAAGAGGTTGAAGAGGTATTTGTAACTGGTTCTCGTATTGCAACGACTGTAGCTGATACACCGCGTCCAGTTACGGTTTTATCTAGTGAATCCTTGGAAGCGGCTGGTATGGAAAACATTGCGGATGTTTTACGTAATACTTCTTATAACACTATGGGTTCCTATAGAGAGCAATCTGGTTCGTCATTTGGTGGTGCAGCTCTCATTAACCTTAAAGGTTTGGGGGAAGAATACACAGCCGTATTAATTAATGGTCGTCGTGTACCGGGTAATCCTTTCACGGGTTCATCGGCAGTAGATTTATCGACAATTCCAATGTCTGCAGTTGAGCGCGTAGAAATATTGACCGATAGCGCTTCAGCAGTTTACGGTGCCGATGCAATTGGTGGTGTAATTAACGTTATCATGAAGACTGATTTTGATGGCACCATATTCGAAATTTCTACTTCTCGCCCTGAACGTGATGACGCTAACCTGGATAATGTAAAAGCCACATTTGGCAGCTCTAGCGAAGAGGGCTCGGTACTTTTCTCCATTGATTGGCAGAAAAAAGGTTATATAGCCGATTCAGATCGAGACTTCTCAGGCGTAAACTTCTTATCTGATGCTCCCATTCCTACTGATGGTGTAGATGTAACCGGTGCTAATGGGGGCGGTAATACTGGTTTCGCGCCGGACTTTTCATCTGCTTTCATTGTGGGTGATTGTGATGAGGACTACTATCTGGAAATGCTGAATCCATTCGGAGTAACCGGAACAGGTTGTGGTTATAAGTATTCAGATGTTTCTGTCATGACCATGGGTGTTGAGCGTTTTTCCACATTCATGGATGCTCGTCGTAAGATAGGTGGAGGCCATGAGGTCTATTTGGAAAATCGAACTACGCTAGCGGAAACCTTTGGTCGATTTGCCCCAGCCATTGGCCCTTTCACAATTGATGCAGCAGCACCTATCAATGATCAAGGTGCAGATTATGTTCTTTACCATCGCTTTGTAGGGCATGGCCCACGAGATGACTACGCACGCATTTCAGAATTCGATACCGTGGGTGGCATAAACGGTACCCTGTTCGACGATACAATTAATTACGATTTGAGCGCGCGCAGATATAATTATGCAGCGGCTTCGTTTGGTAATAACTATGTACTAAAATCGGTTATCGCAGATTTGGTTACATCCGGCGATTACGACCCAACCGATCCGAATGATCCGTCCAATGCAGATGCCATAACCCTAAGTAAGGCCAGCATATCTCGTGATTTGGGTACTGAAGTTTCGGCGTTTTATTTTACGTTTGATGGTATGACTGAAGTTGCAGGTTTTGGTATAGGCTGGGCTGCTGGTCTTGAGCAGTCTTCTGAAGATTATCAGGACAAATACGATTCCTATCGTGAAGCTCAAAACGTGATAGGTGCATCTGGTAATACATCTGAAGGTTCCCGTGAGCGTTGGGCTGCATTTGGTGAAGCGCAAGTGAATATCACTGAAGACTTTAATGTAAACCTGGCTGTTCGATACGATGATTACAATGATTTTGGTGGGAATGTCTCTCCTCAAATTTCTGCTCGTTATGCACTTGGTGACAGGATGACTGTACGTGCATCTGCTGGTAAAGGATTTAAAGCGCCAAATTTAGGAGATATGTATTCCCTATACGCAAGAGATGCACAGCAAGGTTTAGATACTACCCGATGTGCAGCTCAGGTTGCAGCGGGCCAGCTTGCATCTGAGGATGACTGTGCAAGTACACAATTGGCAGTCTATACAGGTGGTAATCCAGAGCTAGAAGCTGAAGAATCCACTTCGTTTAATGTGGGTATAGTGCTAGAGCCTATTGACGACCTATTGGTTAGCATCGACTATTACTCCCTTACAATCGATGATGTTGTAGTTGAACTTGAGGTAGAAGATATATTTGCCTTAGAACAAGCCGGTAATTTGCCTGATGGTGTTGTTGTTAACCGTGGTGCATCAGATGCTGATGGCGTACCAGGTATTGTGACTTTGTGTGCTTCCGATGTTCCACCAAACTGTGGCTTAATTAATGTTTTTGCAAACTTAGATAAGCGTGAGGTAGCAGGTGCAGACTTGCGTTTGGAATACACGGTGGATACGGCTATTGGAACATTTAGACCAGAACTTCATTGGTCTCATGTGACAGAGTATAAAGAGACAACCATCGCTGGTGAGATTGATCGTTTAGGTAGCCAAAATGGTGATAAATTGTATCCAACGGACCGAGCTAATTTGTCGTTAGCATATGATAATGGCCCCTTGTCTGTTCATTACCTATACAATTGGATTAGTGAAGTCGATGCTACTTCAGGCGGTAAATTTGAAGCATGGGACATGCACACGGTGAACGCCAGTTACGAAACCGCAGAAGATGTAACACTATCATTAGGTATACGTAATCTAACGGATGAAGACCCTTCAGTTGATACAAACGCAGGCTGGAACGCAGGCACTTCACAAGCATCACTTTCTATGTATGATATTGGTGGTCGCACATTCCTAGCATCTGTTAAGGTGGAATTTTAATTAGTTAATATAATGAATAAAGAAAGGAGAGCTTCGGCTCTCTTTTTTAATTCATTAACCGCAGTGATTTCAAATGAACTAATGCCGTTCTTATTTGTAGGAAGTTAACCTTAACCTCAAGAGAACCACAGGTAAGTAAGTATTTAGAAATCCCCATATCCACATCGCAATGCCTCTCTCTTCTTAAGCCCATACCGAAATTATTTCAGAGTTTTATAAGCTAAAAATGTAAGGCCCTCATCATAGGTAATCAACATCAATGATTGAAACTGGATCAAAATTAAAACTATCTGGCAAGAATTAATAGCTGCTGATGATTTAAGTTTCTATTGGCTCATGGCGTTCCGCAAAGGTGCCTATTATGTGTTTAGGTCTTTGTATCATTAAGCACGGAAACCCTAGCGTCGGCACAAAATATTTGTCCCGCCTTTTAAGCCCGACCGTTAGCAAGTAACTAAAATATTAGTAACAACGCAAATATTGAAGTTGTTGTGACGTAGATGCTGGTTGCTCAAATTTATATTGGGTTTAGGCAGGGTGTATAATGAGACAGTGGCTGTTATGCCGACAAAAAAGAATATTTCATTGAGGGAGTGTTTACACTGAGCTCAATCAATAATAATCACATGGTTTTGAAATTGAAGGGTTGTGGTAAGGGAGGTGGTTTAGAGGAGCCTCATGAAGGTCTATTCTGCATTAACGTCCAGTCATATTAATCCATTTAAAGTTAGAGTATTTAAAAAGCCGGTTTTTTGTTGTTAATATATTCTATGCCTGCACTTTTCTGGGTGTCTCGAAATTTAATTTATGGAAAGCTGACTCATAGTGATGCATGTTTTTTTAAATTAAATTATGAGTGACAGGTTGTGGTGCAATAATCTAGAACTCTAAATGTTTTTACGAATCTCTTATCGAGTTAATATTCCTCTTTTGTTTATGTTAAAGAAACCTCGTGACACGTTGACCAAGTGAATTTGATTAACTCCTAAATATGGCTGGTAGTTTGGTTGTGGTTGCCGATCTATTGGGTGTTAGGGTTTTTATAGGAATTCAATATTTGTATTTTTATAAGTAATAAAACTTATCATTTTTGTTGGGAATGTTGGTGTGATTTAAATTTAATAATCGCTCATTAAAAAAATTAATAATGTTTTTTTAAGATATGTTGATGTGAAAACTAATATGAAAGTAGTGTTTGGATTAAAGAATGAGAATTATAAATTAAAAATAAAGTTCAAATAAAATAATAATTGTTTACATTTGTAAATTGCGGGTTTAAGTTTTAGTCAGATTTTAAATTGCTAGGTTATTTAAAAATTATTTAAGTTTTATTTTGTGTGATATTTAAATAATTCACACTTAAATAAGTGATGTGAAAGTCGTACTAGTTAAGTGCTAAATAGCCGTGTTACTCAATATCCTTGGCGTGTGACATATTTATCATCTACTTATTTGATAGTTGGTTTTCATTGCTTGGTGGTGTTTGTATAAATTCTAAAATATAAAGGATTATTATCTGTGAATAAAAAATCAATCTCTTTTATTGCTATCGCTTCTTGCTCTATTGGTTATTTTGCTTATCTTTTAAATGCAAGCGACAGGGATATAGGTGAGGTAGTTAGTGCAGAAATTACGCAATCAAAAAACCAAGTATCCGTAGTTGAGCCCATACAAGCTTCGGTGCAGCCGAGGAAAATAATAGTTACGACTCCTATACAACCGCATTTTATCGACAAGAAAGAAGCAGTGCATGTTGATGAGGTTATGTTTACGGCATCTCAAAAGGCTGAAGAGTTTTTAAAGGCATCTGGTAAATTGCGGCCCGACCTGACGGGTGAAACTTATTTAGAGTTTAATGCAGCTCAATTATTTAGATTATCTAAGGGGGATACTTTTCAACTAGATATACCAGATTTACAAATCCTTCACGAAATCGAAGTGAAAGAGGCCTATAGCGATCAATTTGGCAATAAAACCATCGAAGCACACCTGCCAAATCAAGATGTGGTATACGGATCTGTATTTACGATTAATGAGCGTGCTATCTATGCAAATGTATCTACACCTAATGGCATTTATGTAATACAAGGTAATGGTCAATATGCTTGGATAGCTGAAACGAATGACCTAAGCAAGGAGGCAGTCATGGACCCAATGTGAAATTAAACAACCGTGAAATTAAATAATCGTAAAGAAGCCATCAATAAAAAGGTGCAGTAATCAACAGTGGTTTATTCCCTAGCAATAGGGTGGCACTTCGTGATTTCCTTTAATTTTTAATTACTACCTTTCAATTAACTTTGATTGAAAAAGCAATGTAACAATAAGGAAAATACCATGTTAAATGTGATACCCAAAAAAAACTTGTTAGGTTTAACGCTTTCTGCATTAATAAGTACACAAGCTTTGGCAGTAGATGTGATGATTGATGTCTATTATACGCCTGAAGCGGAAAAAAGAAGTTTTGATATTAAAACCGAAATATCAAATATGATTTCTACATCTAACCAATATTATGCAAATAACGGATTGGAAATAGAATTAAAATTAGTCGCCGAACCTTATGGTTTATCAACTAACTATATAGCATCGGATTTAAGCGTTGATCGCTCTGCTTATGGCATCGAAAGTGTTTATAAAAATAGATCCATCCGCAACTGGAGGGATGAATACAAGGCTGATTTTGTTACAGTACTTGGATCACGTGCCCCGTACCCTGGTGGTGGTTATATTTGTGGCATTGCAGGCGATATATATGGTATGGGAATTAATCCTACTGACTATAAAAGATATCAAAGCTATGCCTATAACATAACAGCAACTGACTGCGGAAATGCAACCATGACATTTGTTCACGAGCTTGGGCACAACATGGGGTTAGGTCACTCTGTTAAGCAAGGCGCTGTTGGCGGTGTTTATGACTACGGCGTTGGTTACGGTGTAGATTACGAGTTTTCAACCATCATGGGGTACCCTCATGAGTTTAATACAACTAATCAATTAGCTGTCTTTTCAAACCCTGACCGTACTTGTGAGTCGAATTATGCATGTGGCCGAAGTGATGCCGATGCTCAAAAAGCACTAAAGTTAGTAACTGAAAAAATTGCCGCATTTAGATAATCGGTAGATTATTTATTTAATAAGGGTCTTAATATAAAGGCCCTTGTTTACATTTTTTAATACTTTTCTCCGTTCCGCACAGTAAAAAATGCTATTTTTTTACTTAATCTATCGAGCAAGTTATCAAGTTGGCATATATATAAATGGCATGGTCTCTTTGATCGAGTGAAAGTACGGTATCTGTGGATACTTTGAAAAAGAGCAAGATTTCGAAGCTTATGCTATGGGTTAATAGCTTGGTCTCATTCTGCCTGTAGTCCGCTTGACTAGAAAAAACATATCGTTACTTTAAAACCATAACCAGTTCGTTGCATGGTTAAGAAACTCTTGTAGGTTCTCAAAAAGATATTTACTTAGCCTAAATCGACGCGAGTTTTCTATACATTCTGTAGCTTCACAAGATGGCGAGCTTTTATCAAGAAATTTAATGACGATGACCACAGCCATATTATTAATAACTGCGATAGCTCATTGGGCTTGCCCGTCTAATTAATACAGGAAAGATCGTAAGCGCTTAGAGTAGCTCCTAGGATTAGACATTAATACTCACCTGTAGCTTAAAGAGAAATTCAAATGTATTGATTGCTTTAGGCTGAGTGGTGCCTGCTGCGTTACTAGCTGGGTTAAAGGTTGTTCAGTTTTGGGGTTATTGAGACCCTTTGGATACTGCTTTATCCAGTTTACGTAGGTTTATAATGTATTTCGCCGGCGATGTCAGAAATGGATATCATTGCGAGCTTTGTTTAAATTTTGGGCAGTTGGTTAAGGGGGCAGTATATGGTTATACCACCATGAATTAGCAGACCCCAAAAGTTAAATGAGGCCTCTAAACTGCGAGGTGAGGTGATCCATCGGGCAGTTACAGACAAGCAAGGCGGCCATCCTGTAAAGAAAGATAATCTACAAAAGTGTATTCGTTTCCTTAATTCGCTTACAAATACAATGGATTCTCAATTAGAAAGGGTTTAAATAGAATACTTAGAATGGCTAGAATAACTAGCAGTGCTACTATAATGTGGCCAGTGCGGCCATTGTATGCGAGCAGGAACACGCATGAGATCTGAGAAAAGATGGTCTCCCCACCAGGACTCGAACCTGGAGCAGCCGCTTAGGAGGCGTCTTGTAAAGTGGCTGAATAGCCCGTAAATACAGGGCTATTGTGTTTTAAGGTTCAAATGTGACACTATTTGTGACACTTTTGGGGTCTTTCGCCTCTTTTGGGTCTGCACTGTGCTTTGTTGCTTCATTTTTCTTGATAGCCATGGCTTGCGCACTTCTTTCTAAGTTACTGGGCACAATTGATATTAATCCCCTAGGCATTACCAGATCTTTTTCGCCTATCAACTTAACGGCCAAGTTGACTGAAAAGTAAGTGACAAAAATGAAAATAGGGATTTGAAAAGCTCTAACCAATGTTAAATTTATCTTATGCTTAATATCAGTATTTTTTTTGTAGGCATCCATCTCCATATCTTTTCTTATTTCATTATTACTTTCTAGTACAGATTTTTTAAATACATCCACACTGCCAATTGTAGTTTTATGCGATATGTAAACTTTAGATAATGATTGTAGACCATCACTTACAATGTTTAGTTTTTTAGAAATTTTTTCGCAATCTTTTATAAATACACCAGGGTCGTGATTTACTTCTTGCTGTAGATTCAATATAAAAGTTTTTGTTTGATTGCATGTTTGTATTGATTCATGAATTAGTTTTAAATTATCTAAAATTTCATTATGTATTCTTACAGTGTCATCCTGATATTTAAGCTTGTCATAAAGATTAACAAAACCCAGTTGTACTCTTCTAGTTAGTTGTACAAAGGGTGATGCGTTATAGTTATCCATTTTTATTTCCCTCAATAAATAAACAGCATTTTTTGGCTGGATTGTTTTGTATCAAAATATTTCTTAGTAGTTTTACATTTGACTAATTACTATAGATTTAAACGTCAGTAGGCTCTAAAGATTTAGTTTCGGCTGAGTAAGATTTTTTATTTGCGTAAATACCACCGACTATTCTAGGCTCTATAAATATAACTTTTCTTTTTTCAGCCCCTGGTCCATAAGGCTGCATTCTGAAATGACCTTTTCTCCAGTGAGCTTTTTTTGGGCTACTTTTATGGCTATGCGCAATTTCATTGACTGAAGAGTACACGACGTTATCTTCAGGTTTGATTATTACTCTGTTATAAGTTCTTCGAAGTTTCTTTTCATATTTTTTTAACTTACCTGGGCTTTTCAAGGATTTGATCTTTTTCTCAATTTCACTTCTTTCATTGAATGCTGTATCTCTATATTGCTTACTATTAATAAAAAGTAGAACTTTAGCCATGTGGTTGAGAGCTTTTGATAAGTATGGTAGATCATTTGCGAAATCAGAGTCTGAGCCGTATTGTTCCTCAATAAATTTTAGTTGACTATTTATGGTGGTGTTATCTTGATGAATCATAAGGCTTTGTACCCTAAGAGAGTCATCACTGTTGGAACTTTTTCCCAAAGGTGAGCCGGTAAACATGAGGTCTAGGACACGGAGTTCTTTAGATTGGTCAACAATTGGGTGTAGACTGTAAGCATTCATCTCTTCTGTATCTGGATGTATTACAGTTTCAGAAATATAAACACCTTCTAATATATGATCACCACTTTCTTCGTTATACATATGTAAAGAAGAACATCTTTCTTCTGTAAACTCTATGTAACAACTTTTAAATGGGGGCCTGAGATAGGATAGTGGTATATCGTCACCAATGTCGGTGGCTTCCAATAGTTTATCAATCTCGTTTGAGGTGGTAAGAATATTACCCTTCATAGACCTGTATTTATATGGGTGTAATAGTGATGATATTAATGTTCCTGCTTCATGGCGAGTCATTTCACTACTGGTATAGGTTTTTACAAAATCTTCATTATTTTCTTCTATCAGAGCGTACAAATAGTCAATCGTACACTTGGTTATATCAATATCTTCAAAAATTGAATCAAAAAATTTATATAGATTCATTAAATATTTTTCTTTAACCTCTTCACATATGGATCTAATTGGGTGAGGTAATTTATATGTAATATCCATTATTAATGTAATCCTTTTAATGTTAGCTAAAGTATTTGTTAGGAATGCAAGTCACCCTAGTAAATCCACAGCGCTTTTCTGGCTGGATTGTTTTGTATTAAAATATTTCATTGTAGTGGCTAGGTCCGAGTGGTCGGCTAGGTGTTGAACTTGTACTGGTGGCACGCCTTCATTTAAAAGCCAGGTAATATAAGTGGCTCTAATTCCCCAGTGAAAAGGCTTCACGCTTTTTGATAGTCCTAGTTCATTACAGGCTGCGCGCATGGGTTTTGATAAGTTTGCGCTGGTAGAATGCCAAGGTTTGCCGTTTCCCTTGTCTAAAAAATAACGTTCGCTTGCATCTCTGTTGGCCAAGTCTTCTTTTAGGAAATTCATTAGGGTTTTATTAATGGGTTTATTTGGCCACTTCATCCCCTTGGGCTTCCAGCCTAATTCTTCGTTCTCTTTTATGTGAACAAAGCCTTTCTCTAAATCTATGTTTTCAAGCTTTAATGCCCAAATGTGCCCAACGCGTACCAATGTATGACGGGCCAGCATGAATGCTCTGAATAAGTTTTTATTCTGGCGTGTAATGCGAGGGTCATTTTTTTCGTTGAATTTTTCTTCAAGGTACTTGGCCAAAGAATCCACTTCATCCTGGGTGAATGTTTCCATTTCCTTTTGCGGTACTTTAGACTTTTTAAGATGAAAGCGTTTTTCTAGATATTCATTGTCATACGCCCAGTTTAAAAAGTTCTGCAATTGGCGCATGTGTTGGTTTTGTGTGGCTGGCCCAATGACTTCTTTGGTGCGCTTGTTTTTGTGTTTGGTTAGCGCGGTAAAAAAAGAAATGTTTTTGTCTCGGTCAAAGTCACTTAGGCGGTGATTTTTAACGGTGTCTAAATATAAATCAATGGTGAATTTATAAGTTTTGTGAGTCTTGGGGCTTTGGGTTGATTTAATTTCTTCTAACCAAATATTAGAGGCTTCATTAAAGGTGGCGGTGCGGCGTTTACGTTTTACGCCATCCACGGTTTGGCGTGTTTTTAAAAGCCCTTGTCTTAGTTCTAGTTCCTTATCTGTATAGAGCTTATTTAGGTGTCTTAGCCTTTCATCTTCAGGGATTAATTGTAAATCAGATTTTTTACACAGTACGCGACGAATACCACGGCGACCAGGTACATGCCCACGCTCGAAGTCATCAGGATAGACCCCCAATATAGAATCACCACGATAAATATAATTTTTACGGGACATTTATAAGCTCCTGGTAGGACTTAGATTGATCTCATTCATCTGGTGATCCTTCTTCCCTATACAATTTTTGTAGGTGCTTTAGCATCATTCTTTCTTTATTAGATAGAGATTTTTCTTCTTTATCCTCCAGTTCTTTCATATAAACAGTAATTACTGTTTCCTCATTCCCATTTGAAATATTTTTCCGTCTTTCTTGTTCTTTTACTGATTCCCAAATCAATGTTTTGAAATCTGTTGTTGATGTCAAATAAATGAGATTATTTGGAATTGTGATTCTTATATGGCCTCTTTCACCAATTAATTTTATTCTGGTTGAGGTTCCAACACCCGTAAATAAAATAGTGGCATTTTTAATTAGGCATGTATTGGCGTTGCATATAGATTCGCTTGATAGTTTTTGTTCATAGTGGAAGTCTAATTCAGTCTTTAAGTGTTTTTTAGAGACAGTGATGTCTGAGTTTAACTGGCGAATACTCATAATCTCAAATGTTTTCTCTGTAATTCCAGAGCTTAACTGTCCCAATAAAAGAGGTATGAGGTAGATTAATATGAAAAAAAGTAATTTTATAAAGTTCACATTTTTAGAATTTGAGTGACTGCCTTTCAAGTGGTTTAGCCATTTATCATTTACGAATGTAGCTGAGAATATATTTGTTAGTAGTAGTAGAGATGCAATAGCGGAGAAGTTTATAAGTATAGTAACTGGTGAATAGTCTTCTATTGCTATAAAAAGAAGAAATACGATATTGGATAGGATGCCAGTCTGGATTATGTAGTGCTGAATTTTCAGTTTTGGAACGTGGTAACCATTACTTCCTGATGTAGTTATTTTGTTAGTGACCCAGTGAATCAACCAGTTAAAAAAGGCTAACCAAGTAATCGCTGCTGTGAAGAAACCAAATGAAACAAAACTATAAAATAATGTAAATATAATACAGACGGAAATAAAAAATAGTGTATCTGATAGTGTTAATCCTGAAGGGTAGAAGCCTATGGATATACAGTAAATCATAACCAAAAGTATCCCTACACTAGCAAATACGAGGTAAGGCAATTTGGGGTGTCTTTTAATAATTGAGCCGAGATACTGCTCAAAACTCTCTTCTGGCTGAGCGTTTGACGCCGCACCACCGTTTAGAATAATATTTTTGGGTTCCATGATTGTAATCCCTTAACTAGCTTTAGCTTTATTTCTTGCGTTATTCTCACGCATTAACTTACGCCATTCCTTGACGGTCATTACCTCGCCTGTTTCAGTTCTGGTTATAGAGTCGTTAATAATTCTGTCTATTCTAAATTCACGTGAGTCTTCGCGTTCTTCACACCAGCCTTTGATATTTCCAGTAATGCCTGTTGAAACTTGAACTGTGTAGAAACCTTGAATTCCTTCACCAGTTCGGTATTCAAAATTAATGGTGTCCATAGATTGACGTGAGTGGGCAGGGCGTTTTGGCTTATAAGTGCTGGTGCTGGTGCTGGTGCTGGTGCTGGTGCTGGTGCTGGTGCTGGTGCTGGTGCTAGGTGTGTTTTTATTTTTTTCTTTGTGTTGATCCCATAGCATTTGAAGGCCAACTAAAAAGAATGCTATTCCAATGCCTATAGCCCATCCAGTGCCGCCAAATATTCCAGCTATGAGAGCAAAGAAAAGTGATCCACCTAGTATAAATTTGAATGTAAATTCATTATTCATGATAAAAGTCCTTTTTTATTTAAATGTTTAACAGTTAAAGCTGATTGTTAGTCGAAGTTATGATTGGCCACCTTGCCAAACAACCTCACCAATAATTTTAAGCTCACTAAATTGTTCAGCTGTAAGGTTTTGAGTAACTTCATTATCCATAGTGATGGATACGGTGTTATCCATGTTTACTAAGGCATCAATGATTCTTTTTGTGCCATTGGTTTCTACTAAAATCAGTCCGCCACCTGATAAATTGCGTGTATCCAGTAAAACTGTATAGCCGCGCTCAAGTCCTTTTAAGTTGGCTTTGTAATCAATTTTCCAGATTCGGCATTCTTCAACTTTTACATCTAGTTCCTTCTCTAGAAAGTCAGGTTCAAACGACATGTTGATCTTTTGGGATTCATCAAGTGGGGTAATTTCTTTAAAGGTGTTGGTGTATTCCCATAGCTCGTCATTAACCATCATTGGGCCCTGCCCTAGAGCTATCCACTTCAATTCAAACCCTGTAGCAATGGCAATTTCCGCTGCATTTTCCAGAGTCGTAGAGGCCATCTGTCTTGATAGTCTGCTTACTTGGGCGGGGCCAATGCTAGTGTGTTTTGCCACATATGAAGGGCCTTTGGTCTTTATTGCATAGGCTAGGCGGCCCTTCAAAGTTTCTAAATCTAAGCCATCCATGTTGCTTGATCTTCCCATGTTTTTTTCCTAAACGATGTCTATCCCTGTTGACAGGGACTTATATGATGTATAAATTGCAATCCTATAGGATGCTTTAACCAGTCATAGAGGGTCACAGACAGGTTTAAGCAAGAGTATGCCGCTCTATACGACGTATAACAACCACTTAAGGGTAGTAAGCAATATGGAATCAGTAACCTCTCACACAGCCGAATCGATCAATAACGATGTAATGTGCCTCGTAAACGTCGCACTTAAGAGACGTTCTTTGTATCTATCCCTTAAAGGGGTCTGTGAAAAGCTTAGTTTTTCTGAGTCGGCCATCAAAAAATGGGTGAAAAACAAGACCTTTCCCCAGCCTGTAATTATCTACAAGCATCCACGCTGGGTGGAGTCCGAAGTAGATACCTGGATAGAGCAGCAAAATCCAGAGCGATTGGGGGTAAGGCATCAAGCAACCCAGTTAGAAAAAGACGGTGCCGATATTCTGGCCCAGCTTTAATACTTCAAAAAATCTATTAAGGAATGATTAATCATGATGCAAGCACAAATTCAAACTGAAAATACCAACAATGCGGTTAGCGCTTTTGGTGCCATCCCTTCTTTTGAGCACCCCATAGAAATTCGCTTGGCTTTGCAAATGGGCAGACGGGCTTTGATGTTTAAAGAGGCGCGGGTGTTATCCGACAGGCTCAAGTATGGCCGTGATTTAAAAACCTTTATTGAATCTTTCAGAATTGCTTTAGGGGCGTCTCATAAATTTAGTGGAGAGTTCACGACTTATGTAGACGAATTAAAGGCTGAAGTGGCAACGGCCTTTGCTTCAAGGGTGGTGATCTGATGGCGACTCAAAAAGAGCTTTATGAAAGTGCTCGTACATTAATTGAAACAAGGGTGATTAATGCAAGACGGTGTGAGAGTGAAGGACAAAATAGGTCTGCCGTGATGTATGAAGATGAAGCCCGTGGGGTGTTTCTGTTGTGGCTGAAGATGGCAACGGGCAAAAATATTGAAAAATACTCTAAAACTTTACAGCACTTGATACACCCAGAGGTGGAACAGGAAGGGCTAGATGCTAGCGATTAAGGAAGATCAAACAGATTTTGGTGAGGCGGTTTTTAATAAAACCCAAATGCTTATTGCTCGCTATATGGGTGCCGCCATGGATTCAAGGAATAAAGGCAATAACCATTTGTGTTTTGTAAATGAAGCCAAGGCCGAAGGGGTTTATAGGTTGTGGATTGAGATGGCCAGCCCTGAAGACTATGGAAAATACAGTAAAACTTTATTGGTGGCGATGGGGCGTGAACTATGAGTGATTCCATTCAAGAAACGGCTTTAGAGAAATTAAAGGAAGTTATCAATGCTGGCCTTTCTAGGGCCAGTAATTCAGACCGTCTAGCAAATGAGGCGCAAAGTAATATTGAGGCTTCAAGAAATCGAATAACGGAAATTGAAAAGCAGGTTAAAAAAAACCCAAAATTAAAAGAAAGCTTACTTAATGAATACAAGTTGGAGAGAAAAAAGGCGCAAGCCGAAGAAGTTAGGCAAAGCAGTCATTGCAGTTTCTCAGCCATTCATAGGGAAAACGCCATAG
Organism: uncultured Bermanella sp.; assembly: GCA_913058575.1. Classification (GTDB taxonomy): domain Bacteria; phylum Pseudomonadota; class Gammaproteobacteria; order Pseudomonadales; family Oceanobacteraceae; genus Bermanella. The sequence continues at coordinate 50,348 of CAJXRF010000001.1, forward strand.
GGGCATATTCTTATTGGGCGGCGATTACGCCTGAAGAGTTTATGAAAATCCATCAAGAAGAAATTTTAGATCTGGTCTACAAATATGCTGCCTAATTCATTTATTAATCAAGAAAAAGACAGGGTTTTCGATATTACCCGCCACCAAGGTGTTCTTAGTGAAGACCTTTTTTTAGGTTGGGAAAGAACGGTTAAGGCCCATAAGAACAATTCTGTCAAAGAAGCCAATGAGCGTTTAAGAAATATGGTGGATCGCCTTAAATGGGGTGATTTTAATTTGTCGTGTATGGATAGTGAAAAAATTTGTGATTACTGCGATGCCATTGCAGGTCGTGTATTGCGGGTTATGCCTAAATTTCCCGATAAGGTTTCTATTTCGGAATTGGGAGCGCTTGAGGAGAGAATTAACGAAGCAGGGCGTTTAGATGTGCATGGTTTAAAGATTGATGTGCCAGAGGATGAAGCTAAGCGCCTTAAGGTTTTACGCGGGGCGTATGTGCGCATTTGTGATCCAGTGTGGTGGCGTAGAAAATTAAAGCGCAGGCAAAGACGGGCGGTAGAGGGGGTAGCCCGTGATTTAGGTATGGTTCAGGCAAGGGTTGGGGGGTATTGCTCAAATTTATCTCTGTTTAATTTACGTAAGCAAAACGAAAAAAATAATAAGATTCTTGATTCAATGGTGGCTGAAAACGAAGCGGGTGATACTTTTTACCTTTCCGAGCTACAAGAAAAATCTATTTCAAATCCAGAAATACGAAGGGCCGAATTAATGACGCGCATTCGCGGTTTTGAAATTCTGGCTGAGAAGCAAAATTACGATGCAGTTTTTTGGACGTTAACTTGTCCGTCACAATTTCATGCGTATTACGCAATAGGTGGAAAAAATGGAAAGTATAAAGGCGGTTCGGTTCTGGATGCTCAAGAATACCTTGTTCACGTGTGGGCTAATTTTCGCACTTGGCTTAACCGTAATGGAATTGACGGATTCGGTTTTCGTGTGGCTGAACCTCATCATGACGGTTGCCCTCATTGGCACATTTTATACTTTGGAAATAAAGCCGACCTTGAAAAAGCGACCATTGAACTTAAAAAAAGAAATCTTGAATTAGATGGCCATGAAGACGGTGCTCAGGAAAAGCGATTTACAGCTAAGTGGTTAGAAAAAGGGGTAGATGAAAGGGGGCGTAAGTTATCGGCAGCAGGCTACATTGCTAAATATATAGCGAAATCGATTGATGGTTTTCAGGTGGGCAAGGATAAGGAAACGGGTTTAGATACAACGGTATCAAGTGAGCGGGTTGTGGGTTGGGCGAGGGTGTGGGGTATTCGTCAGTTCCAGCAAATTGGTGGTGCACCTGTCGGTTTGTGGCGAGAAATGCGCAGGCTAAAAGGTGAGGAGCGAACAGAGACAGACAATGATTTTATTAAAGAGGCTGAAAACGAAATTTTTAATTTACACGAAGCCCTAGAAGGGTATGAAGATCAGGCCGAAGCCTGGGCCGTATTTAACATGATGGTGGGCAGTGGCCGCAATACGCTTTATAAATTATGGAAAACAGATGAGCCAGGCCTTTCTCAAATCACACAGTTTATGGAAGTGGATCATGAAACGGGTGAGGTGTTGTGTACTGACGGGGTGAAAAAGCGAAACCAATATGGGGAGGTGGTAACGGTAGTTAAAGGTTTATTGGTGGATGTATTGGGCAGTATGCAAAAAGTGAAAACTCGTTTTCATGAATGGTCTTTAAAGCGTTGTGATGTTGCGCGTGAGCGTGCTGTGTCTTTGGAAGGGGCGCAGCCACTTTTGCTTTAGGCTTTTGATTTTACTTGGACTTGTGTCAATAACTGTACGGTTTGAAAAACGGGAAAAATTATGGGCTTAAATTTTAAAGGTTTGATACATGAAAGCCGCCTAGTTCTGGCGGTGGGGATTGCTTTGGCGTTGGTGTCTATGGTGGCTGAGGTTCAGCTTTTTATGGATTACGCCCAAAAGCCAAATGATAAAGGGTTAGCTGCGCTAACGGCATTGGCTTTGGTGGCTTGCCAGTTTTTATTTGTGGGGCTAGCCATTGAAATGTGGCGAAAAAAGCATTTTGGCCTAGCGGCCATGCTTTTTTTGGTGCTGTTGTTATTGGTGTTAATCAGCGTCACGGGCACAGCGGCATTTTTTGAAAGTCGCTTTGCCAGTACAAGCCAGCAAAGCACAGTAAAAAGTGATCAATACAAAATGCAATTGGTGTTGATTAGCGACCTAGAGCAGCAAAGGCAAGATTTTAGAAAAAGTGCCACTGATCTTTCTTTGTCGGGAAATCCTTTGAATGCCGCCAGAAAAATGGCCAAGGCTGAAAAAGCCCTTGAAGACAAAACGGCGGCCATTGAAAAACTGGCCGCCATTAAAAGTGCGCCTGCCAGTTCGGGTTCTGCCTTGGTGGGCTTAGTGGGGAATTACCGCTGGATGGTTTGGTACACATTGGCCGCCTTAGTAGATGTTTGCGCGTTGTTGTGTTTTGCGGTGTTGGCTGTTTCTAAAAACAAACAGGTGTTGCAAACACAATTAGCAACAAACACACAAACACAAACAGCCAAACAAACACTAGGCCAAACAGAGGCGGAACCAACAAACGAACAAACATCCACGGAAGTGACGGCCACTAAAAAGAGCGAACAGGCCACAGAAGTTAAGCGCCAAATTTTAAGCGGTGCGTTTGGTGATGAACCAAGGGTGCGAAGGGTGATGGATCATTTCCAGATTAAAACCCATTCGGTGGTGGCGGGCATCTTTGACGATCTGGCCAGATCGGGTGATGTTAAGCGCCATGAAAATGGCAGAACCTGGCTTTTGGTTCAAAAGCAATTGATTGCTTAATGGCTATAGTTAGAAGAGTTAATGTCGATTAGGAGTTAAAATGTTTATACAGCTAACCTCAGTTGAGGCTAATAATGAAGATGATGGAAACCCTTTCGGCTATGATAGTAATTCATACAATGAAATAATTGTTAATACAGATCATATTATTAGAATCGAATTTAGTGAGGAAAATTTAACAGAATTAACTTTTATTGATAGTAGGGTAATCTATATAAACGAATCTCTTGAGGATGTTTGGAATAAACTGGAAACCTAAAACTACTATTTGACTATTTGACTGTTTGACCTAATGAAACCGCCCCAGTGGCGGTTTTTTATTATCTGCCTTGCTTCTGTATTAACTCCATTAAATCCAATCGTTCTTTAGGTGACAAATTAACCGATAGATATTCAAACAATTCTCTTATTCCTTGCTCGTATTCTTTGTGGTTTTTGCCTTCTAGTATCCAATCATAGTGTGAATGAAAATAATTCTTAATGGCCACCACTTCCACGTCGTGTAGCTTTTCTTTGTGCCTTAGTATGCGTGTCCATCGAGATTTTTGAATGCCCAGTTTCCTGCCCACTTCGCCACGATTATCCCAGCCAACAAGTGCAGCCACTAGGTAAATAAGGCGTGTATTAATGTCTGTTTTACTGAGCATATATGTATTTTAGCCCTAATTATTGATGTGGACAAATTGTGTCATTATCGGCCTTCGTTTCATATATGAAATGAGCTATCGGCAATACCCTACAGACAAGTCCTTTTCCATGTGGCTAAATTCCGCCTTATACCGATCAGTATAAATGGGGGTAGGGTATGAAGGATAAACAGGTTGATATTTTAGAGGCAGCAACCAAGCTGTTTTCTAGGTATGGATACCATGCTGTTGGCGTGGATAGGATTATTGCTGATTCAGGTGTGGCAAAAATGACTTTCTATAAGTACTTTCCATCTAAGGAAAACCTAATAGAAAGTGTTTTAGAGCGACGTGATAAACATATAAGAGACACTATTAATATCGGTGTAGCTAAACGAAGAACGCCAAATACAAAAATAAAGGCCATTTTTGAGTGGTATGAAAATTGGTTTGAAACTAAAGATTTTTATGGCTGCATGTTTATAAAGGCATCTGAAGAGTCACCAGATATTGCTTCAAAGATAATGGCTATTTCAAAAGGTCATAAGCTTTGGCTAAAAGACCTTATTTCACACCTGTTGGAAGATTGTTCTATTAAATCACATGAGCAAATGGCCATTCATGTTCTTGCTATTCTGGATGGCCTAACAGTGCGTGAGAACCTATTTAAAGAGGGGGTTAAAAATGAAATGAAATTTGCATGGCGATATGTTGAAGAGACGATAAACAGAAAAATAGATTAATTAGATGTATAAAAAAATGGATTTAAACAAGGAGTTTATATGGTATCGGTAGTTTCGAGTAATGACTGGCAAGAGGTTAGGGAGCAAGCGATGTGCAAATTGAGTTTTCTTTCAAGTATGTTTTCGCAGGCTGGAGATATTGTGCTAAATGATCAAGACAAAATTGGCTTGGTGGTGATTCTAGATGATATTAGGCAGGTATATGAGCCTGGGGAGGCGGCCTGAAAAGAACATTAAGAAAAATCCCGAAATACTTCGGGATTTTAAAACTCTGATTGCATGTTTATTTTTTAAAGTTATCTATGACAGTCTTTTGCTGATCCATAGGCAGTGACTCTATAAAGGTCATGGCAATTTGAGCTTGATCTTTCTCTCTTAATTCATTCATGAGTTCTTTTTTATCTTTATCTGAAATGCTGCTGAGTAAGGATCTTATATTTTCTATAACTGAAGAGGTATCAGGTTTGTATACATAATGTGATAAGGATTCGGACATTACGAACTGGGCACCGCAATTAGGTTGATTAGAGCAAGTAAAATAACGCTTGGTTAGAATATCAACTTCAGTAATGGTGCTAATACAATATGCAGTTAAACCACAAATTGGACACTTTTGCTTCCTAGCCATAATATCACCATTTGGTAAGTTATTTTTGCGTTCCATTTTACAGTATTGCCTTTTCTTATTCTTCAAAAATTGATGTTTTTGGCTTGTTAAAACTTAAATGGGCGGTTTTTGGTAAATACTTATTTATTTGTTGCATGTGTTGAAAAACTGGGATTATTTCTAGTTCTGTATACGCCTTAACTGCCTTGATAATATCGCCAGAATTGCCATTTTCAGAACGGCTTGATGATAGCGCTTCAGGAATGCGCCACGCGCCTAATACATTCTCTTTACTGACCCGTTGCGCTTCTGCTAAATCATCACTTGAGCCCACTTCACCCACTGGAATTAATTTTAGAGGTTCTTTAGCCGTACTATTGGGGATGTTTACAAACATACTGGAAAAGTTACCTACACCTTTTGAAGATTTTAACTTTTGAGTTAATTCTTCTTCAACAGCTTCGTCCATGTCAGGGTCTTGAGAGAATAAAATAAAGCCCATGTGCGCGCCATTTTTGTAATAGCGGCGTTTAAATAGAATAGCGTCTTCACCCAGTAGAATTGACTGAAAGGCCCCTAAGTATTCAGGTGTGCCATAGATGGTTTGATTTAAGTCATAGCGTTTACTGTGGATGACTTCATCTTTTTTAAAGCGAATTAAATTTCCATTAGGTAAAACCTTGATGAATTTTCCTTTGGTGGTTGCTACACGCATGGACACAGCGGGCAAGTGTCTAACTCCAATCCACTTGTTAAATCGGTTGTAAATATTCTGTAAAAAATATTCGCCAAAAACATTCCAGTCCATGGCCATCTTGAAAAAGGTTTCAAAATCTATGTGTGGGTTAGCCTTAAAAAAACGCGCTATTAAATTGGTTTTTAGGTTGGCCATGCTTTCGTGGGTGCCATTGGCCCTTAACAACTTTGCAATGCCTTCTTTTTCAATGGGTGGCTCGTAAAATCCTTGGCTGTCGTCTTCAAAGCTGCCTAATTCATCTAAGGCATTGCCTACGACGCTTTCAGGGTCACCAAATGAAAAGAGTATGGGCTTTGTATTTTGATTGGCTTCTTGATTGATTGCTTGTGTCATGCGGCAGTGGCCCAAGTAGATTTGCGGGTTTTTTTGCGGTTTAGTTTGTTCTTGTCTATTGCATGCATAATTGCCCAGCTAATATCAGCATGGCCGTTGGCATTGTTGCGGGTAGCCTTGTAAGTAGTTTGGCCGCCCCCTGTGACATCTTGCTTAATCATCAAGAATGATTGGCTTATGTCGAGCCATTCGGCGGGCCAGATAAGATCACCTGAATCAATTAGGTCTTTGGCTTTCAATACCATGTCGGTTTTCTTTTCAGGCGTGTAGGTTATAGGTGCGGCTTTTGAGTAAAAGTCTTTCACAATGTCGTAAACACCACGGCCTTGGCCAGATACATCAATGCCTATGTGGGCCACGTTGTAACGATCTTTAACCAGTTTCTTTATTTCATTGGCTTGCCATACATAACTTTTATCTAACCAGGTGAAGCGCTCTATTATTTTGTGTGTCACTTCAGGGATTAATGGCGGCAGTACTACCACCACCACAGAGTTATCACGGGTACGGGCTGGGTCATATCCTAGCCATACCTCGCGTAAACCTGCGGGCCTGTCGTCTTTTAGGTTTATATTGGCATCTTCATACAAAGAATCATTGGCGCATTGTTGAAGTTTATTCAGTTTAAATGCACTTACTTTGTCATCCACAAAATGGCACATGAATAAGTTATTAAATTCATCTTCACTGTATTCATCACGCAGTTCGTCCACGTCAAACAGATCACAACCGTCATTGGCGGCGTCTTCAATGGTAACCACGTTTCGCCATATATTATCAGGGCAAAGTTGCCCGCCACCTCTTAACTCTTTATTGGTCGGGAATATAATGTCTTGGCGTTTTTTACTGCGCCCTTTCCATTCGTCGCCATTCCAAAATGGGTAGGCTTCATGGTTGATGGCGGAAGGCGTAGAAAAATAGGTTCTACGCCATTTTTTATGGGTAGCAATGCCCGATGAAACCTTTTTAAGTTTCTTAAAGCCTGGTATCCAGTGGTATTCATCCACATAAATATGGCCATGGTAGCCGTTGGCTGAATTACTGTTGGTAGAGAGGGGGATTAACTGCGCACCGTTTGAAAGGTTTATGGGTGAGCCTTTTAATTCAATACCAAACCAATCAAGGGCAAAGGCTTTTATGTATGAAATAAATATTTCAGCTTGTGCGCGGCTGGCCGATAGGAAAATTTGGTTGTCAGCATTAATACACGCATCTTCAAAGGCTTCTGCTGAAAAATAGTATGTGGCTCCAATTTGGCGGCTTTTTAGAATTTGTCGGGTGCGTTTGGTTAATGGGTCGTTTTTAGCATCACGCCATCTTTGTTGGTATGGGTACAGCATGTTTGCAAACTTTTCGTCAAAGTCTGCTTGTGTTAAATGGCTTATGTCATTTTTGGTGCTGCTTTTTTTCTTATTGGTTTTCTTGCCAGTGTTGCTAGTACGCTCTTTTGCTTCTTCTCTTTCTTCGTCAACTCGCTTTTTACTGTCGGTGCCGTTAATCCATTGCACCTTGTCGAGCTTTTCCATTTGCTTCATTAAGCAATCAATTTCTTTGAAATCGGTATCACACTTGTTTGGCTTTTCTATTAGTTGATTAAAACGCCTTGCCACTACTACGCGGGGGTCTAGGTGTTTTATTTGGTCGTACCAATTGCCTTTCTCTGCCCACTGATACACCACCCGAACATTATTAATTTCAGGCAGTTCTATCAGTATTTGTGGCGGCTTTACACCCTTAATAAAAAGGATCTTTGCGGCGGTTTTAATTTCATCACTGTATCTCATGCCGTCAATTTAAATAAAAAATGATAGGAATTCATAAAAACTAATCCAGTTGTTTCCAGTTCTTCTAAATCTGGAAGGTTCTGGAAGTTAGGCGCTTTAATCGTTTAAAAATAGTGAATAAAGTGAAGGCCACTTAAATGAATTTGAATTGATTAACACTTTTTGAGGACTGGCCATGCCAACCGGATTGAGAACTAAATGGTATCGAGTAGCGGTTTCCGGTGACTCAATTGATGGTCGAGACATTACCGACAATGAAATAAATGAACTAGCTGAAACCTACAATCCAAAATTCTATACAGCGCTTTTGTGGATAGATCACATTCGAGATTTTGGTAATTACGGGAAGGTGATTGCGCTTAAAGCAGAAACCATAAGTGATGAATCAGATCCGCTTAATGGCAAGGTGGCTCTTTACGCGATTTTAGCTCCCAATCAATATTTAATTAATTTAAATAAGCAGGGGCAAAAGCTTTTTTCCTCAATTGAAATCTGGCCGGATTTTGCAAAAAGTCAAAAAGTTTATTTGGCGGGTATGGCCATTGTTGATCAACCTGGTTCGGTTGGTGTTGAGGTGATGAAGTTTAAGCAAAAAACAGATGACGCTTGCATTCTTTCGGAGCCTAAGAATTTTGGATTGACCAGTATCTTGAATTCGATGGGTGAAGTTCCCGCCAATGCCTTTGCTCAAATCCCACTGAAAACCCCCAAACCGGAAGATGAAGAAATGAACAAAGAACAATTTGACCAATTTATTGCACAACAAGCCACGCAGCATGAAGCCACCATGGAAGCCATGAAAGCTTTTATTGCCAAGCCTGCTGAAACACCTAAACCAAAAGATGATGACGGTGATGGATCTGGTGGTGATGACTCTGGTTCTGGTGGTGAAACACCAAGCAAAAACTTTGCGTCAAAAACTGATATGGAAACTTTAACCCAAGCAGTCACCAAATTAAGTGAAGATTTTAAAGCGGCCATGGGTGAAGAACACGGGGGCACTGATGCTGATGGAGAAGGTGAACAAGGTTTTCAAGCCTGCTAAAAGGCATGCAATAAACCCAGTTGTTTCATTTTTCATTCGTAAAATAGGAAATTATTCACATGAATAACAATACACGCAAAGCATTATCAAATTGGATTGTACAGCTAGGCAAGGCTTATGGTGTTTCGCCTACTGTGATTGAGCAGGCCAAGCAATTTGCGGCAACTCCACAAGTTGAGCAGATTCTTAAAAAAGCCATTGTGGAAAAGTCTACCTTGCTGAAACGCATTAACGTGCGCCAAGTAAGTCAAATATCAGGTAAGAAGCTAGGTATGTTAACCACGCAACCAATTGCCAGTAATACTGACACTTCAGGTTCAGGTGTGCGCACTCCGGTTAATGTCTTTGGTATGTCTGAAGATGAATACAAGTGTGAAAAAACAAATTATGACACCGCCATTACTTATGAAAATTTGGATGAATGGTCCGAATTTAAAAACTTCAAACAACTTTTACAAGATGCCATCAATGAAACCATAGCCAATAACAAGGCAATGATTGCTTGGTACGGTGAAGCCTATGCCAAAGACTCTGACCTTGTTTCAAATCCATTAATGCAAGATGTTGGTATTGGTTGGTTTCAGCAAGTCCGAAACAACAAGCCCAGCCAACTACTTACAGAGGGTGGCACGACTAATGAAATACGTTTTGGTACTGGTGGTGATTATGAAAATATTGATCATGCCGTGGAAGAAATTAAAACCGGAATTCCGGCACATAAACGAAATGACCCATCACTAGTAGTGCTTGTGGGTAGTGACTTGTTAGCCCAGCAACGCATTGACCTTTATAAAAATCAAGGCGGCACACCAAGTGAAAAAGAGCGTGTGGAAACCCCACAAGTTACTAGCACATTTGGCAACTTACCGCTTGCACAGGAAGTTTTCTTCCCTGGTCGAGGCTTGGCCATTACCTCCATGAAAAACCTATCTATCTACACACAGAAAGGCAGTGTGCGCCGTAGCATTGTTGACAATGCCAGCAAAGACCAGATTGAAAATTATCTGTCTATGCGTGACGCCTTTGTTGTTGAAGACTATGACTCTTTTGCAGCCCTTGAATTCAAAAATGTGAAGTTACCAGACGGTGCAGGTGGCTGGGCGTAGTCATTAATAGAAAAGCGTTTTAACCAAAACGGGCCTTTCTATTGTTGAAAGGCCCAACACTAAAACCTCCATGGGGATGGAAAAAATGAACTTGATGCAAAAACACCAAAAGAAGTGTGCCGATTGTGCGCCCACTGCACAGCCTAAAAAAGTAATGGGCACTAGCAAGCAAGACATGAAAGGTTTGGGGCTGGCCACTGAATTAGAGCGCCAAACCAAGTTGATTCAAACCGATGCCTTACTTTTAAAATCAATTATGAGTCATGAACAGCGTGATAAAGAAAAAGCGTTGTTGATTCCAAAATATGAATCTTATTTGGATTCGTATTTGTCCCAAGAAAAACGCCATAAAAACCCTGTGTTGGTTCAAGTAATGGTTTGGGCATTTGACAGTAAGCAAATTGACCTAGCTTTGAATCTAGCCAAATACGCGCTGGACATTAATGACGATTTACCAGAAGGCTATAAATCCAATATTCAAGAATGGGTGTTGGATACTTTGCATGATTACCTTGAAGAAGAATACAAGGCGGGCCGTACTTCAGAACCTTACCTATCAGACACAATACAGTTTTTAGTTGACCTGGATACATTTGACCAGATCAAGTCAAAGTTTCACAAGTTAGCGGGCCACTATGCCTATGACAGTGAAGAGTGGCAAAAGACAGTTGATCACTATCTTTTAGCTGAAAAGTTTAGTTCCAAAGCACAAGTAAAAACCAAGCGTGAACACGCTGAAAAACAATTGGAAAAATTAGCGGAAGCTAACGAAGCCAAAACGAATGAGGCGGGCGCCTCATAAGGCTCCAACCCCACCGTTGGGCTTCTGGTGGAAGTATAGGCACTTGTGCTTTGTATATTTTAAACCAGTACGCCCAACACCCCATCTAATTTTAAGAAAGTAACCAGGTAAAGAAATGTCTAGTTTTGGTCTTAATCCAGTAAACGAAAGTACAGACAGTTTGGCCAGTGATGGTTTCTTTCCTGAAATAGAAATTGGTGATTTTCAAAAGGTATTCCATGAAGTGAATGGAGTGGATTTTGAAAAGATTAAATTTCAATTGTTGTTGGCCATGGCCTATGTAAATACGCGGCTTGAGTCAGTAAAGGAAAATACCACGGTGAACACCTTAGCCGAAACCAATACCAATACAGTGGGTGGTCTGTCAGTGACAGAGCTTCACTATCAAACAGCGGTGTTTGCTCATGCTAAGGCAGAACTCTTGCCCGTGGCCATTGATGTGGTAAGCCGTGAAAAGGCCAGTGACTTGGAAAGTAACCGTGAACAGTTAACGCGAGATTTTCGCACCACACGCAATCAAGCCATTAGAACTTTGCTGGGCAAAAATTCCGCCACTGTTGAACTGATTTAAGGGTGCTCCATGGATAAGTTTGAAGCCTTACAGGAATACTTAAAAAATAAAAAGCTGGTTTCAATTGGTAAATTTGACGCTTGGGTTGAATCCATGGAAATGCAAAAGGTGGGGAAAGACACGCCTAGTGGGCATCACCTGTTTAATGTTCAGTATCAAGCCATGTTTACTTTTGAAGAATGCCAGCAAGCGGCCATGTTGATTCCTGCCTTAGTTCAGGGTTGGTTGTCAGACCATGACGGTGGCAGGCGTGAAGAGATAGAGGGAAAAATAAAGTTAAACGTTACTTTGGTTAAGTCGGGCGTGTATCACGTTGATGTGCAAATTACGTTTAAAGAAGAAGTGTTCATTCACGAAAGCGCAACGGGTGCCATTGAATACAAAGGCAAAAAATGGACAGGGGGCAAAGCAGAACAAAGCGTTGCTAAAGCCATTGAGGTTATTAACGAATGATTAAGCTTCAAGTAGACATAGATGATTTGCTTGATGCTAAAGCCAGAAAAAAGCTTTTGCAATTGAACACAGGGCAACGCAAACGATTAAACCGAAAGCTAGGTCGGTATGCCATTAATCAAAGCCGTGAACGTTTAAGAAATCAAAACGATGTACGCGGCGGTAAATTGGCCAAAAGTAAAACCGGAAAAAAGGTTTTGGCTAAACAGGGTAATGGCATGGTGGTGTATGCCAGTGCAGATAAAGCCACCATTACTTGGAAAAATGATTTAACGGGGTCTATTGCGTTTCAACATCATTACGGAATTGCAGAACGTTGGACAGCATCGAAAGCCAAGCGGTTATTTGGACAGCCTGATTACAAGGCTCCTGCCACTAGGGAACAAGCCAGATCATTATTGGCAGTGGGTTTTAAGATTAAAGCTAAGAAGGGCACCAAGCGCCCCAGTCAAAAATGGATCATGGATAACATGACCATTGGTGTGGCGGGGGCAGCTATTAAAAAATTAAGAAAAGCACCCACGGTGAAAAGTTGGATTGTTCCCATTAAGAAAAGACAGTTTTTAGGGGCAACACAAAACGATGTGATGGCCATGGTTGAAATGATTACAAAAACCGTAATGAAAAAATGAGGCTTTAAATTATGGCAATACCACAGGTAAAAACGCAGGCCCTTAATTTAGGCCAAGGCAGCACACCAGAAATTGAGCGCAAGGTGTTGTTCATTGGTGTAGCCGATGGCAGCGCGTTAGCGGGTGCGGTGTTTCTTTCTTCAGATTCTGATTTAGATGATTTGATGGGGGAATCTGATAGCGAATTAAAAACCCATGTTGAGGCGGCTATCTTGTCAGCGGGCACAGGCTTTGAAGCGGCCTATATTGAGATTTCCAACTTTGCAGAATGGCCAGCGGCTTTAGAAGTGGCTATGGAAACCTTTTCTCCTGAACTGGTGGCCGTGTGTACGCCTATAACCGATAAAAGTGATTTAAGTGATGCACAGGTGACGGCAGTTGAACAAACCAACACCCTAGAGCGTTTGGTGACGGTGTGCATGACTTCCCCTGGTATTACCAATTTACAAAGCTGGCCTGACTATGTAACAGCACAAGCTTTATTTACAGACAGTCTTGCTTGCGATCGTGTGGTGGTGGTGCCTGATTTATGTGGTAACAATCTTGGGGCCTTAGTGGGCCGCCTTGCAAAAAAAGAAGTGAGCATTGCTGATAGCCCTATTCGTAAACAAACAGGGCCTGACATTGCACTGGCAGCATTCCCCGTTGATAAAGATGGCAAGTCCTTAACTTTGGCCACGTTAACCGCTTTGCATAATACCGCGCGCTTAACCGTGCCATTTTGGTTTACCGATGTTCAAGGCATTTTTTGGACAGACTGCTTAACCCTTGATGCAGTGGGTGGTGATTTTCAATTAGTGCAGCATCGGCGCGTAGTCGATAAGGCATCACGGGCCATCCGTTTATTAACCATTAATGAAATTGGTAACCGCCAATTTAATCAAACAGAAACCTCAATAAAACTTTACCAAGGTATTTTTGAAAAGCCGCTACGTGACATGTCTAAAAGTGTGACGGTGAACGGTAAAGCTATACCAGGGGAAATTAAACTACCAAACGATGCGGTCACTATCCAATGGGTAGACGCCGACACGGTAAAAATTTACTACAAATTAACGCCGTACAAATCGGTCACTGAAATCATCAATAATGTTTTCTTAGATTTATCTAACGCCTAGCAGGGGAATGAACATGAGTGAACACATAACCGGACAAAGTTGGGAATTCTTTCTTGATGCGCTCTTGATCACAGTAGAAAACGCAACCCTTAACATTACAGATGAAAGTGATGTGAAATACAGCAAGGGACGCCCTAATGGATTTATGCGCGGCAAATCCAGTGCAGAAGGTGAACTAGAGCTAGATGCTGAAAACATGACTTTACTAACCACCATTGCGGCTACTAAAGGCAGTTGGCAGGGATTAGTTGATATTGATTTGCGTGGTTTAGCCATTGTGAACGGTAACGCTCAAACAGTGGAAGCTTTTGGCTGCATGATTCAATTGAAAGACATTTTGAACGCGAACCCTAATGGCAACGAAGCGGCCACTTGTAAATTGTCTTTCAAGGTAGCAGGTGATGACTTTGTGAAATTCAACGGCGTTTCCTATTTACCGGATAGCTTATTTTAATTATGGATGAATTTGATAGAGCGTCACAGGTTGAAGAGAAGCATAGGCAGTCATGCATTCAAGCGGTACTGAAACACGCCAGACAAAAAAGCCGTGAAGAATGTTTGGACTGTGACCAATCCATTCCACAAAAACGCCGTGATGTGGGTGGCATCGTTCGATGTATTAAATGCCAAGAAATTGAGGAAGGGAAATGAAAAAGTTAACTGCAAAAATTGTCATGGATGCCATGAAGAAGCTGGGACATAAGGTTTTTTCAACGGGTGACTATAACCTAAACCTAATTGGTGTTCGTAGCCAAGACAAAGAAAACAACACGTTTAATGATGTGATGTGTTGCTTGTTTAAAGATGCGGGTCAATGGGTGTTGCTGCAATTTTCTTGCACCACTGATCCAGGTCTTTTCTATTTGAAAGAGCCTTTGAATGTTTCGGGGTGTGCCATTGTGAAGCCGGGTCAATACCCTGGCATGTGGAAACTGGGCTTGCACCGCAACACTTACAGGGCGCTTGTGCAACGGGGCAAGGTAGCGGTTTACCGTGATAACAATGGTGACGGTGTATTGGATTTTGAAAATGAAGAAACGGGCTTATTTGGCATTAATTTGCATCGCGCCACACAAAAGGGTGAAAGCCAGCGTGTTCATAAATGGTCGGCAGGATGCCAGGTCACCGCCAGTTCATTTGATTACCACATTCTTATGGCCCTATGTGAGAAAAGCGCTCAAGAGTACGGGGATTCATTCACTTACACTTTAATCACTGAAGCCGATTTAAAAGATAAAGACTTAAAGGAGAAATCATGAAACTTAACCTAACTAAAAAATGGAAAGTGCGGCTGTTAATCTCTGCTACCACTTTGGTCTTGAGTGCCATTGGTTTTGAATTAAGCCCACAACAACAAAGTGCTTTGAAACCTGTTGCACAGGCTTTGGTTGAGTCGGTCACTTATGACGAGCAAGAAGCCCAACAAGAAAATGATATAGCGCAACCGCCCTTTATTGAACCTGACCCAATACCACCTGAATTAATAGAGGTGGTGGCTGATGGTGTGTTGTCTTTGTTTTAACGATATTAAGAGTAAAGGGATTCAGCATGTTTGAGTTATCGCCACAAGTATTAAGCTTTTTATTGGTTATAGCTGAAGCCTTGTCAGCGGGGTTGGTGTTTGCGTTACGTTCTTTGTATTCACAACACAAACAAACCCGTGAAGAATTTTTAGCATACAAACTGGAAGTGGCCGAGAAGTACGCCACCAAAGATTTTATAAGTGACAATTTTGATCGCCTTAATCTTAGGCTTGATAAGTTGTTTGATGAAGTACACAAAAAACATTGAAGGTGAAAACATGAAGAAGCAAACGATTGAATTGGCTGTTGCGGGTGTTGATGTTGAGTTTAAGGTAGACATCATCAAATACAACGCCTTTTTGAATTCAGGTTCTGGCAAAAATAAAGTGCAAGCGGTTAACAACTTTTTGATTAGCTGTTGTGAAGAAAGCCAAAAAGAGTTTTTACGTGACCAGTTTGGTAATGAGCCTGGCACACCTACCGCATTGCTTGAAGTCATTTTGGAAGAATACGCACCTGATGTGAGTGTGATTGTAAAAAAATCCAAGACAGAGCCGAGCAACTCAGGCGAGACGGCCTAGGTTTTTCGATTCTGTTATTGAAAAAATGGTTTCCTGATAGAGCTGTAAGTGAAGACGCCTTAGTTGATGCATGGGCGTTAGAGCAAGACTACTGGGAAAATCAAGAGGCGGTGACCAGAACGGCCATTGTGAAAGCGTGGAAGGGTAACTAGGCATGAGCAGAGTTCAAAAGTTATTTTTTAGAATGGATCTGATAGATCGTCTAACCCAACCCGCTAATCGCGCTTTTGGTAAGTTGCACAGGTTAGTGGATAAAACTAAAACCAAAATCAGTGGTATGGCCCAATCTGCACAAAATGGCTTTCGCAATATTGCTTTTGGTGCATTGGGCTTAGTGGGTGCGGGTCATGCCATTGCGGGGGCCATGGCTCCGGCTTTGGAAATGAATCGCGCAATGGGTGAAGTGGCTTCTTTGGGGGTACATGAATCTGAATTAAACAATCTAAAAAACACCGCCATGAACTTTGCAGAACAGTACGGCGAAAGTGCCTCTGAATTTGTTTCAGCCTCATACGACATACAAAGCGCCATTGGTGGATTAGCCAATGGTGAGTTAGCGGCGTTTACAAAAGCCAGTGGTGTATTGGCAGTGGCCACCAAAAGTGATGCAAGCGTAATAACGGATTACGTGGGCACCATGTATGGAATTTTTCAAACTCAAGCGGACGCCATGGGCAAAGCAGCTTGGGTGAATAAGTTGGCAGGGCAAACAGCCAGCGCGGTACAAATGTTTAAAACCACAGGCTCTGAAATGGCGGGGGCGTTTAGTTCGCTTGGTGCAGGTGCTAACACTGCGGGTATTGCCATGACAGAGCAGATGGCGGTTTTAGGGACGTTACAGGCCACCATGAGTGGCAGTGAAGCGGGCACCAAGTACAGAGCATTTTTAAAAGGGGTAGGAAAGGCCCAAGACAAGCTAGGGATGCAATTCACAGACAGTGCGGGCCGTATGCTGCCCATGGTGCAGATTTTAGAAAAGCTGAAGGGTAAGTTCGGTGCCATGGATAAAACGGCTGATTCTGTGGCGTTACAGGAAGCCTTTGGCAGTAGCCAAGCAGTGGGCTTGATTCAGTTGTTGTCGTCAAAAGTAGGCGGGCTTAATTCAAGTATTGCTGAGTTAGGCAATCAAAAGGGCATGGAGAAGGCTGAAGAAATGGCAAGGGCCATAGTAGATCCTTGGGATCAGTTCGCAGCATCTGTGCGTAACCTGCGCATTGCTATGGGTGATTTATTGTTACCGGTTCTTAACCCATTAATTGAAAAAATGTCTGGTGGTATTCAAACCCTTAGAAAGTGGTCGGTGATGTTTCCTAATTTATCAAAGGCCGTGGGAGCGCTGGCGTTGGTGGTACTGGGCTTTGTGGGTGTAATGGCCTTATTGAGTTTAGGCGCTGGCATAGCCCAAGTGGCTTGGGGCGGCATGATGATCATGTGGGCCGCTATGACGCCCTTAATTTGGTTGAAAAATGCGGCATTAGTGGCACTGAGTACAAGCTGGTTTTTAGTGAATGTAGTGGCGGCGGCTTTCCCTGGCTTCTGGTTAGTGGCGGCACTGGTGGCCGTAGTGGCGGGCATTTATTTATTGGTGAAATACTGGGATGACTTGAAAGCAGCACTGGGTGAACAGGAATGGTTCAAAGCCATTGTGAGCATGGTAGATACGGTTTCTAACAAGTTAACCGAGCTGGGCAATAGCAAGTGGTTTGAAGGGCTCACAAAAGCATTTGTGTTTGTTAAAAACCAATTTATGGATTTGGTTAAATTCATTGCCGAAAATAATCCCATTCAATTAGTGGCTGATGGCATTGGAACATTGGTAGACAAGTTGGGCTTGGGTGAAGACATAAGCATTGATGAAACCAAAAAGTCTGTAAGGGAATCGGTTTCTAATGTGAGTGTGGCAGGCATGGGCGGCGGTGGCATTCAACAAGACATTGCCAATATTTCTAACAAAGGAAATCACATTGAAAATATGACCGTGGTGAGTCCTTCGGCGGTGAATGGCGCTTCCCTTAAAGATGAATTCGAGATGATCTGATGAATACTGATTTGGTGTTAGTGGATGGTGATTTATTGATTGACGGTAACGGTGACCCCATTTTTTTTAATGGGAAGCAAGTCATTGAGCAGTCATTAAGAAACCGAATTTTTGAGCATAATTTCATGGTAGACATGATTGGTGATAGAAGCCCCACTAATCGCCAAGCGGTTTATCAAGCCATTAAACGTGAAGTGGAAACAGACGAACGAATTGTGCCAGGCACGTGCACGGTAGCTGAAGAAAATAACAGCCTAAGCATTTACACCAAAAGTGTTGATGGTGATGAACTTAATTTATTTTATAACTTAGATGATTTCTAAGTATCAAATTTAAAAAGACAGGTGACTTTAGTGAGTGACGATCTACAAAAGTTTAAAGCCAGTGTTAAAACCATGATGGCGGAAACCATGCCAACCGATGAAACGGGCCTAAAAGCAAAATGGCAGTTGGTAGGTGATGAAAATGGCGTGGATGTGAAAGCTGAAGACAGCTTCAACCCGTTTTGGCGTATGTTAAGTGCACTTACTAGCACACCTGTTTTGTGGTTGATTGATTTCATGAGCGAAAAGGTAATGCCTAACCAGTATCTAAAGTATGCAAGTGGTGATGCTCTGCAAGATATAGCTTGGGGCATGGACGTTGAAAAGAAGACTGAAAAGAAATGTCAGGTGATGATTACCTTCACCCGTGTGGAAATAGATGGCACTTTGGATGTGCCTGTTGATACATGGATACATTCCCCTGAAATAAATGGCGTGATTTATAAATTAAGAACTCTTGCCCTCGCGCAGTTTGCCATTGGCGAATTGGAAATTGATATTTTGTGTGAAGCAGAACAAGCAGGTGAAGCCTACAACTTAGGAACGGGTTATTACCATGTATTGCCAAAAGAGGTGAGCGGAGTGATTGCGGTGACCAATAAAGATTCATCTATTGTATCCCCTGGTCAAGATGAAGAAAGTGACGAAGATTTAAGGGCGCGCACCCGTGACAAATGGAGTACTCAATATAGTTGGCATGCCGATGTGGTGTATAGAAGCATTGTTTCTGAATTTGATGGGGTAGACAGTGACGCTATTTGGTTTGACAGGGCTACACCTAGAAGTGAAAACAGTGCTGATATTTTATTATTGTTTGAAGCGGGTGAACCTTCACAAACTTTCCTAGATAGCATTAATGAAGAAATTAAAAGTAACGAGCTAACAGGCTTGGGTGATGATGTACTTGTAAAAGGCATTAGCCGAATAGGGCAAGACATTGTTTGCAATTATTCAAGTGTACCAGGCTTAACGGATGATCAAGAAACCACTTTAAAAACTGACCTCATGAATTTCATTGGTGCGGCCTTTCGTGAAAATACAGGCTCAGGTTGGAGCGTGACTAAAACACAACCTTATGATGATTTTTCGTTTGGCTTGTTAACTCATGAAATGTTCAGCGCTTTCTCTGGAAAAATTAAAAACCTTCGTTTTGAAAATGATGATGTGGTGAGTGAATTGTGGGTGCCAAGCATTCAAACCCTAGCGGTGAATAAAATATGATTCAGTTAAAGCTACCTAATTGGGCACAAGGGCTTTTTTTAACCCGCTTAGTGGTGGCCATACAAGCATGGTTTGAGCAGGTTGAAAGCTGGGTTAACTGGCCCTTACAGCAATTAGATGTTCGAACATGCCACCCTGATTTATTAGAGGCAATCGCTTATCAAAGATACGTTAGACCCATTAAAGGTGAATCAATTGATTTGTACCGATTGCGTATTCATACCGCATTTTTGAACGCACAAGATGCAGGCACCACCAGCGGCCTAAAACGTATTTTAGAGCGCTTGGGAATAGAGGTGGTTGGTGTGAGTGAAAAGATACCAGGAAGACATTGGGCGATTGTGGAAATAGAAATTTCTGACGCTTCATTTTCTCAGCATGGGAGCGTCCTTCAAGAAATAATGTCTGCTTATGGGCGACTATGCCGAACCTATGAAATGAAAGTAAATAGTCAATTAAAAATGAATGTGCGTGTGGGTGCCGCGCGTTTTATTTCAAGAACCGTGATTGCTAAATAGGATTATTAAACATGTCAACGTTAACAACAGCAGGCGAAAACTATTTAGCGGCTAAAAACGCAGCACAACAAGTGCCCGTGGTTACTTCGTTTGTGTATGCCAATATTAGTGGGCTGGATACTAGTGTGGTTCCCCCTAAATCAGAATTGATGCCTGTCGCTGAAAGTATTGTTGATGAGCAACCTGTGACCAGTGTTGGCCGTGTAAATGATAATCAGGTGGTGCATTCAAATATTTTGCCTAATACGTTGGGCGGGTATGACTATAACTGGGTTGGCCTTAAAACAGATGACGGAACTTTATTGTCTGTGCTGTATACGCCGTTACAGAAAAAACATAAGCGAGATGAAACACAAATTGGTGACAATCAAAATTGGAATTTCATCACGGAATACAATGGATTGGCAGAACTGGCCCAAATTGATATTGCGGCTGAAAGTTGGCAGTTGGACACCACCACCCGCTTGGAAAAAATGGACAGTTACTCCACGTCTAGTTTGTTGGATTTGTTTGGTAATGAAGCCTTTATTGAAGATGGTTTTCAGGTTTACCAGAGTGGCGCAAATCATAAGGTTAGGGCGGGTGTGGCTTATGTTAAGGGTTTGCGCGTTGAGCTTGGTGCTGAGTTACCTTTGATTGCGGGAAGTTTGCCTGGTGTGGTTTTCATAGATTCATATTATGAATATGTGGGGCTTGAGCGGGTTATAAAGTTTGATGTTAGAAATGAAAGTGACTTACCTGGCGAATATACGGATGCACTTGGTAACGAACATAAAATCGTACACATTGCAGATATTGATATTTATGGTTTGGTTAATGATGTAAGAAAAATAATTGGTGCAAACTCTGCTTCTGAAATTCCCTATAAAATTTACCAAACATTAGATGAAGCTGTGCAGGATAAATACTTGCGCGTTAAGCAACCCGTTAAAGTTATTGTGAATGGAACGAATTATGTAGTGGTTGAAACGGGCACGGGTGTTGCTGATGGCACTGGTTTTTTTGTTGACCTGGACAACGGAAAACAACTGGCTGTCATTAGAAAAAATGTGGCTAGAAATATTGCAGAGCTTAGGGCGTTTAATCCTGAATATGATGGCCAAGAAATAATGCTATTAGGCCATACCAAAGCGGGTAAGGGTGGCGGGGCGTGGTTTTTTGATATGGGTGACACTGAAAGTCCAGATAACAACGGAACGTGTCTGATGAACCCATTTGGTAAACGCTTAAAACGTAAGATTAATGGTGTGCCTGATCTTTTCATGTTTGGTTGTTTGGGTGATGGTAGTGATGACAGTGTGGGCTTTCAAAATGCAGCCACTGCGGGGGATTTTTATATTCCTAAATGTGATGTGCATTTTTTAGTGGGTGACATAGTCGTACCTGCGGGCCGAATTATTACGGGTGAAAGCTCTTATATATATACGGCCTTTAATGCCGAGGATGTGGAAGGGTTGGGCGCGGTGGTTTATGACGTTAATAAGGATACGTTCATTTCTTGGGGGATGAATTGTGAAATCAGCCAGTGCACGTTTCATGGTGTGGATAGGTCACGGCCTTTTCAAGAAGGCAATGACGGCGGTTTAAAATTATTTAAGGTGGCCGTTTTTCGCTGTGAAGTGGGGTTTGGTCGAACCAACCACTACACAATGGGTAACTGTCGTTTATTGATGTGCCACTTCTCGGGAAATACGCGGGGTATTGCTGGCTTGGTGGATTCTCATGTAGTCGTAGGGGAGGTCAATGCGAATGAAACTTGTGGAGTGAGAATTTCCGCAGGTTGTAATGATACCGTTTACATGGATATTAAAAACGAGTGGAACAATACAAGCGCCTATGAAGTTTACGGGGGACAATCATCTGTACAAATTAGTGGAGGGATTGCAGATCGGAGCGGGGAGTCAGCGTTTTCAGTAACTAATAATGCTGGGCTGCGGGTGACTAATGTGACGATGCGCAGAAGTGGCAGGCTATCACAATCAAATGAAGAACAAGATTGTCATATAGCTTTGCGTGGTGGCAGCGCTAAAAAAGTGAAATTTATTGATTGTGATACAGCGACAGGCGGAGATGATGGTGGAGGCGGTTATGTTTCGCCAGCACGGGCGATTGTTGCAAGTAACACAAATTCTATTGTAGGGCTGGTGAGTGGTTGTGATTTGACGGGGGTGACCACGGAAATATTTAAGCAAAGAAACGGCGGCTCATTAACGATTAATTCATTTGTGGCCAATGACGTTGATGGCGTTGCTTATGGCAGTAGTGTGACCATGCTGAATGCCGAAGGTAATAATGGAATGCCTGATATACAAACCATTGCCGACTATGGCTCTATGATTTATCGGGGCGGTACAGATAACATTACACAGGCGACAGATGTTCTATTGAGCGACCTGACCTCTGTTGATTTATATAATCGTTATGCCTACGACATTAATATAATTGCCAGAGACCCTGCTGACGATACTTTTACCATTACGCAAGACTTAAAATTGATTGTGCAAAGGGGTAGTGGTAATGCGTCTTTACAATTGGAAAGCCGATACGACTCACATAGTTTACTGGTTGTCTCAGCTAATATTGAAGTCATTAATGAGGCGGGCGATAAAGATGGATCGATCATAACCCTTACTGTGACGCCTAGCCGAGAGTTGCAGGTGGAGTCGTTAACAGTGCGAGTGGCTTATTGAATTACTAAGAAGATTTTTAAAATAATATTGAAATTTGTATTGGTTAAATCAGAGGGTATTAGGCATGGCATGGCAAAGCATTAACCCAGCTTTACCCGCCGCTATTGGCGACACACACACAAGCATTGCCAGTGTGTGTGGTGCCATATCGGCAACGGTATCAAGCCAAAAGACACTTATTGATTCTATTGCCCTTTCACCTGTAAACGGCGGCCTTGCTGTAGATGCTGGGGCGTTGGATTTTACTGACTTTCAACGTTTGTTAAGGGGTGAATATTGGAGCGCTATCATTCACTCTTTCCAGGAGGGCATTGGCCAAGGGCAGATTAAAAAAACTTTATCGGCACCTAACGCAGTAAAAGCTCTAGCTAAAAAATTAGTAGATGGTGAGTTTGAACAAGATTCACAAGCTTGTGTGTTGGTGATGTTAACCGCTAATAATTATTCTGTGTTGCAACAAGCCTGTGAAGAAATGGGGCAGTGGTTGTGCTGGCCTGAACTGATTAGCACGGCGCATAGGGCGCGGGATTTGTTGCGCTCTGTTGAATATGAAAACTCACAGGTGTTGGCCCCGTTTGTTAATTCTTTTGTGGGTATCAATGAAAAAAACATATTGGGTGATTTGCCTAGCTTGATGGCTCTTGCAGAAGGCCACCAGGAACAAAGCCCTAATGATGAGTTAAGCGCTTTGCTAGATGAAAAAGAAGCATTGGCCAGCACCTATGCCGATGTACTCACCAGTATTACAGATTTAGTGCCCACACTAAGTGTGAACGTAAATTACACCACGGCGGACAATCTAGAGGGGCTAGCCAGTAACTTAAATAGTCTTGATGAATTGGGTCATGAAAATAGTCACTGTGTGTTGATGGCTTTGGGCGGCACGGTGGACAACTTGCAACACTGGCGCGAGGTGTTTGGATTATGAGTGTTTTATCATGAGAATAGGTGAATACGATATACCCACAGATGAAATGCAATTGTCTTGTGATTTGGGTATTAATGAAAGTTCTATGGGGGGGAATTCATCTAGTACATCAAGCAGCCACAAAGGATTTGAAGCCAAGGTTTTAAACGTGTCATTAATTATTAGTTTTGATGAAAGACTAGTTGTTGCTGACATTGTTGGTTTGGCTCAATCATTGGAAGACGATGGCAGCCAAACGGTTTACACCATTGTTAATGACACTGCCGAAGTCATGGGGATTCAAAAGGTTAGATTTTCAAGCAAGTTTTCTTTACGAGAATTGGGCAACCACAAACAAGGGTGGCGTTTATCGTTTACCTTGCGCGAGCATGAAAGTGTGGCAGAACGTAAAGCCGAAAAACTAACAACAGATGCACCCACTACGTCAGCACCATCACCAGGGGCAGCAGCCAGCCCAACGGAAAGTGAAGAAACAAAAGAGCAATTAACCAGTATTGAAAAAGTGATGCAAAAAGTAGACGGGGTAATTGCTGAATGGAACAGCTGAATTTCATTCAAACTATCACCATAGGTGATGACGCGTTTAAGGTGATTGACAGTGATGTGCTGTTAACCTTAAACCGTTTTGGCCGTGGTCGTTTTCTAATTGAGGCACAGGAGAAACCATCACAAGGCTTGGTGAAATTTGTGAGTGGTTACAAGGGCAGAAATTCAACTCAGTGGTTAACAGGATTTATTGAGTCGGTGGTGGAAGTTGAGCAAAACCAATGGCGGGTTTTTTGTCGTGAATTAAGTGCGGTTTATTATTCTATCTGCCCAATTGCACTGCGTAATGTGAGCCTAACAGAAGTAACCAAAGCATTATTTGATTTAAAGTCGGTGGGGTTCTCTGCCCCTGATATGCCTTATTCGAAAACTAAAGCGGCTTGTTTTAATTCATGGGACCGTGGCTTGGATGCCATAGAGCAATTAGGGCGGGTGTTTTCTATAGATGACTTTGTGTGGTATTTGCAAGATGACCAATCTATTTTTGTAGGCAGCCATAAAGACTCTATTTTTAATGGCCATGATTTCCCCATTGCCAGAAGTGCCTTTAAACAGCTAACCAGCATGGATGGCATATTGGGTTTGGTGCCCGGCTTGCGCCCTGGCTTTTCTGTTAACCAAAAGCGTATTCAGCAGGTGCGCATTAAAAATGAAAACATGGTGTTGGAATGGTTTTAAAGCAGATTAGAAGAATCATTAAAGATTCATTGCCTGGTATTCATGCCGATATATTAGCGCCCCGTGAAGGGGTGGTGGTGAATGTTGGCCGTGCATCTAAAGAGGCGGTTTTGTCTGATGAATTCATGCCCGTGTATGCGGTGGATGTTCAACTTTTAAATGCAGCAGGTGAGCCAGATGAATTAATACCGGTTCTTCAATCGTTACCCTTGCCACTAAATAACGGCGGCGGTGAATCGGGCTTCTATGGCGCACCACAAGAAGGAATGAAAGTGGTGGTGTCATTTATTTATGGGCTGCCTAATAAGCCCTACATTCAAACGGTATTACCTAGCAACGCCAGTGTGCCAGGCATAAAGCGTGGGGATATGATCTGGACACAAGGTGAAGGCATAAGCCAAAGCATAGATCGTGCGGGCAACTGGAAGCGCGAGACAAACAAAACCATAACCGATACCTGCGACACCATGACCACCAACGCCCGTGAACAAAATGAAAATATTGGCATCCGTAATACAAAAGTGAAAGGCCATTGGCTAGTGAAGTGCTTTGGCTTCTTCAAGGTGAAAGCCTTTGGCTCTGTTAGTATTTTGTCGGGGGCGCGTATGAACTTATCAGCGGCGGAAACATTAAACCTAACCAGCGTGAATGATTTGAATATAAACACCGCGCAAAAGCTAACGGCCAAAGCCAAAAAGGAAATTGATGTTTCAACGGATGATGCACTGTCAATGGAAGCTGTAAAAGACTTGAGTTTAAAAACAGGGGCCAAATGTTACCTTGGTAATGATCAAGTGAACCTAGTGAAAGCGGTTTCTGACTTGGCTGAGCAAGTGGGTAAGATTGCAACTTTCACAGGTGCCCAATTATATGGTGGTGTTGGTTCGGCGGCTATACCAGGTAACCCAGCGGAATTGGCTGGGCCCTTGGTGACTGAAATTAAGACTGGGGTTGATGGGTTGTTGTAGTTTTTTTCGGTTTTTTATTTAGCCTTAATATGGGTTCTAAGAGTGTATGTACTTTTGACATTTCTCTAAATCGATCATTGTTGTTGTCAATAACAGGCTCGCCCAAAGAGTGTAGTGATATAATTGTTCTGGATATAATGTGGTGACGGTAGTAGGTTGATAAATGTGGCCGTTCTGAAACTACTTCACTAATAGAATTTGCAAAGAGTGTCGCTTGGTCAATCATAGCCATGTAAATAAGATTGGCTATTCCAGCTCTGTCATTTGCATCAAAGACCACTCTAATAATATCTTCGCTTGGAACAATGAAGTGACGTTGGCTATAAAAAGATTCAATGCAGCTTCTCAAGCTATGTTTATTGGTATGTTGATCGTATATATCCTCAATTGAAATCATCTCTTGAAATTGTTTTGTGGCCATATCAATTATTTCTAAATCTAATTTTAGCATGTTATTTTTTGAATTAAGTAAAATGGCTTGGTTAGCCTTTGCAAGCTCTTCAGTCGAGTTCTTTAATTCGTTACTATTTATATTTATTATTTTTCTGTTTTGTATGATGGTATATAACAGAAATAATACGGTGATAAATGTTAGAAATGGATTCATTATCCCACCCATGAAATCCCCAAATCCTGCATAGTAGCTATGTATATCATTGTTATCTTGATGTGGTATGTATGTATAGACGGAATATAATCCTGTACCAATTGCTCCATAACATAATAAAATTAATAGGGCCATGAGTAAGAAAGATACGGATGTCTTATTGGTTTCGTCAGATTTAATTTTATCAGCGCTCATTGTTTATATCTTAGTTTTTAGTGTGAATGATTAATGCTAATGCATCGTTATGTATTGTTTGAATCAGGGATTTCTAGCCGCAAGAAGGGAGTACAAAAGAAAGAATTAACTCACTTTCACAATATTCAAAAACAGGGTTGGGAGTATCTAGCAATTGCTGAATGAAATACTTGTCTGTTAGTTCCTGTATTTCGCTGGCAGTAGTCAGGCTGTTAAATTCTGCTCGATGTTCAAATAAAGTCATAGCTTGAACTTCCAAATTCCATTTCTCATGCTGTAGCATTAAGTCCATTTCAGTTATTGACCACCACATGGCAGGGTAGACGCCAATAACAAATCCTAATATGTAAGGTGTGATTCGATCCCTCTTCACAACTTTGATAGTCATGTAACATCCTTTTCGTTTTATCCATAAATCGAGTTATTTATTTAACCACATTACTCAGCGCCCGCCGAGTTTTAACCAGATAATCAGGTAGCTTCTGAAAATTCCCACTAGAAAAAAATTTTGCCAGAAAAAGTACTCATCCCCCCCACGCCTGCGGTGCTTTTCGTTCACTTTTGTGAAACTTGGGGTGTGATGAAACAAGGGGTCTAGGCCCCATAGATACTGGGGGTTGTGGCCTAATGTGCATTTGCACAGTGTGAAGACTATTGAAATATGATGAAGGGGTAGTGAAATAGTTTTTTAGTCTGTCTGAAGGCTTACAGGCTACGCAAATCGTGGGTTTGACCATGATTTTGTTTTTTGGGGTAGGTAAATTTAACTGATATTGCTTTAGGGCTGTAATTTAATGCGCCCCTTTTGTTTGCTGGAGTTAGCTATGTTCTTGGTAGTTTCACAGAAGTTGAATGATGGGTGACGGCTTAAGAGTGGCTAAAGTCATATTTTTGAGATTTTATTTTTATTCGTGTACAAAAAACGTTCAAATTAGTGGGCTTTGGTTCTGGTGCAGATGTATCTTCGATTGAGTCCTCTTTCAAAAAGTCTGGCGTCTCTTTGGCAAAGTTTGAATGGGTGGCTAACGAGTTCGTTTTCTCGGTAGGTGCCAACTTGATTGCCTTCACTCGGTGGGTATACATATAACCAAGCCTTAACGTTCACCTCGTACTTTGCTTCTATCTTTTTTGGTGGCTGCTCAGTTTTAGGGTTGACTAGCACGGCAGAAAATATGCCTATTGTGAATGAGATAAGTAAGAGAGTGCTTAGGATGTTGTTCAAAATGATCTCAAAAAGGCTGATCGATGTGACACTAAATGTGACACTTTTAGGGTCTGTGACACTGTGTGACACTACTTTTAAGAGAGTCTTTTATTGGCTTGAAACCCGCATGAGTACTAGGTTAAAGATGGTCTCCCCACCAGGACTCGAACCTGGAGCAGCCGCTTAGGAGGCGGCAGTTTTATCCGGTTAAACTATGGAGAGATGGCCGCATCATACCTAAAAAATTCAATAAAGTCATGAACTTGCACTTGTTGCATGGGTCTTAGCTCGCTAAGGTTAAGCAAGTTACGGGCAATGTCCCATATTCAATGTGAGTTCTGATTTATGCTCGATACCAAACCGCTATTAATTGCCCGCGAATTTCCCCCGTTAAAACGTGCTGATTTACAGGTATTGCAGGTTAATTTGGGCTATTTATGCAACTTATCTTGCACTCATTGCCACGTTAACGCAGGCCCGAAACGTACCGAGTTAATGGATAAAGCCACCGTAGACATGGTGCTCGAAGTGATTAGGTGCCGAAATGTAAAAACGTTGGATTTAACCGGTGGCGCCCCTGAAATGAATCCGCATTTTCGGTATTTGGTAAGCGCCGCGCGAAAATTAGGAGTAGAAGTGATTGATCGCTGTAATCTTACTATTCTAAACGAGCCTGATTTTGAAGATTTAGCGCAATTTTTAGCCAATGAAAAGGTCACCGTGGCGGCCTCATTACCTTGTTACACTCAGGATAATGTTGATAAGCAGCGTGGCAAGGGCGTGTTTGACGGCAGTATTGAAGGTTTGTTTAAACTCAATAAGTTAGGGTATGGAAAGCCAGGCACTGAGCTTAGTTTGGATCTCGTATATAACCCAGGTGGTGCGTCGTTGCCGCCGGCCCAAGCCTCGTTACAGCAAGATTATAAAAAGCGTTTAATGGATGATTGGGGCATAGAGTTTAATGAGCTGCATACCATTACCAATATGCCTATCTCACGTTTTGGCAGTATGCTTATTTCCAAAGGTGAGTTCCATAATTACATGCAGCTATTGATTGATAATTACCAGTCTCAGAATTTAAAAACCGTCATGTGTCGTACCACCGTCAGTGTGGATTATTTAGGCAATCTTTATGATTGTGATTTTAATCAAATGTTAGAGATGCACATTGAAAAAGACCAACAACCTCGCCATATTTCAGATTTGCTTGAATCTGATTTAAAAGGTGATGATATTGTGGTGGCGGGTCATTGTTTTGGTTGTACCGCAGGGCAGGGCAGTTCTTGTGGTGGTGCATTATAATTGTATTTACAGTTTGTTAAATTTTAGAAATAGGTGGCAATTAAATGGGTGCGTTTAATATCTCAATCATTGTGCCTATTTACAATGAAGCGGCGCAAGTAGATCGCTTAGCCAATCGTTTACGCTTATTAAAAGACGACTGGGTAAAAGAGATTATTATTGTTGATGGTGGCAGCACCGATGGTTGTACAGAACTACTAAAAAAAGAATTTACAGTCTTGCAAGGGCCAAAAGGCCGTGCGGCTCAAATGAATTTTGGGGCTCAGCAGGCGAGTGGAAGTTGGTTGTTGTTTTTACATGCCGACACCCATTTAGACAGCCACCATATTAAGCACGCCATGGGAGAAGGGGCGTTGTATCAGTGGGGGCGTTTTAATGTACGCCTAAGCGGTCAGCACCTTATGTTTCGAGTGATAGAGTGGTTTATTAACTGGCGCTCTCGTATTACCAGTGTGGCCACGGGTGATCAGTGTTTGTTTATTCGTAAGAAATTATTTAGTGAAATAAGTGGTTTTGCCAATATTCCATTAATGGAAGATGTTGAAATTTGTAAGCGTATGCGAAAACGTCATAAGCCTAAGAACATCTTAACGCCTGTAACCACCTCTAGTCGCAGGTGGCACCATGGGGGCATTTTTAAAACTGTTTTTCTCATGTGGAAGATTCGTTTTTTATATTGGCGAGGCGTTTCCCCTGAAAAATTATTGGTTTTATATAAAAGCAACTAAATTACTATATATTGTGAGTTTGGTGCTTAATCATTCTGCTGGATAAAAAATAAGCGTTATGAAATTAGATTGCATTGTTATTCAGTTTGCTAAATTCCCTCGTGTTGGCGGCGTTAAAACTCGTTTAAAACCCCTTTTAGGCGATGACGGTTGTTATCAGTTACATCAACAGCTTGTTAAGCGCGTAAATGAAAACCTATCTGAAAGTGATTTTTTTAATGTGTTAGCGGTTGATCAACTGGGTGATCAACCGCTCATTAATGAGTTGGCCAAATCAAGCTGTTTATTATTACAAGAGGGTGAAGACCTTGGTGAACGCATGAAAAACGCCATGTACTGGGGGTTAAAACGGGCTGAAAAAGTCATTATTGTTGGCAGTGATTGCCCGCTTATCAATACATCTCATTTGAATTTGGTAGCAGAAAAGTTAAATGATAATAGCCATGTTTTTATTCCAGCTGAGGATGGTGGTTACGTGTTGATTGCTTGTACGAATGTGGTACCTGAAATTTATCAAGGCGTTTCATGGGGGACAGAAAAGGTCATGCAGCAAACTCGCGAAAAATTAGAACAGGCTAAGCAAGAAACGTATTATTGTGAATCATTATGGGATGTAGATAGACCAGAGGATTATAAGAGACTTATGGAGGTGTTTACCCATTGGCCAAATGACGAATAAAAGCTAGCAGCCTTTTGACTGGTCAATATCAGCTTCACTCTTGGTCTTGTGTTTGATCTTGCGTTATATCGGGTTCAGACTTTTTTTGAAGGTTTGCTCTTTTTTTATCCTCTAAATCTTTAGCGGCTATTTGTTTTCTTTGTTCTTCAAATTGAAGAGTGTTCACTAGTTGCTCTACATATCTTTGTTTCATGCCAGTAAGAGGGTGAAATGAAAAGCCACAAATGGTTTGATTCTTTTCTTCGTTAAAAAAGGCATGCTTGGCATCTAACCCGCAATCCATAGATTCATCGCCTACGTGTAACGTGCTTTCATCAAAAATTTCAATGTCCTTTAGTTCTTTACGAATATCGCCTTTAAAATAGGCCTTAAAGCCACTGCCAGAAATATCTTGTAAGCGCCCTTTAAAAACTGCTTCAGAAGTGCTTGACCTGAAGACGGTGTGTACTGAATAGGTTCTGGGCACCATGGCTCGATAAGCATCACGGCGTTGTAAATACAAAAGCTTAGAAGGGAATTTACAAATGTATTCTTGGTTTTGCTCACGGTATTTGAGCTTCCCCTCAATATGAAAGCGCACTAATATGCCACGGAAGTCGGCAATGAGTTCCAGTTTTTTACCTTGGCGTAATATGGTGTTGCCATTATCGGGGATAAGCTTGTCGAAAGCGAAGGCCCTAGATTTTAAATCTACTTTTGTAATGGCGGTCGCGAAGGCCTGATCGTCTATGCCATCAAATCGGGCAGTAAGCCTTGGGGCATAACGAATAAGACGTTGAATAGCCCTGTATATTTCTTCTGGGCTTTCTAGGTAGTTTTCTTCTTGATTGACTTCTTCCATATACCAATCTAATTTTCTGGCGTAGATTAATTACAGCATTATTAAACTCATTCTAGTTAAGACACCTAAGCTTCACCGATGGTCTTAGAGTTTAAGTGTCCCTGTGCTGCACCGCTTTCATTATATAAGTTTGGCTGATTTTTATTGCCATGCAAGATATTCAGTAAATTACGGTTTCTGAGTTGGCTGTGATGGATGATTAGGCCGTTTCGTTCGTTTTCACGAAGAAGGATTTGAAAGTCTTCTTTAAGCTTTTGCCACTGCTGGGTAAGTGGTTCCTGATGATCATCGGGTAGGCTTGATAGTAATAGAGTCAAACCCTGTTCGGACGCTTCTTGTTTTTGCGTGGACAGAAAACGCAACCGAGTATTCACTTGTTTCGAAAAGGTATTAAGTAACCTTTTTTTATGCGATGCACTGCTTTCAATGGTTTTAATGTCATGATGGCTTAAGGCCACG
Organism: uncultured Bermanella sp.; assembly: GCA_913058575.1. Lineage (GTDB taxonomy): Bacteria > Pseudomonadota > Gammaproteobacteria > Pseudomonadales > Oceanobacteraceae > Bermanella. The sequence continues at coordinate 81,819 of CAJXRF010000001.1, forward strand.
GATTCTTGTTTCAGAACCTGCTTTAACTGATCGACCGTAGATTGCTCTTGGCTTAGTATTTCAGCCAACTTAGCGACCAATGTATCAGACATAAAAAATCCTTTTTTAGTTGAGCAGCCCATCGTATTTGATCATTTTGCCAGCTAGGCGTTCATAATCAATTTTGTATTCGTTATTCGCCAGTGCACCCTTAATGCGCTCAACTGCGGCATCGTCTATATCTGGTAATTTGGCCACTTCGGCTTCAATTTGCCTAATGGATTTACTCTGGTGACTGATTTTAACATCAGAGCTATTGGTGCTTTCTGCTTTAGGGGTGGGCCCAGAGCCTGCACCAGATACCTTGTCGGTATTACGGGCTTGCCCGCCACCACCGATACCGGTAGTGATTTTGTTTATGTTCATTTTAGTTACCTTCCACGCAAATTAGACTTCCTCGTAGACCTATAACGGCAGAGCTTCACCAGTCTTGAGGTTTTTTCGTCATTTTTTTCATATTATTTCAAAATTAGGCTAAATAAGCCCTAAAACTGCACTTCCACAAGGCCTACCGCCACGACGGTGGCTTTAATAATTCGCTGCGACCGATTGTTCTTAACTCGTATCTGGCGCCCTTCGCGGCCATCGTTTAAGGCTTCTCCGGGCATTTTGACGCTCATGGCCCCCTTTGAGGCGCTAATAATCACTTCATCTCCTTTGCGAATCATAAGCGCGGGTAAAATGATGTGGCTATTGAGCACGGTTAACCCCTGTAAAGAACGTTTAGTTTGTTTGCCAATGACTTGCTCTTTCTTTAAGTAATAACCATTGCGTAAACCTGCCAGATTTTGCATCTGATAATCAAGGTGGCTTTCTTTTAAAGACAGACCCTTAGGAATCGGTTGGTTTAATACCACCACCTGAGTCATTAGGTTGATATCTACTGGAACATTTAGTGCCCATTGCTTGCCGGTTTTGCAGGCCACTTTGACATGATTACGGCCAAGTTTAAGTGGTTGTGGTGGCGTTAACGTTAAGGGCTCTGAACAGAGAGAAAGGTTGAGTCTAGAATCGAGGTAACTGATATTAATATGGGGTTGAAAGTCCAGTAGGTTCATATTTTGGGCCATTAACTCCACTTCTTGGCCCAGTTGAGTTTGAAGCGTCTCTTGCAATTGTTCGTGCCAGCTTTGTGCGTGACTAAAGCTAGAAGCTTGTAAAATGAGTAAAACGATAAAAACTCTGTTAATCACTTAAATTTGTCCTATTCTCAATTAGAGAAATAACTAATTTTCAGATGCGATGCCATGAAAATGGCGATTTTGTTCGTGTCTTTGAGCTTTAATACACACTTGCAAAGGGTATGCCGTAAGTGTTGGTAGCTGTTTGAATTTGGGCAATCCAAAATGGATTAATATTTTCTTTAAATGCCTAAGTAATGGAGTGGTTGTATGGCAGGGTTAATGGAGACCGTTGACCAACGAACGCAGTTGGTGGGTGAAAACCGACTCGAACTTTTGCTGTTTCGTTTGAATGGTCCGCAGGTGTACGGCATTAATGTGTTTAAAGTAAAAGAAGTTTTACAGTGCCCACAGTTAACAATATTTCCTAAAAGCCATCATGTGGTGGTAGGTGTGGCACATATTCGAACAGGTACTATTCCTATTATGGATATGGGGCTGGCCACCGGTAGCATTCCTGTGGGAGAACCGAAAGAATGCTTTGTTATCATTACTGAATACAACATGGCCACTCAGGGCTTTTTAGTTACTGGAGTGGAACGTATTGTGAATATGAATTGGGAAGAAATTCATCCGCCACCAAAGGGCACGGGGCGTGAACACTATTTAACGGCTGTCACCGAGGTGGAAGGCAGTTTAGTGGAAATTATTGATGTTGAGAAAATTCTAGCGGAAGTGTCTCCTAGTAAAGAAGATATTTCTGAGGATATTTTAGAAACTGCACGGGCCGATGCTCCTGATGAAAAACCTAAAGTGCTTATCGCAGACGATTCTAAAATTGCCCGCAAGCAAGTGGCTAAATGCTTAGAGGCATTGGGCGTTGAAGTGACAGCCATGTGCGATGGTCGCGAAGCGCTAGAGCACCTACAGGAAATGGCCAGTTCAGGAACGAACCCTTCTGAGTATTACGCCATGATGATTTCAGATATTGAAATGCCTGAAATGGACGGCTATACCCTAACCACCACCGTGCGCTCTGACCCAAATCTTAGGGGAATGCATATTATTTTACACACTTCACTAAGCGGGGTGTTTAATCAAAATATGGTTCAAAAAGTTGGGGCAGATGACTTTATTGCAAAATTTAACCCTGATGTTTTGGCCTCTAAAGTGGCTGAGAGAATTCAAGTTGTAAAAACGCAGTAACCTTCATTGTTTAGAAAACGTAAAGTATTTGCTTTTCAAAGGGTATGCCGACCCTTTTTTATTAATGAAAAATAGAATGTAAGGTGTGGTTGAATGGATATCAGTAAGTCAGACTTTACGTTGTTTCGAGAATTTTTAGAGCGAGTTTGCGGAATACTGTTAGGAGACAATAAAGAGTACCTTGTGGCCAGCCGCTTGCGGGGGATCATGAAGGATAAAAATTTACCCACCATCACCGAGTTAGTTAAGAAGATAGAAGTTGATACGAAGCTGTGTGAAGAGGTGGTAGATGCCATGACCACCAATGAAACCCTGTGGTTTAGAGATGCCCACCCTTTTAAAATACTTCAAAACAAATTACTACCCGAAATATGCGCTAAACAAAAAAGTGTAGATATTTGGTGTGCAGCCTCTTCCACGGGGCAAGAACCTTATTCGATAAGTATGATTATTGAGGAATTTAAACGCGGTAACCCTGGAAAATTAACGTCTGAAAAAGTCATGGCCACCGATATTTCAAGTTCTGTTTTAGATGCAGCTCGAAAGGGAGAGTATGATCAACTGGCGCTAGGGCGAGGCATGCCAGAAGATTTATTAAGTCGCTATTTTGGTAAAAGTGAAAATGGCTGGAAGGTAAATTCTAATGTGGCTACCCGAGTGCAATTTAGAATGCTAAATCTGCTTCATTCTTATTCGTTGTTAGGGCGTTACGACATTGTATTTTGCCGTAATGTTCTTATTTATTTTTCAAGTGATCTTAAAAAAGACATTCTTACTCGCATTCATGGGGCATTAAAGCCCGGCGGGTATTTGTTTTTAGGAGCCAGTGAAGCACTAAGTGGCCTGTCAGATAAATTTGAAATGGTGCAATGCTCCCCTGGCATAATATACCGCAGAAAAGATTAACCCTTATAAATTAAGGGGGAAGCCCCAGCACACATTGTGGGCGCTGCACTGTATGCTTGGGGTCACGCAGAGAAAGTAATCAATTAATAGAGATTTCCTTAGGCCTTCTTTAATTATAAGGCTTAGTTTATCATTTTTTTGTTAGCGAAATGTCTGTGCAAAAATCCCCTCTCTTTTGTTTCATTTTAATAAGCCTTTAACACTTCTAATGAAGCATTGAAGTATCACCCGCTTTTTGTCCTTAACGGCAATGATTGCCGCTATTTTTCTGGTCTACCTTCTTGTAACTCTTTGAATTGTATGGAAATACTGTTTTGGCATGGGCGTTGCTCTATTAATATCAATTGTAATTTAATAGAAATCGAAGCACAGGTGGCAACATGTCAGCATTGGGATTCAAAAATTCATTGGGCATTCATGAAAATACTCTGCAGCTAAGGGCCGCTCGTGCTGAGGTGTTGGCTAATAACCTTGCTAATTCCGACACCCCTCATTTTAAAGCGCGTGATTTTGATTTTAATTCGGTACTTGAAGGTGAGAGCAAGCGTTCCCTTGCCATGAATGTGACCAATGAAAGTCATCAACATGGCAATGTAAATACCGAAACAGAGCTTCAATTTCGTAACCCTTACCAGCCCGCTATTGATGGCAATACTGTAGACAGTCAAATGGAACAATCTTTTTATACCGAAAATGCTTTGCGTTACAACGCATCTTTCCAGTTTTTAACCGGAAAATTTAAAGGCTTAACCGGTGCTATCAAAGGTCAGTAATAAATTTACTCATTGAGTCGTTGGAGAATGATATGTCACTTACGAATGTATTTAATATTGCCGGTACTGGCATGAATGCCCAGTCTATTCGACTTAACACGACCGCCAGTAATATTGCCAATGCCGAAACCGTGGGGTCCAGCGAAGGAGACACTTATAAAGCACGTAAGCCTTGGTTCAGCGTTTTAGAAAAACAGTGGAATGACGTGGATCGTTTAAATCGTAAACTAGATGTGCGTAGCCAAATGGGAGACGGTGTCAAAATAGATGGCATTGTTGAAAGTGAAGCCCCTCTTAAAAAGCGTTTTGAACCTAATCACCCCATGGCTGATGAAGAAGGTTATGTTTTATACCCCAATGTAAATATAGTGGAAGAAATGACCGACATGATGTCTTCATCACGAAGCTATCAAATGAATGTAGAAGTCATGAAAACCGCCAAACAAATGCTGCAACGTACTCTTACATTAGGGCAGTAAGTCATTATGTTAAAAGAATGTATTTATAAAAATAGAAGTATAAAACGAGGGGGCCATCATGGCTGAAGTCAATAATGTTGGCACTGCACAAACAGCACTGGGTCAATATTCGTCCGATAACCTTGCTGTAGAAAAAGACAACGAGCTGGGTAAAAACGAGTTCATGGAACTGCTGGTTGCACAAATGAACAACCAGAATCCTTTAGAGCCACAAGACAACACCGAATTTATTGCTCAGTTAGCTCAGTTCAGTCAGGTAGAGGGCACTGAGAATTTAAATTCAACCGTCAGTGATATGGCCGGGGATTTACGCTCCAGCCAAGCCTTACAAGCATCTTCCATGGTGGGGCAATCTGTCATCGTACCCGGCAATGAAGCGGGCTATTTACAAACGGGTGATTTAATCGCAGGGTTTGCTGAGTTGCCAGTGACCACTACAAATTTATCGGTGCAAATTCAAACCGCTTCAGGACAATCTTTAGAAACCATTCATTTAGGGCATCATGGACAAGGGCCTGTTTCATTAAGATGGGATGGCGCCAATTTAGAAATGGACGGTGAAATTATTGAATTAGATCGCAGTCTTTTGAATCGAAAAGATTACTTAGTGGATGAAGAAGGAGAAGTATTAACAGACAGTGCGGGCAATCCGGTGCCATCGCCATATCCCCCAGGTGGATACAAATTTGTCATGAGCGCTTCTATTGATGGAAAAAATGAAACGCTCGATACAGCCATGAGTGGCAAGGTGGATAGCGTCACTATAGGAAGTAATTCTTCCGTGACTTTAAACTTGGCCGGTGGAACAAAAGCCGCACTAAGTGAAGTGAAACAAATTTTAGATTAATTTTAATTACCCTAGTAACGGGTTGAACACACTAAACATGAATGCCATTAAAAATTTAACCTAATTACAGTTACTTTTTTAAGGCGTGAGGAGCAGGAAATGGCGTTTAATATTGGCTTAAGTGGTATTCGTGCTGCTGCAACGGATTTGGAAGTAACTGGTAATAATGTGGCCAATGCCAGTACCACGGGTTTCAAACAAAGCCGAGCAGAATTTGCTGATGTATTTACCACCACCATTTTAGGAACAGGCACCACCCCTGTGGGTAGTGGCGTGTTAGTGGATAATGTTCGTCAAGAATTTAGCCAAGGCAATATAAGTGGAACCGGCAATGCGTTAGACATGGCCGTTGATGGCACAGGTTTTTTTATTTTAAATGATCAGGGTACCGAATCTTACACTCGCGCTGGTGTATTTGGTTTAGATAAAGATGGCTTCGTGGTGGCCAATAGTGGTGCCCGTGTTCAAGGATATGAAGCCAATGATACCGGCGTGGTTAATGGGGTATTAGGGGATTTGCAAATTGTTATTGGGAACCAACCCCCTGCGTTAACCTCCAGAGTGTCTTCAATTTTAAATCTGGATGCTTCTGAATTAGTGAAGCAAGAATTGGGTCAGCGTTTAGTGTCAAATGGCTTAGCCATAGCCAATCCTGATTCCGGCATCGCCGCTGATACCAGCTCTACTTTTGCCACAGTGAACCAGCCTACAACGGCTGGTACCCGAACCGACCATACCTTTGACGGAGTGGGTTCCATCGATTGGGGAACCGATGCTCAATTCACCACCCCCAATGCTACACTGGCCATGGGCATAGATTTAGACCCACTTGATGGCACCGGTATCCAAACCATTGCCATTCCAGCAGTGGCAGCTGCTGCCAGTCAAACTCAAATGATTACAGATGTATTAAGTGCCATACAATTAGAGCTTGATACTGCTTTTGGAATTAATGAATTTGAAGCCACGACAGATCCTGTTGACTATGCCAACGCATTACCTGGAACTGTGTCCTTTTCATTGGAAAGAGTGGGCTTTGATGCAACAGCAGGTATAGGTTTTGGTATTTCAAGTCCCACCGGTGATTGGACTAATGTCATTGGTACACTTGCCTCTGCTACTGTCACCACCGCAGCGGCGGGTGCCAATTTATTTGTAGGTTCCAACCCGTTAACGGCTGACTTAAGAAGTATTCCTGGTACTCCTACCACCACTCGAACGGTGGCGACTCCACCATTGTCCATGACTGACTTCATAGCAGGTGGCGCAGCTGTATTAACCGGTACAGCAGCAGGACCTTTTGATTTAAGTGGCGCGAATACCATTACAGTGCAAGTACAAGTGACCGATAATTTGGGCACCACCAGTACCACGAATGTCGTGTTGGATAACACCACAGGCGGTACAGCCGCCGCGACAACATTAGCCGAAGTAGAGGCCGCTTTTACCGCAGCATTAGGGGCGGATGTGGTCGCCACTCAACCACCTTTAACTTTCACCGGCACAGGGGGCAATGAGAATGGCGGTACCATTGCGTTAGTGCCCACAGTAGAAACCGGCATCACATTATCTACACTGGGTTTTAGTAGCAGTAATCGCCTTAACATCGGCACGGCAGATATCACGCCTAATAATATTTTCAACATTCAAGTGACGGGCCCTACAACAGCGGATGATTCTGCTGCTTGGAATATTACAGTTCCTGCAAACAGCTATGCCACTCTTGATGATTTGGCAGCGGCTGTACAAACTGAAATAGATTTATTAATTGGTGCAACCGGCATTGCCGGTAGAGTTCAAGTGGAAGGCGTAGGGGGTCAACTTTTATTTACTAACACTGAAGTAGGTGCTGGCTACGCCACTGTATTAACGCAGCACTCTACTTATTTGCCGACGGCCGATGCTGCTTCATCCTATTCATCGTTGGGCTTTAATAATATGTTTAGCATCACAGGGACCGACGACATAGACAAAACCAATTCATTTAGAATTAACTTAACGGTGCCAGCACCAGATACCGATGGTCGGTCTGGCACCACCACCATTACTTTAGATGAAGATTTTAGATCAGTGCAGCAAGTGGCAGCTTCTATTAACCGCCAAATAAGTTCATTAGATTCAGAAGCTTTTATTGGTGTACGCGCAGAGGCTATCGAGATTGAGCCTAATGTGGTCCCCCCTGAATACAAGCTACAGTTTGTGGCAACCGAAAGCGGTGAAGCCAGCATTATTACCATCACTGAATTTATCGCATCAGGAGCCGACGTAACGGTAGATGAATTGTATGGCCTTATTCAAGTAGATGAAGATGATAATAGCTTACTGACTTTGGGCATTGAAGGGGTAACCAATGAGTACCCTGAAACACAAGTAACTTTAACCGATCCCGACGGAATTGAAACAGTATTAACCATTCCTGAAGACAGCGAGGCTAATGCCACGGCCAGCATTTTTAATCGCCAGCCAGGTATAACGGCGTCGGCCTCGACCACCGCTACAGTTACCCAATCTGGTTACAACAGCCCGGGTAACAATTTAAAGTTAACGGTAAATGGTCAAGCACTCACGTCTACTAGTTTGGAGGACCTGGCAGAAGAAATTAATAGCTATTTTTCTACCACCCTTCCAGGCTTTGATGCGCAAATAGATGACGGTGGTGATCTGGTTATTAATAACACCATAGGTCGAGATATATTAATTGAAATCACCTCACCTACCGTAACCGATAGCATTGTGGTTACCGGTTCAGCTAACGCTGGCCCTGTGGTATTAGGGGGCACAGCAACCGCGGATTCAGCCGTGGCAGTGGGGGGTACAATAGAATTTATTTTAAATGAAGATTACTCCCTTTCTAGCCCCGTGCCTGCTATATCGGGCATTTTTGGCGCTTTAAGCGCCGATGAATTCGAAGATTTTGTTATCAATAGTTTTGATCCTGATAACCAAGACACTTACAACCATGCCACGTCTACCACTATCTATGATAGCTTAGGCAACAGTCATATCATGACGCAATTCTTCGTAAAAGAGCCTTCTGATCCTACTCGCCCAACGGAAGAAAATATTTGGGCAATGTATGTGCGAATTGATGGGCAAGATGTGGGGGACCCTGATTCAACTTTAACCTTTCCTGAAAACTTAGCACCCACTTCGGCACGTTTTGAATTATTTTTTAATTCCGATGGCTCATTAGATGAACTTACCAGTGGCGAGTTTTATGTGACTAACTGGGATCCCATAGATGAAAGTGGTGAAGCCACAGGGTCTTTAAGCTCGGTAAATATTTTAGAAGGGGGCTTGCCGTTAACAGAACCTGCCACCAGTTCAAACTTTCAAATATTTCTGGACGGCTCCACGCAATTTGCCAGTGCCTTTAGTGTTACCGAGGTGTCTCAGAACGGGTTTACCACAGGGCGGTTAACAGGTTTAGAAATTGATAGCGATGGACTCATGTTTGCCCGATTTACCAATGGGCAAGCGCAAGTACTGGGTCAGGTAGCCCTGGCCAGTTTTAAAAACCCAGAAGGGTTAAACCCATTAGGGGCTACTTCTTGGGGGGAAACGTTTGAATCTGGTGGGGCAACGGTGGGTTCGCCGCGAACGGGTACCTTTGGCAATTTAAGATCATCAGCGCTTGAAGATTCCAATGTAGATTTATCTGAAGAGTTGGTGGGGCTTATTATTGCTCAGCGAAATTTCCAAGCCAGCGCCAAAACCATAGAAACATCCGACACCGTAACCCAGACCATTATCCAGCTTTAATAAAAAGCATGTTTAATGTAAATAAAGCGGCAAGCATGGTAAAGCTTGCCGCTTTATTTACGCTTATTTTTATGTTCTTTGTTCTTATTGGCCGTAAGCCACCTAACGAATATAAATACTTGTTCATTTCCTTTGTTTAATGCCCATTTGGCACTCACCTTGCAACTTTGTAAATAGATCAAATTAAGTTTATTAAGCCAAGGAGTCTTTCATGGATCATGCACTGTATATCGCCATGTCGGGTGCCAAACACAATGCATTGGGTGTTGCAGCCTCATCAAACAACCTTGCCAATGTGAGTACCACCGGTTTTCGTCAAGATTTTGAACAAGCGCGCTCCATGCCGGTGTTTGGTGATTTTTATCCTACCCGTGCTTATGCAATGGAAGAGCGCCCAGCCAGTGACTTTAATCCAGGCACATTAATTCATACCGATCGTGATTTAGATTTAGCCATTGAGAATGAAGGCTGGTTTGCTGTGCAGGACGACAGTGGTGAAGAAGCTTATACCCGTCGGGGGGATTTACGAGTAGACAGTGTCGGACGTCTTTTAAATGGTGAAGGTAAACAACTTATTGGCAATGGTGGCCCGATTGTTTTACCGCCATTTGAAAAAATAGAGATTGCAAAAGACGGAACGGTTTCAGTGGTGGCTTTAGGAGAAGAGCCAGCTGTAGTTGCCAACGTGAGCCAATTAAAACTGGTGAAACCAGATTTATCTGAAATGGAAAAAGGCGTTGATGGGTTATTTCATATGCGCGGTGCTCAACCTGGGGATGTCCAGCCATTTGATGCGGGTGTGGTATTAGAAGTGGGGCATTTAGAGCACAGTAACGTGAATTCTGTTCAAGCCCTTACCGATATGTTGTCTTTACAAAGACAGTATGAGATGCAAGTGAAAATGATGAAAACCGTTGATGAAAATGCTCAAACTACGTCCTCTATTTTAGATATTCAGTAGTGATGAATAAATTTCAACTTATTAAAGGCAGTTAATATTATGATGAATGCATTGTGGGTAAGTAAAACAGGCTTGAATGCCCAAGATCATGGCTTATCTGTTATTTCAAATAACTTAGCAAACGTAGCCACCACGGGTTTTAAAAAAGACCGTGCTGTTTTTGAAGATTTAATTTATCAAATTCAACGCCAACCCGGCGCATTGTCTAGTCAGGACAGTCGGTTACCTTCAGGTTTACAAATAGGTACCGGTGTAAAAGTGGCAGGTACTCAAAAGATTTTCACAACAGGAGGACTGCAAGAAACCTCGCAACCACTTGATTTAGCCATTAATGGGCGAGGCTTTTTTCAAATAGCTATGCCTGATGGCACTGTGTCTTACACTCGTGATGGGACATTTCACATGGATGCCGAAGGACAGTTGGTCAATGCTACCGGTTTTTTACTGGAGCCCGCCATTACCATTCCCGATCAAACTAATACGCTTACCATTAGCCGTGACGGCATTGTCAGCACCACTATTTTTGGCGAAACCGAACCCACTGAAATTGGCCAAATTGATGTGGTGGATTTTATAAATCCAGCAGGTTTGCAGGCAATAGGGGGAAATTTATTTTTAGAAACAGCTTCAAGTGGTGCACCACAAGTTGGAGTGGCAGGAGAAGGGGGTTATGGGGCAATGGAGCAAGGGTTTTTAGAAAACTCTAACGTCAATGTTGTAGAGGAAATGGTGCAAATGATCACGGTACAGCGAGCTTATGAAATGAATTCGAAAGTGGTTTCTTCGGCCGATCAAATGCTGCAGTACTTAGCACAGAACACCTAATAAAAAGTAAAGTAACAGTTAAGTTTTACAGGGGGAAGTATGAAAGTCATCAGCATCAGTTTATTAATATTATTACTTAATGCTTGCAGTTCGATTATGCCCATGGCCGAAAAACCCGATGACCCTAAGTATGCCCCCGTGCCTGCACAATCATTAAAGCCGCCACCAGTAACGAATGGGTCGCTCTTTCAAGATCATTATGCCATTTCACTTTATAGTGACCAAAGGGCTAGACGTATAGGTGATGTGATTACGGTGGTATTGCAAGAGCAAACCAATGCGCAAAAATCCAATTCTACTAATACTCAAAAAGACACTGAAATCACCATGGGAGCAGGGCCCACGTCTCTATTCGGCTCAAATGTTTCTTTTTTACAAGCAGGTGTTGTAGATGAACGATCTTTTACTGGCAAAGGAGATAGCGGGCAGAGTAACAGTTTACAAGGGCAAATAACCGTGACCATTAGTGATGTCTTACCCAATGGTATATTAGAAGTACGAGGTGAAAAATGGTTGAGTTTAAATGAAGGTGATGAATTTATTCGCGTGCAAGGGTTAATACGCCCACAGGATATTAGTGCCGATAATACGGTTCAATCCACTAAACTTGCCGATGCACGCATCAGTTATGGTGGCACGGGATCAGTGGCAAATGCCAGTAAACCTGGTTGGATGAGTAACTTTTTTAGCAGTCCTTGGTGGCCATTTTAAACTTATAGCAATACTTGCTTGAGTGATATAGCCAATCGTTTCTTTACAGGGTGAATGAATATGTTCATAAAGAGATTATCATGAAGTATATACGGTTTATGTTTACATTTTTATTGGTGATCTCTCAGTTGAGCTATGCTCAACGCATAAAGGACATTACCACGGTGGCAGGGGTGCGCTCTAATCAATTAGTGGGGTACGGCCTTGTGGTGGGTTTAGATGGCACTGGCGATAAAGCCCCTTTCACCAATCAGACTTTCATAAACATGATGAATGAATTTGGTATTACCATTCCCCCAGGTACAGACCCCAAACTCAAAAATGTGGCGGCCGTGTCTTTAACCGCCAAACTCCCTCCGTTTGCAAAACCGGGTCAGCATATTGATGTGACCACTTCTTCTATTGGTAATGCAAAAAGTTTGCGAGGAGGAACATTATTATTTGCTCCCTTGCGTGGAGCCGATGGACAGATTTATGCCGTGGCTCAAGGAAACTTGGTGGTAGGAGGCTTTGGTGCTGAAGGGGCGGATGGCTCTAAGATTACCGTCAATGTACCAAGCGTAGGGCGAATTCCAAATGGCGCTACAGTAGAGCGAGCAGTAGCCAATGCCTTTTCCCGCGGAGACAGCTTAACGCTTAATTTAAACAGTCCAGACTTTACCACTGCCAAACGATTATCCGACAGAATTAATGGTTTGCTTGGGCCAGAAACCGCTTATTCTGTGGATGCAACATCGGTCAGAGTGAGCGCCCCAAGAGACCCCAATCAACGAGTGGCCTTTTTGTCTTTAATAGAAAATCTAGTGATTACCCCAGGAGAAGCCACCGCTAAAGTCATCATTAATAGCCGCACTGGCACCATTGTTATAGGGAAACATGTGGTCATTGATGCGGTGGCCGTGACGCATGGCAGTCTGACAGTCACTGTGAAGGAAAACCTTGAAGTGAATCAACCAGGGGCTTTTGCAAATGGGGAAACTGCCATTGTGCCTAAAACAGAAGTAAATATAGATGAGGAGAATAATCGCATGTTTGTGTTTGCACCAGGCGTGTCTCTTGATGAAATAGTAAAAGCCGTTAATGAAGTAGGCGCGGCACCAGGGGATTTAATGGCCATACTAGAAGCGTTAAAACAGGCTGGTGCGTTAAATGCTGAATTGATCGTGATTTAGAGTGTTCGTATAATGACTATTCAGGAAAATAAGCAAAAATTTTTTAAAACAATAGAGCAATACAATGATGCAATTACCACATGCATCGATCAGGATAATATCTCGGCATTACAAGATACCTATAAAATAAGGGATAAGCTTATTCATGATTTTTTCAATGAATTCTCCTCAATATTGACCGATGACGACCAAGCTTTTTTCGAAAAATTAAAGGCGTTTGACTCTGATGTCACGAAGACCATGAAAGGCGTAAAGAATTCCATTGTGGATGAGGTTTCATTTAGAAAAAAATCTCGCTCTGGCATAAATAATTATCAACAAATCTCTAAAGAAAAATAACGGCCGATCCCCCCCAATTTGTTTCACCTAGCGGCTAAATATAGCCGCCTCCTTTGTTCTAACCCTTTGTTTTATAAGAAAAAATAACATTGGCATGAGACATGCTTTTCTTTAAGTAGAAAAAGGAAAAGCCATGAACAGCATCGACAGCGCTTACAACTACAATGATTTATCGGGTTTAAATGCCATTACCAAGCAGGGAGAAACTGATAAGTCAGGGGCCCTTAAAGAAGTGGCTCGTCAGTATGAATCTATGTTTGTTGGCATGATGCTAAAAAGCATGCGCGAAGCAAACGCAGCATTTGAAGAAGACAACCCTTTGTTCAGTAATGAGTCTAAATTCTATCGTGATATGTTTGATGACCAATTAGTGCTTTCATTAAGCAAAGGAAAAGGAATGGGGTTAGCAGATACTCTGTTTCGCCAATTAAAAGAACAATTTGATAAGAAAGAATCTAGCGATTCTTCAGAAGCAGAAACACAGGAGAAGGTATATACATTAAGTGATATGGCGCGGGAAAATCCCTTTACGCTAGAGCCCAATATTAATAATAAAGTACGCTCTCAAATAGAAAATAATCTCAGTTCTGCTGTCATCAATAAAACTATTGATAATGAAAAAGTGATCAATCAATCAATGCCTATTCAGACTGAGGGGCAGGTTATTGAAGTCAAAAAATCCACGATGGATAAAGTCTCTGTGGAAAAAGAACAAAAGGGAGGAGTGATCAAGAACTCTGGCTTTAATAGCCCTCAAGACTTTGTGAATACACTATGGCCCATTGCGAAAAAAGTGGGTGACCAGATGGGCGTAGAGCCTAAAGCCATTCTTGCACAAGCAGCGTTAGAAACCGGTTGGGGAAAATATATTATTCACCAATCTAATGGTGAAAACAGTCATAACCTTTTTGGTATTAAAGCAGATACTCGCTGGAGTGGTGAAATTGCGAAAGTAAGCACACTAGAATATCGAAATGGTTTGGCTAAAAAAGAAGTGGCTCCTTTTAGGGTTTACGACTCTTACGAATCCAGCTTAAAAGATTACAGTCAATTCGTGAAAGGCAGTGAACGATATAAAAATGCCGTAAGCAATGGCGATAGTGTTAAAGGTTACAGTGAAGGCTTACAAGCTGGAGGCTATGCCACGGATCCAAATTACGCTAAAAAAATACAACGCATTGCCGATGGTGACATTTTAAATCATGTTATTAACGACATTAAGCGAGGCTAACAATGGCTGATTTACTTGGCATTGGTATTTCCGGCTTAAAGGTTCATCAAACTGCCTTGGCTGTAACGGGTAATAATATCACCAATGTGAATACCGAAGGTTACTCGCGCCAAGAAATTGATGTGGTTTCAAATACGCCTCAGTTTATTGGTGGAATTTGGGTTGGCAGTGGGGCCAGTATAGATGATGTGCAGAGAGTGTATGATCAATTCCTTGTAGATCAATTACGAATAGACAGCTCCAATTTTAGTCAGCTAGATTCTCTGCAGCTTAACGCCGGGCAGATTGACAGTTTAATGGCAGACCCTGGTACTGGGTTACAACCAGGACTAGAACGCTTCTTTGGATCATTACAGGCTGCGATAGACGATCCTAGTTCCATTCCTGCTCGTCAAGTTGTTATCAGTGAATCCCAAGGCCTCGTCGACCGTTTTCAAACTATTGATAAACGGTTAACTGATCATAACATGACGCTCAACGGTCAAATGGAAGCCATTGTGGGAAATATTAATGCATTAGGTGAAGCCATAGCCGAGTTAAATGAACAGATTTTATTTGCCTCTTCCTCGGCCCAAGGTAGTAAGCCTAATGAGTTGTTGGATAAAAGAGATTTAGCGCTTAAAGAGTTGTCTGAATTAGTGGGTACCACAGTAGTTGAACAAGACGGTAATTCAATAAATGTTTCCATAGGTAATGGTCAGTCTCTAGTAGTGGGTACCACTATTCAAAAGATTGAAGTGGCTAACGGTAGTGGTGACCCCCAGCGAAAAAGCATTGTATTAACACAAAATGGTGTGGAGTTAGATATTACCAGAGAGATTAGTGGCGGCCAGTTAAGTGGGTTATTAGAATTTAGAGAAGAGGTACTGGACCCAGCTATAAATCAACTAGGAAGAATTTCCATAGGGCTTCAAGAATTTATAAATGATCAACACCAAAAAGGCATTGATATTGACGGGCAACCGGGTGAAATTTTTTTTGAAGATTATAACGCAGCAGACATAGCCCAAAGAAGAACGGTAGGTAATATCGATAATGCAAAGCCTGATGACAGGCAGCTAGCGGTTTATATTACGGATGCAGCATCATTAACTGACAGTGACTATCGGGTGGAATTTACTGGACCTAATGATGTAACGTTTAAAGTCATTCGTATAGATGATGGCGCCGAGGTTTTAAAAACATCTATTTCAACGGACTTCCCTGATACATTTGAAATAGATGGCTTTTCATTGAGTTTTGAAGCGGGTACTTATAAAGCGGGTGACGAGTACTACCTTATGCCCACACGCAGTGGGGCGACGGATATTGAGCTAAATTTGGAGCTACCCCAGCAGCTTGCATTAGCAGTGCCTGTCATGACCAATGCATCTGTGGGAAACAGGGGCTCGGGTGAGATATCAAGCGGAGAAGTGTTTGATATCAATACCTCTGCATTTGAAGTGCCTGGGGAACTTCAGCCACCCTTGTTGATAAAGTTTACAAGCGCTACCAGTTA
Organism: uncultured Bermanella sp.; assembly: GCA_913058575.1. Classification (GTDB taxonomy): domain Bacteria; phylum Pseudomonadota; class Gammaproteobacteria; order Pseudomonadales; family Oceanobacteraceae; genus Bermanella. The sequence goes on from CAJXRF010000001.1 coordinate 97,689, forward strand.
TGATGTCTTGGATAATTCAGATCCTGCACACCCCATCCCTCTTTTTCCTTCTTTAATGAATCAACAGTATATCCCTGGCATCACGAACAACTTATTGCCAACGGATAGCACTGTTTCTGCGGTGACCAGTCTTGGTGGCTTTGTGCCTCAAGCAGCCACTTATCAAGATTGGCGTTTGGCTCCTGTTACCGTGGGCAATGGATTATTTCCAGGCAGAGTCACCATCAGTGAGCCTGACCCTGTTACAGGAAATACAATTAATCGCCCCGAGATCTACATTCCTGCTGATACGCCTGCCATTGAAACGGCCAGGCTTCTGTCTTTGGAAAATGGCATTAATGCCACAGCAAGAACCACTGTAGAGTTGAAAGATTTTGTAGCAGGAGTTTACCTGACTAATTCCCCCTTTCTTGACGAGTCAGTAACACTAACTTTAAATGGAATTGAGCTAACCGATGTATTACCTCTAGATCAACTTAAATACGATATACCTTACCCTGATGTGGTGCCTGAACCGTTAACCCCTGATTTTATCGCTGACCGAATTAACGCGAATTTTGATTTTCGTGATCAGGGTATTATGGCCAGAAGTGATGGTGAAAGTGTGGAAATAATTGCCATTAATGGAGAAGATTTGGCCTTTGAAATAGATGGAGAACTTGGTGATGGTTTTAAATACTCAAACGGCGATGATATTTACTTAAAGCCTACGGGAGAGTCCTTTCCAACACCTTTGTCAGAGTTTGATGGCTACGACTTTTCAGTTGGGGGTCCATTCAATTTTGATTTTGAAATTCCTGGTCAAGGTACTTTTTCAATTCAGTTAACCGGTACCCATGCTACGGGTGCTGATGTTTTGGATGAAATTGTAACCAAGATAGAAGAGACGACTTATTCATTTAACGGTGATTTGGATGTAGCAATTGATGCGAAGGGAAATATAACTTTCCAGCCTAGGGTAGATGTTTTTGGTAATGGGGATTGGGGCAGTTATAAAGTAACGATGGGGGGGGAAGTAAAAGTTATTTTAGATGAAGGTCTTACCCTGTCTTCTGCACCAAATTTAAGTAATTTGTTTGATGAAGAGCCCAGTCATGAGCCTGTGTATTTAGGCTACGAAATTACCATGACAGGCATTCCTGATGAAGGAGATGAATATCAAGTTAATTTTAATAGCAATGCAGTGTCTGACAATCGCAATGGTAACTTATTGTCTAATATACAAAACTTAGAAATCATCGAAGACGATATGACCCTTAGTGAAGGGTATGGACGCTTGGTGGAGGAAGTGGGTTCCATTACTGCGCGGGCACAAATTAATGCTGAAAGCGCTAAGACGCTATTAGATTTTAGTGAGGCTAGTGTGCAATCGGTAAGTGGGGTAAACCTAGATGAAGAAGCGGCAAAGCTTATTCAATATGAACTTGGCTATAACGCAGCTGCACAGGTTATTACTGTGGCAAGAGATATATTTTCAACCTTAATTGGCATCTTTAGATAACCAGTGAGATAGGAGTGGGTATGCGTATTTCCAGTATGCAACAGTTTCAATCGGGTGTTAATGGCATATTAAATAATCAGGAAATAGTGAATAGGTCACAGCAACAAATTTCCAGTGGTAAAAGTATATTAACACCAGCCGATGACCCCATTGCCTCCACGCGCATCTTACAGTTGCAACAGGATATCGCTCTACGCGAACAATATGCAGATAATTTAATCGCAGCCAAGAATCACCAAAATCACGAGGAAGTGGCATTGGAAGCGGTGATTGAAAACTTGCAAAAAATTAGAACGCTGACCATTCAAGCGGGTAATGGTGCTACCACCAAAGATGACAGAGGGTTTATAGCCGCAGAAATCGAGGAGCGTCTTAAAAGCGTTGTAGATTTATTAAACACTAGAGATGCTAGCAATATCTATATTTTTTCTGGTTTTAAAGGTGAAGAAAAACCTTTTGTTGAAAGAACTGGTGGCGGTTACAGTTTCGATGGTGATCAAGGGCAGAGGGAATTACAAATTAGTGCTAATGCAACTGTGAAAGTGAATGATTCTGGCGAGGACTTATTTGTCAATATCCCTTCTATAAACAATACATTTTTTACATTGGACAATCCTGAAAACAAAGGTACTGGTGTAATTAACGTAGGTTTCATACGCGATCAGGATGAATTAGACAGCGTGTATCCAGAGGACTTTTATATTGAATTTAATTCGAATGACGCTCTATCACCTCCTCAAGAAAACTATACCGTAAGAAGGGCATCTGATCATCGTGCAGTTGATGGTCAGAGTATCGTTCCATTTACACCAGGTACAGATATTACCTTTTCTGGTGTGAGCGTTAAGGTTTCTGGGCAGCCTGAATCAGGAGATACATTTTTCATTAATAGCAGTGAAAAGCAATCTATTACAGACACAATTCAAATGCTAACGGAAGGGTTAAGGTCCTTTGATGATACTGTTTCAGGAGGGGCCCAAATAGATGAACTGGTTTCAACTACACTCACTAATATAGACAGTACCATTACTAAAATATCCACCACTAGAAGCGAAATTGGTGCTCGATTAAACTCTATTGAAAGCGTCGATAACTTTCAGCAAGACCTTGAACTAGTTAGCCAAGAGGCCTTGTCGACTTTACAAGATTTAGATTTTGCGGAAGCGGTGAGTCGCTTATCTCTTGAAAGCTTTTTATTAGAAGCCTCCCAACAAAGTTATTCAAAAATCAGCGGATTGAGTTTGTTTAATCATATTTAATATTATAAATATCAAGGTGATTTAAGCTAGGTAGCTGGTCTGTTAATTGCTCTGAATATGAAAAGTCGGAAATATTGACGATGAGGATATAAATTATGTTTGATGGTAAAAGTGTCCTAATTACGGGCGGAACTGGCTCATTTGGACATAAATACACAGAAACTTTGTTGAGTCGTTTTAAGCCTAAAAAAGTCATTATATATTCTCGAGATGAGTTAAAACAATATGAAATGCAGCAGGTATTTAATCAACCTGAAATGCGTTATTTTATTGGTGATGTACGAGATATTGAGCGCCTTAAGCAGGCTTGTAGAGATGTTGATTATGTAATCCATGCTGCTGCATTGAAACAGGTTCCAGCCGCAGAATACAACCCCATGGAATGCATTAAAACCAATGTGTATGGGGCAGAGAATGTTATTAGTGCTGCTATCTCTTGTGGTGTTAAGAAAGTAATTGCCCTTTCTACTGATAAGGCAGCCAACCCAGTCAACTTATACGGTGCTACAAAGTTATGTTCAGATAAGTTATTTGTTGCAGCAAATAATATCACTGGCGGTGAAACAACACGTTTCTCCGTAGTGCGTTACGGTAATGTAGTGGGTTCAAGGGGGTCGGTAGTGCCTTTTTTCCAGGGACTAATTGCCAAGGGCGCTAAGTCCCTTCCTATCACAGATTATAACATGACAAGATTTTGGATTTCTTTGCAGCAAGGTGTTGATTTTGTATTGAAAAATTTCGAACGCATGCAAGGTGGGGAAATTTTTGTTCCTAAAATACCATCTATTAAAATTACTGATATTACAGAAGCGTTAGCACCGGGCTTTAAAACTGAAGAAATCGGCATACGACCAGGAGAAAAACTACATGAAACCATGTGCCCAAGAGACGATAGTCAGCGTACTCTAGAATTCTTAGATCATTATGTAATTGCGCCTGCCATCCAGTTTACTCAACCAGTAGATTACAAAGTTAATTGTATTGAAGAAAGGGGAGCTCCTGTAGAAAAGGGCTTTGCCTATAACTCGGGTAGAAACCCTCATTTTTTAAGTGTTTCCGAAATTCGTGAATTGCATGACGTTGCTTCTATATGATTCCTTATGGTCGCCAGAATATTATAGAGGAGGATATAAATGATGTTTGTGAAACCCTGCGAAGTGATTTTTTAACGCAGGGCCCTAAGGTGGCTGAGTTTGAGCAAGCCATTAGTGGATATTGTCAGGCTAAACATGCTGTAGCAGTAAATAGTGCCACTTCCGCTTTGCATCTTGCATGTTTGGCTCTGGGTGTTGGAGTAGGTGATTGGGTGTGGACATCCCCAATATCTTTTGTCGCCAGTGCTAATTGCGCATTATATTGCAATGCCAAAGTAGATTTTGTTGATGTTGATGCAGATTCTGGCCTCATGAGTGTCACAGCTCTTGAAGAAAAATTAGCCACTGCCTTTGCTGAAGGAAAGTTGCCTAAGGTGATTATTCCGGTCCATTTTTCAGGGCAATCTTGTGACATGCAAGCAATATCAATAACTGCAAAAAAGTACAAAGTTCATGTAATAGAAGATGCATGCCATGCATTGGGAGCTGATTATTTAGAGAGTAAAGTTGGTAATTGCGAGTATTCTGATATTTGTGTTTTTAGCTTTCATCCAGTGAAAATGATAACCACCGGTGAAGGTGGTATCGCCTTAACTAATAGCATTACCTATTATGAAAAAATAATGACACTAAGAAGCCATGGTGTCAGTAAAAGCCGCCAATTACCTCCATGGGCCTATGAGCAACATCATTTGGGTTATAACTACCGAATGAGCGATATAGCAGCTACTTTGGGGTTAAGTCAGTTAAAACGCTTAGGAAACTTTGTGACTAAGCGTAGGCATATAGCAACACAGTATAAAGAGAAACTAAACAATTTTCGTTTTAAACCGATATTACAAAGTAAGCAGGGAGAATCGAGTTTTCATCTGTACCCTGTGTTGGTAACAGACAGTGATACCAGAAAAGCACTATATGATTACTTACATTTAAACGGTATCGCCGCACAGGTCCATTATATTCCTATTTACCAACAACCATATTACAAAAAAATGGGTTGTGTACCACTACCCAATAGCGAACGTTGTTATGAAAGAATTATATCGTTACCTATTTTTTATGACTTAACTTCTGACGAATTAAATTTTGTCATTCAGACTTTAAATGATTTTGGGGAAGCATAAATAATGGAAAACACTTGTATCGGAATAGTTGATTACGACGCAGGTAATATCCAATCTGTTATAAATGCCTTGGATCATATAGGTGTCAATAATCGATTAGTATCCAATCCTGAGCACCTAGTAGAATTTGATGGATTAATTATACCCGGTGTAGGGGCATTTGATGACGCGATGTACTCATTAGCTAAAAAGGGATTGATTGATGGTTTAAATGCAATTAAGGGTACAAAACCTGTGTTAGGTATTTGTCTGGGAATGCAGGTTTTATGTGAATCTTCAGATGAAGGAAGTCAAGCGGGATTAGGTTGGATAAATGCTAAGGTAAAAAAAATTGAAGCCAGCAACTCCAAAATAAAAGTTCCGCACATGGGATGGAATCAAGTTAATAATACCTTTGATCCGTTATTTGAAGACATACCCAATCATTCGGACTTTTATTTCGTTCACAGCTTTTGTGTTGTATCCGAAGATAAAGAGCTGGTTCAATGTAGTTCTGAACATGGAGGAACATTCACCAGTGCTTTCGTTAAAGATGATGTATATGGTGTGCAGTTCCACCCTGAGAAAAGTCAAGATCATGGTTTAACTTTATTAACCAATTTTATAAAGGTTTGTCATGGTAAAAAATAGGTTGATAGCCTCTATTATTGTACGTGATGGTCGGGTGGTACAAAGTGAACAGTTTAAGCATACAAACGTAATTCACTATGACGCCATACATGCAATAGATAATTTCACCCGTTGGTCGGTTGACGAAATAGTATTGATAAATGTATCTAGAGACAGTAGCGGCCAGCAAAAATTTAAAGAGTTACTGTCGTATGTTACACGAAAATGTTTTGTACCGATCACTGCCGGAGGCTGGATAAATGAATTGGATTATGGGCTGAGTTTAATTTCATCTGGCAGTGACAAAATATTAATTAATACCGCTCTTTACGAAAATCCTAAAATGGTACAGCAACTGATAGAGCGTTTAGGTAAACAATGTATTGTGGCTTCTATTGATTATCGATATATAAATGATGCACCTATTGTGTGTATTGATAGGGGAGAGAAGTCTATTGGTATTGACCCAGTTAGCTGGGCAAATCAGCTAGACAGTATGGGAGTAGGGGAAATCTATTTAAACTGTATTGACCGAGATGGCAAACGCAAAGGCTATGACTTGAATATTCTGGGTGAAATTTGTCATGCTGTATCTATTCCGGTTATTGCTTTTGGCGGTGTATTTCGCTGGAAGCATTTATTGGAGGGTATTCAAGCTGGAGCTGACGCAGTAGCCGCTGCCAATATATTCCATTATACCGAACATGCTACTAAAAAAGCTAAGCGCTTTTTAAAGGAAGCGGGTGTCAATATACGAGAACCAAGATTTATCAATTAGCAAAGGTACTAACATGAAATACTGTACACGTTGTATGTATCCTGAGAATGCCAAGCCCACTATTATCTTTGATGAAGAGGGGGTTTGTAGTGGTTGTCGTTACCATGAAAGTCGACAGTATTTAGAAATTGACTGGGATGAACGCTGGCAGATGTTAGAAGAAATCGCCGCCGAAGCTAAAGTTATGGCTAAAGAAAGAGGGAATTCCCACGATTGTATAATACCGGTAAGTGGCGGAAAAGATTCCCATTATCAAGTTTGGTTGTTAAAAGAAAAGCTAGGTTTAAATCCACTATTAGTTACTTTCAATCACGCTTATAACACGCCTTCAGGTGTGGCTAACTTAAGAAACTTAGCAGAAAAATCAGGGTGTGATTTGGTCCGATACAGTGCTGGTTTGGATAGTGTTCAGAGAATTTCTAGTTACATGTTAAAGGAGGTGGGTGATTTAACTTGGCATTATCATGCAGGGATTCGTACCTTTCCATTTCAAGTCGCAGTGCAGCGTAATATTCCTCTAATAGTTTGGGGAGAGCATGGTTTTGCCGAATTAACAGGTTTGGTCTCCATTGAAGATTTTGTTGAGCATACTCGCTGGGCCCGTAAAGAACACGACATGCGTGGATACGAACCAGAAGAGTTAATTGGTAAAGGTGGCATTAGCCTTGGGGATATTGCTCCTTATGTTTATCCCACTGATGATGAACTGGAAAAAACAGAAGTTAGAGGGATTTACCTCAGTAACTTTATAAATTGGGATGCTAAAAAACAAGCCGAAATCATGATTAAGGAATGGGGGTTCTCGGGAGTACGTTATAAACGACAGCGATCATTTAATTTGTATTCTAAAATAGAGGATCATGCCAATGATATACATGATTATTTAAAATATCTAAAATTTGGTTATGGCCGCTCTACCGATGATGCCAGTACTGAGATACGGCACGGCCGAATGACCCGCGAAGAAGGCATGGCCATGGTTAAGGAATATGATGCGAAAGAACCTGAATCCCTTAGCGAATATTGCCGATTCTTAAAAATATCGGAACAAGAGTTTTATGATTTGGTTGATCCTATGCGAGATACAGATATTTGGGAAAAAGACGAATTCGGTTCATGGAATATCAAAGACTCTGTATGGATGCAAAGAGTTGGTGAGAATGAAGAAAATGCAAGAATAAATCAAAGTGAAGATAGAACGTTTGGGCCTGAAAATAGGAACCTGTATTACAATGAGATGGATCCGCCAGAACCCCATGATGATGTTAATTACCAAACTTGGAATAAAAAATTCACGGTTTTATAAGATTAATTAGGGAGTTAATGATGTCTGTTAATATTCGAGGTAAACAAATTGGTGATGGTGCCCCTTGTTATATAACATTTGAGGCTGGGCCAACTCACAACGGAGTTGAAAGCGCTATTGAACTGGTAAAGCTCGCCAGTGCAAGTGGTGCAGATGCCATCAAATTTCAAATATTTAACCCTGATAAACTTGTGGCCGATAAAGCACAATTATTTTCTTATGATATTCTATTAGACCGGGACAGTGGTGAAACAAAAACAGTTTCTGAACCCCTATACAATATTCTAAAAAGACGTTCATTAACCAATGAAGATTGGAAAAGAGTTAAAAAGGTTGCCGATGAATTGAATTTGGCCTTTTTTGCAACAGTGGGATTTCAGGAGGATTTAGAATTTTTAACTGAAATTGGCTGCGATTCCATAAAGATTGCCTCAGCTGATGTGAACCACTTCCCACTGTTAGAGCAAGCGGCTAAGACAGGCATGTGCATACAATTGGATACAGGCAATGCCAGTCTTGGTGAAATAGAACAAGCCGTGGATGTTTTAGTTGGTAATGGTAATGATCAAATTATTATTCATCAGTGTCCTTCAGGGTACCCTGCGCACCTTTCCAGTATTAATTTAAATATGATAAAAACCCTTAAAACTATGTTTCCCTATCCCGCAGCCTTTTCTGATCATTCGCCGGGCTGGGATATGGATATTGCGGCATTGGCAGTGGGAGCTGACCTTCTAGAGAAAACGATTACCTTTGATCGCTGTACCCCTAGTGTAGAGCATTTAATGTCAATTGAAGGAAACGACTGTACTAAATTCATTCAATCAATTCGAGATGTAGAAATTGCATTGGGTGGCGCCAGAAGAATCATTGGCCAAGAGCAAATGATTAATATTGCAAAAGTGCGCCGCAGTGCGTTTATCAATAAGGATCTGAGTGCAGGTATGGAAATATCTATGGCAGACTTAGATTTTCGTCGACCAGGCAATGGTATCCCCCCGTCAGATTATAAGCGCCTTATTGGAAGGACGTTAACTCAAAGCCTTTCTCATGGCGATCAACTCGGTTGGCATCATATTGAATCATGAAAACTTTAACCATCATCCCTGCCAAAGGGGGTTCTACCCGTCTAGCGCGTAAGAATATTTTAACTATGCACGGAAGATCCTTAGTTCAGCACGCCTATGATGCAGCACGAGAAAGCGGGGTTTGTGGTGACATAATGGTTTCAACTGAGGATGAAGCCATCGCCAAACATGCAATTGAAATAGGCGCTTGGTTACCTTTTCTGCGACCTTTTAATCTGGCTATTGATCCTGCTGGAGTAGAAACCGTCGCTTTATATTGCTTATCTGAATTAGAAAAAAAAGGTTATTCCTATCAAAAACTGATCATTCTACTGCCCACATGTCCTTTAAGAAACGCTCATGACATTAAAAATGCGGATAATATATTTAAAGAGAGTAAGGCTTCTCGTTTAATGAGTGTGTGTGAGTACGATCACTCACCGTACTCTTCGTGGATTCATTCTAATAACAATATAGATAATAAACAAAACACTGAAATAAAGCCGCTTTTTGAACAACATTACCAGAAGAAGAGCCAGCAGCTGAAAAAAAGTTATCGCTGTAATGGGGCTATTCATATTCTTGATATAGAGGAGTTTAAATTAACAAAAAGCTATACAAAGCAACCTTTATTCTGTTACGAAATGCCTCGCGACCGCAGCGTTGACATAGACACGAAAGATGATTGGGTGTATGCAGAATGGTTGATGGCCAAGAATTTAACTGGCGAGTTAGCTTAGTGTCATCTGGAGTTTTATTTCGTACTCACTATGGGGGGGGGATTGGTCATGGCCATATAATGCGGTGCTTATCAATTGCTTCTATTTTACAGGAAAAGGGTTTTGACTCAGTATTTTTACTTGATCAAAAAGTTGAAGATGAATTGTTAGATTTAGAAAAATATAAGTGTTACTTCTTAAATGAATTTAATTCCAGGGAATACTTTGAAGACAAAAAAGAAATGGGTGAAGAAGATAAAATCATTGAGTGCATGAAAAGCCATAATTTAAAAATATTATTTTTTGACAAGTATTTAATATCAAATGAACTGCTAAAAAATCTTAAGGATAAGGGGTGTTTTATAGCGGGATTTGATGATTTTGGGCATCGAAATTACTTTTATGATTTACTGATTGATCATAATTATATTAATAAAAATCAAGATAGAGAAAGCAGAGTGCTTGGAGGATTAGAGCATTGTGTTCTAGATGGAAAATTTAAGCATTCAAAAGACACTAGGCAACTTTCAAAGGCTAACGCTAATAGTGACGTTAAGTTAAATCTATTTGTTAATTTAGGCGGTGGCTGTGTATTAGAATATGAAAAAATAATATTGGAAGCATTTGATGCCATGGATATGAATAATAAGTTTAATGTTTATTGGTTAGATAGTAATAAAGCATCTGGACTGAACTTTGAGAATTATTCAAAACGATATATTGAAAAAATTCCGTATGTAAACAATATGGCGAAGTTCTTGTTGGATATGGATGTTGCGATTGGCAGCTGTGGTGTTAATGCTATTGAAAGGTGTGCTATGGGCATACCATCTTTAGTATTTAAAACAGTAGAAAATCAAAGTAGAAATTATCAAAACCTGATTAAGAAGAGGTTGGTCATTCCTGTCCTAAATAAACTTGATATTGCAATAAAACTTGATGAGTTATATAGAAGTCCCCAAGTTTTGGAAAGGGAATCTGATTATTGTCGGTCAAAAATTGATGGAAAAGGTGTGTATAGGGTTGCTGATAAAATAGAATTCATTTTAAACTGACAGGAATTTAAGCAGTTGGATATTACTTCTTTATGTCCATTTTTTTTAGGGGGCTGAAAATAATTTGAAAGCGAAATTCAATTTTTTGTAGGGAATATTGAACTAGTGAGGCTTATTGGCTTAATAGTTGTTTGGTTAGACAAGGATTGGTACTAGACTTATGACGGGTTCTCCGAGTTTTAAACTGCGAAAAGCAACCTTGCAAGACGTTGATATTACCTATCAGTGGCAAATACACCCTGCAGTTAGACGTTTCTCAAGAATTGAAACCCCTCCCGATTTTGAAGACCATCAAAATTGGTTTGTGCAGTCATTGAAAAATAGGTATCGAGAAATATGGATATTTGAATCTGCTGGTCAACCGATAGGGCAATTAAGGGTGGATATAGGAGATAAAAATGAAGTCTCTATTTTAATTTCGCCTGATGTTACAGGTAAAGGGTATGGAGACGTCGCCTTGAAATTAATTTGTGACTACTATAGGGATATTGATTTATGGGCCTACGTTAAAGTTGATAATATAGCTTCAATTAAACTATTTACTAAAAATAAATTTGTGCACCAGTATGGTAACTGGTACATGTTACGCTCAATTAAGTCAATGTATTCTGGTTGAATAGCTCATGACTCAAGGGAGTTCCAGATTTAATATCCTGGTTTACCTTGCAACCAAGCACCTTTTCATACTCTATAGGTTGTAAACCATAGCTAGGTCTAATTATTCTTGTATTTTCTTTCGTTAACTCTTGATTTTTACCTATATCCTTAACGATATAGATAGAACGACGAAATTGTGTATTTTCTTTTTCACATTCTTTTAGTCCGAAGTCATGGCTCCCCATACATTTAAAAGCAAGCTTTACATCGCGGCACAAATGAGCAAACTCTTCAGGCTGTAATGAAAATTCACTATCAGGTCCTCCATCATCCCTGTTAAGGGTAATGTGTTTTTCTATAATGCTGGCACCCATGCTGGTAGCGCAAACCGAAGTTAGTGTTGTTAAGGTATGATCAGAAAGACCCACTGGGCAAGAAAAATTTCTTTTAAGAAGCTCTATCCCCTTTAAGTTTATGTCATCTATCGGAGTAGGGTAACCACTTACACAGTGCAATAAGCAAAATGGTGATTCACTGGTTTCTTGTATACTTTTGATGGCTAGTTTAATTTCTGAAAGATTTGCCATTCCGGTTGATAAAATAATAGGCTTTCCAGTCGATGCTACTTTCTTTATTAGTGGAATATCGGTTAGTTCAAAAGAGGCTATCTTATAGGCTGGTACGTTTAGGGTTTCTAAGAAATCGACAGAAGTCTCGTCAAATGGCGAGCTAAAAGCTAATAAGCCTAATTTATTGGCATAGTTAAACAATTCTTTATGCCACTCCCAAGGTGTATGTGCCCATTCGTAGAGCTCATACAAAGACTTTCCTTTCCATAACCCATCTTTTATTTGAAAATCAGAGGCCGTGGATGGAATGGTCATGGTATCTGCTGTGTAAGTTTGCAGTTTAATGGCATCCACGCCAGCTTTAGCCGCAGCTTCTACAAGGGCTAACGCTGTTTTTAGTGAGCCATTGTGATTACCGGACAACTCAGCAATAATAAAAGGAGCGCTAGTTGCGCTGATGGATCTAGTTCCTATTTTTAAGTAATTTGTCATTTTTATGATAGCCAATTTTTAGGATGTTTATTATAGATAATTGAGGACTTTATTGGTAAGTTTTCTTATAGCGATTCTGGGTAATATAGACTAAATATATCTTCTAGGTGATCAATTACTTCTTCTTTCATTTTATTCGTTAGATAGTCAATGTTGTTCTTGTCTCTATTTTTGTCAATTTTATTCCCTACATATTTTGGGTATGACCCAGGATTTAAGGTTGTTGATAACTCGTTCTCTTCTATTTCAAAAAAATTGTATATTTTATTTAAAACTATTCTATTCGCAGAATCATCTGCACTCATGATTGAAGTGTTGACTATTAGATTAGGATTTTCGGGTTCTTGGTAGGGTGAGCTGATACCGGTGAAATTCTTAATCTTTCCTTGTTTAGCCAATTTATATAGCCCTTTGGTGTCTCGATTCTCACAAGTCTTCAAATCACAATTACAAAAAATCTCTATAAATTTATTCTCTTTAATAATTTTTTTGGCCATAATTCGATCGTCCTTGAATGGAGAGATTGCTGGGCAAATCACTATGAAACCTGCATCATTGAGTATGTTTGCCACCTCACTAATTCTACGGATATTCTCCTTTCGGTCATATTGGTTGAAGCCAAGATCTGAACTAAGGCCATGGCGGATGTTGTCTCCATCTAGAACATATGTATTTATGTTCATTAAATGAAGCTCTCTACTAATGATCTGGGCTATTGTAGATTTTCCAGACCCAGATAGGCCAGTTATCCAAATAGTGATCGATTTAAGGTTTTTTTTTCAATCTATCTTGCACTGTTACACTTTGCTCATGCCAAGTGATATTTTGATTCATATCGCTAATCCTCTGGATCACTTGTAGATCTTAAAGTCCAAATATCTTCTTCTAGATTAAATTCTTTGAATACAATTTTTTGATAGTGTTTGTGCAGGCCTTTTAAGGTTTCAATAGTTTTTTTCCTCCAAGTAATGATCCATTGCTCCTTAAGCGACTTATCTTCAATTGCCAATGCGTGTGAATACCCAATATAAAACAAATGCCAGATTGATCCGCGTAAAAAGTAGTAAAATGGAGGGATTTCTGGTTTCATTTTATTTTCTAAAAAAGCCGATATAGAATTTATTATACTGGCAAGTGAATATAAATTTGGCTCAATTTTATTAAGTTCATTAATCATATATTGATTAAGTTCACCAATATTGTGGTCCAAAACATCTAAACGTTTCTGAATTATATTTAAATCGATTTTGTTTTCATTTTTATTAAATTGAAGCGTTAAAAATTCACTTTTTAATGATTTGTTGTTGTCTATAAATACGTTAGGCAGTTCATCATCGAATATCCATTTTGTGTTTTCGATCACAGCCCCATCAGAACAGTTATACACAGTAGCATGAGTTTTATATGGGTATATAACCGCCTCAGCAGTCCTTTTAGCAGTGTAAAGCATGGGTTTTGTTCTTATGGTTCCTCCTCTAACACAGTCAATCTCCATTTTTGCCACCCTTCCAACATCAGCATCCTCCAACATATCTTTATCGGTGGTATCGTAATAGACCGAGCCAGTAGCATGATGTTTTTCTAGGTCTCTATAACCAAAGTCCATGCCAAATAGGAATATGTTTTTGAAGCCCCAGTGAAGAATTAGCGCCAAGGCAGCATTGGTGCATGTTGGTGTACCCTTGTTCACTGAATTATGTTTATCACCAAAAAGAAAACTTGTGACACTTTCTCCTTTAAAATAAATAGCTTTATTATTAAAGTAATTAAATACTCTAGGTGATAGTTGGGCTGGGCCTATCATGGGGATATCTTTAATCCATTCGGGATCATCAAGTTCGTCCAATGCCCTTAATGTAACTAGGTGAGACTCAAGTTCTAGGTGAATGTCTGGCTTTATATTGTTGTGGTAAAGTGTGTGTAATGATGTGCCACATGAAATAATCAAACATTTATCCTGAAGTTTCTTGATTTCTTCAATTTTTTCATCTAATGAAGGTCCTCCGCCAATTATAAAAACGGGCATATCAATTATGTTTGCTTGATTAGGTTTTATAACTGGGATATCTAGGTGAAGGTTGTGCAAACAGTTGTTTAGCTGGTTTATTTCATCGTCATAATATCCCCATACAGAAACAAATGCCTGAGTATCTTCATTCACCTTTTGAGTGAGCCTGTTATATATATCGAGATTTTTATGGTTATTGAAAAAGGTCGTAAGTGGATAAAGCGGGCAGTGTGAGTTTAGGTATTTACAGACCATATTTTGCAATATGAATTCATTATCAATTGGCCCAATGATGAAATGTATATTTCTTTCTTTATGATCTAAAAATGGTTTGCATGTCTTTTTCCAGTCAATGATGTAAAGAGATGCCGCGAATAATTCAGTGGCTGGTTCTACTATTAAGCAGTTAATGACTTTGTTTGTTTTTAGGAACTCTTCCACATGGTAGCCTGCGCCAACACCATTGAATATCATAATGGGATAAAAATCAGGGATGGAATAACCGGTGAAGTCCCCTTTTTTTAATGGAGATTGTTCTAAAATATCAGTACAGGATTGATGGAAATATCTTGGATAGCAATAACCATCAAACGGTGGATGGACGGTATTTAAATTATTACCTTTACCAAACCTGTCAGAAAAAGCACTTAGTTCTTCTCTTGCCTCAGCTAGCGGACGACTATTATAAATTGTTTTTCCATCAAGCAATAAGTCCAGCTGCCCATTTTCAGTGATGAGGTTTAGTTTGTACCTATCCAATTTGAAGTTTACGAACCGTTCATGAATACCGGGGTGAAATTCTTTAAAGAATTCAAGGTTATTTTTTCGAAGAGAATCAATTTCATCAACTCTTTCTTGAATAGCTTTTTCTTTATGCATCACCTGTAGCGCTTCCATTTTATATTCCCGCACGTTTGATTCTGTTTGATTATTATAAGCATTAATGATGCCAGTGTTTTTTTTACATTGTTAAGCCTATGCTGATAGTGACTCTATCGGCCTAAACTCTTAAATATGAAATCACTGTCTATAATAAAAATATTATTAAATTAGTTTTAATGAATACAAGAGAATTAACTGCGTATATAGCTAGGTGCGATAAACAAGTCTCTTAAATCTCGAAACGTTATAAGTATCCTTTAAAGAAAATATAACTTGGGTCGTTAATAAAAGGGAATGAGAAATTAATTTCCGGATACTGGACGTAGCCATAGGCCGGATTTAAAGGAGAAGTGCCATGCCACAAATTATTAATACCAACATTGCCTCTTTAACGGCACAACGAAACTTAAACAAGTCTCAATCGGCTAATCAACAGGCTTTGGAGCGACTATCTTCCGGTCTGCGCATCAACAGCGCTAAGGATGATGCGGCAGGTTTGGCCATATCCACACGTTTTAACTCCCAAATTCGAGGTTTAAATGTAGCCATCCGTAACGCGGGTGATGGTATTTCTCTTGCGCAAACGGCGGAGGGTGCCCTAGGTACCATGAATGACAACTTACAGCGGGTGCGTGAACTGGCAGTGCAATCTGCTAACGCCACTAACTCAGATGTGGATCGCGAGGCACTACAAGCGGAGGTGGATCAATTATTAGCTGAGATTACCCGTACTGCCGAAGAAACCGACTTTAACGGCCGTAAGCTACTTGATGGCTCGTTTAATGCCACTTTCCAAATAGGGGCTAATGCAGGCCAGACAGTAGAAGTGTCCATTGCTGAATTAACAGCAGAAAAATTAGGGGCGGGTGAGGAAGCAGGTGTGTCTGCTTTAGGAACCGATTCGGCCATAGCCAACGGTGACCTAGTTATCAATGGCACGGGCATCAGAGCTTCTTCAGCCACAGATGATACAGCATCGACCAACGGTGCAGATCGATCGGCTATTTCTAAAGCAGCTGCGATTAATGAATCAACCTCTGTTACTGGGGTGGCAGCTGCCATTAATACTAATCAAGCTGCGGGCACCGGAATGGTAGCTGCAGCCACTGATGGCTCTGTGACGCTTAACGGAATTTCCATAGATATTGCAACCGGTGGGGTAGATACCGCTGCTGACCGTGCGTCGGTGATTCAGGCAATCAATGCAGCATCCGCTCAAACTGGGGTTGTCGCAACGGACACTGGACAGGACTCTTCTGGTATTACCCTAACGGCAGATGACGGCCGAAACATTGAATTAAGATTCGATAAATTTGATTCCAGTGGTGACGCTTTTGCTAGTGGGGTTACAGCTGAGGCAACAGGACTATCAACGGGTGGTAGTGCAGGTGCCGGTACGGCCACTGCTGCCGTTATTAATGGTGCAGCCTCTGTTGCGGCATTTAATACCTTGAATGGCACTTTTTCCATAGAAATCGATGGCGAAGAAGCTATTTCAGTCACCTTAGCTGGTACAGGTGGTGCGTTGGCTGATGTGGTGGCTTCATTGCAGACGGCTATTGATACTGCAATTACTGACAATGGTTTAAACGTTGGTGTAACAGTGGCATCCAGCAACGGGGTGCTGAGTATTACATCGAATTCCACTGGCACAGACTCTTCACTGAAAATTACTACGGTGACCAGTTCTGCGGTGGCGGGTGATTTAAGTTTTGCTGAGATGTTTGGTTTAACTCAGGCGGTCTCGGTGGGTCTTGCGGAGTCAGGATCAGGCTCCATTTATTTGGAAGATACTGGAACAGATGGAGTAGACAACACCAACGGGGTTGCTTATGGCTCTGTTGGCTTATTAACCAATGCTGGAGCCGTGGCGACCACAGGCAGTACAGTGACAACAGGTATTGCCACCTTTAGTATTGAAGTTGATGGTGGTAATGCCGTTGCGGTGTCGGTGGCGGGTGAACTTGCTCCGTTTGTTGTGACTACCGAGGCTACCAGAACCGCCTCACTAACAGCGTATACAGCCAAAGTTGAAGCGGCTATTAACAATGCCCTGTCTGCGGATAGCCAAGCAGGCACGGTCACTGTGGGCTACGATGATGGGTATCGCTTAGTTATTACCTCCTCAGAAGAAGGCTCAGACTCAAGCATTAAAATTTCCGCCACCGGTACCAATGCCGAATCGGCTTTGGGCATCACGGCGAATACACTAGGTGCATTCAGAAACGATGGCTATGAAGGGGCGGCTGGGGTTGAAAATTCGTCTGCAGTTTATGAAGGCTCTATAACCCTTCGCTCAGTAAATGGTGATGATGTTGTCGTTACCAGTGGCAGTGGTTCATTAAGCAGTACCGGACTTGAATCTGGTACGTTCACTGCGGGCCAGGCGTTTGCTACTAATCAGTCTCAGTCGGTATCGGGTGCAATTGCTACATCTGGCGAGGTAGTGGGTCGTAAGACGTCATCAGGTGGCTTAGACGATGCCATGATAACGGCGTTAACCACCGTAACCACGGGCTTTACCATATCTGTTGATGGTGGTAATGACGTTACTGTTGCCTATACCCAAACCGCGGCATCGGCCACAGAGTTAGATAGCTTAGCTGCCTTCTTAACAGGTCTTGAAGCTGAAATTAACTCTGCATTGGTGTCCGATGGTCAGACAGGTTCTGTGTCGCTATCTACCAACTCAGATAACCAATTGGTGTTGTCTTCCAATAGTAAGGGCACATCGTCCTCTGTTGAGCTAAGCGGCATCAGTACAACGGCAACGGCTCCGGCATCAGCCATTGATATTCTGGGTTTGAGAAATAACCTAGATGGGTTTGGTTCATCGGGCTTGACGGATACTCAAGGCACGATAACCGGCATAGGTACTGTATTAGCCGAAAACTCTGGTGGTGTAGGTGCAACGTATAGTACTGCATTGTTAGCCGCGGCAGGTGTTATTGCTGCAGAAACATTGAGGGTGAGTATTGATGGAGGTAAAACCATCGATGTGGATATCGCTTTGACTACAGTGGGTGACGCTACAGCTGCGCTTGCTTATGTCGAAAAAGCCATTAACGATGCATTAACGGCTGAGGGGCAGGCTGGCCAAGTTAGTTTAGCAACGAATGTAGATGGCTATGTCACTATTAGTTCAGACAAGGAGGGAGCGGGTTCCAGTGTTGAGGTTGTGACTTCTAACGTTGGTACTGCAAACAGCTTTAGTCGTCTCGCAGGCATCATCGATTATCACAAAGGATCCACAGCCGTTAGCACAGTGACAGCGCCAGATGGGCTGGACTCAGGTGACTTACTCATTAACGGAGTTGCGATTTCGTCTGCTAAGGCATCGGATGATGCCGCTTCTAATACCGTTGCGCTATCGAGCAGTAAACAGGCTAGTGGTATTGCCACAGCGGCGGCCATTAATGCGGTGTCGGATAATACCGGAGTCGTGGCAACGGTGAATGCTACCCAGTTAACTGGGGGGGCTCAAACGGCCACCTTAACCACTGATACACCTCAACAAGGGTCAATTTTCATAAATGGTTTTGAAACCTCGACCCTAACCACTAATGGTGCCAATGGCGGGGCAGATGATCGATCCGCAGCCATATCGGCCATCAATGCCATAACCGGTCAAACGGGTGTGAGTGCCGTAGATGATGGTGAAGGGATTACCTTGCAGGCCGCCGATGGTCGTAACATTAGTGTGGTTATCAACAGTAATGATAAAGCGGCATCTGAATCCAGTGGCTCTTTTGATTCCTTAACCGGTTCCTCCATAGGGTTGAATGTTGCTGAGGCAGATATTAGCGGTGGCGCCACTTTCGCCGCTACGGCAGAGACAGCCTATAGTACTGTGACACTGGATGGTCCTGGTAAAATTGACATACAAACCGGTGCAAATGGTGCTGCTGCTTTAGAGGCTCTTGGTTTCAGAGCAGGAGAGTACGGCTCCACTGAGGCTGGTACGCGAATCTCTGACTTGGATATCACTACGGTTGCAGGGGCAGAGGAAGCGATAAAGGCTCTTGATAATGCTATCGGTTCGGTAGCAAGTCAAAGGGCGACACTGGGTGCGGTTCAAAACCGTCTGGACAGTACCGTGAATAACTTGTCGGTAACCTCCAATAACCTGTCGGCAGCGAACTCGCGAATTCAGGATGCGGATTTCGCGGCAGAAACGGCAGAGCTCTCTAGAACCCAGGTCTTGCAACAAGCGGGTATCTCGATTTTGGCGCAAGCCAATGCGGGACCTCAGCAAGTGTTGTCACTACTCGGATAAGCTAGATAACAGAGCCTCAGGATGAGGCTCTGAGTCTACGAAGTTTTTAGATAATAGCTTAGAAGAGGTGACATATGAGTGATATGAAAGCAGGTGTAGGTAGAGGTGATCCTTTACCTCCTAATCCGCTAACCACTGCGCCTCAAGTCAAAAAGGGCGTGCAAGTAGAAGAAGCAGATGGCAGCGGCAATAAATTGCCGGATGAAAGTGTCGTTAAAATGGTCGAGCAAGTGGATGATGAGTCCGTCGAAAATGCTGTATCAAAGTTAAATGAGTATGTGCAAAACACATCTAGGACACTTAACTTTCAGGTGGACGATGATAGCGGTAAGACAGTTATTAAAGTCTACGATCGGGAGTCAGATCAGCTGATCAGGCAGATCCCAAACGAGTTGGTACTGGAGCTGGCCCGTAGACTAAACGAGGAGGAACCATCATTATTATTTGAAGCGCAGGTTTAAAGGCGAGGAGTATCCTACTTGTATTGTATAGGTGGGGCTGGAACGATTAATAACAGTTACTCCTTATGCTTGTTTAGTCTATTGCTAAATTAAAGCAAACCTCATTACGGCCGTTAAAGGAAGTAATGGGGTTTTTGTGTTTGTAGAGCTAAAATTCGTAATTCTAAAGTGTTGGCATTAAGGCATGTTAATTGCGTTTAACCCTAACTTGTAAAACTTTAATAGGCGGAGGCATTTATGGCCAGTATTCAAACATTAGGACTCGGGTCGAATGTCTTAACCAGCGAACTGGTTGATCAAATTATTGCGGCTGATCGTGCTGGAACTGAAAGTTTAATCAATTCACGCAAAGAAATTACTGAAGCTAAGGTTTCGGCCTTTGGTGAGATCACCAGTAAATTATCAACTTTTCAATCTGCCATGGAAGACTTAACGGACAACAATGTTATTAGCTCTACTCTATCTAGTTCTAGCGATGAGACTATTTTAACCGCATCTACTACTAGCTCAGCAGTACCTGGCACCTACTCGGTAGAAGTGCAGGCCATGGCCCAAGCCCATTCTTTGGCCAGTGCCAGCTTTGCCGATTCCACCACTCAAGTGACTGCCTTGGGCGGTGTATTGGAATTTAAATTTGGCACTACCACCTACACTGGCGGCGGGGCGTACGATACGTTTACTGAAAATGCAGATAAAGCAGGTAACACTGTCACCATAGGAGCAAATTCATCTCTTTCAGATGTACGTGATGCCATTAATACCGCCGACTTTGGAGTGACGGCGGCTATCGTATTTGATGGCTCAGGATACAAATTAAGTTTGGTTAGTGATGATTCTGGGTTAGATAACAGCATGGAAATAACTGCGCGGGATTCATCAGGCGGAACCCTCTCAAGTGATGGACTAGAAGGCTTGGCTTACAGTGCATCTCAATCAACAGCTTCTAATTTAAGTGAATCCCAAACGGCTCAAGATGCGGTATTAACCTTTAATGGTTTGTCGGTGACTCGCGAATCTAATGCCATCACAGACCTGATCACAGGTACTACTTTAAATTTACAATCAGCCAACGTAGGGCAAACGGTTACCGTAACAGTGGGTGCTGATCTGACCGCTTTTTCTGAAAAGATTGATGAAATGGTAGCTGCATACAACGACTTAAAACAGAGTGTCGATTTTTATACCGATTACGATGCGACAAAGCAGGAAGCCGGCATATTAACTGGTGATATTACCATTCGCACCTTGATGGTAGGAGTGAATAATTTGATGGCCAGTTCGGTAGCGGGCATTACGGGTAAAGAGTTTGGGTCATTTGCCGAATTAGGCATAGAACGAGATCAAAACAGTGACTTTGCTTTGAAATTTAATGTCACGGATTTTTTATCGGCCATGGAGGAAGACCGAGATACTGTTATAGATATATTTGGAGTCAGTGGTACCACTAGTGATTCTTTAATTCAGTTCAGTAATGATTCTATTAATACTAAGGCTGGTGATTACGCTGTGAATATAACCACAGTAGCCTCTAAGGGCACCTTTGAAGGGGCTACTATCTCAGCTCTAGATTTTTCCTCTGCAGTAACCATTGATAATGCCAATGATGATTACACCATCGACGTAGATGGTACTTTAGGCACATTTAGCCTCACCCAGGGCAGTTACACCACTGGAGTGTCCTTAGCGTCAGAGATTCAGTCTCAGATTAATTCTACCTCTAGCCTATCTAGTGCAGGAGCCAAGGTGACTGTTAGCTATGACTCAACTAATAAGCGTTTTGATATTTCGTCTAACAAGTATGGCTCCAGTTCAGAAGTGTCGTTTACTTCTGTGGACACCAATTCAGCAAATTCCCTTGGATTAAATGAATTGGCTGTCGGCACGTATGACGGATCTAATTTAACCGCGTTAAGTTCAGCTTACCTTGTGGGATTAGGCGCTTCGACTACCCCATCCTCCACCTCGGTAGCTTCTGACGATGGCATTAATTTTAATTCAATAAATGCAACTTTTTCGCTGGATATCGATGGTGGAGGTGCAGTTGCGGTGACTGTTAATGAAGATGCCGCCAGCAGTGATTTAAATGGCGACAGTGTGTTTGGTGATCGATTGGATATTCTGCAAGCTATACAAAATGGCATTGATGCCACTGCATTGAGTGGCGACGTCACAGCGTCTTTTGATAATAACAATAAATTGTTATTTACCACCACAGCAGTGGGAGCTGCTAAATCCATTGAAATTACTGCTGTGGGAGCAACGGCTTCAGATACTCTACTGGGGCTGGATGCCACTGATGGACTACAGACCAATGGTCGAGATGCTGGTTTGACGGTGGCCGCAAGCGATATTTCTTTTGATTTAACTCTGGATGGTATTACTACCTCCACCGCCATAGAAATGACCGCAGGTACTTATACTACAGGGAATGACATTGCCACGGCTTTAGAAACCGATATCAATACTTATTTAGCAGCTGATGCAAACTTTGCCGGCTTGGTAGTAGGGGCCTCAAGCGATGTGGGCTCACGGGATATTTCCGCCAACATTGATTTTTCTACTATCAACAGCGGGTTTACATTAAACGTAAATGGGACCTCAAATGAGGTGGTGGTGAATACAGATTCAGGCGATAACATAGTCGATATTCAAACAGCTCTGGATGCATCATTTGGCGGAGGTGTGGTCACGGCTTCGTTATCAGGTACTGGGTTATTATTTACCACGGATACCACAGGGCACACTGAGTACCTACAGGTTTCCAGTGATGGTCGTGGCGCACAAACCACCGCTGCATCGGTTATTGCGACAGGCATAGACTTTAGTGGAGCTAATAATGCCACTTTTGATGTCACCGTAGATGGTGTCACTATGAGCGTGGATGTCAATACAGATGCCAGTGCAGGAGATGGTGACGATACTATTTCAGCGATTCAGGCGGCTTTGGATACTGCTTTGGTTGCCTCGGGTCAGTTTCAGGCCGGTGATGTGCTGGCGAAACGAGACAGTGGTAATCAATTAATTTTCGGAACAGCGGCAAAAAATGGTGTTAAAACCGCTAATACTTTTGGTTCCAGTTCTTCAATTCAAATATCCAATTTGGGTGGAACAACCGTAGCGAATTTAGGGCTGGTGGCTGAAACTCAGACCAATGGCTACGATGCTTTTGGGATTGGCGATGACGTAGAGTTTGGTTATGACATCACAGCCAACGTGGACTATGTAAATGATTCAGCTAATGGTACCGGCCAACTGGAAATTACCATTGGCGGGCAAGCAACTACCCTGGTTTTTAGTAATGTGAGTAGCTCGGCTACTTCCTCTTTGGGAATCCATATTCCCGATGGTTCAGAGACGACCGCTCAAACGGGAAGTGATGCTGCAGGTACTATTAATGGCGTGACAGCTAATGGTAGTGGACAATATCTTACTGCACAAAATGGTAATACAGATGCTTCCAATGGCTATTTTATTGCCAATCAGTCAGCCATTATTGGTGCATCGGTGGTGGTAGATGGGACTAACGAAAGTTTTACCATGAGTCTTAACGGTGTAGAAGCTGAAGTTACCGTAGCTCAGGGAACCTATGCTACCGGTGAGGCATTAGCTACGGCCATAGAAACCGCAGTGAATGGTACCAGTGCTTTTTCCAGTTTAAGTTATGGTGTAAAAGCCGAATATACCAGTGATGTAGCTTCTTCTCTGTACGGTAAAATTGGTTTGATCTCAAATATTACAGGGAATAATTCTAGTGTCACTATGAGTACTGTGTCTTCGGCGGCACAAACGGCTTATGGTTTTAAAGTGGGTCAAGCAGATGGTGAAGTAGGCAGCGATGCGATGGGGTCGGTGGACAATGCTAGCGGTATTCGTATCAAGGTGATTGGAGGCAGTACTGGAGATCGGGGAACAGTGAACTATATCTCAGGGTTAGCCGATCAAATTAACGATCTGTTGGATCTATACTTGAACAGCAACAGTGGGTCATTAGGTTTACAGGTGGCGGGTCTTAATGATGATCTAGATGAATTGACTCAAGAGCAAACTGATTTAGATGCTCGAATGGTTGCACAGGAAGCGTTATTACGGGCAAAATTTTTGGCTGCAGATAGCATTATAGCGAGTATTAAAAGTACAGAGACATTTTTAACTCAGCAATTCGAGGCATTTGCTGCAGCTGGGAAGTAATTGTTTATCACGAAATTATTAGTTTCACCAAATTCTTATTTTGCATCTAATATTCGTAATTAAGTAGGGGGAATGTAAAGCAGGTTTATTTCTATCCTTAAAATATAGTAAGAAATTACTCCCTATTAAAAATGCGTTTCTAATTTATTGTCGTGGAAAACGATAATAAATTGTCGCTTTATTAATGAGTTTGAAAGTTGACTTTATTTATTGTCAATTTTTCAGTCTAAGATTCTTAATCTAGTGTTTTTTATTTTAGTGTATTGATGCAGTCCACTTATTTTTTTAAGCTGAGTAGCAATCAATAACCATCTTAATTATCCTGAGTATTCAGTTTTAGATTAGGCTTGTACTGGCAATAAAACTGGAACATATTAGCAAAAGTATGAGGGTAATGTTCTTCAAATTCATCCCATTGCTTTAGATTAAGCATATCCGCCTTACTTCCATGAAAAGATAGAAAATCTTTTTTGGTCTTAAGGCTTAAATTACTAAAGCCTAGCCAAGTTAAATTAAATTCTTGACATAGCTGTTTAATTGTTAGCGGGGTATAGTGCTTTTCATATTCATGAAATAACATATCTACCGTGCCGCTCATACTGTAAAAATCGTCTGACTGAGTGATGCCGATTTTATTATCGATTAAGCTGCTTTGCATAATAGCTTGACGAATTACTTGCACTCTGTGCCTGTCTAGTTGATCTCTATCTTGTTTAAATACATTGCGAACTTGAGTCACTGGCTCTCGTGTTCTGCGGCTATAAAGTGAGATCTTAATTAATCCGTTAGGCTTAAGGTTATTTAGTAAATTATGCAATGCTTTTTTATAGTGTCTTATATGGTGTAGAACTCCCGAGCATTCAATTATATTGAATTTTTCATGTAATATAGGAAGTTTGGTAATGTCGGCCAATTTAAATTCAATATTTTCAATACCAAACTCTGTGGCCATGTGCTTGGCATAGGCAAGACTGTTTTGACTGATATCAATGCCTAGTACCTGTACACCATGGAAGTACTTAGCAACATTAAGGGCATGCCTGCCAGTACCACACCCTGCAATGAGTATTCTTAAATTATCATCAAATAAATGTTGCGGAAAATTAACGTGTTTATACTCATGCCGTAGAGCAATTCCGTAGTTGATGTTCTTTTTGTAATCTAGTGTTCGCCACCTAGGATAAGGGAATTGTTCATATTGAGACTTTACTTTGTTTTCTTTGCAGTTAGGTATAGTTGTTATTTTTTCAAATTTATATTGACCGAGCTTACATATTTCATCATGCCACATTCTTATTTGATAAGTCTCTTCGGGCCAGTCCTTAGTTGACCAGTTCATAAGTTTTGGAAATTGTTCAAGGTGTAGCCATGATCTGTACATGCTCATTAGAAGTAAGGCACCAGATATATCTAGTGCAGTGCACCCAAACTGAGTTAATGACTGATTAATAACATTATCCAACACATTTACCATTGAAGTTTCTGCTTCTGTTTCAGGTAAAATATATTCATTACGCTGCCCATATTGTGATATAGCTTGACTTAAAGGTATGTAGTTTTTACTTAACTGCCCCTGTTGTGTACTGAAAGTTAATAGTTCATGGCGCAAACTCATTATCAGCTTTTCCAGCATTTCACTTTTAATGAGGGTGAGACGAAGAGCAGATAAAAATAAAGGGCATTTAGCTATGATATCGAAATGGGCTGCGCTGCCTTTCTGATTTAGTTCAAATTTATACTCAAGTAAACTGCATACTAATGTTCCTAATTGTTCAAGGTTAACCTTGTCCCATTGCATATAACTTAATAAATCTTGTTCAAGTTCTGGATCATAGTAGTCTGCTTGAATCTGGCTAGCTAAATTCACTACCTGCGAGCGAATATGTAAATCTTGCCCCTGTGTTTTTGCTAATTCTCGATATTGTTGAAATGCCTCAACAATTCTTCCATTTTGGGCAAGAGTATAGGCTAAGCTTACTTCAGCACGAGTTTCTTTCGGGGCATGTTTTATTGCTTTTTGAAATGCGGATTGTGCATTATTAAATTCCTGTTGTGCCAAAGAGATATGTCCGGCACTGTACCAGTAACCTCCATTTTCAGGCGATTCGATTAATGCACGATTTATGGCCTCTTGTGCTTCAAAGTAATGACCGTTCTCAAGTTCTATTCGAGCTAATAAATTTAAACTATCACCATTATCTGGGTCTAGCTCAAGCGCTTCACGTATATCTAATTTAGCTTGGGCAAGAAGGCCCCTGCTTAACCTGGGGTCATGATTGTCAGATTGGGTTAAATGAAAACCATCATAGGCCTTTTTTCGATAAAACTTAATATTCTGACTTTTGCTAAGAGTAGTGGATTTCTTTTGCTTCTTGACTTGTACCTGAGCCATAAAATCTCCCTAAACAGCTAACGGCTGCATTTTTTAACTTTGCTTATACTAAGCAGACTCCATGCCAGCTAAAAACTTGTTATAAATCAATACACTAATAATTTTTTAATTATAAAAAGGAAAAGCATAGCCGCTATTTTAAGTGTGTCTCTAAGGTTTAATGGCTGTGAATTACTTATATAGGGCTAAAGTTATAGGAAAGTTGGTCGTTAATTTAATAGAAGCATTACCAACCTTTAGAAGCCCAGCAGGAGATTCGGCATGTACTCAAAAGGTGCCAAGGGATACAGTCAAGTTAGTTTGCAAACTGAAGTCATGGAAGCTGACCCTCATAAGCTTATTCAGCTACTTTTAGAAGGATCGTTAACAAGATTGTCCATGGCAAGAAGTTTTATTGATTCTGGAGATATTGAAAAGAAAAATGAAAAAATTGGTCAAGTTATTGAAATACTGAGCAGTCTTCAAGAAAATTTAGATCACGATCGTGGTGGAGAAATTAGTGTTAATCTGGAGCGCCTTTATGATTATATGACCCGTCGCCTATTTGATGCAAACAGATTGAATGATAGTGAGATAGTGACAGAGGTTATGGGGCTGCTGCTGGAAATTAAGGCGGGCTGGGAAGGTATTCGAGACAGTTATGAGGACTTAAAAAGCCAGGGAAAGGTAGCCGCTTCTGGCATGAAAAGCTCTTTATCGGTTTAAGCGAGAAGACATTAAACTACAAACTGGAATCGCTAAATAAAGACACAACTTCATCATCATAATAACCTAGCTAAATAGGCTGGGTTATTAGCAAAATATCAAGTCTTTAAACACTTAGTTACAAAATAATATAAAAAACTGTTTACAGTTCACATTTTTTTTGTCAAGAATAAAGCATGGCATACTGTAATTGAAAATTATTAAGTAAAAACGTGCCAAAAAGTATATAAAAATAAAAAAAACAGAATAAACTCGTCATTTAATTGACCGATATAGAGATGGATACTTAACTATATTTTAGTGGTCAATTAAATGGCAATTTGATAGCAATTTCTGCTGTTGTAAAATGGGCTAAGGAAGCATCATGTGGCGTGAGATTAAGGTTCTTCTAGTGGATGATGATGAGCAGCGAAAACACGACATGCGTGTGCTGCTTGATTTTCTCGGGGAAGGATCGTATCCAAGCGATTCCCATTCTTGGAAAGAGGTGGCCAGTGGGTTAGATGACCCTATGGAAATTGTCGCTTTGATTCTCGGAAGTTCCCAAAAACAATCTTTAAGTGATATTTTAAATGACATAAATGAGTGGGATAAAGGCATGCCCATTATCTATGTGGGTGATGAAGAGCTTCCTGACGACATTCCTGATGATTTACGCCGAGCCATGATCGGCCATGTCCCTATGCCACCTAGCTACAACAAATTATTAGATAACCTTCATCGTGCACAAATTTATCGAGAGCATTATGCTCACAACCGAGTTCGTGGTGAGCGTCGTCAAGTACAGCTGTTCCGTTCTTTAGTGGGCACCAGTCGCCAAATACAATACGTGCGAGAGTTAATGCATCAAGTGGCCGACAAAGATGTCACTGTGTTAATCACCGGTGAAAGTGGCACAGGCAAAGAAGTAGTAGCCCGTAATCTTCATTACCACAGTGCCAGACGCGATGGTCCGTTTGTACCTGTTAACTGTGGTGCTATTCCTCATGAGTTAATTGAAAGTGAATTGTTTGGCCATGAAAAAGGCGCTTTCACTGGGGCAATCAATACACGTTTGGGTCGTTTTGAAATGGCTGAAGGGGGCACCTTATTTTTAGATGAAATAGGTGATCTTCCTCTTGCTATGCAAGTAAAAATGTTAAGAGTGTTGCAAGAGCGCAATTATGAACGAGTCGGTGGCACTAAAACCATTAAAACCAATGTTCGAATTATTGCCGCCACCCATAAAGATCTTGAAAAGATGGTCAGTGAAGAAACCTTTCGCGAAGACTTATATTACCGTTTAAATGTATTTCCTTTGGAAGTGCCTCCGTTACGAGACCGACGTGAAGATATTCCACTACTGTTAAACGAATTAATATCACGCATGGAAAATGAAAAACGCGGTTCCATTCGCTTTAATAGCGCAGCGATCATGTCGCTATGTCGACATGAATGGCACGGTAACGTGCGTGAAATAGCCAATTTGGTGGAGCGTTTAGCGATATTGCATCCATACGGCGTGGTGGGTGTGCCTGAACTGCCACTAAAGTTTAGGCATGTGGATGAAGGGGATGATGCGGATGCCAATCTTCCTGAAGCAGTCACCTTACCCAGTGAGCCTGGCTTAGTGGGCTTAGATACTCCAGCACTATTACCGGTTAATGGCATAGACCTTAAAGATTACCTAACCCACTTAGAACGTTCTCTTATTCAGCAGGCCTTAGACGATGCATGCGGTGTGGTAGCAAGAGCGGCTGAAAAATTAAAAATTCGCAGAACCACCTTGGTTGAGAAAATGCGTAAATACGGTTTACAACGTAAAGAAAAAGAACCCATGGAAGAGGAGGAACTGTAGTTAAATTGGATGAACAAGCAGTAAGGCTGCAAGTCGTTCTGTCTCCTGGCTAGCTAGCCCACTTTAACGCTCCTTCGGGAGCGTTTTTTATATGTACAGGATGTACGGTATAAAGCGGGCGCATGGACGGGCAGGAGCTTATGTACAGGATGTACGGTATGACGCGGTGCCATGGATGGCAAGGAGCGGCGTGTAGCGATAATCAAAGGCGTAGATTTCCCAAGGTACTTTCCTACATCTACTTATTCTATGCAGCAATCCTTATGGAGTCTCAAAAAATTAACTAACTCCAAAACACTCACATTAAATGCAATCAATGATATAGAAAAAAGTCTTTAACACTCAATTCAACCTTTATTCTTCAACAACCAATCAATACCACCTTTTATACTCAAATATTTTATAACAAAGCTGGGCATGGTATTTGCCAATACACACATAAGAACATTTTTTAGCCAGTAAATTGGCTTATTATTTTTTGTTAGGTGTGGAAGATATGGCGTCTTTATTAGGAAGTGTTGCAGATAGCTTGCCTAAAGAGAATTTGCGTCAAGCATTTGAACTCTTTAATGAAATGTCACAGCAACTAAGTGAAAGTTATAGCAATCTTGAAAGTCAGGTTCAGGTTTTATCTGGTGAGCTAGCAGAAGTCAGTGCCGCCCGAATAAAGGAACTGAAGGAAAAAGAACAACTGGCTGATCGTCTTCATAGTTTATTGCATTTATTGCCTGGTGGCGTAGTGGTGTTAGATGGCAAAGGCCGAGTACAAGAATGTAACTTGGCGGCCAAAAACTTTTTCCAAAATCAAGACGTTATCGGCCTGCCGTGGCGCAATATTATCAGTAGTAACTTTTGTCCTAAAGAAGACGATGGCCATGAAGTGTCTTTAAAAAGTGGTTTGCGCCTTAGCATTCAAACCTCCAGTTTAGAAAATGAACCTGGGCAAATTGTGTTAATGACCGATCAAACCGAAACACGCATGTTGCAAGATAAGTTAGCAAGAAATCAACGATTAACCGCCATGGGAAAAATGGTGGCAAGTTTAGCTCATCAAGTACGCACTCCGCTATCGGGTGCGACGCTTTATGCTCAGCATTTGGCAAGCAGTGAGTTAGATGATGATATGCGCGTTACGTTCTCAAAAAAATTAAGCCGACAATTAAAAAATATTGAAGCACAAGTGCGAGACATGCTTATCTTTGCTCGGGGCAGTGCGCCATTGAATCAATTGATCGATATTCTTGAATTGGCGAATTTATTAGGTGAAAGCAAGGCAATTTTACAAAAACAATACCAAGCCGATATTAGTATTATAAAGGATATTGAAACCGCATCATCGAATAACTTAGAGAAAATCCAATGTCATCAGGAAAGCCTCATTGGGGCCATTCAAAATCTTTTGGCCAATGGCATAGAGGCCGCTGAAGATATTAATGAGCTTGCCAAAATCAAAGTGGTTTTGTCTATTCAGGATAAAAATTTAACCATCACCATCTCTGACAATGGCCCAGGTTTATCCGAAACTGTAAAAGAGAAAATAACAGAACCCTTTTACACCACTAAAAGCAATGGAACCGGACTAGGATTATCTGTCGTGAAAGCGGTGGTACGGGCTCACCATGGGCGGCTTGGTTTTTATAACCAAGTGCAAGGAGGGGCATGCTTTGTATTGACGGTGCCTTTGAAAAATTCAGTTAATACCGTTTCTTCTAAGGAGATGATCGATGAATGAGTTTCAAATGTTAGTAGTAGAGGATGATGCTCAGCTAAGAGAAGCCATTAGTGATACCTTGAAGCTGCAAAAAATTAAATGCTTTGAAGTGGCCAGTGCTGAAGCGGCCATGGTGTTTTTAAGGAAACAGCATGTCAGTATGATTTTATCTGATATTACCATGGGGGCATTGTCGGGTTTTGATTTACTAAAACATGTGAAAGACAATTATCCCACTATTCCTATGGTGCTCATGACGGCTTTTGGTGAAGTGGAAAAAGCCGTTCAGGCCATTCAAAAAGGCGCCATGGATTATTTAGTGAAACCATTTGATGTGGATGTCTTAATGGAATCCATAAATCAATTTCGCAATCAATCCCATTCGAATGCCAGTGTTAACGATCCAGTGGCCGAAGACGCCAGCACTCGCGCACTTTTTAAATTAGCGAAACAAGTATCCAGCAGTGATGCAACCGTTTTGATTAGCGGTGAAAGTGGAACGGGTAAAGAAGTGTTAGCTCGCTACATTCATCAGCATAGTCCTAGAAAAGATCATCCATTTGTGGCCATTAATTGTGCTGCCATTCCTGAAAACATGTTAGAAGCAACCCTTTTTGGTTATGAAAAAGGCGCTTTCACCGGTGCGTATAACAGCATGCCTGGCAAGTTTGAACAGGCTCAGGGAGGCACATTATTATTAGATGAAATCAGTGAGATGGATATTTCACTGCAAGCCAAATTACTAAGGGTGTTGCAAGAACACGAAGTGGAAAGGCTGGGTGGGCGAAAAACCATTGCATTAAATGTCCGAGTACTGGCCACGACCAACCGCGACTTATTAAGCTATGTAAACGAAAAGAAATTCAGGGAAGATTTATACTACCGTTTGAGCGTCTTTCCTCTTCATTGGAAAACGTTGGCACAAAGGCCAAGAGATATTTTACCCATGGCCGAGCGTCTATTATTAAAGCATTGTAAAAAGCAGTCTAAATCAGCGCTTATTTTTGATATTGAAGCCCAAAATAAACTCATCCAGCACACTTGGCCCGGTAATGTGCGTGAATTAGATAACGTCATTCAGCGAGCTCTCATTATACAAACAGGCCATCAAATATGTGCCGATGATATTGTGCTTAATATGATGACGGGCTCGAGTCCTATCGCTAATAACATGCCATCGCCAGTGGCGACTCCCAGTGTTGATGAGATTCAAAATAACAGTGCAGATTTCAGCTCGGAAACCCGAGATATAGCGCCTATGCCAATAGAAACTTCAGTACATAATCAAGCTAGCCAACAATGTGCAGATGCGTTAGGAGACAACTTAAAACAACGAGAATATGTATTAATTCTTGATGCGTTAAAAAATGAAAAAAATAAGAAAAGGGCCGCTGAAAAATTAGGCATTAGCCCTCGTACTTTAAGGTATAAAATGGCGCGCATGCGTGAACAAGGAATCGGCGTACGGAGTGATTCTTTGGCTTCTTAATGGTGCTGTATTTGGTTGGCCTATGTTATGCAATAAAACAGATAAGGGAAGAAAAGATGTCAGGAAGACGTCTTTAAGAAAATAAGAGCACGGAAGTATTCGTTAGAATGGAATTCTTAGGGAAGTTTTAACAATATTAATGGATTAATATTGTTAAAACTTCGGCAGGAAGCCGATCAAGGACGATTTCTCCACTTACTTCTGACTAATATATTAACAATAAAAATCAAATATTAAGGGGCGTGTCATGGTTGATAGAGCAGATATTAATAGCGTGCTCTCGCAGTTACGCCAAGTGCGTCAACAGATTCAAGCGCCACAAGATAATCAAAAAGATGTTCCTGGCGTTAATCACCTTAATAGTGAGGTAGATAAAGTACAAAAATCTTCACAAAATTACCCAGATATTAAAGCCGACCCTAATGTACCTAATTTTCAAGCCATGTTTAGCAATGCCATTAATAATGTAAATGAAACACAGATGCACAGTGCTAGCCTTTCTAAACGTTTTGAAAAAGGTGACCCACAAATAGATCTTCCTGAAGTTATGATCGCCGCTCAAAAAGCCAGTGTTTCGTTTGACGCCATGAAGGAAGTGAGAAATAAACTGGTTGACGCCTACAAAGACATAATGAACATGCCGGTGTAATACAGAATATATGAACGCCACTTTCATCGTATTCAATGTATTAAATCCCACTTTATTCATTGGGTGTTTATCAATTTCGTTTCCCCAATTAACAGCAGTAAAGGTTAATTAATCATGGCCACTGAAAATTTACCTGCTGAAGCGATGGATGGGGCTCCAACAGAGCCTGACCTAGATAATTCCTCTCAAGATAATGCTAACGACACCTTGCCCGCAGCCATGGATGCCAGTGATATAAATCCTGTCATGATGGGGTTCAACAAGCTGTCCATTGTTCGCCAAGTAGGTCTGTTAATTGGATTTGCTGCCATTTTAGCATTGGGTATTGGTGTGGTGATTTGGTCACAAGAAACCAACTACCGCCCCCTCATTAGTAATTTACAAGATTATAATGCCAAAGAAATAATCGATGCCTTAGAAATAAAAGACATTAATTACAGAATTAATGCCAACACTGGAATCGTTATGGTGGCAGAACATGAAATACACGATGCCCGCTTAGCGCTTGCAGCAATTGTGGCTCAAAGTAATGAGGGTGTTGGCTTAGAATTATTAGATCAAGAGCAAAGCTTAGGTACCAGTCAATTCATAGAAAATGTACGTTATAGACGTGGCCTAGAAGGAGAGCTTGCTCGTACTATCTCCAGTTTGCAAAGCGTTAGAAATGCGCGCGTGCATTTGGCCTTGCCTAAGCAATCTGTTTTT
Source organism: uncultured Bermanella sp. (assembly GCA_913058575.1). GTDB lineage: Bacteria > Pseudomonadota > Gammaproteobacteria > Pseudomonadales > Oceanobacteraceae > Bermanella. Next base: position 131,162 of record CAJXRF010000001.1, read on the forward strand.
GTTCGTGATGATCGTGAGCCCAGTGCTTCGGTCTTTTTAGAAATTTACGGTGGCAGTGGTCTTAAAAAAGAACAAGCAGAAGCCATCATTTCGTTGGTGGCGGGCAGCATTCCCGAGCTGCCAGTTGAAAACGTTACCCTTGTTGATCAAAAAGGAAATTTATTAAGCAAAGAAGATGGAGACAAGGAAGATCTTTTAGCCACGAAGCAATTTGAATATTCTCGAAAAATTGAAAACAATTTAAGTCAACGGGTGCAAAGAATATTAGAGCCGGTTCTTGGGGAAGATAACTTCCGCTCAGAAGTGAGCGCCGATGTTGATTTTACAATGGTTGAACAAACCGAAGAAATCTTTAACCCCGACTTAATTGCTCTGCGATCAGAGCAGTTATTAAATGAAGAAAGCAGCAACAAAGCAGACGGTGGTATTCCTGGTGCATTATCAAATCAACCTGCGGCAGCAGGCACTGCACCTGAAGAAGCGGGTGCGGGGGGAGAAGAAGGCGCTGCTCCAACCGAAAAACGCAGCGAATCCACCCGCAATTATGAAGTAGACCGCACTCTAAGCCACACTCAGCATCAAGTAGGCCGAGTCAGGCGTTTAACCGTGTCGGTAGCGGTCAATGATCGCATTAAAGAAAATGCCCAAACAGGTGCTTTGGAAACATTGCCATGGAGCAGTGATGAGTTAAAAAGTTTAGAGCTTCTGGTGAAAGATGCAGTGGGTTTCAGTGCGGCCAGAGGGGATAGTGTGAGCGTTATTAACACGGCATTTTTAGGAGGGGCCCAAGAGATCGGTGAGCCAGATTTTTGGCGCCAGCCTTGGTTCTGGGAGATTGTAAAACAGGTGCTGGCGGGGTTATTCTTATTAATTGTTATCTTTGGTGTGATCCGTCCTATCGTTCGCAACTTGATTGACCGTGGTAAGAAAGATGAAGTGGCCGACATTGAAGGAGAGTTGGATGATCTCGGCGAAGGTGATGACTTATTTGGTGATGACAAAGTGACCCTAGCCGGAGCCGATGAATTTTTATTGCCTGGTGCCAGTGATGGATTTGAGCGTCAACTGGATGCCCTTAAAGGGCTGATTGCAGAAGACCCGGCGCGTGTGGCTCAAGCCTTTAAGAAATGGATTAACGAAGGGGCTGATTAATTTCAGTTAAGTCATCCCAGTAACATCAATAGTCGTTGTTTAATTATAGAGTGACTTATGGCAGATGCGGACAACAATGAAGGTAAGGATAATCTTCCTGCGAAATCAGGGGGCGAGCTGTCCAGTCTCGACCATAAATCTCGAGCCGCCATCTTGTTAATGAGTCTGGGTGAAAAAGACGCGGCAGAATTATTAAAACACCTAGGTCCAAAAGAAGTGCAAGCCGTGGGTGCCACCATGGCTGCCTTAAAGGATGTGACTCAAACTCAAGTAGAAGGGGTGGTGGCAGAATTTTTAGATAGCCTATCAGGGCAAACGGGTCTTGGTTTAGGGGCGGATGAATATATTCGTAATATGTTAACCCAAGCGCTGGGCACTGAAAAAGCAGGCGGTTTAATTGACCGAATATTATTAGGGGGCAATACCACCGGCTTGGATACCCTTAAGTGGATGGAAAGCCGAGCGGTTTCTGACATTATTCGACACGAACACCCACAAATTCAAGCCATTGTTATTGCTTATTTAGACGCTGATCAAGCGGCGGAAATTCTTTACAACTTTGATGAAAAAGTCCGACTAGACATTATGATGCGGGTTTCATCGCTACAAGCCGTACAGCCCGCCGCGTTAATGGAATTAAACGATATTCTTGAAAAACAATTCTCAGGCAGTCAAGGCCAACAAACCACAGCCATGGGCGGTGTTAAAGTCACTGCGAATATTATCAATAACCTTGATAGTGCCATGAGTGGTGAAATTCTAGAGCAGATTAAAGAAATGGACGAAGAGATGGGCGTTCAAATTCAAGACCTTATGTTTGTTTTTGAAAACCTTAATGAAGTGGACGATCGGGGTATTCAAGTGTTGCTGCGTGAAGTGTCTGGTGACTTATTAACTCTTGCTCTGAAAGGGGCCGATGAAGATTTAAAAGAAAAAATATTCCGAAACATGTCAAAGCGCGCATCCGAATTACTGCGTGATGATCTAGAAGCGAAAGGCCCTGTTAAAGTCAGTGAAGTGGAAAATGCTCAAAAAGAAGTATTGGTTATTGCTAGGCGCATGGCCGATGCCGGTGAAATTGCCCTAGGCGGTGCTGGCGGCGAACAAATGGTGTAACAAGGCCTGTTGCTAAAGTAATAATAAGGGGAAGTATGGAGATAATATTTAAGACAGTGAGTCAAGTTTATGATTGAGCGTCGACAACGCATTCCCGCCGATGAAGTAGTCGACCCTAAAAGCTGGAATCTACCTTTCTGGGTTGAGCCAGAAGCCTTGGTAAAGGCTCGTGAAAAAGAGCTTGCTAAAGAGCAGTTGGAAGCCGAAGTAGAGGTGGAAGAAGAAGAAATTGAAGTAGAGCCTTTAACAGCCGATCAGCTAGAACAAATTCGTCAAGAAGCTTATAACGAAGGGTTAGAGCAGGGCTTAGTAGAAGGTCGACAAAAAGGTGAAAAGTTAGGGGCACAAGAAGGTCATAAAGAAGGTTTAGCAGCCGGTACCGAAGAAGGTCGAAAATTGGGCTTCGAGGCAGGCAATAGTGAAGGAAAAAAACAAGCACAAGAAAGCGGTGATCAGCAAACCCAACAAACCATTGAACAGTTAGAGTCGGTTATTCATTCTTTAAGTGATCAATTGTCTGCTCAAAAAAATGATATTGAAAACTTGTTACCAGAATTGGTTGAAATGCTGGCTCAAGCAGTGATTCACGAAGAGCTTAATCAAGGTAGCGAGCATATTGTGGCTCTGGTTAAATTGGCAATTGACGCTTTACCCTTAGACAAATCTCATTTAATCATCGAATTAAATGAACAAGATTTACCCTTCCTTGAAGCATCCTTTGAACAAAACAATATCGAAGCCAAGCTTAATACCAATAACAGCATCAGCCCTGGTGGGTGCCAATTAATCACAGATAAAAGCGTGGCAGATTTCACCTTAGAAAGCCGCTGGGCACAAGTGATTAAACAATACAAAAGCCAATTAGAAGTAGGCTTATTACAAACGCCCAATGAGCCAGAAGCAGACTCAGAAGATTTAAAAACAGAACCGAAAAATGAAAATGACTCTGCTTCTAAAGAAACAACCGAGGCTAACCCCGCAACGGCGTCCCTCGAGGCTGAAGGCAGCTCAAAAGCAGACAATTTGAAAACAGATAACCCCACAAATAATTCAGCAGATACCTCAATAGATGACAACTCGGTTGAAGCAGCACAAGGCACTGGGATAGATACAAAAGCCAGTGGCCAACCTGACCCTCAGCCAGATTCCACCACAGATAAAGCTTCTTCTGATACACCCACCGACTCTGAAAATGAATAACTTATCTGCGCTAAATTGGCTTAAAGGCAACGGCACTTTTAAAAGTCATCCTATCGTTAGCGGCCACCTTACTCGTATGGTGGGCCTTACCTTAGAGGCGGTGGGCTGCAAAGTTAAAGTAGGTGATCGCTGTTGGGTGGCGCAATCTAATGGTCAAATAGAAGCCGAAGTGGTGGGATTTGATAACGAAAAAATATTTTTAATGCCCATTGAAACCGTACAGGGTCTGGAGCCTGGTGCGAAAGTGACGCCCATTACTGGCAGTGACCATATTCCCGTAGGTGATTGCCTGCTTGGCAGGGTGATCGATGGCACAGGTAAGCCGCTTGATGATAAAGGTGACATTTACAGTGAACACTCAATTAATTTAGATGGTGACACCATTAACCCCATGCACCGAGCACCCATCCGGGAATCAATGGATGTGGGCATAAGAGCGATTAATGCACTGCTCACAGTGGGGCGAGGCCAGCGATTAGGGTTATTTGCAGGTTCTGGTGTGGGTAAAAGTATGTTGCTGGGCATGATGACGCGTTTCACTAAGGCCCATGTGTGCGTGGTGGCTTTAGTGGGAGAGCGTGGACGAGAAGTTCAAGAATTTATTCAAGATATATTAGGTGAAGACGGCTTAAAGCGTGCAGTGGTTGTGGCCTCTCCAGCCGATGAAAGCCCCATCAAGCGTATGCGAGCGGCCACGTTGGCAACGGCTGTGGCCGAGCATTTTAGAGATCAAGGCAAAGATGTTTTATTGTTAATGGATAGTCTCACCCGCTTTGGTCAGGCCCAAAGAGAAATAGCCTTGTCCATTGGTGAGCCTCCGGCTACAAAAGGTTATCCACCATCTGTTTTTGCGAAAATTCCTAAATTGGTTGAGCGTACAGGTAATGGCCCACCTGGTGGAGGCTCCATTACGGCTTTTTATACGGTGTTAACCGAAGGGGATGATTTACAAGATCCCATTGCGGATTCGGCTCGCGCCATCCTAGATGGTCACGTGGTGTTAAGTCGCCGCATTGCAGAAGAAGGTCAATACCCAGCCATTGATATCGAAGCGTCCATTAGCCGTGTCATGCCTCAAGTGGTATTACCTGCAATTTTAAAAAGTGCGCAAAACTTTAAACACCTTTATAGCTTGTATCAGCAGAATAAAGATTTAATCAGCGTGGGGGCTTACAGTGCTGGCAGTAACCCAGAGCTAGACTTAGCAGTACGATTATTTCCTATCATGAAGGCATTTTTAGCCCAAGGGTTAGATGAGTCCATTAGCCTACAAGAAAGTGTTGAAGGTTTACAAATGATCAACAACGAAGGGTTAGCGTTTAAAAATCCCCAGGCTCAAGCAGCTAAGCCTTAAAGTAAACCCCTGTGTGTAGGAGGTATAGATGTTACACCAAAGAGCCAAACGCATGAGCCCGCTTGTGCACTTGGCGCAAAAGTCGGTTAATGAAGCACTCTCTTATATTGGGATGATACAAAAGCGCATTGACAGCGAACACCAAAAAGAACAATCGTTAATTGAGTATCAAGCCGAATACATGCGTAAATTCCAACTGGCTGGTAATCAAGGCATATCAGGCTTAAACCTACAGCAGTTTGAATCTTTTATTTTACAAATTGATACCGCTCTTTTTAGGCAGAGCCAAGAGGTCGAGCAGTTTACTCAACAATTAGAGCAAGCCAAAAAGGTGTATTTAAAATTAAATCAGCGCCTTAAAAGTTACGAAAATTTGCAAACACGTTTAACCGATCAAGCACTGCAACAAGAAGATAAGCAGCTTCAAAAGTTTTTAGATGAAATGGGGGCTCAGCTTTATAGGCTTCATCAGGGAGATTAGATTAAATCAGAAAGTTTAATTACCATCTGATCTACCAGTGATTTTCTTTATACCAAATTGTCATTTTTATAGTGTTAAAACTATAAAATAAAACAGTTGAAATGCCATGCTTTATGGTGGGAACTTAATTCCTAATAGGCTTAGCATTAATGATTAACATACCAAAAATGAATTAAAACCATGGAATCGTTAGCCCCTTAAGCCATTTCTTTTTATCTTTTATTCCATTACATGGCAGGTCTTCGCCCCACACCGATATGCCCCATAACATTTTTAAATATCCCTTTCACTAGCAAGCTCATTTTTTACGTCTAATCTTACATTTAAATAGGAAATCTTGATGAGTGGATAGTATTTAACATGGAAACTGGAAATTTGGATTTGGGCGCTAAGTGCACCATTATTCGCGCAGAGGAACTGCATAAGCAAATGGAAGACCTTTTGCAAACAGGCAATGACGTGGAAGTGGATGTTTCAAAAATTGAACAAATAGATACTTCAGTCTTACAATTACTTTTTAGTTTTCACCAATCCTTATTACAGGATGGTCGTACTCTTTCTTGGAAAACCCCATCCGAGCAAACTTTGGCCAGTGCTAAATTGCTTGGTTTAGATACCCCCCTTGGATTAACCCAACACTAGTAAAATGGAGACTTTTCATGGCCAAAATACTTGCAGTTGATGACTCTGCCTCCATGCGTCAAATGGTGAGCTTTACCTTAAAAGGTGCAGGGCACCAGGTAACGGAAGCCAGTGATGGGGTTGAAGCATTAAAAATTGCCCAAGGCCAAGCAATGGACTTGGTGCTAAGCGATGTAAACATGCCAAATATGAATGGCATTGAGTTATGTGCCAACTTGCGCCAGCTTCCCAGCTATAAATTCACCCCTATTTTAATGCTGACTACAGAATCCACAGGGGATAAAAAAATGGCGGGTAAAACTGCCGGCGCAACGGGCTGGATTGTTAAGCCCTTTAACCCAGATCAACTGCTGACCACAATTAAAAAAGTATTGGGGTAATCACACATGAGCGTCGATTTAAGTCAGTTTCATCAGGTTTTTTATGAGGAAAGCTACGAAGGCCTAGATGCCATGGAGCAAGGCCTGCTTGAAATGAATGTCGACGCCCCTGATGACGAAATCATTAACACCATTTTTCGCTCGGCTCACTCAATTAAAGGGGGCTCAGGTACATTTGGTTTCATGCAAGTGGCTAACTTTACCCACGTACTTGAAACTTTATTAGATGAAGTTCGTTCAGGTGACAGAAGCTTAAATCAAACCACCATGGATTTATTGCTGGTGAGCGTAGACTGCATGCGAGATATGTTGCAGGCGCTACAAAATGGTGAAGAGCCCGACATGAGCAACGCCGATGATTTGCGCGCTCAGTTTGAAGCCATATTAAAAAATGAAGATCCCAGTCAAGCACTAGCTCAATCTGCAAATTCTAAAGAAGGCAGTGATAGTGGTCAGCCCCCTAGCGATAAAAGTGGTGGCGATGGGGCCGGTGCTGATGGAAAGAATGGTTGGAGCATAGACTTCATTCCCGAGCCACAATTATTACAAACTGGGAATGAACCGACTCGCATGTTCAGACAAATATCTGAACTGTGTGATGGAAACATGAGTGTTACAGTAAAGACAGATAATTTACCCAGTTTTAGTAGCTTAAACCCTGAACATTGTTTTTTAAACTGGCACATTGATGTACATGCCCCCCTCGAAAAATCTGTTATAGATGAAGTGTTCGAGTGGGTAATTGATGACGCTGAAATTAACATTTATCCATTGGGGCAATCTTGCGAAGCAGAGTCGCAAAAAATTCAGGAAAGTGAACCCGATAAGCAAGTAACGCCAGCCGCAGTGGAACCAATCGCTGTCACCACTTCTCAATCAACAGATGAAAAACCCAAAGCGCCACAAAAAGCCGCTGCTCCTCAAGAAAGTTCATCCATTCGGGTCGATATCGATAAAGTAGACAACCTTATCAATATGGTGGGTGAGCTGGTGATTACTCAGTCTATGCTGGGTGAGTTGGGTGAAAACTTTGATATGGGCCGGGTGCAAAGATTACAAGAAGGGCTTGCGCAACTTGAACACAACACCCGAGAGCTTCAAGAAAGTGTCATGAAAATTCGTATGATGCCCATCAGTTTTGTATTCAGTCGTTTTCCAAGGCTGGTGCGGGATACCGCTCGAAAACTCGATAAAAAGATCGACCTGGTTATGTCTGGTGAAAATACTGAATTGGATAAAACCGTGATGGAGAAACTGGGTGACCCCATGGTGCACCTTATTCGTAACTCCATGGATCACGGTGTAGAGACACCTGAAGAGCGGATTAAAAATGGCAAAAGTGAAACCGGTACAGTAGAGCTTAAGGCTTATCATCAAAGCGGCAACATTGTCATTGAGATTGAAGATGATGGTGCTGGTTTAAACACTGAGCGGATACTACAAAAAGCCCGTGAAAATGGTGTTATCTCAGAAGATGCCAATTTAAGTGAAGATCAAGTATTTGATTTAATATTTCAGCCAGGTTTTTCCACCGCCGATGTGGTCAGTGATTTGTCCGGCCGCGGTGTGGGCATGGATGTAGTGCGTAGAAACATTGCTGCCCTGAATGGTTCTATTGAAGTGTTTTCCCAAAAAAATAAAGGCAGCCGCTTTGTGATTCGTTTGCCACTAACACTGGCCATATTAGATGGCCAATTAGTTCAGGTAGAAGATCAAATTTATATTTTCCCGTTAGTAAGCATTGTGGAATCAATTCAATATCAAGGCAGTGAATTAAATAATGTAGGCGGACACAGTGACGTGTTGCAGTTACGGGATGAATATGTGCCGATATTATTATTAAACCAAACCTTTGGTATTCAAACCGAAAACGATGACCTTGATGAAAGCATCATTGTTGTGGTGGAAGCCGACGGCGAAAAAATAGGTGTGGTGGTAGATGAGCTGTTAGGCCAGCAGCAGGTGGTAATTAAAAGCTTAGAAGAGAACTACAAAAAAGTAGAAGGTATTTCGGGTGCTACTATTTTAGGCGATGGCACCGTGGCGCTGATTATTGATGTGAGTGGTTTATCAAAATTATCGGTCACTTCTTTAAAAGATTTAGACAGGAAAGTTAAAAATCATAAAGCAGCGTAGAAATACGGATGAATTTTTTAACGGCTTAATTTTAGCAGTATAACGGATGTGTCAATCATGAGTGCCGCAGCACAAGAAAGTGTCGAAATAGAGAAAATACAGACCACCGAAGAAGGGTTAGCCACTCAGCAGTACCTCACATTTTTGATGAATGATGAGGAGTACGGTGTGGATATTCTCGCAGTTCAAGAGATTCGTGGTTGGGAGCGAGCCACCATGGTACCCAATAGCCCTTCACATATGAAAGGCGTGCTTAATTTGAGAGGCACCATTGTGCCCATTATTGATTTAAGAGATCGCTTTCAGTTACCAAGCGTTGATTACAGCGACATTACCGTTGTGGTGATATTAAAAGTAGACACGGATAAAGGTGATCGCACCATGGGCATCATCGTAGATGCCATCAGTGATGTTTATGATGTACCGATTGGTAAAGTACGCACCACGGGCGTTGCGGAAAATAGAAACTCACACTTTATAAAAGGTTTGGTGACGGTAGATAAAAATATGGTGATATTGCTTGAACTTCAGAAGTTACTGACCATTGATGACTAACGTACATTTATAGGGTTTATAGCGTGATTAAAAATACAGTACTCAGTTTTACTTGGAGCTGGCATTGGAAAGATTTTTAGTCAATATTTTCACAAGCAAACCTTGTCAACATTGATGAGCAAGGATCGCAATAATTATTTAAATGAATTTTTAAAATTGGAAAATCTTTTAATCATTGATTAATAATGGGTGGCAAGGAAATGGAACAACTTAATCGGTTTAATATTCAATACAAAATGGTGCTTCCCTGGGCTTTACCTCTGGTGGGCTTAATTTATGCGTATCTAAATTTGCCTCAAGGCTCTAATGGCAACACGCTAGTTATTACTGCCTTATTGTGTGGTGCTGGCGCCTTAGTGAGTTGGATGCTCGGTCAAAGAGTACTAACGGGATTAAACCATGCTATTAAGAGTGCAAACAGCAGTGCCAATGGCGACTACAGTTATGAGCCACCCATGACAGGTAAAGATGAGATGACTCATCTTATTTATACCATGGTGAACCTTAGAAATTCAGTGCGTAGCGCGGTTAAAAAAGGCGGCGTATCTGGTGAGGGAAGTAATATTGCCGCTGCAAACGCCAGTAAGGTTGAAGCCATTAGTAAATCTCAAGCAATGATTGAATTTAATATGGATGGCACGATCGTTACGGCTAATGAGAATTTTCTGGGTGCCATGGGTTACCGGTTAGAGGAAGTACAAGGCCAGCACCACAGTATGTTTGTGGAAGCAGGAGTCAAAGACAGTGCTGAGTATCGTCAATTTTGGGAAAAATTAAATCGTGGTGAATATGAATCTGCCGAATACAAGCGCATCGGAAAGGGTGGAAAAGAAGTATGGATTCAGGCTTCTTATAATCCAATTCTAGATTCAACTGGTAAGGCCACTAAAGTCATTAAATTTGCAACCGATGTTACCGAACAAAAAATGAAATCTGCAGAGAATGCCGGTCAATTGGCAGCAATAGACAAAGCTCAGGCCGTTATCGAATTCAATATGGATGGCACCATAATTACTGCCAATGATAATTTTCTTGGTGCAGTAGGCTATCGCTTAGAAGAGATACAGGGCCAACATCACAGTATGTTTGTTGAAAGCGCGACTAAAGCCAGTAACGAATACCGCCAATTCTGGGAAAAACTTAATCGTGGTGAATATGAGGCAGCCGAATACAAGCGTATTGCCAAGGGCGGTAAAGAAATTTGGATACAAGCTTCTTATAACCCAATATTAGATTTAAATGGTAAGCCCTTTAAAGTGGTTAAATTTGCAACCGATGTTACCGAACAAAAAATGAAATCTGCAGAGAATGCCGGTCAATTGGCAGCAATAGACAAAGCTCAGGCGGTTATCGAATTCAATATGGATGGCACCATAATTACTGCCAATGATAATTTCCTTGGTGCAGTAGGTTATGGTTTGGAAGAAATACAGGGCCAGCATCATAGTATGTTTGTTGAAAGTGATTTTAAAGCAAGCAATGAATATCGCCAATTCTGGGAAAAACTTAATCGTGGTGAATATGAGGCAGCCGAATACAAGCGTATTGCCAAGGGCGGTAAAGAAATTTGGATACAAGCTTCTTATAACCCAATATTAGATTTAAATGGTAAGCCCTTTAAAGTGGTTAAATTTGCCACCGATGTTACCGAACAAAAAATGAAATCTGCAGAAAATGCCGGTCAATTGGCAGCAATAGACAAAGCTCAAGCCGTTATCGAATTCAATATGGATGGAACTATAATTACTGCCAATGATAATTTCCTTGGTGCAGTAGGCTATCGCTTAGAAGAAATACAGGGCCAGCATCATAGTATGTTTGTTGAAGGTGATTTTAAAGCAAGTCTCGAATATCGCCAATTCTGGGAAAAGCTTAATCGTGGTGAATATGAATCTGCCGAATACAAGCGTATTGGCAAGGATGGTAAAGAAATTTGGATACAAGCTTCTTATAATCCAATATTAGATTTAAATGGTAACCCCTTTAAAGTGGTTAAATTTGCCTCCGATGTTACTCAGCAGAAAAAAGACAATGTGCATAATACTCGAGTACGATTGGCACTAGATGCTTGTGCAGAATCATGCTTAATGGTTGCCGATGAAAACTATGATCTGGTTTATACCAATAAAGGTGTGAACACCATGTTTGAGATTGCTGAGGGGGACATTAAGCAAGCGATACCAAGCTTCTCACCGAGTACTGTATTGGGCAGCAATATTGATATATTCCATAAAAATCCCAGTTATCAGCGCGGCCTTCTTGACAAATTAACCAGCTCTCATGAAACACAATTGGAGTTAGGTGCAAGAACGTTTGCTTTGGTGGTGAATCCGATTCTTGATGAAAAAGGTAAGCGTTTAGGGACAGTGGTAGAGTGGGGTGATATAACTGAAAAATTGGCTAAGCAAGTTGAAGAAAAACGCTTAGCGGATGAAAACACTCGTGTGAAGTTGGCCTTGGATGTGTGCTCTTCTAATACTATGATTGCTGATAATGACCTTGAAGTGATTTACACAAACTCAGCGGTACAAAATATGCTGTCGGTGGGGGAAAGTGATATCAAGCAAGATCTACCTAACTTTTCTGCAAATAAAGTACTGGGCAGCAATATTGATATTTTCCATAAAAACCCTTCCCACCAACGTAACATGCTGGCCAATCTAGCTTCTACTTATCAAACTGAAATTAATGTGGGGGGGCGTACTTTTGCCCTTATTGCCAGCCCTATTAACAATGAGGAAGGAGAGCGATTAGGTACGGTAGTTGAATGGAATGATCGCACAGAAGAAGTGGCAGTAGAGCAAGAAGTGGACAACATTATCGAAGCAGCCGGTAAAGGAGATCTGAGTCAGCGTGCCACTGTGGATAATAAAAAAGGCTTCTTTAAAGAGTTATGTATGGGCTTGAACCGCTTGGTGGGATTATCTGAAGGGGTGATCAACGATACTGCCCGAGTATTAGCCGCCATGTCGGAAGGGAATTTAACCGAACGCATAGACGCTGATTATGAAGGTCTATTTGGTAAATTAAAAGCCGATTCCAATACCACCGGTGATCGCTTAACTGACATTATTGGGCGCATTCGAGAAGCCGCCAATACGGTGTCTACAGGCTCAAATGAAATTGCTCAAGGCAACACTGACTTAAGCCAGCGTACTGAAGAGCAAGCGTCTAGCTTGGAAGAAACCGCTTCCAGTATGGAAGAAATGACCAGTAGCGTGAAGCAAACCAGCGAGAACGCATCGCACGCTAATGAGTTAGCGTCCAATGCACAGGAAAAAGCCAGTAAAGGTGGTGAAGTGGTGGCCCGAGCGGTCACCGCCATGGATGAAATCAATTCTTCAAGTAAGAAAATTGCCGACATTATTGGTGTGATTGATGAGATTGCTTTCCAGACGAACTTATTGGCTCTTAACGCAGCGGTAGAAGCAGCAAGAGCCGGTGAACAAGGTAAAGGTTTTGCTGTGGTAGCCGGAGAGGTGCGAAATCTAGCGCAACGTTCGGCCGGTGCCGCTAAGGAAATAAAAGATCTTATCCGTGACAGTGTAGAAAAAGTAGATAACGGTACAGAGCTTGTGAATGAATCGGGCACCACATTAACCGAGATAGTGGATGCGGTTGAAAAAGTGAGCACCATGATTAAAGAAATCAGTGACGCAGCCATAGAGCAAAGCGCCGGAATTGAAGAGGTGAATAAAGCCATTAGTCAAATGGATGAAATGACCCAGCAAAATGCTGCGCTCGTAGAGGAAGCATCCGCGGCCAGTGAAACCATGACGGAACAAGCCCGAAGCATGCTCGACTTAGTGGGTTTCTTTCAAATGGCATCAGGTTCAGATGTAGGCAGTTTTAGCGGTGCCTCAGCCGGAAGGCCTGCCATGAGCATGGCACCTGTACAATCGGCACCTAAAGCCAGCCCTATCGCAGCTAGTAGACCGGTTGTGACAGATGATGGTGATGATTGGCAAGAGTTTTAGGTTATGAAACACGCCTAGTGCAGTTACTGTATTAGGCGTTTTTTTATTGATCGCCTTATTTAATAATCATAACGATAAAACATATTCAGGAGGTAATATGGACTTTACCGCTAAAGAATTCCCCATGGCAGATGAAGACTTTAATTGCTTAGCGGCCATGGCTTATGACATAAGCGGTATAGTATTAGGCGAGCATAAAAAAGAATTGGTTTACAGCCGAATTTCTAGACGAGTACGAAAGCTTAACCTTCAGAATTTCTCTCAATATTGTCAGTATCTGGCAAATAATCAAGATGCAGAAACAACCGGTTTTCTAAATGCCATCACGACTAATTTAACGTCGTTTTTTCGTGAATCCCATCATTTTGAGTTTTTGGCCAAAGAAATCATACCCGGATGGAAAAAAGAAAAAAAAGGCAAGCCCATAAGGATTTGGTCCTCAGCCTGCTCTACAGGTCCAGAGCCTTATAGTATTGCAATAACATTAGATAAGAACATGCCGGTTAAAGATTATAATTTAAAGATACTGGCAACAGACTTAGACAGTGATGTATTAGCTAAAGCTAGATTAGGGGAGTATCCCATTGCAGATATAGAGCAACTTCCCAGAAATTATTTGTCTAGTTTTTTACGCAAGAATAGCAGTGACGTTGGGCAGGTAAAAGATAGTATTCGCTCTATGGTGCAATTTAATCGCTTAAATTTATTAGGGCCTTGGCCCATGAAAAATAAATTCGATGTCATATTTTGTCGCAATGTGGTGATTTATTTTAATAAAGAAACGCAGATCGAACTTTTTGATCGCCTTGCTGACAGTTTGGTAGAGGGCGGCTATTTATTTATAGGTCATAGTGAAACCTTACATGGCATGACAGAAAAATTTATCAGTAAAGGGCGCACTATTTATCAAAAAGTGGGCAGTTAGATAGATCTTAATGACGGATTAATCATTTTAAGCTCAGGAGGTGGTAGGTGCATAAACAACATAAAATTCATCACCATCACCACCATGGAAAACAGCCCTCGGCTGAAAGTGGATTTGATCATGTTAATCGTTATTATGATAAAAATTTAGAAACTTGGGCCGCCAAAATATTACCAGGCGAGTTTTACGTGACCGCTCACGGAGAAATGATTGCAACCGTATTGGGCTCCTGCATAAGTGCATGTATTAGAGATACTAAATTAGGCATTGGCGGCATGAACCATTTCATGTTACCAGTGCAGAACGAACATAGCTCTGCACAATGGGGCAGTGACCCTAATACAGCGGAAACACGATATGGTAATTGGGCCATGGAGCACTTATTAAATACTCTGTATAAAATGGGCTCTCGTAAGCAGGATTTAGAAGTGAAATTATTTGGTGGTGGCCAGGTCATGGCCGCATTGTCTGATGTGGGTCAACGTAATATATTATTCGTTTATGATTATTTACGTAAAGAAGGAATGAAGGTGTCCGCAGCCGATGTGGGGGATATATTCTCTAGAAAAGTATTATTTTTTCCAGATACAGGTGCTGTAAAAGTGCGACGTATGACAACCACCCGTAATGACACAATCATTCAGCGCGAAAAAGGTTATATGGAAAGTATTCAGCAGCACAAAGATGATAGCGACATAGAGCTATTTGATTAAGCTCAATTTTATGGCCGATGATATGCAAAGTATAAGTGCTACAAGGCGAAAAAGGGCGAAAAAATGATCAAGGTGTTAGTAGTAGATGATTCAGTTCTAATTCGCAAAGTATTGTCAGAGATCTTTGCTGCCGCACCGGGTATTGAAGTGGTGGGCACAGCTGAAGATCCATATATCGCCCGTGATAAAATTAAACAATTACAGCCTGATGTGATCACTTTAGATATAGAGATGCCAAAAATGGATGGTATTACATTTCTAAAAAAAATCATGAAGCTCAGACCTATGCCTGTGGTGATGATTTCTACTCTCACCCAAAAGGGGGCTCCGGCCACATTAGAGGCTTTGGAAGTAGGTGCAGTTGAATACGTGGGTAAGCCCAGTGCCGATAGCCCTGAATTATTGGCAGAATACAGTGAAGAGATCATTGAAAAAGTGAAAATGGCAGCCGTTGCCAACCTTGGGCGTTTGGAGCTTCAAGCATCTAGACATCCTATTAAGAGGGCTCATGCGCCCAGTAAAATAGGTCAAATAAGTAATCGTATTATTGCAATAGGGGCTTCTACAGGGGGCACGGAAGCACTGAGAGAACTATTATTAATGATGCCAGCTGACAGTCCACCCATAGTGATCACACAACACATACCGCCTGTGTTCAGTACATCGTTTGCTAAGCGCTTAGATGGCATATTGCCGTTAGCTGTCCATGAAGCACAAGATGGTGACAAAATAATGGCTGGCCATGTTTACATCGCCCCTGGTGATAAGCACCTTCAGGTAATAAAAAAGGGTGGCTATTATTACTGCAAAGTATTTGATGGTGAACGAGTTAATTTACACAAACCCTCAGTTGAGGTGTTATTTGACTCCATAACCGAACACAGTGCTAAAAACGCCATTGGCATTATGCTAACGGGCATGGGGAATGATGGCGCAAAAGCCATGCTAAGAATGAAGCAAGCGGGCAGTTACAATATTATTCAAGATAAAAACAGCTCTGTAGTGTGGGGCATGCCGGGGGCAGCAGCAGAAGTAGGGGCAGGGGATAAAATTTTGCCTCTAAGCAATATTGCAGGGCATGTCATCACTGAGCTTAAGCGTAAATAGCAGCCAAAATGTGACTAAGGCTAAATTAAGGGAATAAATAATGTTAGAAAGGACTCAAAAGTTACTATCTGTTTTTTTTTGGGCTATGCTCAAATAAGTCATATAAATAGATTGTTCAGAGCATGCCTGCCGTGATAATGGCCAGGCAAGTTTTGATTAATCTAAAGTGCAGGGAAAGGCAAATAGAGGTGACACATGTCAATAGGCACATCCGTTAGCGGCAATGAATTAACTGTTCAAGTGGAAGGGCGCTTCGATTTTAGTGCTCATCAAGAGTTTCGTGACGCATATGAAAAGTCCGATGACTCAGTCAAAAGTTACGTGATTGATATGTCTAAGGCAACCTACTTAGACAGTTCGGCACTGGGTATGTTGTTACTGTTACGTGATCACGCTGGTGGTGATACGGCTCAGGTGCGCATTACCCGTTGCAATCAAGATGTAAAAAAAATACTGACTATTTCGAATTTTGAACAATTATTTTCCATTGATTAAGCCATAAAGATGGGGTTTATCTTGGAGGGTTTTTAAGCATGGATTAATGAGCATGTATGCTTAATTGATTTAGGTCATTAGCCAGTTTTACCCCATTGACGCAGGTATTAATGCTGTTCGCTTGCAGGTGTTAGGATGTGAGGTTGGTAATGGAAGCTGAATCACCACTTAAAGTTTTAATTGCTGACGACAATAAATCTGATCGAATGATTTTGTCGGCAATTGTTAAAAAAATGGGCCATGAGGTGTGTGAAGCCGCCGATGGCCTAGAAGCCATCGATCAATTTAAAACTCAATTTCCCGATATAATTTTACTTGATGTGATAATGCCTAATATGGATGGGCAAGAGGCCGCTCTTGAAATAAAAGCGCTGGCCGGTGAGGATATGATTCCTATTATATTTCTTACATCACTGCAAGATGCCCATGACTTGGCAAAATGCCTAGACAGCGGTGGAGATGACTTTCTAACCAAACCTTACAACAAAGTTATATTGCAAGCTAAGATCAATGCCTTTAGCCGAATGCGGCGAATGCATCATACCTTGCAACGCCAGCGAGATGTTATACGAGACAACAACGAATACATGGTACATGAGCAAGAAGTGGCCAAAGCCGTTTATGATAATGTTACCCATGCAGGCTGTTTACACCTTCCCAATTTAAAGTACCTGTTATCCCCTTTTTCTGTTTTTAATGGAGATGTTTTATTAGCGGCTCGTAAACCATCTGGCAGCATGCATATTCTTTTGGGCGATTTCACAGGGCACGGTTTACCCGCAGCCATTGGAGCCATGCCATTGGCTGAAATTTTCTATGGCATGACCGCAAAAGGCTTCTCAATGGAAGGCATTTTGCGTGAAATAAATATAAAACTTAAAAATATTTTGCCCATTGGCTATTTTTGCTGTGTATGTATGGTGAATCTGAATTTTAGAAAAGAGGAAATAGAAGTGTGGATGGGAGGGCTTCCCGACTTTTATTTATACCGCCATGACAGTAAAGCGATTGAGAATGTTATCTCTACCCATTTGCCTTTAGGGGTATTATCAAGTCAAGCGTTTGATGGCAATACGCAAAAATATTCACTTCGTAAAAACGATAAACTTTACATGTGGTCTGATGGTATTGTTGAATCACGTAATGATTTTGGCGATTTGTTTGGTGAAGAGCGTCTGAAAGACATATTCAAGAATAATCAAAATGATGACCAGCTATTTGATGAAATTATTCAAACAGTTAATGAATTCACAGGTGAGCGGGGTAAAGATGACGATACGACTCTTCTAGAAGTTCGTATGGTGGATGAGTCAGAGGTAGGTGAGGTTAATATTGACCTCAGTAGCGGCATGGTGACTGGCCCGTTAGATTGGAATATGTGTTATACCCTTAGGGGAGACACTCTAAAAACCTTTAATCCCATGCCTCTTATGCTCAGTATATTAAGTGATGTACCTTATTTGAATGGACTCAGTGGGCAATTATATACCTTAATGGCAGAGCTCTTCTCTAACGCATTTGAGCATGGTGTGCTTTCACTTAATTCCTCATTGAAACAGGACGCGCAAGGGTTTGCGGAATATTACAGGCAAAGGGAAAATGCCATAAAGGAGTTGAAATACGGGCAAGTGTCTTTCGAATTTGATCATAAACCCCTTGCCGATGGCGGTAAATTGGTGATTAAAGTAACCGACAGCGGTAGTGGCTTTGATTACAAAAGTAAACAAGATAAACAGTTTGCTAACCAAGGTTATAGCGGTCGAGGCATACCATTAATTTTAAGTATCTGCGATAATATTGAGTACTTAGGTGATGGTAATATAGTTAAAGTTGAACTGTCATGGGTTGCAGATTAAGGGAGTAAAATGCCGTTGTCGCATTTAAATACCGGACAAATAAATGAGTTAAAAGAATTAATGGAGGATGCCTTTGAGGATCTGATTAATACTTATCTAACGGACAGTGATCAAAAAAACCAATTACTAGAAGAGGCCATTGTAGGGGAAGATTTACCCAAGATAGCAGAAATATCTCACAGCCTAAAAGGGTCAAGTGCAAATATTTGTGCCCTGCCACTGTCTTTAGTATTTAAAGAAATTGAAGATCAAGCCCGTGCTGAAACGTTAGCTAATATAGCCGATTTATTTTCCCAGTCTCAACAAGAATACCAACAGGTAAAAACAGCTTTAAAATCCCTTTTATAAGCAAACTTTCTATTTTCCAACTTCTTTAATTAAATTGGCCTAGGCATTGCACTTATCAATTAAGTTCTATATTGATGAGTCTAGACATGCCGAATTTACCATTTTTCACCCTAGCCCCAACTATATCACCTGCGCAATCGTCATCAGGCAGTGCTCAGTCCCCCCTTAATAATCAGGGCCTGCAAAGCAATGGGTCACTTTTAGCAGAAGGGGCTGGAGATCACCCTGAGTCTTCTTCTTTATCGTTTTATCAAGCCTTAAATGATCAATTAGAGGAAGGTGTATTGCCTGTTGGGCAAGACATTGCCGCTTATGTTCAAGGCGAATCAGAGCCGTTGTCTGCTGTTTTAAGTCAATCCCTTGAACGACAGCAAGTGGACAGCGAGATAAGTGCTGTTGATGCAGACTCTTCTAACAACACACCCCCACGGATGGTTCAGGCTCCCATTGGTGTGGAGGACATTCAACGGCAACGAACTGCTCAAATACAGGTGCAAGGTACGCCTCAACCTTTTAAACAAAACTCACAACAAATGAAGTGGCAGAGCGAACAGCTTAATAAGGGCGGTGCGCTGGTTGATCAAGGGAATGCTTTAGACAATAAACTAGGGCTAACTACCCAAACATCCCCAGTTGTAGCCAGTGTCATGGCCGGTCCTTTGATGCCAGAAAATACCGCCACAGGGGTGAGCAGCTTAGTGCAGCAAAATAATAAATTATTATCCACAAATGAACACCTCGCCATTGAGGATGCTTCACTGTTAGACGGGGAACTTGAGCTTGGAAATATTCATGAAAAGCCCATAACACTAACCAACAAGAACGTTCAAGTAAGCACTCTAATTCAAATACCGCCAGCTCAATTAATGCAGCCTGCTCCAGCACAACCTGCATTAGCTGAAGTATCAGAAGTGATGCTGCAAGCCAGTCAAGTATCTTCACAAAGAGATCCGGTATCTGGGCAATTGGATACTGCGAAAGCTTTGGTAAGTGATCCCGCTTTTGCTCCTGCTCCACAAGAAAAAATAAAATTGGATATGCCACCCAACGCGGTTCAGTGGAATGAGCAAATTTCGAAGCGCATTGCCATTATGAACAGTGAAGGGTTGCAAAGTGCCAGAATTCAATTAGACCCGCCCGAACTGGGCGCTTTAGAAATTAAGATTAAAATGACATCTGAGCAGATGAATGTTGGTTTTACCAGCAATCAACCTGCAGTAAGAGAAGCCTTGGAAGCGCAAGCACCAAGATTAAGGGAAATGATGGAACAAGAAGGCATTAATTTGGCCGACGTCAATGTATCGGATCAAGGTCAGCAACAAGCTGGGGGACAGTCTGCTGATGAGAAAATGTTGGATGACGGCACGAATAGTACCTTAGAGTCTGAAATTGAAAGTCCACAAGTGACTGTATCTCAATCTGATTCCTTAGTGGATTACTTCGCTTAGCCATTTTAAAGGGTTACCCCACTAATATCATATTTAGTGGGGCTATTGGTTTTAATACCTAGATTCCATTCCAATGACTACACTCAATTAAAGGTCGCAATCAGCGCAGGCATAAAGCTGCCTGCCCCTGCTGTTGCAGAAGAGGCGTGGCATAAGGATTGCTAAATTCTATATAGGGATCAAAAAGGTGACGTATGGCAAACGAAAAAGAGCTGGAGCTAAATGTTGAAGAAGATGAAGGAGGGGGCGGCAAGAAAAAGCTCATTATTATCATTGTCGCTGTGGTTATGGTGGTGGCAATAGCGGCCGGTGTGGCATTTTTCTTAATGTCAGGGGATTCCAGTGAAGCGACTGAAGAAGCCGAGACGGCTGATGTGGCAGAAACTACCCAAGCTTCAAAAGGACCTGCGATTTACGTAAAAATGAAACCTGAATTTATTATTAATTATCAAGTGGGCCCAAGACAACGCTACCTACAGATACATATGGAAGGGCTAACTTATGACGGCGAAATTGCCGGCGCCTTGCAAATGCACAGCCCAATGATTCGTAGCTCCATCATTAATTTATTAAGTAGCCAGGATTTCAAAATGATGCGTACTGCTGAAGGGCGCGCGACATTACGGACAGACTTAGTGGTGGAAGTGAATCGATTATTAACCCAAGAAACAGGGATTGAAAATGGTTTAGATCAAATACTCTTTACTAATTTTGTCATTCAATAATTTCAATAATTTCAATATTGAAGCGTTAAGAGCAGCTGTCAATTGCAGCTGCTTGAACACTGTTAATGAAACATTCGCTCATACTTAAAATAATTAACCTAGGCGATTTCAGTGCAAGATTTATTAAGTCAAGATGAGATAGATGCACTCTTACATGGGGTGGATGATGGTGACATAGAACCTGAAGATCCGGATGGTGGTGAGGGTGTAAAATCCTATGATTTATCCAGCCAAGATCGAATTGTACGTGGGCGTATGCCCACCCTTGAAATGATTAACGAAAGATTTGCCCGCTACACCCGTATTAGTATGTTTAATTTTTTACGACGCAGTGCCGACGTGGCCAGTGGTGGCATTCAAATTATGAAGTTTGGCGAATATATTCATACGCTTTACGTTCCCACATCATTAAACATGGTTAAAGTCAGACCCTTACGCGGTACAGCTCTTTTTATTTTAGATGCAAAGCTCGTGTTTAAATTAGTCGATAACTTTTTTGGTGGTGATGGCCGTCACGCTAAAATTGAAGGGCGTGAATTTACCCCCACCGAATTGAGAGTCGTTCAACTTATATTAGGGCAAGTATTCACCGACATGAAAGAAGCCTGGCACGCGGTGATGGAATTGGAATTCGAATATTATGGATCTGAAGTAAATCCTGCCATGGCAAATATCGTCAGTCCCAGTGAAGTTGTGGTGGTGAGTTCTTTTCATATTGAATTGGATGGCGGCGGAGGTGACTTACACGTCGCCATGCCATATTCAATGATCGAACCCATTAGAGAAGTGTTAGACGCTGGTGTGCAAAGTGATATTGATGAAGTAGATGATAGGTGGGTGCAATCTTTGCAAGAAGATATACAAAATGCCAAAGTTCCGGTGCATGGCACCATTGTTCAACAGGAAATATCATTAAGGGAAGTTGCTGCCCTAAAAGCAGGAGACGTTATTCCCATTGATATGCCAGAAGATTTTATATTACAAGCTAACAATACACCCATATTTCGTGGTCAATTAGGTGTGTCATCAGAAGCGCTGGCCGTCAAAATTAATGCACCTATAAATCGTAAAACGGTAGTGGGTAATAACGAGGCACCTTCCTTATGAGTGATGAAGACGAAAATGAAAACACCCCAGAGGAAGGGCAAACTTCTCAAGATGATGTCAATTCATTAGCCGATGAAGTGGCAGCGGGTGTAGAGGAAGCAGCTGATGGTGAAGCGTTGGCTGATGAGTGGGCGGCCGCCATGGAAGAATCGGGTGACAGTGGTGAAGAGGAAGAAGAGGTTCAGCCTGCCCCCATGGAAGAATTTGATAATACTTCCACGAACGATTCCAGTGGTGAGGGTGGTACGCCTGAACTGGATGTAATTTTAGATATCCCTGTAAGTATTTCAATGGAAGTGGGTAATACCCAAATCGCCATTCGCAATCTATTGCAACTTAATCAAGGCTCGGTAATTGAATTAGACCGTTTAGCTGGTGAACCGCTTGATGTATTGGTTAATGGCACGCTCATCGCACATGGTGAAGTGGTGATGGTAAACGATAAATTTGGTATTCGACTTACCGATGTTATAAGCCAAAGTGAACGTATTCAAAGATTAAAGTAGCCCCATTTTAATCGTGAGCGAAATTAAGTCTTTAAAATAATAATAATTTTTGGACACTGTTTATGATGTTGCTTTTAACGCAAGCCATTGCTGAAGTCCCAACGCTTGCAAAAAGTGCAAGCCTAGTTGCACCGCAAGTTCCTAATAGTCAAGATCAACTTATTCAAGTGACACTCGCACTGGCTGCTGTATTGGTTTTGATCTATGCACTTGCTTGGTTTATTAAACGCAGTCGTGGCTTACAGGGTATGAGTCAACTTCATATTAAAACCGTGGCCGTCATGCCCATGGGGGTAAAAGAAAAAATTGTTCTAATTGAAATTGCGGGTAAACAAATTTTATTAGGTATGACGGCTCAAAACATTAATACGTTGGCAAGCTTTGATGAACCTATAATTGACACAGCAAATAAACAGAGTGCCACTAAAAGTTTTTCTGAACGTTTGAAAGAGATCTTGTCTCAAGGTATTGTGCCTGAAGAAAATAATTCAACATTTAATGCCAGTGATATAAAAAAACCTGAACAGGTTTCAAAAAATGGCGGCAATGCATCATGAAGTATATCGGTGCATGCTTTATTTTACTATTGATGAGCATGAGTAGTTTAGCAGAGGCTGAATTTGGTATTCCTGCATTGACCTTTGAGCCTCAAGCCAATGGTAGCGGGCGCTATACGGTTACCATTCAAATATTGGCCATAATGTCAACACTGACAATATTGCCAACGTTACTCATTATGATGACATCCTTCACTCGCATCATTGTCGTATTTTCCATTTTGCGTCAAGCACTGGGCTTACAACAAACACCCTCTAATCAAATCTTGCTGGGTTTAGCATTATTCTTAACCATGTTTATTATGAAACCAGTCTTTAATGTGATTAATGAAACCGCATTACAGCCTTATATTAATGAAGAAATTTTACCGCTTGAGGCTTTAAATCGGGCCAGTATTCCCATTAAGAATTTTATGCTGGCACAAATTAGAGAAGATGATTTAACATTATTTGTTCGCTTATCAGGTGAGAAAGATATTGCTAGTCCTGCTGAAACCCCTATTCATATTTTAATTCCAGCTTTTGTAACAAGCGAATTAAAAACTGCCTTTCAAATGGGCTTTATGCTTTTTATTCCATTTTTAATCATCGACTTAGTGGTAGCCAGTGTGCTGATGGCCATGGGGATGATGATGCTTAGTCCAATCATTATTTCCTTGCCCTTTAAAGTCATGTTATTTGTATTGGTGGATGGTTGGGCCATGGTAATAGGGACTTTGGCGGCTAGCTATGGATTTTAGACACTTAAAAGTGTGAGGTAACATTATGGGTGCTGAAAATATTGGTGATTTTTTACGAGAAGGCTTATTTATTGTCATTATGATTGTAGGGGCTATTTTGGTTCCCGGATTGTTGGTCGGATTAATGGTGGCTACTTTTCAAGCCGCTACTCAAATAAATGAACAAACCTTAAGTTTTTTGCCTCGTTTAGTGATTACACTTTTATGTGTTATGTGGTTTGGCCCTTGGATAGTTAATAAAGTGGTCACTTATACAAAAGGCATTTTTATGAATATGCCCTTTCTCATTAGCTAGTGTCATTTAATTAAATGGAAAATGAAATTGGTTTTATCATGCACCTTAACTCGGAAGAAATCTCCAGTTGGGTGAGCCGTTATCTATGGCCTTTTTTTCGCGTAGCAGGTTTTTTTATGGTGTTGCCATTATTTGGGACACGACTTGTCACCCAACGATTTCGCTTAATATTGGCCATTTCAGTTACCGCCGTCGTAACCCCTTTATTGCCCCCTATGCCAGTGTTAGATGCATTAAGTTTACAAACCATGTTAATCAGTGCTCAGCAGCTATTAATTGGCGTAGCCTTGGGTTTTGCGTTGGAAGTCTTAATGCAAATTTTTATTATGTCGGGGCAAATGGTGGCAATGCAAACCGGTTTAGGCATGGCCCAAATGGTGGATCCTTCAAACGGGGTCAACGTAGCGGTGGTGGCTCAATGGTTCTTGATTTTTGTAAACCTTTTATTTATTTCATTAAATGGCCACCTATTGGCCATCGAAATTTTAGTAGATAGTTTTTATTCCTTGCCTGTGGGAAATGGTGGCTTAAGTGGCGATACATTTATGATGATTGCCAAGTTGGGTAAATGGATGTTTGCCGCAGCCATTGTATTAGCACTACCGGCTATCAGTGCCATGTTAGTGGTAAATATGGCATTTGGTACTATGGCAAGATTAGCCCCTCAATTAAATATCTTTGCGGTAGGTTTTCCTGTGACCATGATGTTGGGGTTAATCGTTTTATGGTTGACGTTTTCCGGTTATGGGGTTCAATTTCACGGCCTGCTGACAGAGGCTTTTCACTTTATGCGCGATTATAAATAGCATGAAATATATTGAGTTAGGAGTCATAAATGGCTGAAGAAGACAGCAGTCAAGAAAAAACGGAGGAACCCACCGGTAAGCGCTTGGAGAAAGCGCGAGAAGATGGGCAAATTCCTCGATCCAAAGAATTAAGTACCAGCCTTATACTAATAACGGGTGCATTATCCCTATGGGTATTTGGGGGCTTTTTATTTAATGCCGAAAAAAATATTTTCATTTTAAATTTTGCTCTTGAACGCGAACATTTATTTGATGAAAAGCAAATGATAATTCACCTTTCCGCTTCTGCTCTTGAAGCCATAATTGCCATTAGCCCTATATTAATATTATTGGTGTTGGCCGCCATATTTGGTCCCTTAGCTTTGGGTGGCTGGATGTTCAGTGCAAAATCTTTATTGCCTAAATTAAATCGAATTAGTCCAATTGCCGGATTTAAACGCATGTTTAGTCTGAAAAGTTTAGTGGAACTATTAAAGGGCTGGGCCAAAATATTTGTGGTAGTGGGCTGTGTGTTACTTTTATTTTTCTCGTTAAAAAGTTCAGTTTTAGTTCTGAATCAGGAGCCTCAGCATGTGGCTATTTATCATGCGGTCGATTTAATCATGACAGGTGCTCTTGCCTTGGCGTTGAGTACATTACTCATCAGCATTATCGACGTGCCTTTTCAAATTTATGAATTCACCAAAAAAATGAAAATGAGTTTACAAGAAGTAAAAGATGAACATAAAGACACAGAAGGTAAGCCAGAAGTAAAACAACGTATTCGCCGTTTGCAATATGAAATGAGCCAAAGACGCATGATGGGAGATGTGCCCGATGCTGATGTGGTCATTACCAACCCCACACACTATGCGGTAGCTTTGAAATATCACAGCGATGAAATGAAAGCGCCCATATTACTAGCCAAAGGCACAGACGAGGTGGCATTAAAGATAAGAGAAATAGCCAACCACAGTAAAATACCTGTCGTAGAAGCGCCTTCTTTAGCCCGTTCGGTTTATACCTTTACTAAAGTGGGCAAAGAAATTCCTGAGGGGTTGTACGTGGCCATTGCGCAAGTACTGGCTTACGTTTATCAGTTAGATCAATTCTTTAAGCGCCAAGGGCCCAAACCTAGGCAGCCAGTATTTCCAGTACCACCAGATTTACGGGCATAATTGCCATGCTTCTAATAACGATTATTTACACTTATTACAAATTCGTTTTTCTAACTCTTCAATATGAGCCGATGCGTGCTCTTTTATAATTCGGCTTATATGGTTTCGTAACCACGTAAGGCCTTTATCTGTATCTTGGCGTTTATGCCAGTAATTGTTCACCTGTTTTGAAGTAATTTGAATAGGTGGCTCTACAACGGCCAGTTCACCGCTAAAAATAGATTCCTCCAATGTGCTGGAAGGCACGATGGCAATTAAATCACTTTGAGTAATCAGCTTTGGAACGGCCGAAAAATGGTTCACCGTCATGGCTACACGTCTTGATAAACCGTACTGCGCTAACACCTCATCGGTATATCCCGAAGCCTCCCCAGACAACGACACCAATAAATGATCACTACTTGCAAACTCTTCAAGTGTTAATGGGGTCTGAGTAAGCGGGTGGTTCGGGCGCATGACACAGGTATAACAAGGGCTGTATAGGTATTCGCTGCAAATGGCGTTGTTGCTATCAAGTAATGCGCCCACGACTAAATCCACTTCAGCGTTATCGAGCAGCTCATGGCCATTGCTGATGGTGTAAGGCACGGCATGCAAATTAATATGAGGTGCTTGCTCTTCAATAATCTTACGTAGAGGTCCCCAAGCAGTATCAATGATGGTGTCTGCTGCGGCAATGCGGAAAGTACGCTTAGCGGTTGCTGGGTCAAAGCCCTCAATGTCCACGGCTTCTTCTAGTTCAAGCAATGGGTTACGGACCCGCTCCCATAGGTTTTGAGCGTAAATGGTGGGCTGAATGTTACGTCCGTCTTTAATGAACAATTCGTCATTCCAAGCTTGGCGCATACGAGACAAAGCATTTGATACCGCAGGCTGTGTTAACTCCAATAGCTCAGCTGCTCGGGTTATGGAGCCTTCTGTCATTATTGCGTCAAATATGACCAATAAACTGATTTCCTGGTGACGCATGAATTAGGCCTCTTTTGCTAACTTGGCGGATGTTCTCACTATATCTAATGATTTACAGCCTTTTCTGGCTTTTTCTAAGCCTTATTTATGATGACACAAGGCTAATCACTTAAAAACTGAATACAGTGTTCCATAAATCATAATTAAAAGTTATGGGTTATGTGCGAAAATATAAATATATCTATCTATGGGCAGGGTCCGCCATCGGACTCGCAACACTCTTTTAAGGGGTATCAAGCATGCGGTTTAACCAAACATTAAAAATAGGCTTATTAATGGGCAGTCTTAGTTTGCTCAGTGCCTGTGGTCAAACGCCAGATACCCAACAGCCGCAAATGACACCTTCAGTGTCTGTGGCGACAGTGGTCAGCCAACGCATTACCGAATGGGATGAGTTCACTGGACGTTTAGAAGCGCCGCAAAGCGTGTCATTACGCCCTAGAGTGTCAGGTTATATTGATTCCATCGCCTTTAAAGAAGGGGCTATTGTAAAAGCAGGTGAGCCATTATTTTATATAGATGATCGATCTTTCAGTGCTGAAGTACGTCGTCTTGAAGCTGAATTGTCCGATGTACGCAGCCAAGTTAAGTTGGCCAAAAGCAGCTTTACTCGAGCCAATGAGCTAACCGAAAACAATGCTATTTCGGTTGAAGTATTTGATAACCGCGCTGCGGAACTAGAGCAAGCTAAAGCCCGTTTGCGTTCTATCTCAGCGGCCCTTGAAATTGCCAAACTGAATTTAGGTTATACCAAGGTAACTGCGCCCATTACTGGCCGAGTATCCCGTGCTCAAATTACTGCTGGAAACCTAGTAACGGCTGGCCAAACTGAGCTCACGACCATCGTATCGGTCAATCAGGTGTACGCTTACTTTGATGCAGATGAGCAAACTTATCTTAAATACATGTTGTTAGCCCAAGAGGGGACTCGTCCTAGTTCACGAGATGTGAAAAACCCTGTGTATATGGGTCTGGCCAATGAATCAGATTACCCCCATGAAGGCTACATTGATTTTGTAGATAACCAAGTGAATCCAGCCACGGGTACCATTCGAGGTCGTGCGGTGTTCGAAAACCCGCAGGGAAAGTTTATTCCGGGTTTATTTACGCGCATTAAGCTTGTGGGCAGCGCATCTTATGATGGTATTTTAATTGATGATAAAGCCATCAACACTGATTTAAGCAATAAGTATGTACTGGTATTAGATGCCGATAACAAGGTCCAGTATCGCGCCGTGGTTATGGGGGAAAAACTGAATGACTTGCGCATTATTAAGTCAGGGCTTAAAGCCAATGACGCGATTGTGGTGAACGGTTTACAACGAGTACGCCCTGGAGCTGAAGTGGTACCTGAAATGGTGCCAATGGCACAAGCTGGTGAACTTGAGCAACTGCAAGCTCAGCAGTTGCGAGTAGATGGTAGCTTAAGCCGTTTAAGTATTGTTGGCACTGAAAAATCAAGCTCTGATGTGGTGGGTGGCTAATATGAAAGCATTCATTTTTTTCTTAACAGGGTTTGAGGGCTAGCATGAACTTTTCGTATTTTTTCATTCAACGCCCCATTTTCGCAGGCGTTATTTCCATGCTTATTTTCATTGCCGGAGCATTGGCAGTGTGGAAGTTACCGATTACCGAATACCCTGAAGTGGTTCCACCCACAGTGGTCGTCACCGCCTCTTACCCTGGTGCCAACCCTAAGGTGATTGCCGATACGGTGGCGTCTCCACTCGAGCAAGCCATTAATGGTGTGGAGGACATGATTTATATGTCATCACAAGCCACATCTGATGGCGGCATGTCATTAACGGTAACCTTTGCAATCGGCACAGACCCTGATGATGCTCAGGTATTGGTTCAAAATCGCGTGGCCCGTGCCTTGGCCCGTTTACCACAAGAAGTACAACGCATAGGTGTTGTCACCAAAAAATCTTCGCCTAATTTAACCATGGTGGTGCATTTAACCTCACCTGATGATCGTTACGACATGCTGTATTTGTCTAACTACGCTACGTTAAATGTTAAAGATGAACTGGCCAAAATTGAAGGAGTAGGCGATGCCGCTTTATTTGGTGCTGGTGAATACAGCATGCGCGTTTGGTTAGACCCTGCCAAAGTGGCGGCGTTAAATTTAAACCCTGGTGATGTAGTGGGGGCATTACGTGAGCAAAACCAACAGGCAGCTGCGGGTATTTTAGGGGCGCAGCCTTCTGGAAAAAATGACTTTCAATTGCTTATTAATGTTAAAGGGCGTTTAACCAGCCCTGAAGAGTTTGGTGATGTCATTATTAAAGTGGGCGATAACGGAGAGATCTCCCGCCTAAAAGATGTGGCGCGTATTGAATTAGGGGCAAACTCTTATGCATTGCGCTCTTTATTGAATAATAAACAAGCAGTGGCCATGGGTATTTTCCAGGCGCCGGGTTCTAACGCCATTCAAATTTCTGATGATGTTCGCGCCAAAATGGAAGAGTTAAAACAAACGTTTCCGCAAGGTGTTGATTATTCCATTGTGTATGACCCAACGATTTTTGTACGTGACTCTATTAAAGCAGTGGTCAACACACTTTTAGAAGCGTTGTTATTAGTGGTATTAGTGGTGGTGTTGTTTTTACAAAACTGGCGCGCATCCATCATTCCTTTAGTGGCAGTGCCTATTTCTTTGGTGGGTACATTTGCCATCATGCATCTAATGGGGTTTTCACTTAATGCCTTGTCTTTATTTGGTTTGGTATTAGCCATCGGTATTGTGGTGGATGACGCCATTGTGGTGGTGGAAAACGTTGAGCGAAATATCAGTGAAGGTTTAGATCCAGTGGCGGCCACTCGTCAAGCCATGAAAGAAGTAACAGGTCCTATTATTGCCACCACCTTAGTGTTGGCGGCGGTATTTATTCCTACTGCATTCATGTCAGGGTTAACTGGGCAATTTTACAAACAGTTTGCTTTGACTATTACCATTTCAACCTTTATTTCAGCCATTAATTCATTAACTCTAAGTCCTGCATTATCGGCTTTGTTATTGAAAGGGGAAGACGCGCCTAAGGATCGCTTAACCCGTTTAATGGATAAATTATTAGGTGGCTGGTTGTTTGCGCCCTTTAACCGTTTATTTAATCGTGCAGCGCAAAGTTACACAAAAGGTATTGGTAAATTAATTCGTTTAAGCGGCATAGTCTTAGTATTTTACGCTGGCCTAATGGCCATTACCTACGGACAGTTTTCTTCAACACCAACCGGTTATGTGCCTGGACAAGATAAAATGTATCTTGTGGCATTCGCGCAATTACCCGATGCAGCTTCGTTAGAGCGCACCGATAAAGTGATGCGAGACATGTCGCAAAAAGCCATGGATCACCCTGGTGTGGCAGCAGCGGTGGCCTTCCCTGGATTAAGCATTAATGGTTTTACCAACAGCCCAAACAGCGGAATTTTGTTTGTGACCTTAAAACCATTTGAAGAGCGCACCACGGATGATTTATCAGCAGGGGCCATAGCGGGCCAATTAAATGGCTCGTTTTCTTCTATTGAAGAAGCGTTTGTGGCTATCTTTCCGCCACCACCGGTTTCGGGTTTAGGCACCATTGGTGGCTTCCGCTTACAAATAGAAGACAAGGGCAATATGGGGTACGAAGCCTTGTATGCTGTGACGCAACAGGTGATTCAGAAATCTTGGATGGACCCACAATTGACAGGAATATTCAGCAGCTTTCAAGTGAATGTGCCGCAAATTGAAGTGGACTTAGATCGCACCAAAGCCAAGAGCCAAGGTGTTCGCATAGACACCGCCTTTGAAACCATGCAGGCTTATTTAGGTTCGGTTTATGTGAATGACTTTAATCAGTTTGGTCGTACCTATCAGGTAAATGTTCAAGCGGATGAACAGTTTAGGCAAGAGCCTGAACAAGTGAGCCAATTAAAAGTACGCAATGAAAATGGCCAAATGATCCCATTAGGCTCCTTCATGGAAGTGCGTCATGCAGCAGGGCCTGATCGCGTGATGCACTATAACGGTTACACCACAGCTGAAATTAATGCAGGTCCAGCACCAGGTGTGAGTACAGGTGAAGCCCGCGCGGCCATGGAGAAAATTCTTGCAGAGACTTTACCCATTGGCATGAGCTACGAATGGACTGAATTAACCTATCAGCAAATTTTGGCAGGTAATGCTTCTATGTTTATTTTTCCATTAGTGGTGTTATTGGTGTTTATGGTGCTGGCGGCTCAATATGAAAGCATGACGCTGCCTTTAGCGATTATTCTTATTGTGCCCATGACCTTGTTGTCGGCATTAACCGGTGTCATTCTTTCAGGGGGGGATAACAATATATTTACGCAAATTGGCTTCATTGTGTTAGTGGGCTTGGCCACCAAGAATGCCATCTTAATTGTAGAGTTCGCTAAAGAACTGCAAGACAAAGGCATGAGTGCACTGGAAGCAATTAAAGAAGCGGGACGTTTGCGTTTACGGCCTATTTTAATGACATCTTTTGCATTCATTATGGGGGTAGTTCCCATGGTGCTTTCTACTGGGGCGGGCGCTGAAATGCGTCAAGCTATGGGGGTTGCAGTATTCTCTGGCATGATTGGCGTGACCTTTTTTGGGTTGATCTTAACGCCTGTTTTCTATTATTTATTGCGCAGTAAACATAAAACGGAATCTTCTTAAGCTATTAGTTTAAGTCGAGTTGTTTAAAAACCTCAAAGCCCCTTACTAATACTCAATTTAGTCAGGGGCTTTTTTATATTCCGCTTTGGTGTAATGTGACAATTTTATTTTGATAAGGTGAATTCACCACCACTCGTGAAATGTCCTCCCATAAAATAAGTTTATGCATTCTTGATAATGTTTTTTTATTGCTAAAGGTGTGTAGTTTCATCCAAGTGTCGTCGTAATCTTCTATGGCCCCCATGTCAAAACTGTCCTCGTTATTACTTTCATGAAAGCAAATGCTGTTATGCGATTTATTTAACTCTAAAATAATACTTCTAAATTGATTTGCTTTTATTTCCGTGTTGACGGGAATAGCAGTATTTGACATTAATTGGGCGATGGCTTGGTGTTCCCTATTGCCCCAGTAAACTTCAATCACTTGATCAATTGGAAAAACCGTAAAGCCATCGAAATTGCCTTCGTCTGTTAATAAAAACATGGAGATAATATGTTCGTTAATATCACAAAGTCGCCCAGTAAGTTCTTCTGCATGGCAGCTTCGTTCTATGGAAATTACTTCTGATTGTAATTTTAATTTTTTAAGCTCTTTAATCAGCATCTTTGCCCCATTGATCATACGGTGAGAATTTACCCGTAAAAATCTTATATTTATAAGGGTAGTTATAAGCATAAGTAATATATCCAGCGTCATTATTCAAGCTTCTTGCTTGGCCCTCTCTTTGCAAACACTCCTCAAACGTCAATTATTTCTTTTGTGGCTTTGGGTATTTTTATGGCAGTAAATAAACTCTCTATGCCCAGTGCGGGTTTTCTAAACCAGATATTTCAGCAGGCAAGATTCTTAAGTAAAGGCAACTTAGGCGTGCCTTTCATGCTGATGGTCTTACTGGGCATGATGACGCTGCCGGTCCCCACGGTATTACTAGACATCTTTTTTACCTTCAATATTGCCTTAGCCATTATTGTTTTAATGGTGAGTATTTATGCGGGTCGGCCATTAGACTTCGCGATTTTCCCCAGTATTTTGTTAGTGGCGACACTATTGCGTTTAGCATTGAACGTGGCGTCTACCCGTGTCGTGCTGCTTGAAGGTCATGAGGGGGGCGCGGCGGCTGGTAAGGTCATTGAAGCCTTTGGTGAAGTACTGGTTGGCGGAAACTACGCAGTGGGTTTGGTGGTGTTTCTTATTTTAATGATCATTAACTTTGTGGTGGTTACCAAGGGTGCAGGTCGAGTTTCAGAGGTGAGTGCTCGTTTCACACTGGATGCTATGCCAGGCAAACAAATGGCCATTGATGCGGATTTAAACGCAGGGCTTATTGATGCCGACCAAGCCAAAATTCGACGATCCGATGTGGCCAACGAAGCTGATTTTTACGGGTCTATGGATGGTGCCAGTAAATTTGTGAAAGGGGATGCCGTGGCAGGCATGCTCATTTTGATCATTAACATATTAGGTGGCCTAGCCATTGGCATGGTGCAGCATGACTTAGATTTTTCTCGCGCCACTGAAGTGTATGCCTTGTTAACCATTGGTGATGGCTTAGTGGCACAAATTCCAAGTTTACTACTCTCCACAGCCACTGCCATTATCGTAACCCGTAACAACAGCGAACAAGATATGGGCAGCCAAATCTTTGAGCAAATGTTCGCATCCAGTCGAGCATTAGCCGTGGCTTCTGGAGTATTAATACTGATGGGGTTGATTCCGGGTATGCCGCACATGGCATTTTTAGGGCTAGGGGCGGTGGCGGGTGCCGGTGCCTATTGGAATTATAAAAAAGGTAAAGATCCAGACGTCGTAGATGAAGGCATGGGCGGCAGTGCTAAGCAAGCCGCTCAAAAAGCAGCAGCGGGAGGGCCATCACCAAGTGGAGCGCCCCCTTTAAAAGCTTTACCTGAGGGCAGTGGTAAAGAAGTGGACTGGGATGATGTAGAAAATGTCGACATTATAGGGCTAGAAGTGGGTTACCGGCTTATTCCTCTGGTGGATAAAAACCAAGGTGGGCAGCTGCTTAGTCGTATAAAAGGCATTCGCCGAAAACTCTCTCAAGATTTGGGTTTTTTAGTGCCCAGCGTTCACATTCGCGACAACCTTGATTTACTGCCG
This sequence comes from uncultured Bermanella sp., assembly GCA_913058575.1. Taxonomy (GTDB): domain Bacteria; phylum Pseudomonadota; class Gammaproteobacteria; order Pseudomonadales; family Oceanobacteraceae; genus Bermanella. Next base: position 164,691 of record CAJXRF010000001.1, read on the forward strand.
AATGCTTATCGAATTTTATTAATGGGCGTCAGCATTGCTGAAGGCGAAATTGAGCCCGACAAAGACATGGCCATTAACCCCGGCCAGGTATTTGGTCAACTTGATGGCATGGCCACACAAGACCCTGCTTTTGGTTTAGACGCTGTTTGGATAGAAGCCAATAAAAAAGACCAGGCACAAACACTGGGTTATACCGTCGTAGATTCCAGCACCGTGGTGGCCACTCATTTAAACCAATTACTTCAAAAACACGCTTATGAATTAATTGGTCATGAAGAAGTTCAAAAAATGCTGGACCGCTTAGCCAAATCTTCTCCAAAACTGGCAGAGGAATTAGTCCCCAATACTTTAAACCTCAGCCAATTACTCAATATTTTACAAAGCTTGTTAGCCGAAGGGGTTCCGGTAAGAGATATACGCAGCATCGCCGAAGCCTTGGCGAATACCACTGTAGACAGTCAAGATACTGCCGGATTAATCGTGTTAGTACGCAGGGTGCTAAAGCGTTTAATCGTGCAGAGTATCTACGGTAACAGTGATGACCTCTCTGTTATTACCCTTGACCCTGCATTGGAACAGTTATTGCTGAAGACAGTACAGCAAAGCAAACAACAAACGGGCTCGGGGGAAAATATGATTTTGGAACCCAGCATGACTGAAAAATTGCAGCAATCGTTATTGGAAGCTACTCGTAATCAAGAAATGGCGGGTAACCCAGCGGTGTTATTGGTGAGTAATTTATTACGCCCAGTATTGTCGAACTTTGTTCGTTCCATGCTTGATAACTTACATGTTTTGTCTTATCAGGAAATTCCTGATAACAAGCAAATAACCATCGCGGCCACCATAGGTGCCTAAATAGGGTGATGTCTGTTGCGGTGACCAGGTACTAAAAGAGGCTTAATGAATTGTTTATAAGCGTCTTTTTCATTGAGTAATTTAGAGTAACTACTGGCACAGTGAAATGATGACGTTAATGTTTAATAAAAATGCAATGAGCAAGGCTGGAGGAAAAAGGTTATGAAAGTAAAACGTTTTACGGCCGCCAGTATGCAAAAAGCGTTAAAAAAAGTGCGCGATGAAATGGGGCCCGATGCGGTTATTTTATCCAATCACCGAGTAAGCGGTGGCGTAGAAATTATAGTGGCGCAAAATTATCAGCCGGTCAGTGCCAATAATGCAATGCCTCCTTATGACGCTGAAAATGACTCACAAGATAATTTATTGCCAGAGCCAAAATTTTCTAAAAAGTTATTCTCTAAGAGCCAAGCCAACCCCATTGAAAAGAAAGCCAGTAAAGCAAAGCATGTAAAAGAAAAAGAGCTAGCTCAACCGCCTATACCAGACAGCAATAAAACCCCTGTTAACCCTTGGCCTTTTTTAAGTGACTTTGATCGCCAAGATGTTCAGGATCAATTGCAGTTACAAGATCAACTTGAACAGTTAAAGCAGCAAGGGCATCCCATACCGACCCCTACAAAAGTCTCTCAAAGTGTGCCTCAAGAAGTTGCCCATAATAATAAAGCAGAGTTAAAAGATCAGCTAGAGAAGTTAAAGTCAAAGCGCGCACAAAAAGATAACCCAGATATTGCCGTTAAACCCCCAGAAAATGCACAGTTACAAAATGCTTTAGAGGGTATCAAACAGCAGCGCCAAGAACCTAATTCGTCAGCCAATCAGTCAATTGAAAATTCATCAACGAATAATTACGAGCATCTTGCGCAGGTGGCTGAGTTACAGGCCAGTAAACAGTTGATTAATGATGTACGCAGTGAGCTTCATGATTTAACTGAAATGTTAAAGACTGGCTCGGCTTTACCTGCTTCTGCAAATATGTCAATGCAGACTAACTTTGTTTGGAAAAAATTTAGCCCAGAAAATGCATTGCAGGCCAAATTATGGGGAAGGCTTGAAAATATGGGGTTTGAAGACTGGCTAATATTTCAGTTAGTGCGCAACTTAAAAAGCAATGAAGATGAAAAAAAATGCTGGCAGAACTGTTTGCGTGATTTAACCTATCACCTAAATGTATGCCCTGGAGATCAATTAAAGCAGGGTGGGGTTTTTGCCTTGGTGGGCCCCACAGGCGCGGGTAAAACCACCACACTTGCCAAGATGGCGGTTAAATTTACCTTAGAGCACACAGATGCCAAAGTGGGCTTAGTGACCATGGATAATTATCGGTTAGCGGCCCACGATCAATTGCGTACTTTAGGGCAAATTTTAGGGGTGCCTGTTCAAGTGGCAGACCAAGAGCACAGCCTTTTGCATTGCATTGAAACCCTACAAGAATGCGACCTCGTGTTAATTGACACCGCCGGCCTCACTCCAGACCACCCCATGTTGAAATTTCAATTAGACCAGCTTGCCGCGCTTCAGGGACGCATTCATACATTACTAACACTGCCCGCCACCTCCAATAGCAGAGTCTTGCGTAGGGTCTATCATAATTATAAGGCCGCCTGCTTAACCGGTTGCATATTAAGTAAAACCGATGAAGCCAGTAGTTTAGGCGATGCCATCAGTGTTTTGTTGGAATCCAAGTTAGATTTATCTTACGTCACCGATGGCCAACGAATTCCCGATGACTTTCATCGTGGTAATGCAAAGAAATTAATTAAACAACTGGTACACGTGGCGCAACAAGAACAACAAATGCTGCAAGCCACTAACCTAGCTGCTAATGCATGGTAGGGCTGGTATTTGTAATTAGGCTTAAAATATCCCAGTCGCATCATGATTGGATTGAGGGCGCTCTAAAAATAAAGGAAGAGGCTAAAGAATGCATCCAGTACAGGTAATCGCTGTCACCGGTGGTAAAGGGGGCGTAGGTAAAAGTAATGTGTCTGTTAATTTAAGCATTGCCTTGGCAGATCTTGGACACAGAGTGGTGTTATTAGATGCGGATTTAGGTTTGGCTAACATTGATATTTTATTAGGTATTACCGCCAAAAATGATATCAGTAATGTATTGAGTGGCGAGATTAGTTTGCGAGATGTGATGGTGGATGGCCCTGGCGGCATACGTATTATTCCAGCAGCGTCAGGTACCCAAGCTATGGCCAGCTTAGAGCCCGTAGAGCATGCTGGATTAATTCGCGCTTTTAGTTCTATTAGTGAACAATTGGATATTTTAGTGATCGATACCGCCGCGGGTATTGGTGACGGTGTGGTGAGTTTTGTTAAAGCGGCACAAGAAGTATTACTGGTGGTGACAGATGAACCCACCAGTATTACCGATGTTTACGCGCTCATTAAATTATTAAATAGAGACCATGGTTTATTTCGCTTTCGTATTTTGGCAAACATGGTTAAGACCAGCCAAGAAGGCCACAATGTTTATGACAAACTTTTAAAAGTCACAGACCGATTTTTAGATGTAGCCCTGCAGTATGTTGGCTGTATTCCATTTGACGATTCGTTAAAAAAAGCCGTGTTACGCCAAAAGCCTGTTATTCAAGCCTACCCCAGAGCAAAAGCTTCACTTGCCTTTAAATCCTTAGCTAAAAAAGTCGACGCATGGCCATTGCCCACCACCGCCAGAGGGAATCTTGAATTTTTTGTAGAAAACTTAGTCGCTAATGCGGTGCGGGACTAAATTAAGGCTATTCTAATGAGACGTGGAGGTTTTATTGAGTGTTGCTCACAACACGTTAGTGAATTTAAAAGGTTAAGGGAGGGTTGATGAATACAGCCCTAATTTCCCAGTACAGATATTTTTAGGCCAAGTGCATTTGAAATGGTTTCTTAGAGATTATAAAAAAAACAGAAATGTCGATGGTCATGAAGGGTAGTTACGCCTTGTACACAGTTGATGAAAACCCAAATTATGACCAGCTTATTGAGGAATACGCACCTTTAGTTAAGCGTATTGGTCATCACTTAAAAGGTCGTTTACCTTCTTCAGTGCAGGTGGATGACCTTATTCAGTCGGGCATGATTGGCCTTATTGAAGCGGCACGAAAATACGAGCCTAGTAAGGGCGCCAGTTTTGAAACCTATGCGGGCATTCGTATTCGTGGCGCGATGCTTGATGAAATTCGAAAAGGCGATTGGGCCCCTCGTAGTGTCCACCGTAATAGCCGCAAAATAGCCGATGCCATTCGTTATGTGGAAGGCCAAACGGGCCGCGATGCACAAGACAGTGAAGTAGCCAAAGCGCTGGATATGACACTGGATGAGTATTATCACCACCTACAAGATGGTGTGGGTTCGCGCTTGTTTAGCTTTGAAGACCTATTGAGCCAACAAGGTGAGCGAGAAGGCGAGTTAGTGGGTGGGGGTTCTACCCCATTTGAAGGTTTACAAAGCGATCATTTCCGCCAACATTTGGCACAAGCTATTTCTAAATTACCTGAGCGTGAACAATTGGTATTGGCGCTTTATTATGATGAAGAGTTAAACCTTAAAGAAATTGGCGCTGTGTTGGAAGTGAGTGAATCCCGTGTGAGTCAAATTCATAGCCAAGCCGCTCTGCGCCTTAGGGCCCGTTTAGGCGAATGGGGAGACTCTCAATCTTGAGCCAATCTAACTGTAATTTAACCTGTTCATTCTCTGATGTTTTGTTAAATATCGTCCGCTCTAATGACCCTTTCACAGTTCACACATGGGTAATTAGGTTCTTCATGATAAATCATTGCCAAGCTTGCTGGATAACTGCCTAACTGTGTCTAGACTAAAAATAGACGTTGGGTCATTGGCCAGGGCGCTGGGAGGTAGCTTTGGATAAAAATATGAAAATACTTGTAGTGGACGATTTCTCCACCATGAGGCGCATTATTAAGAATTTGCTTCGGGACTTGGGCTTTACCAATACCCAGGAGGCAGACGACGGTAATACGGCGCTACCTATGCTGCAAAACGGCAGTTTTGATTTTTTAGTCACCGACTGGAATATGCCAGGGATGACTGGAATCGAATTACTGAAACATGTGCGCGAAGATGACCGCCTAAAGGACTTACCTGTATTAATGGTAACGGCAGAGGCTAAGCGAGATCAAATCGTGGCAGCTGCACAGGCGGGTGTAAATGGCTATGTCATTAAGCCTTTTACCGCCGCGGTTCTTAAGGAAAAAATTGAAAAAATCTTTGAGCGTGCAGAAGGGTAAAAGACAAGCTTAGAGTGTAGAGATGCTTTTGGTTTGTATGGTTTCTTAGCCTAATCGTTTTATAAGGCAGTGTTTCGTCTTATGAGAGGCTCAAATATTCCATTAGGAATTGCTGAAGAGTTATAGGATGTTTTCATGGCAGCAGTGGAGTTAGACAGCACAAACGGTGATTTTGAGAAATTATTTTCCGCTAAAGCCAAAGAGTTAATGGCTAGGTTGGAACAAAATGATCTAACCGGTGCAGTGGGATTAATTCAAGATTTACAAAAAGTTCGCGACGAAAACCTGTATCAAGAGATAGGTCAGCTAACCCGTGCACTGCATGAATCTATTAAGAAGTTTAGGTTAGACAGCAGCGTACAAGGAGCAGGTTCAGACATAGATGAAGCCAACGAAGGCTTAGCTTATGTGGTGAATATGACAGCTAAGGCCGCCAATACCACCATGGATAAAGTAGAGGAAAGTATGCCTTTGTCGGAGGGCATCGCCAGCTCTTCTGCTGAAATTAACCAAGAGTGGAAACGTTTCCTTAAAAAAGAATTGGCTCCTGCAGAATTCAGAGATCTAACTAAACGCATTACGGTATTTTTAGAAAGCACCGATGCCAGTACTCGTAAAATAAATAAAAACCTGAGTGACATCTTATTGGCCCAGGATTTTCAAGATTTAACTGGGCAGGTCATTCAAAAAATCACCACCATGGTGACCGATGTAGAAGCACGATTGGTGAATTTAGTGGCAATGGCCGGTCACGTTGATCAACTGACTGGCATCAATCATGGCAAAATAGAAGTTGAGAAAAAAGAAGAAGATTTACAGCAAGGGGTTGGTCCGCAGCTAAATGCTGAAAATGAAGAAGATGTGGCAACCGGTCAAGATGATGTGGACGATTTACTGTCCAGTCTTGGTTTTTAAAGGAGTTATGGAATGAGTTTGGACGCTGATGACGAAATCCTCCAGGACTTCCTTGTTGAAGCTGGTGAGATACTGGAGGCACTTTCTGAGCAGTTAGTAGAGCTGGAAAATAGTCCTGAAGATAAAGATTTACTGAACACCATTTTCCGAGGATTTCATACGGTAAAGGGTGGTGCAGGTTTCTTACAGCTAGATGCGCTGGTGGGATGCTGCCATGTGGCAGAAAATGTGTTTGATATTTTAAGAAATGGCCAACGTAGTGTGACGCCAGAATTAATGGATGTTGTGCTTCGTTCATTAGATACCGTTAATGAAATGTTTGACAGTGTGCGTGCAGGGGAAGTCCCTCAAGCCGCAGATGATGCGCTAATTGCCGATTTAACTCGATTCTCAAAACCCGAATCCGCCGCTGAAGCGGCTGCACCAGAAGCGGTAGTTGAAGCCGCTCCTGAAGAGCCTGCACAGCCACCTGTTGAAGCGGCGGCACCTGCTGCACCCCAAGCCGAAGGGGATATTACCGATGATGAATTTGAAGGTTTACTCGACGCCTTAGAAGAACCCGCTGCAGGGGAAGCACCGCCAGTTGTGGCCAGCAGCGATGACGTCGCAGGTTCTGGTGAAGACACCAGCAGTGATGAAATCAGTGAAGATGAATTTGAAGCCTTATTAGATCAACTGCATGGAAAAGGAAAAGGGCCTGCGGTTAAAAGTGAGCAAGTTGAAGACGCAACAGAACCAGCTGCCCCTGTTGCCAGTGAGGAACCTCCAGAGCCTGTGGTCGCAATGGGTGCGGATGCGCCTGAAAATATAAGTGAATCAGAATTCGAAGACTTATTGGATAAGCTTCATGGCAAAGGCAAAGGGCCCACGCTAAAAGATGATGAGGGTAACGAGGGCACACCTGATAAGCCCGCAGAAACAGTAGAGCCTAAAGCGGCGGCAGAACCAGCCCCTACACCTGAGCCTGTTAAAGCAGCACCCGCAAAGGCAGCAGCACCAGATAAGGCCGCAGCAGCTAAGAAAACCGAGGCCCCCTCACCACCCACTGAAGCCACGGTACGGGTAGATACTAAGCGCCTAGATGACATCATGAATATGGTGGGTGAGCTGGTATTAGTGCGTAATCGGCTGGTGCGATTAGGGTTAAAAAGTGCCGATGAGTCAATGGCTAAAGCCGTGGCCAACTTAGATGTGGTGACAGGAGATTTACAAACCTCGGTCATGAAAACCCGCATGCAACCCATCAAGAAAGTTTTTGGGCGTTTTCCAAGAGTGGTACGAGATCTTGCCAGAAACTTAAAAAAAGAAGTAATACTTGAGTTAAAAGGTGAAGACACAGATCTTGATAAAAACCTTGTGGAAGCATTGGCTGACCCCTTGGTTCACCTTGTTAGAAACTCAGTGGATCATGGTGTTGAAATGCCAGCTGAACGATTAGCAGCTGGCAAACCTAAAGGCGGTACTGTGACGCTGAGTGCTGAACAAGAAGGCGATCACATTTTGCTATCGATTAAAGATGATGGCAAAGGCATGGATCCCAAAAAGCTTCAACAAATTGCGGTTGATAAAGGCGTGATGGATCAAGATGCAGCAGAGCGGTTAAGCGATACGGAATCGTTTAATTTAATTTTTGCTCCGGGCTTTTCGACTAAATCAGAAATAAGTGATATTTCTGGTCGTGGAGTAGGCATGGACGTGGTGAAGACCAAAATTAACCAACTAAATGGCTCAATTCATATTGATTCAGAAATTGGTCGCGGTACGCTTATTCAAATTAAGGTTCCCCTTACCTTGGCCATTATGCCAACGCTAATGGTGATGTTGGCCGATCAAGCTTTTGCATTCCCTTTAGTGAGTGTGAATGAGATTTTCCATTTAGACTTAACCAAAACCAATGTGGTGGATGGGCAAGAGGTGGTGGTCGTTCGTGAAAAACCCATTCCACTTTTCCATCTTAAGCGTTGGTTGGTGACAGGTGGTGGATTCTCATCAAGTAACGAGTCGGTAAATGAAGAAACCGTAGAAGGGCACGTATTAGTGGTCTCGGTGGGAACTCAAAGAGTGGGTTTTGTAGTGGACCAATTAGTTGGGCAAGAAGAAGTGGTGATTAAACCACTGGGTAAAATGTTACAGGGCACCCCAGGAATGGCCGGCGCGACTATTACCGGTGATGGGCGTATCGCTTTAATATTAGATGTGCCCAGCATGTTGCATCATTACGCTACTAAAATGAATTTAATCGCGGCTTAAATTTTTCCTAATACACTCTAATTTGTCAGTGTATTAGAGGAGCCATACGGAGTGCCAATGCCGATTAAAATACTTGTGGTAGATGACTCTTCTTTTTTTCAAAAGCGCATTGCAGAAATACTTAAATCAGAGCCTAGTATAAAAATAATTGGTTTTGCCAGTAATGGCCGAGAGGCTATCGAAAAGAATCAGTCGCTCAACCCTGATGTGATTACCATGGATTACGAAATGCCGGTTATGGATGGTCTAACTGCGCTGCGTAATATCATGAATTTAAAGCCCACACCGGTATTAATGTTTTCCTCCCTTACCTACGATGGTGCTCGTGTCACGCTTGACGCACTGGATGCTGGCGCGGTGGATTTCTTACCTAAAAATTTCGAAGACTTACAAAAGGGCGGCTCGAAAATACGCAACATTCTCACTGAAAAAATTAAGAATGTGGCTAAATTTTATAACCGCTCTGCCAGTCCAGAAGCCTATCGAGCTAACATTGAAAAAACCGCTGCCACAACCGCCAGTGAAGCGGTGGTAAATACACCGGTTAAGCCAGAAAGAGCGCCAGTCAAATCTCCACCCGTTAAACCCGTAGCGCCGCTTGCAAGAAATAAAGTCGCTTCTCCTATGCCTACACCTGCGGCTAAGACTCTTAAGCCCACGCAAGCGCCCACAGACAAAGCATTAGGGGCTCAGCCTAATAATACCCGTTTGGGAAAAGTCGATATTGTGTTAATTGGCACCAGTACTGGCGGGCCTGTGGCTTTGCAAAAAGTACTTACCAGTTTACCGGTTAACTTTCCTAAACCCATTATGTTGATTCAACACATGCCGGCATCATTCACCGGTGCCTTTGCAGAGCGTCTGGACAAACTTTGTAATATTAAAGTCAAGTTGGCAGAAGATGGTGATGCTATTAAGCCAGGCGTGGCGTTGTTGGCCCCTGGGGGGATGCAGATGATATTAGAGCGCACTAAAGTTCGTATTATAGAAGGGGATAATCGTGTTAATTATCGCCCATGTGTGGATATTACCTTCGCGTCTGCGGCAAAGCATTTTGCAGGTAATTGTTTGGGTATTGTTTTAACCGGTATGGGCAGTGACGGACGAGATGGGGCTAAGCTAATGAAGGCGGCAGGGGCTTCTATTTGGGCGCAGGATGAACATTCCAGTGTAATCTATGGTATGCCCATGGCGATTGCCAAAGCCAATTTGGCCAGTGCTATTTTGCCTCTCCATGATATTGGCCCAATATTGGTAAAAGAAATTAAATAATAGGCGTGTACAACACGAACAACATAGGAATAACTAATGGATTGGTTAAGCCTTGCTGGCTTGATACTGGGCATTGCGGCAATTGTAATAGGAAATTTAGCAGAAGGGGGGTTAACCTCGGCCTTAATAAATTTACCGGCGGCAGTGATTGTCTTTGGTGGAAGCATGGCTGCTGTGATGGTTCAGTCTCCCTTTTCTGTGATTAAGCAATCTATTATTCGTACTACTTGGTTATTTATTCCCCCTAGATTTAATCTTGAGGACTTACTGGAAACATTATGCCAATGGGGTTATGCCGCACGCCGTGAAGGTTTGATAGGACTCGAAAATATCGCCCAAGTAGAGCACTCGTTATTGGCAAAAAAAGGTTTGAATTTATTGGCCGATGGGCAAGCGCCCGCGGCTATTCGAAATAGCCTTGAGTTGGATTTATATAAACAAGAAGACTTAGGTTTGCAGTCGGCCCATGTTTACGACAGCTTAGGGGGTTACGCTCCGACCATTGGTATATTAGGGGCGGTGTTGGGCTTGATGCAGGTGTTAGGCACATTGAACGAACCCAGCGAAATTGGACCGGGCATCGCCACCGCTTTTGTGGCGACCATTTATGGCGTGGGCAGTGCGAATTTAATTTTTTTGCCAATGGCGCAGAAATTAAAGCACCTAGTACGCAATGAGTACATGTATAACGAGCTTACCATTGAAGGCTTAGTGGCCATTGCAGAAGGCGAACACCCCAACTCAATTCGTTATCGTTATGAAATACTTAAACACAGTTAAGATAGCTTAACTGCTTTAGGAGACGTCATTATGCCTAGGCGACACCAAAGGCCGGAATCAGTCCATCCATATCGCTGGATGGTTTCTTATGCCGATTTCATGACATTGCTATTTGCTTTTTTTGTAGTGATGTATGCAATCTCTTCGGTGAATAATCAAAAATTTCAAAAAATAAGTCATTCCTTGGTGGGGGTTTTTGAAAGCAGTAATAAATCGTTATTGCCATTTCAAATTGACGCTATCTTTCCAACACTGGCTCCTGCCAGCGACGTGACATTAGCCTCAACCCTGGATGCCGATAAACCAGAACCACCGGGTGATTTATTAGAAATGCTTCAAAGTTCATTAAGACCCTTGCTTGAGAAAGAGCGTTTTAATCTGCAAGATCAAGAAAATTGGTTGCAACTGGAAGTGCCATTAGATGCCTTGTTCGAAGGCCAACAAACGCAGTTAAGTTTTGAGGGGGAGCAGTTACTCAATAAGTTGGCGGTTACTTTTGGACAATTTGAAAACCCAATTAACATAGAAGTTTTTGGTGACAACCAAGCCAGTAAGAAAGAAAGTCCTTGGTTATTGTCGGCTAACCAAGGGGCAGCAATTGTGCAGTTTTTGGCCTCAGAAGATATTGAAACCCCACGGCTTGCCGTGGTGGCTTATGGGCCATTTCAACCCATTGCCACCAATGACGATGAAGAAGGGCGCTCTATAAATCGGCGCGTATTATTTCTAATAGACCGGCGCACACTCAAACGTGAACGCATTAAAACGGTGACGAAACAGCATTTATCTGCTAAGCCTTAATAGTATTAGATGATTAATGTATTTGGCTTAAGTTTTTAGTGCACAGTTTTTGCTTGTTATAGGGCGATAAGCTTAAAAATATAAAAGCCATAACGGATGGATGGTCATACTGTGAATCGCAGCGCAACCCGTTAACGTTAATGTTGCTAATTTGGATGCTACATTTAAATTTTTAAGCGATTTGTAATCGAAAAATAATGGAATGATAAGAGTACAGAGCCAAGGAGGTTGTTGTGCATGTATGGGCCGTAGCAAATCAAAAAGGGGGTGTGGCAAAAACCACCACTACGGTAAGTCTTGCAGGCTTATTATGCGAGCAGGGCCACAAGGTGCTAATGGTGGACTTAGACCCCCATGGTTCTTTAACGAGCTACTTTAGATATGACCCAGATGACATAGAAATGAGTGTGTATGACCTATTTATGCACCAAGGAAAAGTGTCAGCAGAACAGGCAAAAAAAATTATACTGCACACCACTAAAGAAGGCGTGGACTTATATCCAGCCAGTACTGCTTTGGCCACACTAGAGCGCAATGTTGCCAGCCAAGGGGGAATGGGCTTGGTGATCTCTAAAGCACTGGCCACACTGTGGGATCAATATCAGTACGTTATTATCGACACGCCTCCGGTATTGGGGGTGTTAATGATTAACGCCTTGGCCGCGGCACAGCGCCTACTTATTCCAGTGCAAACCGAATTCCTAGCGGTAAAGGGTCTAGAGCGAATGACCCATACTCTTAATATGGTTATGCAGTCGACCAAAAAACAATTGCCCTTCACGATTATTCCAACAATGTATGATCGGCGCACCCATGCATCAATTAACGCGTTGAAAAAAATTCGCGAACTGTATGACGATCAAGTTTTTTCAGAAAGTATTCCGGTGGACACCAAATTTCGCGACGCCAGTGAAGCCGCGCTAATGCCGTCCGATTTAGACCCTGATGGGCGAGGTGTGCGAGTGTATAAACATTTATTGACTCATTTACTTAATCACATTCAGGCGGCATAGATTATGGGCCAGTCCACTCAATCTGTGGTGAAAGATTACATAAATAACTTGCTGCTTGATTTAACTCTGCAAGAGCCAGTATTAGATTTTGCAGTAAGCAATGAATGCAAGCCAAGCGACAGCATAAAAGTCAGCCAACGAATAATGCCTTGTTTTGATCCTTTTCAATTTATGACTGTTCAACATTCCTTTAATTCAGTGCAATCTTGGTTGGTATTTTTATCGGTTTTAAAACTGGCCAGAGGGTTACCTGAAGGACGTGTAAAAAGTTACTGCTTGCAGCAATGCCAGATTTTATTGAATCAAATTAACTCTCAAGGCATGTAGCGATGACTGGCCCCGGCTCTGCCAAGTCTGGAAAGCAAAAGACTGTAATAGTGAAAGCAGTGGTCAAGGAATACCTAGATACCATACTGGCTGATGTATTCCCTGAGATTAGCGATGAACCTGAAGAAACGTTACTCGAAGCGTCAAAGGCACCCGAGCCCAATCAAGCGCCGCCAATAGATACACGTCAAGCAAGTAGTGACCTTCAAGAGAGCTATCTTGAAGAGGCACCGTTACCTACAGCAGATGCAATTGATAAAGTCTCCATCGCCCCCACCCTATCTAACTCTGCTGTTGAAGTCCCTACTATTGAAGAAAAAAAACAATCTAAAGTTGAAGTCATTGAAGCGACGCAAGCCAAGGCTCTTAAAGAGGTCAGTGACACAATAAGCGCACTTGAGTCGGTTGAGCCAGAGGCTGAAGTAGAGCTTCAATATCCACAGGCACCTCCATGGGCTCAAACGGGTTTTGATATTCTGCTATTTAACGTTTGCGGCTTAAAGCTCGCGGTGAGCATGGAGTCGTTAGGCCGAATCATTAAGGTCGAACACGATACGAGCAAAATTATAGGAAAGCCCGATTGGTTTATCGGCTCATATCATGAAAGTGAGCAGCACTTATATGTGGTGGATACTGCCAAATTCATCATGCCCGAAAAAGGTTTTGATTTAGCGGAACTGGGTTTTGATTACATTATTCAGCTGCAACGCAGTGATTGGACTCTGGCTTGCAAAGAAGTATACAAAACCATTCGCATTAGTCCTGACCAAGTTAAATGGCGCTCTCAGAAAGGAAAACGCCAATGGTTGGCGGGAACTGTGATTGAGCACATGTGTGCGCTAATTCATGTAGACAGCCTCATTGCTTTATTGCAAGAGCAAGCTAGCTGAAGCTCATTTTTAGCTTGTGAACTGATCTTTTTGTGTGGTTTGTTTAGTCATGGCCTCACACCATTTCTTAAGCTGACTGGCACACAACCTGCTCTAGTCTAGACTAGTAACAAGGACTGTTATGAATTTGACGACTTGTCCGAAATTCAAAGCATTAAGGGCAATGAGTCTGCATAGGCAGTAATCGGCCTAGCGTAGATAGGAGAGTACATATGAGTACCTATGAAGCAAAAGGGGTGGTCGATGATCCTGTGTTGCAATGGGTCACCTTTCGTTTAGATAACGAAACCTATGGCATTAATGTAATGCAGGTACAGGAAGTGCTGCGTTACAGTGAAATCGCGCCGGTACCAGGGGCTCCGCCTTATGTACTGGGCATTATTAACTTACGCGGCAATGTGGTGACCGTCATTGATACGCGTTTAAGGTTTAGCTTGTCGCAAACAGAAACTTCAGACCAAACCCGTATCGTGATTATTGAAACCGGTAATCAGGTAGTAGGCATCTTGGTAGATGCAGTGGCTGAAGTGGTGTATTTACGACAATCTGAAATTGAAACCACACCCAATGTGGGTAATGAGGAGACCGCTAAATTCATACAAGGTGTTTGTCATAAAAATGAAGAGCTGCTTATTTTGGTTGATCTTGAAAAAATGATGTCAGACGAAGAGTGGGCCGACCTAAACGATTTCTGATCGTGCGCCTTTACAAATAATATTGTCATCATAGTTCAACTTTTATTTGCACTATTGAGGTACAGGTGAATCCTGTACCTTGGTTACAACCAGTTTTTAAAAATTAAAATAATTAAATTACCTGATGTAGCACGTCAGCTTAACGCGAGTTTTTATTATGTTGGAATTTATTTTAATGCTGCAAACCAGCGGCATGGCTTTATTGATGACAATTATTCTTGCCACTTCAGCCATATCAATGGCCTATATGAATGTTCGAACCTTAAAAAAGCAAAGCCTTCGACAGCAAGTTCAAAACAAACGACTGCAAAAAGATATGCGGGCGTTGTCTAAAAGCGCTATTGGCATGGGGCAAAAGTTGTTGGATACCGATCGCAAATTAAGTGATGTATTAAAAAAGCAATTTGCTATTTTAAACAGTCAGCCAGAGCACCCGTCTTATGACCAAGCGAGTCATTTAATTGCCATGGGTGCTACGGAAGATGACTTAGTTAATACGTGCGGTTTTAGTCATGGAGAAGCAGAATTATTACTGTCACTTAAACGTCAATCGCAGCCCAGTTCTAGTCATGTGCATTGAAAGCCTAACTTCGGTGGGTCTTTAATGGTTATTGATCGCTGATCTTAAACCATCTCTCAAAAAGCCCCGTTAGGCGTAAACCTAACGGGGCTTTTGTCAAATATGTTCTTGCTCTATTTTGCTATATAGCCCATGTGGGTTTACAGCCATAAGTTACAAGGCTGCTGCTAATCACTGCCTATACTCAAAGTATCGGAGTGTTTCTAGGAGTAAGCCTGTGTTAACAAAGGTAGCCATCACAATATTATTAGCGCTAAGCCTCGTGTCCTTACACAGCCAGGCAGAGCAAATTGAATCTATTAAAGGGGCGCAAACCATAGACGCCTTTGAAGCCCTTAAGCTATTTGAGCATGGTGCTACCTTTATCGATGTTCGCGATGTAGCAGAATATCAATTGGGTCATATTCGCAGCGCCGTTCACTTAGACTTGAAGCGTGACTTTAATGACTTGTACCTAATTGAAACCCTAGATAGAAACATTCCCATCGTCATTTATTGCAATAGCGCACATTGCTATAGAAGTGCCGTGGCGACTTTTTTGGCGGTGGCTTGGGGTTATGAAAATGTCCATTATTTTAAAGACGGCTACTTTACCTGGTTGGCACTGGATCTTCCGGTGATCATGGATAACAGTCAGGATAGAATAGCGGCTCATGAAGAAGCCGATAGCCCATGGCGATTAAGCATGAAAAACGCCTTGGCTCAGCTGCAGGTCAGTAAAGACAGTGGCGAATCCTTAGCTAATCCGCCTACGGTACGCTCGCTGGCGCAATAAAGTGCACCTAACTTTAAAGTAGGCAGATAAGCTTCCATATGGAATTACAGCCAAAATTTCACTGAAAACCTCCATATATGGGGGTTTTTAGCATATAACGTTCAATAAACACCCAGAACCCTAACGCTTTGTTTTAATTCGTAAAAAATTTGAAAATAGGGGTGACAAACCGATTTTCCCACGTATAATGCGCCCCACATCTCGAGACAAGCACAGCTTGTTGCAGATAAGCTTCCAAGCTTAACGATAAAAAGATGTGTGTGGGGCCTTAGCTCAGCTGGGAGAGCGCAACACTGGCAGTGTTGAGGTCAGCGGTTCGATCCCGCTAGGCTCCACCAATTTTCCTTTTAAAATCAATGACTTAACGGTCTGAGATAATTTAAGGAATACGGTAAAATGTAAAGAAGCTCTGAAAAAGCTCTATAATTACTTTTATCGGATAAAAAGTGAATTGGGTCCCGTTCGTCTAGAGGCCTAGGACACCGCCCTTTCACGGCGGTAACAGGGGTTCGACTCCCCTACGGGATACCATCCTTTTCACTTTAGTACATACCCCCCCTCTTTGTTTTAGATTGAATCAACCCAAAATATCTGGGTTATACCAAGTATTCTTTTAAAATCGATGGCTTCACGGTCTGGGGTGTTTAAGAAAAGCGGCAATTTTGAAATGTTGCCGAAATGTTGCCAGTTAATTTGGTGATGTTAAAAGTAAGTGAATTGGGTCCCGTTCGTCTAGAGGCCTAGGACACCGCCCTTTCACGGCGG
>CAJXRF010000002.1 GCA_913058575.1 uncultured Bermanella sp.
AACCCCTGTTACCGCCGTGAAAGGGCGGTGTCCTAGGCCTCTAGACGAACGGGACACTTAGGCTTGTGACATCAGTCTGTCTCAAGATGGCGCGCATTCTATGTATCTCATTGAATTACGTCAAGTTTTTTATAAAAAAGATTTTAAAATAAAAGACTACACTTAAGGTTAACCGAGGACATTTTAGCCATTATGGACACCCTAATAGTACTTGGCGCGCTAATCATCATCACGTTAGTGGGCAGCATCGTCATAAAAAGCCAACTGGAAAAACGCCGAATATTGCGTGCGCGCTTGCTGGTGGACCTGCATGATGATTTACGCCGCATGCAAAGTGCGTTAGCAGTTATACCAGAGGTGTATCTAGACGTGCCGACCAAGCTATTCATGATTAAGCGTCTAATGCAGCTGGTAGATCAAGTACAGGAGGCTGGCAGCCCTAGCGAGAGTTTAAAAAGCCTGCACTCTGATTTACAGGAACAATTGGATAAAACCCTTAAAGCAAAAGACGACAGCATCGCACGCCTTGCTAAATGGACTCAAATTGACAACGCCGACACAGCCCACGAAATCCGATTACTCATTAAGTATTTACACGACCAAATCCTATCTACCGTTAAAACGGGTTTAGTGCCCCGCTCTCATGGCTCAAGGGTGGTGAAAAATTTAAAAGTAATGATGCATCGAATTGCACTAGATTTGAATTACAGCTTGGCAAGAACATACCTGAAGGCAAACAAATTTCGCCCTGCCCTTGGTAAATTAAGGGTCGCCTTAGGGGTTACCCTTAAAAGCCCTATTAAACAATTTTTAAAAGCTCAACACAGCGAACTTGAAAAGCTCATAGCGCAAACCGAAAAGAAGATCATAAGCCAGCGCAAACAAGCCAACAAATCAACAGAAGATAAATTGGCTAAAGGGTTGGACAAACTTCAAGAAGAGGAAGACAGGGATACCAAAAAGAACATATATGATTAACGTGCCTGCTGTTAGGCTCATCACTATCCTTCTAAAAAATGTAAAAACCCTTTTATAACCTCTCGTACTTCACTCACTTCCTCTGCTGAAGCATTGGTGCCACACAGAAGTTTTTCAGGTACCCGTTTAGCCTGCTGCTTCAACGATTCACCCAGTGCTGTTAGGCGCACCCATACTTGACGCTCATCTACATTACTTCGTTGGCGCTGAATAAATCGCTTGCCTTCCAAACGCTTTAATAAGGGGGTGAGAGTCCCGCTGTCTAGGTGTAATTTAGTCCCAAGTGTCGTCACCGTAAATTTATGGCCAATAGACTCTTCCCATAAAACCAGCATCACCAAGTATTGGGGGTATGTTAAATCAAGGGGTTTTAGTAACGGCTGATACAATTTAGTCATGGCTCGAGAAGCATTATATAACTGAAAACACAGCTGGTTATCCAGTTTTAAAAGCTCATCCGTTTTACTCGCCATGACCATACCTACTATTATATTATTCTTGGGAACCGCGCAAAATAACCTGTAAGGTACGCTTCGTCAAACTTAGGTGGCTAAACATAACCACTTAACACCTTATAAAAGTGTTTTTATTTCCGTTGCAATGTCTTTTGGTTTGGCAGTGGGTGCAAAACGCTTTAGCACCTCGCCATTTTTTCCCACTAAAAACTTAGTAAAATTCCATTTAATGCCTTTGCTGCCCAAAATACCAGGGGATTGCTTTTTAAGGTATGTGTAAAGAGGGTGTGCACCTTCGCCGTTTACTTCTACCTTAGAAAACATGGGAAAGCTCACTCCGTAGTTTTTCATACAAAACCCAGCTATCTCTGATTCACTGCCCTTCTCTTGCTGACCAAATTGATTACAAGGAAACCCAAGGATTTCTAACCCTTGCTCATTTAGCTCCTTATAAATCGTCTCTAACCCTTCGTATTGCGGTGTAAAACCACATTTACTGGCGGTATTGACAATAAGCATGACCTTGCCTTTATAATCACCAAGCGCCTTTTCATTACCTTTAATATCCATTGCAGAGAAATCATAAACCGACATACGCACCTCTAAGTTAAGTTGTTATATTTTTTGCAACTCAATTTAGCGCAATCAATGCTGTAAATCAAAGCTCAACACCCTCGACAAGCAGCAGGCCCACCGACAAACACCAGCACTTAAAATTCCACGTACCAGCACGTTAATCATTTGGAGAGCTTGCAAAAGCTAGGTATCATCTACGCCACGTTAAATTTACACCGCCGCAACAGACACTATTTGCAGCACAAGGTTGATTCATGCACGAAATTCATAAATCCAATAAGCTGGCCAATGTTTTTTACGACATACGGGGCCCAGTGCTTACCCAAGCCAAAAAAATGGAAGATGAAGGCCACCGAATCCTCAAGCTTAATATTGGCAACCCCGCGCCATTCGATCTGAACGCCCCAGATGAGATATTACAAGATGTCATCCACCAGCTTCCCAACTCCCAAGGATATAGCGATAGCAAAGGCATCTACAGCGGCCGAAAAGCTGTCATGCAGTATTGCCAAAAAAAAGGCATTAAAGGCGTTGAAATAGAAGACATTTATCTGGGTAACGGCGTCAGCGAATTAATTGTCATGGCGTTACAAGGGTTAATCAACAATGGTGATGAAATACTCATACCCGCTCCCGATTACCCATTATGGACAGGGGCCGCAAGCTTAGCTGGCGGCACACCCATTCACTATATGTGCGATGAACAAGCTAATTGGTACCCGGATATTGATGACATTAAAAAGAAAATCACTCCCGATACCAAAGCGCTGGTACTCATTAACCCAAACAACCCAACCGGCGCCCTATACCCAAAAGAAGTGCTGCTAGAGCTACTCGAGATAGCCCGCCAAAATGATTTAGTGGTATTTTCTGACGAGATATACGACAAAATCATCTTTGACGAAGAAGAGCATATTGCCACGGCCTCTTTGGCTGAAGATTTGGTCATCATTAGCTTCAATGGCCTATCTAAATCATATCGTTTAGCGGGTTTTCGAAGCGGTTGGTTAGTCATCAGTGGCGCCAAGCACAAAGCTAAAGACTATCTTGAAGGGTTAGATATGCTAGCCAGCATGAGATTATGTGCCAACGTACCGTCTCAATACGCTATTCAAACGGCTCTGGGAGGCTACCAGAGCATTAATGACCTCGTGCAGCCTGGTGGCCGCATATACGAACAACGCAATCTTAGTCACCAGCTTATCAATGATATACCGGGTCTTAGCTGTACCAAAGCTCAGGGAGCTTTATATAGTTTTGTTAAAATGGACCCTGAACGATTTAACATTAAAAATGATGAGCAGATGGTACTGGATTTACTAGAGCAGCAAAAAATTCTACTGGTGCATGGCCGAGCCTTCAATTGGCCCGAGCCTGATCACTTCCGTTTGGTATTTTTACCTCGCTGTGACGACCTTCAAGAGGCCATTGGTAAAATGGCGCATTTTTTTGAGTACTACAAGCAGTAGACTATGCAAGACATTAATATTGACGATTTTTATAAAGACATTGCCATAACGTTACTAAGTTTGTATCAGCAATTTCCGCGCAAAGTATCTCTTTATATTGAAGATGTTTGCGGGCCTGATGAAGTTGATGAATTTGGCCTGCACAGTAAACGCTATCTATCTTGCATAGGTGCGATTATGTGGCTAATGGATGAAGGCTACATTCGGTACACGGGCGTTACCCACCAAGAAAGTGCCGAAGATTGCACGCTCACTCAAAAAGGGTTTAGCAAACTTATCAGACCCAACCTCCCACAAGCCAAAGAAACCCCAAGTTCAGTAGAGAAGCAACGCAGCACGCTGGCCCATCAATTACAAAGTGCAATTAAAGAGCAATCTAGCATTCATATTCAGGAGCTCATTGAAACTCACATCCTTGTATAGGCATTGCCACACTTTATAAGCGTGGCAATTAAGAGAAATAGAACCTATTCGTTAGATTCCATTTTAAAAATCAGCACTTTTAAGGACGCATCTTCGCTGCTATCGGCCAGCACTTCTGGATTACTAAGACGCTCGACAAGTTTTGCTTCAGGCAATACCTCTGCCACCAGTTCTTTAAGAAAGGCTTCCCCTAAAGCCGGACTGTTTAAGCACAACATCAGCAGCGCATTTTTGGCCAAGGCCCCTTTAAATTTCTCAAGCAGTTTCATGTAGTCGCGTCGAACATCAAACGCTTTAGACTGGAAACTAGGCGGGTCTGCTATCAACAAATCATAAGGGCCTTTTTGGTTGATTTTTTTGACCATTTTAAAAATATCTTGCGCAATAAATGAAACCCGACTTGAGCCCAGTTCATTGATCGATAAATTTTGTTGCCCTCTTTTTATGGCCGCCTTAGCCATGTCAACATTCACCACAGACTGAGCCCCGCCTGCTGCTGCGTTGATTCCTAGGCTGCACGTGTAAGAAAACAAGTTAAGTACCGATTTATTACCACTGATTTCGCGTACCCAACGGCGCCCTTCGCACATGTCTAAAAATAAACCGCTGTTTTGATTCTTACCAAGGTTCACCCAATACTTTAAACCCTGCTCAACTACCTGAAAGTCCACTTCAAGCATGCTCTCGTCCCCAAAGAATACCTCAACAGGGTTACCTGACATAAAACGGCGCTGTAGGTATATATTCTCAATTCCCCACTGATCGGCTTGCTCAGATACCTGCTCTAATAAATCGTATAGCTTTGACTCATCTATTTTCTGGTAAATGATGACCCAAACAACAGGCGGGTAAACTTCAATATTAACCTGCTCCCACCCCTCAAAAAGCCCGCCGCGACCATGGAAAATTCTTTTTGCCTCACTACTGGGCAAATATTGAGCAAGTTGATTTAAAACTAAATTATTTGTCATATTTAATAGCGACAGAGCCACGCCTTACCTATACTGAAATTGGACTGACAAGAAGGTGTTGATAATGCAAAGTAATTCAACCTCCCCACAAACCAAACAAAAACAACAACATTTACACGGGGCAGCCCTTGTTGATGACAAAGGCAAAGAAATCCCCATTACTGAAAAGATGATTCAGGAGTCCCTAAAGAACCTCATCAATACCACCCAACAGTAAATTAGTTTACTCCCCACAGGCAGCACCGTGGTGACTGCCTCAATTAAGGCTTTATTTTCACACCCACAGCACTTAACCAATCGGGCTGAGAAAGTCTTTTAGCGCTTAAAGTAAGTGTATTTAAGTCCCTTCTAAGCGGATATTGCTTACGCAACACATCAAAAGCTTGGGCTTTTTTATGATCATCTAAACCCAGTAAACTCAGCATACGAAAATGATCATCCCGTACGTCATACCCACTTCGAATCACTTTATTTAATATAAAAGGCATTTTTGCTTCATGGCCGGTACTGATTTTCCGCAGACTTCCCTGAGGGACCAACTGAGGTAATTTCATCCTAATAGGCAGAGCTAAGAACTCACATACCGCCTCGTAAATCATGGCCGTCCCGAGGTATTTACCATCTAAACTGTATCCTGCAATGTGTGGGGTCGCTAATAGACATTGCTTTATTAGGTAATCATTAGGGGCAGGCTCGTCCTCCCAAACATCCATCACAGCCATAAATTCAGGGTGGCTTTCCAAATGCTTAGACAGGGCAGCATTATCAACCACCGCCCCTCGACAGCTATTGATGATACAGGCATTTTCTTTCATTGAATTCAAACGGTCAGTATTAACCAAGTGGAGGGTCTTATTATCACCTTCTTGGGTGATTGGAGTATGAAGGCTCACCACATCCTGCTGCCAAACAGTTGTCGAATGATCTTCAGAGGCAAACTTAGCCACGTTAGGATCATATGCATGTACATTTACCTGTAATGCCTTAAGAGTCTTATATAGAAGCCCGCCCACATTACCAGCCCCCACCACACCCACAGACAACGCTCGCCAATTGACCTGTTTGCGCTCACCTAATGTGATAAGGCTACTCAATACGTATTCCACCACCGCCTGAGCATTACAACCTGGCGCATTAGAGAAGCGAATGTTTTTGGCCTGTAAATAATCCATGTCCAGATGATCTGTGCCAATGGTGCACGTGCCCACAAATTTTATGTTTGTGCCTTTTAATAACGCCTCATTCACTTGAGTAATGGAGCGCACCAATAAAATATCCGCATCCACTAAATCAGCTTGGCACATGTCTCGCCCTGCCAACGTGATCAAATTAGACTGGCAAATATCACTAAAGAATTCATCCAATAAGGGGATGTTTTCGTCTGCCACAATCTTCATAAAACGTATCCTGATATTAGCCCCAAGGATTTTTTAAGGGGCGCTTGTAAATTAAGTTGTTTTAACAAGGCATTTAAAACTTGCCAATTATCATCGGTTAAAGTCTCTCTTTGCAAAGAGATGGGCGCGTCCAGCCTAAGACGAGTTAGGCTTAGGTTTTTTTCTATTAATGAAACACTTACCAATATATTTTCTTTTATACGAGCCTCACCTCTCACCCCTAAATGCTCACCCGACTTAATGTCATTAAATAGATCAGGCCAGTGCCGACCACCTTGCAATAAAAGACGTGCCGTCTTGTCACCGACCCCTTTAACACCCTGGATATTGTCACTGGCATCTCCCACCAAAGCGAGGTACAAGGGTATTTGAGAAGGCTCCAGATGCATCTGAGACAACAATAATTCAGGTGTCCAGCAAGTATTATTAGTGAAATCCAATAAATTCACATTGTTTGTCAGCAGCTGCTTTAAGTCTTTATCTCGGCTGTAAATAATACAGGAGTCTCCAGCCAACTGATTTGCAGCACTGGCAATCAGATCATCTGCCTCAAACTCATCACTGGCCAACACCACAAACCCCATGAACTGCGCGATGGACTTTAAAAGTGTCAATTGGTAGATAATATCATCGGTGGGCAGCGCACGATTAGTTTTATAGTTTTCATCTATTGTATGTCGAAAGCCACTTCCCAGACTTTCATCGAAAGCCATCACCACTAACTCGTCCGTAAAAAACTCTTTTTTACTGAGCCATCGAATCATGGACATAAGCGAAGAGACATCTCGGCCTTCATCATTTAAATAGTCAGGGGCAGGTGAAAAATAAAAACGAAAAAACACAGCGCACACATCAACTAAATGTACTTTTTTCATCATCATTCACTGAACAGGTGAGGTGGGCTTATAAAATGGAATATCAGCATTTTCAACGGTTATTTTGCTAGGAGGTAATGGCCATAAGTACACATCTTCAATTTGAGTTCCCTGTGGGAACTTTAAATGTCCATCCTTAAAACTGGCTGGAAATTCATCACTAGGAAAATACCACCCTAGTAACGTATCTTTGTTAAACACCAGCAGCCAGCGAATAGGCAAATAATCCTCTCCCACCCGCTCAAGCCCCACAACTGAAGTCTCTTGGTTTTGACCAAAGTAATACAGGCTTACCAGCTGACTGCCATCCCCAAGTAATTCAGGCTTTTGCTCACGAATTAATTGGTGAGCCTGCTTAGCGTTCATGGCATGTGATTGACCATAGCTTAATAATATTAAGCACAACAACAGCATCCTTGCCGGCATATTGTTATTCCTCTGGTGCCACTTCAGTTACAATTTTATTGCCTAAGTAAGACTCTAAGTCCATTAGACCGTAGGCTTCAAATTCATCAACAAAGGTAATGGCGATGCCGTTGGCCCCTGCTCGGCCAGTTCGACCAATGCGGTGAACATAATCCTCTGGATCATCTGGCAAATTATAATTAAACACATGACTGATGCCATCGACGTGAATGCCTCGCCCCGCCACATCAGTGGCCACCAAGATGGCTTTCTCTTGTTTCTTAAAGCGCTCTAACGTGGCCATACGTTTATTCTGAGCCACCTCACCACTTAATAACATGGCATTTAGACCCATGCGGTTTAAGCGTTGGGCTAAATCACGGGTAGTATCGCGGCGGTTAGCAAAAATAATCGCTCGACCCATTTCAGGTGATTTTAAAATGCGCGCAAGGGTTTTGTCTTTTTCAGTTTCCTGAATAATATAGAATTTTTGATCCACTCGCTCTGTGGCCACAGATTCTGGCTCTATTTCCACTTGATGAGGTTTGTAAGTCCAGCTCTCACTTAACTCAATGACGTCATAAGGATAAGTAGCACTAAACAACTGAGTTTGACGTAGATTTTTTTCAGGGGTTGCACGGATAATACGTTTTAAATCAGGAATAAAACCCATGTCTAACATGCGGTCTGCTTCATCTATTACCAACATTTCTACTTGATCTAAAAATACAATTTTTTGATTCAAAAAATCCAGTAATCGCCCAGGTGTGGCAACCACGATATCCACCACTTTATTGCTAAGTTCAGTTCGCTGTTTGTCATAATCCATGCCCCCTAGAACCGTCATAACGTGCAAGTCTGTGTGCTTGCCCAATTCCCTAGCATCTTGTGCGATCTGCAAGGCAAGCTCTCGGGTGGGTGCCACCACTAATGCCCGAGGCTCACTTGCAAAGCGTTCTTGAGGCGTAGAGGTCAACAGCTTTTGCATCACAGTGATAAGAAAGGCCGCTGTTTTACCTGTGCCGGTTTGGGCTTTACCAATAATATCGTGACCGGCAAGTGTGATCGGTAAGGATTCAGATTGAATAGGGCTAGCATACTCAAACCCTAAATCGTAAATGCCCCGCATGATGCGCTCATCCAACTTAAAATCATGAAAACGGGTTTTACCTTCAACCGCTGCCACTGTAAATTGAGCAGGGTCCCACTTAGGTTGTGGTGCTTTGGTTACCGCCTTAGGGGCAGTAGAGGCTTTGCTTTTAGGCTTTTTATTTTCCGCAGGCTTTGGCTTAGCGGCTTTTTTATTAGGTGTTGGTGCCTCGACTTTTTCCTTAGATGGAAACAAGCGCTTAAACAATCCAATTGGCATTTATAATTCTTCCCGTTTAAATTCACTCAAGCTCAAAGGTTCATGGCGGCGATACTTTTCAATTAGGGTATCGCTCAATAATTTCGCCCTTTTAGGCAAACCATGCAATATGTATTGCTGAACTTGTGCGTATATATCATTTTTAAATTGAACGGTGGAGGTCGATTGCTCGCTTACATCACCGTGTAGGTTATCCAGGCTGACCCTGAACTTAAAACATGCGGACCGGCTTAAAATCCACTCAAGTGCCTGAGGCTTTATTTCTACCTTGGCAAATTCACTCTGCTGCTCTGGTGTTCGACCATCTGGGTTATACCAGTAGCCAAAGTCCACCAACCGACGTCTCTTTTCGCCTGCAATGCACCAATGGCTTATTTCGTGCAATGCGCTGGCGTAGTATCCATGGGCAAAAATGACTCTATTCCATGGGTAATATTGGCTTCGAGGAATGTATACGGGCTCTTGTCCCCCTCTTACTAATTCGGTTTTCAAGTCATCTTTAAAACACTGGTTAAATACATCAATGACTTGTGAATGGTGGTGCATACTGGCCTTGCAACAACTGAGCTGGCCTGCTTTATACCAGTTATAGCGCCTTGCTACCAGTGAATGCCTTTGCCTGTGGTTAAACTTCACGACCCAACAATTTCGGTTGTGTTTTCTAAGGGCTTTTTTCACAGGGTGAAAAGATTTGACCAATACGTCAAAAATCAACAGGGGTTTCTTGCAAAGCCAGCTAAAAACGCGATACTGACGCTGTTTGTCACACGATCATTGGTATACATGCCTCACTCTTTTGTTAAACAAGCCAAACCCCTTTTTGCACTGGCTCTGCCTATTATGGGCACTCAGCTTGCCCAAACAGGCATGGGAGTCGTAGACACTTTAATAGCAGGAATGGCCGGTACGCTGGACTTAGCGGCGATTGCGGTAGGCAGCAGTATTTGGCTGCCTCTTGTGATGCTCGTGGCGGGTATTATGGTGGGGTTATTACCCTTAATTGCTCACGCTAAAGGCGCCAAAGATAAAGCGTCCTCAGCCCAAACCCTACAGCAAGGCATTTACCTCTCTGCATTTATCGGCATTTTAGCCATGATATTACTCCTGTATGTCACAAGCCCCTTAATGTTAATTATGGGTGTCTCTCCTGACATACAGGTTATGACTCAAGAATACCTTAACTATATTGCCTATGGGCTACCTGCCGTAGCGGTTCACCAGGCCTTGCGTTCCTACAATGAAGCGGTCAACTTAACCGCGCCTGTCACTGCCATTGCTTTTGCGGGCCTACTATTGAATATCCCCCTAAATCTCATATTTGTATTCGGCTACGGACCAATCGAAGCACTGGGTGGACCGGGATGCGGATTGGCAAGTTGTATTATTTTTTATCTCCTGGCTTTCGCGCTTGGTTTTTATACCTTACTCAGTAAGCACCATGGAAAAGTGAAACCTTTGCAGTCTTGGGGTGCGCCCAATTCTAAGGCCATGGCAAACATACTGGCCATAGGCCTTCCCATCGGTCTGGCCATTTTTGTTGAAGTGAGCCTATTTTGTGTCATAGCATTGTTGATCGCTCGACTTGGTCCACAGGTGGTGGCAGCCCACCAGATCACCTTAAACATTACCTCTTTATTATTTATGATCCCCTTAAGTCTTTCGCTGGCTATTACGGTTCGCGTGGGTCAGGAGTTAGGCAAAGGCCAAACCGGCACGGCAAAATCCAGCTGGATTAGCGGGCTTAAAATAAATCTATTATTTGCCCTGTTTAACGGCGCTATATTGGTGTTCTTAGGGCAAGCGATCGTGGGTCTTTATACCGAAGAAATGCCTGTTATTAGCCTAGCTAGCCAATTACTGCTGCTTGCTGCCATGTTTCAAATCAGTGACGGCCTACAAGTGGGGGCCGCTGGCGCGTTGCGAGGTTATAAAGACACCATGTTTACCTTGGTTATCACCCTTATTTCTTTCTGGCTCATTGGATTACCCATGGGGTATTACCTTGGCTTAAGCCAAGCTGCACCACTTGGCGCACAAGGATTCTGGATAGGGCTGATCATAGGCCTAAGTATCAATGCTGCGCTATTGCTAATGCGCCTAAAAATCGTCAGCCGAAGGTCCATGTTACTCACTGCTATTTAACTCTTAATGAACTGACAGGATTTATCCTTATTCAAATCGGTTCATAGCTCCATGCTATTTGTATGCCTATACTGAAGCTATGTGCAGGAAGCAGTCGCAACATAGCCTTGGAGTTTATATGGCCAAAGAAGCCGATGTTATTGATTTTAGGCAACACAAACTTAATACCAAACCCGTTATTCGCCGCCTAATACCCGAATTAGACGGCCTTGAAATGCTATACACCAATGACACGTCTGATCAAATATTCAGCTTAAAGGTGCTTTGCTGGGCCATTTGGAGCGACGGGCATATTGACGGCATGGTGCCATGGATAAACCAGTTAGCCGCCTGTAGAAGCCTAGATGACCCACTTAATGGTCACTGGGAAGGCTTTCTGGACCCACATACAGGGCAAATATTATTCGATGCCCCTCAATACAAGGCCGATTACCTCACGGCCAGTGCAAAATATTATCCAATAGAAGCCAATTCACAACTGGCCATACAAGAAATACCTGACATTATTGGCAGTCACGCGGTTTTCACTATGGATCATTTTGACCATTTTCATATTCAAGAAATTCACAGCTGGCGCTTATACGCTGACGGCTCTTTAATGGCCATGGCAGTAGAAGCAGATCAAGTACTTAATACACCAGTACTTCCAGGAGATGAGTGTTTATATAGCGTTTTTCACCGCAAGGACTTTCATTACTTTTTTCAAAATAATATTGCCAATAAAATTAAGGCCAAAGACCCCGACGCTTTGGCTGCCATGGCACACCTATCTGGCAGACACTCCTAAACGTTTAAGCCTTCATTAAATTAGCTGCCCGTTAACCACTTCACTGGTTAGACGGGGCTTTTTCAGTTAGCTTAACCCAATATAAAATCAAACTACGAGAAACTTTATGTTCCATATAAAGGATGAAGTTCTAAACGATTTAGAAGTGAATCCGTGGAAGCGTTTACGAAACCGTCTAATTAAATTTATATTGAGCCCTTATCGGCTACTTAAAGCGCTACTCATGGTGACAGGCGCACTGGTATGGGGCCTCACGCTTATTCTTGGTATTGCCGCCTTTACCATGCTTGAGGAATTGCCTCATTTTGCACAGGGCGATTTTAAATACGTTCAAGAAGACGCTCAAAAGTCAGTCAATTTACGCTTAAAAACCGCTCAAAAAAAACATAAATGGGTAACCATTGATAACATTAGCCGCGAGCTTCTGTATGCCATTATTATGAGCGAAGATGGTCAATTTTTTAGTCACCAAGGAATTGATTACGATGCTTTAATTAATGCACTAGGAGAAAACATTAAGCGCAGAGAATGGAGCCTTGGCGCGAGCACAATTAGCCAACAAACTGTAAAGAACATTTATCTCACTCAAAATAAAACGCTTTATCGAAAACTTCAGGAAATCATCACCACACGCCGATTAGAAAAAGCCTTAAATAAAAATCAAATACTTGAATTATATTTAAATGTTGTTGAGTTTGGCCCCGACATTTATGGTTTAGCCGATGCAGCTGACTATTATTTCAACATACCAACCAATAAGCTAAATGCAGCTCAAGGAGCTTTTTTAGCGCTGTTAATGCCCAGCCCACGCAAATATCACTACACTATTTACCAAAACCAACACTTATCAAAACGTCATTTGAAAAAGTACAAAAGAATTTTACGGGACATGCGCTATAAAGATTACATTAGCCCCAAGCAGCACTCACAATATTTAACTTGGAATTTTTTCCAATAAGCAAAGCTCAGGACTGATTACGCCAATATAGGGCTTAATTGATGTGAGTACTTGCAGCAATTGCCATCACCAGTAAACTTCGCAAAATAATAAGCTTGAGACTATCGCTATGTCCTATCTAATAAAGACACTCGTACTAATTTTTGCTTTTACCTATTTACTTGGCTGCTCCCCCATGACGCCAGTCTTAATGGTGGAAGCAGGCAACCATAAACTCTTACTCCATAAAAAAGAAATACGCTTAAGGGCGGCCGCGGCACTGGCAGAAGAGCCCGATTTACTGTCTTATTCCCTCAAACACATTTCTGAAAATACCAGTGAGGAAGCCATTAACACCTACCTATTAGGCTATGGAAAAGAGAATTTCAGTCAGGACATTAAAAGTGTCGGCATGTATCAAATTGCACTGATCTACATGAGTCGTCTAAACAATGAAAGGGATGATGAAAAGGCGAAGCTGTATTTTCAACGCCACCTTATTGAATTTCCTTACAGCATATTACAAGACCGAATATTTGATCGCTTAGAAATACTACAAGAACGCAAAAAAGAAACTGTTCGCCTCAGCCCTAAAAAAATACTGGCCCAGTACGACACAACAGAGTTAATGAACAAACCCATATTAACCTTTGATCAAGACCTCACCCCCATTAGCCAAAGAGCCATCATTGAAGATCGCATGGAAGACGCAAACAGCCTTTATGGCATTGTTTATGACAACCCGGGGTCCACAGAGAGCATTCGGGCCAAGTCTTTGTACCAATTAGGCCTCATCTACATGAGCCCTCATAACAAAGAGGCTAATTTGCAAAAGTCCATTGCCTTCTTCAGAAAGATCATTGAAGAATTTCCCGACAGCGTAACGGCCAAAAAAGCTCAGCGCAAAATCACTCAGCGCCTCAACCGTAATCAACAAGCTAATGAATAATCACCACCCATAAAAAAGCCAGGATATACCTGGCTTTTTTATGTAAAACACACAATTACACGATATTAAATTAGTTTTGGATCTTGCAGTTGCGCCACTCACAACGCACTAACATGAAGGTTTTATCTGCACAAACCGCTTCTAATATCTCATTTGGGCCATCAGCCTTTAATGATTTAACTTTAGGATTAACACACCCTTCTCTTTTAACTAAACGCTCTACGGTATAAGCGCTGCGAGAATATTTCTTACCTTTTTTAGCTTCTATTTGACTGGTTTTTAGCAGTAAATCTGTACCGTGAGATTCTTCTGATTGCTGCAACTCCACCAATGAATCATACAGTTCATTGTCTTCACGTAAATCCATAGCGCCATCACGATATTCACCCATGATATCTACACATGTTTCTTCTTTATCACCGTCACCCATTAACTCTTCAACTCGTCTTTCAGCTTCAGTGACAATATCAAAGGTTAAGCCCATGGCGTAGCGAGCACCTGTTTCTTGACGATCCCCAGTGAGCGTGACCAGGTTGTAACTTAATCCATAGTCTGCAGCTTCCACTAGGTTGCCATTGCGTTTCCACCAACTTTTATAGCCACGCCATGCAACTTGCTTTGCCGTTACGCTGACCTTGCTACATTCATCCGCTAATTTCCTCACCACCACATCATTCACTAAAGCATAGCTGATGGCCTTTTCCTGAGGCGTTCGAGATACACCACTACAGGCAGCCATAGACAATATACATAAAAATAAAATCACTCGTTGAATCACAAAACGCCCCTTATGTTTTACTAAAATGAATCTGAGTTGCTTTTACCCAATTCACGTTATTGGTATTAAATTAGTCAGATAGCCCATTAAACCAAGATCGAACTTGTTCGTCATCAAAAGGCCAAAATAATTCACCACCCGACCCTGACTGCAAGACAGGAATGGCAATCCCATAACGATCAACTAAGTCCTCACTAGACGCTATGTCCAGCTTTTGGAAAACAAAACCTAATTCAGGTGCCATTCTGCGTACCAATCTTTCAGCAACATCACATAAATGACAGCCAGAAGTACCTAGTAACGTAATAACCACTATTATTCCAACCCAAAAAATAAGATTTTACCATGGCCTTTTATTATTCCTACACCCTAAGTGCCACCCATCACCCTATTTGGTTAGGCATCTTTTACAATATGATTATCACCCAGCTATAAAAAAAGAGGCCTAAGCCTCTTGGATAACGCACGCAACCTCTAATTGGCAATTATGCTGCCAAGCTATCGAACATGGGCTTTAGCATTTCATGAAACTTAGGATTACTGTCCATTTTCTCAAATAAGTCTTTTAAAAGTTCTTTCGGGTTTTGAAATTCATTTGCAGTATCCACCGCCCCTTGCAAACCTTGTGCAAACTGGCCTAATGGCTGCATCAACCCCTGAGGTAGAGAGGCTTCACCAGAGTACTGAGCGATACCTGAATATTGGTAAGACTGCACCTGCTGTTGGCGCAAATTTAAACTAAATTGGGCAATTTGGTCGCCATCACTTTCCAGTTCAAGGGCCATATCAAATGCAGTGGCTAAATCACCATCATAAAACTCATCAGCAAGGCTATTAACTTGCCCAAGTAAATCTTCAATGGCCGTCATTTCTGCTTCGTTTAAATCTCCTTCCACGCTAAAGGAATATCCAGAATGACTTTGCTGCGAAGCGCTGTACATACTTAACGAGCTATTTTCATTGGCACTGGTGAAGCTTTCCTCGTATAACTCACTGTCACTCATGGCATTTATGACTACTTTGTCGCCTTCTTGAGTGGTCAATTCAAAAGAGAAATTATTTGTTTCCCTTTGATAGCTTTGCTCATATTGAGCCACACTACTGATAGAAGGCATGGATTCTTCATTCTCGACCTGCTGAAATAATCCCTCTTCGATATCGTCGATACCTTGATAAATCCCTGATTCGGCACTGTCTATTTTTTCAGCTAAAGGCTCATCTAGTTTGCTCAATTCGTTTATCTGTTCCCTTGCTTGCGAAAAGCCAGCCTCCACCCCAGAGCGCGCTGCCGCCAACATATCCTCAAGCTCTTCATCTGATGCGCCATCTGCACGGGCCTGATCTATACGCCCCTCTACGTGCTTTAAGACAGTATCCATAACTGCGTCCACATCAAACATGGGCCCTTTAACGGTTTGTTCAGCAGGCAGATCTAAACCCAAATGATCTTCAAGGCTCTGCCTTAGCGTCGATTGCGCCAGCTTATCCGAGCCGTTATCACCGCCATCCCTAAGCTGAGCGTTTATTGAAGGTTCGCGTTCAGTGCGAAAGTAAGATTGAAATAAGGAAGCAGAAACTGAAATCATGGCTAAATACTCTGGGTACTTGCCATTATAATCGACCAAATACTGAAAACCTTTAGCGGTTTTTACAATTATTTAATCATTAAAAAAGGCCATACGCTTGGAGTGTAAATATCCATGCTATGACCTATATAAAAAAGCACTCTTTGTCAGATTACGACTGGTGATTCATTACCTCTGATAAAACTTAGAAAGCGCCTCCATAACTTGCATAGATAACTGGGGTGACAACGCCTGGTCTTTAGCAGGACGGGCAGTTTGATCCAGTATCTCGTAGTTACCAGACTGATAAGTCACTATATGGCGATCCTCTTCTAAAATAGCGTAATTCACATAACTGCCAGCAATTGTCCAACCACTGCGCTTTGTATCCTGTAAGTGATACCCCAAGCTGTAGTCATCAGTGTCATTTGTTACGTTAAACAAGTCCTTCATCAAGGTAGTACTAATATCACTGTGACTAGTTCTGTGTTTGACCACTTGCTTTTCTTTGCCTGGCCAATGAATGACCAAGGGCACATGAATTTGTGCAGGGGTAAAGTTGCTGCCATGCCCCCAGTAATTCATTTTGTTATCGTTAAATTCTTGTCCGTGATCACTGGTCACAATGACAATGGTATCTTCTAACAAATTCTTTTCTGTTAGCTGATCAAACACACGCTTAAGCTGTTTATCCACTTGAAAGGCTGAATTTTTATACAAATTAAAATAAGCGGTGCTATCAAAGTCTTTATTTAGCGACAAATGATCTACTCTGTTCCAAGATGGCTGAAAAGGCTTTTCAGCGTCTTTAGGCAATGAGGTACCGTGAATACCATCATAAAATAGAAAACCAAAAAAAGGCTTCGCGTCTAACTGAGGTGCCGTGGTTTTTTCCTCTATGAATTTCAGCCAGTTATCGGTTAAATTCTCGTCAAGCTGCCAAGGTAAATCACCATCTGCTCTCAGCTTTAAGTCTTTAACGCTCGCAAATACCGTACGATCAAAAGCGGGCTGTGTCAGTGGTGCCGCTGCAAATATACCCAACTCATAGTCATACTTTTGAAAACTACTCATCAAAACTGGCGGCACTTGGTTGGCTGAAAATGCATCCCAATACGTGCCAGGTAAACCATAAAACAAGTTAAATATTCCGGTACGAGTACCGTTGCCACCACTCATATGCTTTTCGAAAGTCTGCACCGAATTTCCAGTGGCAAACTCACTTAAAGTAGGCATAGTCCTAGGCTCAACCGTGTCATAACGCGCAGTATCCAGCACAATCAATAAAACATTTAACGGCTTTTCCGCCATTGAAGTATTTAATGGCTGACTTGGATAGTTCACAAGACTGCCTGAGGTATGAGAAAAATTCTGTCTATTTGCACGAATACTCTCTGCATCCACCCATCCACTACTTAACAACTTCTCTTTAGCCGTTGCCGGTGCATATAAAGGAATATGACGCACCAATGATGTAATGCGCTGATCATACTGAGCATCGGACACTAGATGAATAAGATGACTGCTCAACAGTGCCACAAAGAAA
Organism: uncultured Bermanella sp.; assembly: GCA_913058575.1. Taxonomy (GTDB): domain Bacteria; phylum Pseudomonadota; class Gammaproteobacteria; order Pseudomonadales; family Oceanobacteraceae; genus Bermanella. Next base: position 17,623 of record CAJXRF010000002.1, read on the forward strand.
ACTGCCAAATATTTATATTTTAATTTTGACCAAATTGGGCTTTGGATATGCTGCCATATTTTTTTATTAATCAACCAATAAACAACGTAAGTCACCACCAAAGTAGAAAGGGTAATAAACCAAGTTACCCAAGAAACCGCTATGACATCATCACCCGCCTGTATCAGCATATCGAATATGAAGCCCGTTATATGAAAGCGGTACTGTGCATACACAAAGGTATCGGCAATCAGCAATACAGTGCCTAATGTGGCCACTATTATTAGTAAATGGCGCAATGCAAACCCCATAAAAGGCAACACTAGGGCAAACGGCAATATAAAGAGGACAAATACTAGAAGAGTAATGAGTGAGAAATGACTAAACATGCCAGTTGCTAAAAAATAGCCAGCCTTAACCCCCTCTATTTCCGGCATATACTCCACAAACCGAGTGGCCACCAAGGTTAAAATAAGACCACTGATTGCGCTAAACCAAAACCCCCAGCGCAATAACTGCATTCGTTGTGTCATGACTCTTCCATTAATATATTTTGCGACGGAGGATTATACGAAATGCTTCAATAAGATGACAGAATGGTTTCAGGAACAAATAAATTAAAAACAGCCGGTAAAATACACGCCTGCCGTCCTACAATCTAACTTTCACCAAAAATATTATGTGATACACATCACATTTTAATGACGGACTGAATCCCTTTGAGCTGCTAATATCCCTGCCTCGTTACATAATTTAACAATAAAAAGAATAAATATGGAAAACTCCAAAGGTTCTGACCAACAAAGGGTCAAGAACATACAAATAGCCGTGCGCGCAGAAGAAACGCTCTTAAGGGCCAAATATCCGTTACTCAATCATCAAAATGCCATAGGCATGAGTATTCTATTATTGTCCCTAGGGGGCATGATTGCCTCAGGCTTGGGTTATTACTACGGCTTTATACCTGCTTGGCTGTGTATTGTTATCAGCACCCTATTTGCTTCAATTTCTCACGAACTTGAACACGACCTTATTCATCGGCTATATTTTAGAAAAAATCCATTGGCCCATAATTTTATGATGGCCACTGTATGGCTCATGCGACCCAGCGTGGTCAACCCATGGTATCGCCGTACAATTCACTTTAATCACCATAAAGTTTCTGGCACCAAAGAAGATTTAGAAGAAAGGGTATTAGGTAACGGCTTAAAGTTTGGATTACTGCGCACTATCATTTCGCTGGATGGCTTTTTATCTATTAGCCTGCAAAGAAAAGAACTTAATAAAATGAAGCTATTTAATTATCTGTCTTTTGTTCTTCAGGGCCTTCCTCTCGCACATCTGTATATCATTAGCTTTTATGGCTTTTTAGCCTTCCATGGATACGACACAATTGCCCCTATTGCGGGTCTTTCCATGGCCTACCCTGAATGGTTATTGGAGATTATGAGTGTGGTAAATATATTAGCAGTGGTCATCATTTTGCCTAATGCACTGCGCGCCTTTTGCCTGCATAACATTACCGCTGCCCTTCATTATTATGGCGATGTGGATAGCCTATTAAAGCAATGCCAAGTGATGAACCACTGGATTCTAGCCCCTATTAATTTGTTTTGTTTTAACTTTGGCAGCACCCATGTAATTCATCACCTTGTGGTGTCTCAGCCTTTTTACATTCGCCAAATGATTGCTAAGCCCGCTCATAAAGTCATGAAAGAAAATGGCATTCGCTTTAATGATTTCAAGAGCATGCTTCGGGCTAACCGTTTTAACAAACAAGATATTGATCAGGCTAACAATGAAGAATTACCCGACATCAAAGCGGCGTAGTCCTTTCAATTTTAAAGCTGAGTGATGTTGACCCAGCTTCTTTTCCACCCTCTGGATTTACACTGTTACTTTAGAGTCATTATCAGCCCTCCATGACAGTAACACCTTAAAGCTTGTTCATGCTTCTTAAAGCCACCTGCAAGAAAACTCTAGCCTCAAATTACCTCCCCCTCTAAGCAAACTTACAGCCATAAAAAAGGCCCCGTATTTGGTTAACCATACGGGGCCTTTTAGTTTCATTATTTTAAGTGGCTACTCACACAGCCACTAGCTAATAAAGATTCAACTTAATAATGACTAGTCTTCACAAGTAGAAGCAATTTTGTGTATCGACAAATCTGCTCCGTGATACTCTTCTTCTTGAGTTAAGCGCAAACCAGCCACTGCTTTTACTAAACCGTATACTGCAAAGCCACCCACTAGCGCCACCACAACACCCGTTAACGACCCAATTAGCTGCGACATGAAGGTTACCCCACCTAACCCCCCCATGCTTTCTAATCCAAATATTCCAACCGAAATACCACCCCATACGCCGCACAAACCATGTAAAGGCCAAACACCTAATACATCATCAATGGCTGGAAATTTGTTTTGGAACAAGGTAAAGGTATATACAAACAAGGCACCGGCAAAACCACCAACAAACAAGGCACCAATTGGGTGGAACAAGTCAGACCCAGCACATACAGCCACTAGACCTGCTAACGGGCCGTTATGAATGAAACCTGGGTCATTTTTACCCATTACCATGGCAACGATTGTCCCGCCCACCATGGCCATTAAGGAGTTAACTGCCACTAAACCGCTAATACCATCCAATGTTTGAGCTGACATCACATTAAAGCCAAACCAACCCACGGTTAAAATCCACGCACCCAACCCTAGAAAAGGAATGCTTGAAGGTGCAAAGGCAACCGGGCGACCTTCACGGTACCGGCCCGTTCTGGCACCTAACAGTAAAATAGCTGCAAGAGCCAACCATCCACCCATGCCATGAACCACCACTGACCCTGCAAAGTCATGAAATTGAGCACCAAAGCTAGACTCTAACCAACCCTGATAACCATAATTTCCGTTCCAAATCATGCCTTCAAAAAATGGGTACACCACTGCCACAATCAAAGCAGAAGCAATTAGGAAGGGGTAAAACTTGGCTCGCTCAGCAATACCACCTGAAACAATGGCAGGTATGGCAGCAGCGAAAGTTAATAAGAAAAAGAACTTCACTAATTCATAACCATTTCCCTGAGTTAAATCACTGGCACTGCTAAAGAAATCAGATCCATAAGCAATGGTGTAACCTACAAAAAAGTAAGCAATGGCTGAGACGGCAAAGTCTGTGATTATTTTAACCAAGGCATTTACTTGGTTCTTTTGACGCACGGTTCCCACTTCCAAGAACGCAAAGCCTGCGTGCATGAAAAACACCATGATGGCGCCTAATAGGATAAAAAATGTATTCGAGCTGCTAATGAGGGTTTCGACAGCACTGTTGATATTTTCCACAACATTCCCCTGGTTCGGGTCGGGCATTTGAAGTGCTTATAAAGCACCTACACCTCTATGACCACACAATTTATTTTAAATAATGACTAAAACTGGGCCAGTTTAGATCATCTCCTTCTAACTGAACCAAGTTAATGCACAAAATACGCCAAACGCATCATTTTAAGGCGGATCGAAATACAAAACTAAGGGAAAGGCGTGACCTACAGGACTGTAAGCCACGGTTGGCTTACTCTACTGCTTAAACTCAATTACAAAACATTGATGAATCTTTGCATGGCGCTCAAAATCTTTCGGTAAGCTCTGCGCACTAATGTCACTTATCGTGAACTCTTTTAGTGCATCACGCTCCATTTTAAAGCGCCTATAGTTATTTGAAAATATTAGCTTGCCACCAGGGCGTAAAATTCCCATACAGTCTTTTATGAGATCCACATGATCTCTTTGCACATCCAAAACCCCATCCATTCTCTTAGAATTAGAAAAACTGGGCGGATCCATAAAGATAATGTCATAGCGTTGTTGATTTTTTTGAGCCAGCTTTAACCACTGCATGCAATCTGCTTGAATAAATTCATGATGGGTTTCAGGCAAGCCATTTAAGGTGAGGTTTTTGCGACCCCAATTTAAATACGTAGTGGACATATCAACACTGGTGGTACTGCGGGCGCCACCCATTGCGGCATGCACACTGGCGGTGCAGGTGTAACTGAACAAATTCAGAAAATCTTTATTTTTAGCTAACACTTCGATTTCACTTCGAATGGGCCGATGATCTAAAAATAAACCTGTATCTAGATAATCGTGCAGGTTCACATACAAACGGCAGTTCCCCTCCTGCACTTCCATTAATTGATTCTGTTGATCCTGCTTCTCATACTGTTTACGGCCTTTTTGCATCATGCGCTGCTTCAGTACCACTTTATCACGGTCTATTTTTAAGGCTACCGGTACAGCATCTAGCACTTCTCTCAATCTATTCTGGGCTTTTTCGGGGTCCACAGATTTAGGGGGGGCGTACTCTTGAATGTGCACCCACTGATCGTAAATATCGATGGCCACTGCGTACTCAGGCATGTCGGCGTCGTACAAACGGTAGCAATTAATGCCTTGTTTTTTCACCCAAGGTTTAAGCTTTTTAAAGTTTTTCTGCAGACGGTTACACACCATTTGCGCACCTTCATTAAGCTTCACATCAACAGTGTCTTGAACCGGTTTTTGAGCAGCCACTTCCATGGCTTTAGAAGACACCTCAGATACTTTGTACATCAATAGCTTTGATGCAATGGCGCCATTAAAAAGTTGATACTGTTTATCGGTACGCATTTTAAACTGGTAAGCCTGCTGGGGGTTTCCAGTAAAAATACCCAGCGTCCAATTTGAAAAATACTGTTTGATTTTATTGCCCATGGCCGCATACAAAGAACCGATTGCCACCTCATCACTTAAACGCTCACCGTAAGGAGGGTTGCATAAAATCAAACCTGTATCAGGCAAGCCTTTCTCTTTTGTTATGTCACTTAGCGCTTGTGTCTTCACATGAACAAAATGCATAACCCCTGCTCGGCGGGCATTGTCTTTGGCTTTATCAATAACATTTGAGTCCATGTCGTAACCCAAAATAGTGAGCTCCAAGTCGCTATCTTGCGCCTGGGACTTGCGCAACAAAGCGTCTTTGCGCATGGCTTGCCATTCTGGAGATTGGTGCTTTTTCCACTTTTCAAAAGCAAAGCTTTTACGCAGTAGCCCTGGCGCTATGTCTGCTGCCATTAAGGCCGCTTCAATCAGTAACGTTCCTGAACCACACATAGGATCTATCAATGCGCCGTCCGGCTCCTTCATGAGCTCTGGCCAACCAGAACGAATCAATAAAGCAGCGGCTAAATTTTCTTTAAGAGGCGCCACACCTTGTGATTGTCTATAACCACGACGGTGCAAGGACTCCCCTGCAAAATCTAATGAAACATAGGCAATATCACGATATAAGCGCACGTGAATACTGATATCAGGAGTATCACTTACATTAGGACGCTCACCGGTTTTTTCACGAAAATAATCGCAAATGGCATCTTTAACTTTTAAGGCGCCAAAATGCGTGTTGCGAATTTCATCATTACTGCCATTAAAATAAATCCGAAATGTTTGTCGATCACTAAAGTGCTCTATCCACGGTATTTCCAGTAATTTTTCGTACATATTTTGTGCGTTTTCAACTGGAAAGGCCGTAAGTGGCCACAAAACGCGGCTGGCTAATCGAGACCAAAGGCAAATCTTATAACCCACCAGCTGATCAGGCTGACAGTTCACATAAGACACCCCCACTTTCACGTCCTGCGCGCCCAACGCTTTAATTTCATCAGCAAGTAATAATTCAAGACCCTTAGGGCAGGTAATGGTTAATTTTTGCTCTGGAGCAGGTCGAGGGGAGTTTTCTAACTCAACGGTCACATTCATAATTAAGTTTCAACTTTTGGTATCATTGGCTTCATTTGCCACCCTAAATCAGGCAATTATGAAGTTCATTTTTAAATCTAATTAAAACCTATAAGGAAATCAGTCGCTTATGGCTTTAATAACTTTTTAATCTATCTATTACAATTTAAAGACCAATTAATTCATTAACATTCAGCCCATTTCTTTGCATACTGAAATTCGTGGTTTAGAAAATTAATCGTTTTATCAACCACATTTTCACTGATCTTCATGTAGAGGCAAAAGACTTATGAGAAGACAGAAGCGCGATATGGATCGCCGAGCATTCAAAAAAGGTTTCTTGGCAGGGGTTCAAGGGCGATCTAAAGATTTATGCCCAGAAGGTACTGCCCACTTTAACTGGATGACCGGTTGGCGCGAGGGCCGAAGTGATCACTGGGATGGTTATTCCGGCGTGGCAGGTGTCCATAAAATACCACTTTAACTCATCATTTATCGGGCCCTACATGGGCCCTTTTAGTATCTGAGCCCATCACGTCTTCCCAAGTAAAGCTATCTTTTAGCCGCTGCCACCGCCTCGCTGGCTTGGCTTATTAATTTAGGACCCTTATAAATAAAACCACTGTATACCTGAACTAAATCGGCTCCCAACTGTGTTTTCTTGCCAGCGGATGCGCCATCCAAAATACCACCCACACCAATAATAGGCATTTTGTCCTTAAGCTCATCTTTAAGCCATGCCAATACTTGGTTAGAAGGCTCTCTTACTGGCAAACCACTCAAACCACCCGCTTCATCGGCGTGAACATGCCCTGCCACCGCTTCCCGGCCTAGTGTTGTATTAGTGGCTATAACGCCATCCATACCATTATCCGCTAGGCTATTGGCCACTAATCGGGTTTCCGCTTCATCCATATCAGGTGCGATTTTGACTAATATTGGCGTGTATTTTTTATGTTCAGTCTGTAAGCGTACTTGAGCCGCTTTAAGAGTGGTCAATAAAGATGTGAGAGACTCACCAAATTGCAGATTTCTTAATCCAGGCGTATTAGGGCTAGAAATATTAACCGCCACATAATCCGCATGGGCATACACTTTTTCTAAGCATATTTCATAGTCTTTATCCGCATCCTCAACTGCAGTATCGAAATTTTTACCGATATTAATGCCTAACACGCCTTTAAATTTGGCCTTCTTAACTTGCTCAACCAAATGATCAACACCTTTGTTATTGAAGCCCATTCGATTAATGATGCCTTCGTGCTCTGGCAAACGGAATAAACGTGGCTTGGGGTTACCAGGCTGAGGCCGCGGTGTGATGGTACCAATTTCAATAAAGCCAAACCCGAGGCTGCCCAGTGCATCAATGTAATCACCATTTTTATCTAGCCCAGCAGCCAATCCCACTGAATTGGGAAAGGTTAAGCCTAATAACTCAACAGGTTGATCGGGTACTTTTGGTGCAAATAGGCCCAATAACCCTAGACGCTTAGCAGCCCCTAATAAATCTAATGTTAATTCGTGAGAGGTCTCAGCGTTTAATTTGAAAAGTATTTTGCGGATTAAGTCGTACACTGAAATTCCCTCAAGAAAAATTGCGGCGCTTATTATATAGAAAGCTTAGGCAATATGAGTGAAAATTTATCTTAAATGTAATGGAAAAGTTCAGTTAGTCATTAGCTTGCGTGCATTGATGAAAAAACACCCAGACCCACCCGTTTTAAATGGGCTCTATTTAAACGAGAAATGAACTACACCAAATATTCAAGAAAGACGATAAACAGATTCAAACCTATTATTCTTGGTAAATTCAATGAGAAAGCGACCATGTATGCCATCATGGCCAATAAACGACCATAGAATACGCACTGGAAAACGAATGCTACGGCCATCAGTGGCCCGAGCATACACAAACTCAGCCCCCTGATAAGCTTTTTGCACTTCCTCCTGAGAGAGATGAATCTCCACCTCAATGCTTTTACTGGCCACCATTTCCCTATATGCGCATGCCATTATGATTACCGGTTATTCCACTTTCTTTAATATCTTATTTTTATGTACTGGCCAGTCGGCTCGCCTGAGCCAAATCCAATAATTCTCTCAATGCCACTGAGAACACCGAGAAATCATTAATATCCCCCTCTCTTAGCTCCACTACCATTTTACGCCAGCGACTAATCATTGGTTCACTTAGCTCAAGCCACGCATCCATTCGAGCTTTAATATCCCCATCTGGCATCGTATTAATCACGCTCACCGTCAGAGTGCGCTGCTGCCAATCCAAATCATCTCGATACGTTTCACGCGCCAGAGCCTGCCAATGGCTTTGTACTGGCATGGCATTTAATTGCTCAAGGAACCATTCTAAATCCAAATTACAGCCCACTTTATAGTAGGTGGCAGCCACATCCTCGGCACTGCGTTTTGTCTGTTCGGCCCCTTCTATAATGCTTAGTGCTGAAAACATATTATTAGTGCCAGCAATAGTGGATGCCAACGCATCAGGAACGCCAGCTTTAATAAGCTGGTCATGGTACTTTTGCCATACCTGTTTGCCTTCACCTGCCAAAAGCTCAGACAAGTTTTCATTAATGGCTGCGGCTCTTTCACAAAAACGCTCCACTTCTTGCGCTATATTAATCTCTCTTCGACGGTTACGTAAAAACCACCGACTGCCACGGCGCACTAGGCGCATTAAACTGGACATCATTTTTTCTTGAATGTCCGTGCTCACGCTATAGTCCAAGTCTTCTATTTGCTGCCACAAATCATTCATTCGAAACACATCTCTGGCGGCCGCATAGGCTTTAACGATGGTGCTAATATCAGCACCTGTACTATCTCGCATGCGATTTACGTAAGTAATCCCCATACGATTCACCATTTCATTGGCCAATTGCGTGGCCACTATTTCGCTGCGTAATTGATGCGCGTACAAAGAGTCTGGGTAGCGTTTAACCAAAGCACTGGGAAAAGCGCTTTCAATGGCTGTGGCCAGATAGTGGTTTTCTGAAATACCAGGGGCATTAAGCAACTCTTTAAGATCACCCTTAATGTAACTAATTAGCACCGACAATTCAGGGCGGGTTAACCCTTGCTTTTGGTTTTTACGCTCATCTAATTCATCCTCTGAAGGTAGAAATTCAAGCCCTCTATTTAACTTACCCTGCCCTTCCAGGTCATTCATTAAACGCCGGTATTCATCCGTACGGGTTTTAGCTTCTCGATAGGCCAAAGCAATAGCCTGCGTTTGACGATAATTGTTTTTTAATACTAGCTCCGACACTTCTTGTGTCATCTCCTCAAGAAACACATTTCTTTGCTTAGTGGTTAAGTCACCGGCATTTACCAAGGCATTTAATAAAATTTTAATGTTCACTTCATGATCAGAGCAATCAACCCCGGCAGCATTATCAATAAAATCGGTGAATGAAGAACCATCTTTATGCAAGGCAAATTCAATACGAGCCTTTTGGGTCACACCAAGATTCCCTCCTTCGCCAATTACTTTAGCTTGTAGTTGTTTACCGTTTATACGAAGGCTATCGTTAGCTTTATCGCCCGCGTCACTGTGACTCTCGCTGCTGGCTTTAATATAAGTGCCTATGCCGCCATTCCAAATGAGATCAACCGGCGCCTTTAATAATGCGGTAATCAGATCGCCAGGAGACAGCTTATCTGCCTGAATATGAAAGCACGCTTTCATTTGATCTGATATTTGAATATTTTTAGCCGAGCGATTAAATACCCCACCTCCTTCTGAAATCAAACTTGACTCATAATCTGTCCAGGCACTTCTGGGTAGCTCAAATAAACGTTGACGCTCTTTGAAGCTGACCAGAACATCCAGTGGATTAGGGTCGATAAATATGTGCATGTGATTAAACGCAGCCACTAACTTAATGTGGTCAGAACATAGCATGCCATTTCCAAACACATCACCGGCCATATCCCCTACTGCCACCACGCTAATGTCATCATTCTGAACATTAACATTTCGCTCTCTAAAGTGACGCTGCACAGAAACCCAAGCGCCTTTTGCGGTGATGCCCATTTTTTTGTGGTCATACCCAACACTTCCGCCGCTGGCAAACGCATCCCCCAACCAAAAACCGCGCTCGGTGGCGATGGCATTTGAAATATCAGAAAAAGTAGCCGTTCCTTTATCTGCTGCCACCACTAGGTATGGGTCATCCTCATCATGACGAAGCACTTCTTTAGGAGGAATCACCTGTCCATCAATTAGATTATCCGTAATGTCTAACAAACCTGATATAAAGGTTTTGTAGCATTCGATGCCTTCTGCTAAAAAGGCATCTCTATCCCCTTCTGGCAACTGTTTAGCAATGAAACCACCTTTTGCACCCACCGGCACAATAACCGAGTTCTTTACCTGTTGCGCTTTTACAAGGCCCAGCACTTCCGTTCTAAAATCCTCAGCTCGGTCCGACCAACGCAGCCCACCTCTCGCCACTTTTCCGCCACGCAAATGCACCCCTTCAACTCGCGGACTGTACACAAATATTTCAAACATGGGCTTTGGTAAAGGTATGTCACTAATTTTGTCAGGACTAAACTTAAAGGAAAAATAACGTTTTAATTCTTTATCTTCACAGTGCTGAAAAAAATTAGTGCGCAGTGTTGCACCAATTAGTTCGTGATAACGCCGATAAATTTTATCTTCATTAATACTTTCCACATGGTCTAGCATCTCAGCAAACTGAGAATCCATTTTCTTTAAATGCTTTTCTTGTACGTCAACATTCGTGTGTTTCAAATCAAATCGAGCTTGAAAATAACGCACAATAAAAGACGAAAGTTCAGGGTATTTACACAAGGTATCTGCAATGAAACTTTCTGAAAAACCAATACGAATTTGCTTCATATAGCGAGCGTAGGCTCGTAGAAATGCCACTTCACGCCAATTTATCTTTGCCCCCAGCAATAACCGGTTAAAGCTGTCATTCTCTGATTTATCAAACCATATGGCTCTAAATGCATCTTGAAACTGTTCTTTACTTTCATGCAAATCTATATTGTCGCTAAAGGTATACACCAAGGTGAAATCATGAATCCAATACTGTTTACCATCTGTGCGGGTTACACCATACGGGTTTTCACCAATCACCCTTAAACCTAAGTTCTCTAAAATAGGAATAACATCAGATAACGGCAACAATGCGTTAGGTTTGTACAATTTAAACTTGAAGAAGCTGCCACTGTCAGCAACGTTACGATAAAGACTCATGGCAACATCGTTATCATCTTGTATGGAAGCGATATGTTGAATATCAACGACCGCTGTGCGGGTAGAAAACACCTCACGATAACTGGTGCCAAATGCAGTGCGATAAGATTGAAAGTATTGATTGCCTTTTTCTTCTCCTACCCCATCAATTAACGAACTAATTAAATCGTCCTGCCATGAACGCGCCGCCATTTGCACATCTTTTTGAATGCGAGCCTCGTCAAATTCAACAGGCTTATTGGGGTCTAGACGCAAACTAAAATGAGTACGAGCCAAAACCGATTCAGAAAAAAACGTGGTAAATTCCACATCTTTTGGTGCAAATGCCTCTACCAATATACTTTGAATTTTTTGGCGCAATTCGGTGTTGTATAAATCTCTTGGCACATACACGACACAAGATAAAAATTTATTTAACTGATCACAGCGAATAAAAATTTGCGTGCGTCGGCGCTCTTGAATATTTAAAATACCAACCGCTGTTTCGGTTAACTTAACAATCCCGGTGTGAAATAATTCATCCCTTGGGTACACCTCCAGAATATGATTTAGCTCTTTACCGTTGTGACTGCCCTCATCAATGCCACAGCCTTCAATTACACCTTTTATCTTGTTACGAATAATGGGAATGTTAAACGGTGTTTCGCTATACACATTGGAAGTAAACAACCCCATAAAACGCCTGCCACCTAACACTTGGCCATTCTTATCAATGTGCTTAATAATGACATAGTCGGGATAGGCTGGACGGTGAATACGTGACCTGCGACCTGACTTACTAAAGGAAATTAATTGCGGAGCCATTATCATGGCTTGCATGCTATTGGACAACTCATTGACCACCACCTGATCAGGGCCGTGTAATTCATGCTTGAAGATGCCACAAATCGAATCTCTATCACGGGTGGTGATGATTTTTCCAGCTTTCTCAGTAATATTAAAATCTTCGCTTCCCAAAAAAGTAAAATGGTTATCTACTAACCACTCAAGAAAAGCGCTGGCTTCTGCCGTATCCTGAGAGGAAAATGGTCCTTTGCTCTCTTTAATCCAATCTAAGGCCTGCAATCCTTTTTCTTTAAAAATAAGGTAGTCATCCACCACCAAACAAATTTCGCTCATGATTTCATGCAAAGAGTGGGTCAAACTTTCTAGTATTTTTTCATCCGTATGAAGATCCACTTCGATATAAATCACCGCTTCACTAGGGCCTTCTTTAAGCTCAAAACTACTGGATAAATCTAAATCCCCATTATGGGCTCGCTTAATAGACATCACCGCATGGTTAATAAAATGAATAGACATTTCCCGCCTATTCAACTCCATACGAATAGAGTCCACCAAAAATGGCACATCTTTATGGACAATTTCTATAATGGTATGAGGGGATTGCCAGCCATGTTCTTCAAAATCGGGATTAAACACCCTTATTTTGCTGTGTTTTTTGGTGTTTTGAACGAAGCCCCAGCAGGCTAATGTGGCCCCATATAAATCATCTAGTTTGCGGTTGTCGAGCTCTTGAGTGGGGGTCGCGGCATAATATACTTCGGTAAACTTCTCGATGGCAACAGCCTGATTTTTAGACACATCTTGGCTTAACCTTTCGGCCAATTGGCTTACCTGAGGGTGGACTTCCTTAAATAGTGCTTTTTTCATGAGCAGTCTCGATAAATCCTTTTTATAACTAAACAATAGTGTAATCTTGAGAATTCGCTCGATTCTTGACCTACTTCCAATTTTTTAAGGATTTATGTCACATCCTACGAACTCTTTGCGAATACTTCCCTCTAATAGCCTTCAAATTAAGAACAAGTATTGACCCTTATTAGAATACTCATAAAATACTTGGCAATAATCTAGCAAAAACAAGAACTTGGAATAGGTAACATGACAAATCGTGAGCATATCGCGGCTTTACAAGCCAGTTTGCAGGAGCAAATCATTGGCCAACCCGCACTGGTGAACGCCTTGTTAATCGCACTACTGGCAGATGGGCATTTATTGGTGGAAGGGGCTCCCGGTTTAGCCAAGACCAAAGCCATTAAGACCCTTGCCGATAACATTGAAGCAAATTACCAACGCATTCAATTTACACCTGACCTTTTACCGGCCGATATCACCGGCAGTGAAATATACCGCGCTCAAAGTGGTGAATTTGTTTTTCAAAAGGGCCCCATTTTCAATAATTTAGTATTAGCGGATGAAATTAACCGAGCACCCGCCAAAGTGCAGTCTGCATTATTAGAAGCCATGGCTGAACGCCAAGTGAGCGTGGCTGGCAGCACCTATGAGTTAGATAAACTGTTTTTGGTTATGGCCACTCAAAATCCAATAGAGCAAGAAGGCACCTACCCTTTGCCTGAAGCCCAACTGGATCGCTTTTTAATGCACGTGCGGGTCGATTACCCTAATGCTCAAGCCGAAACTGAAATTTTACGCTTAGCCCGCGGTGAGGCCCAAGCTGGCAGTGCTGCCATGCCTGATGAATTACTCAGTGCCAGCAACCTATTTGCTGCCCGCCAAGAAGTACTGGCCATGCACCTTAGTGATCGTGTTGAGGAATACATTGTGCAGCTAATTATGGCTACTCGTAACCCGCAAGGTTATGGAGACGACATGGCCAATTGGCTTGAATATGGGTCTAGCCCAAGAGGCACCATTGCATTGGATCGATGTGCTCGTGCTCACGCTTGGCTTGCCGGTAAAGATTACGTAAGCCCAGATGACGTGCAAGCGGTACTTCACCCAGTATTGCGCCACCGCCTTTTGGTAAGCTTTGATGCTGAAGCGTCAGGCATGAACACTGACCGCATCATTAATGAATTAATTTTACGCGTGGCGGTTCCATAGCGGGAAGTAACTTCATGAAAAATTCACAACCGCTAGATGCCCAGCATTACTTGCAAGGTTTTTTCCCTGCCAGCGCGTTTACCAATGAGCACCAATTAACCCAATTACGGTTGCTGGCTAAACGATTACGCCTAGCTAGCCTGCCGCAATTGCATGGTTTGTTATCGGGTAATCATATGAGTCGCCAAAAAGGGCGAGGCTTAGATTTAGATCAATTGCGAATTTATCAGCCAGGCGATGACATTCGCAGCATTGATTGGCGCGTCACGGCCCGTACTCAAAAGCCACATACTCGTATCTATAAAGAAGAACGTGAGCGCCCTGTCATGATTCTTTGTGATCAGCGCAGCCCCATGTTTTTTGGTAGCGAGCGAAGCTTTAAATCGGTGGTCGCGGCTCAATGTGCCGCCCTTATAGCGTGGGCTGCTTTTGATCATGGTGATCGCGTGGGTGCCGTTGTATTAGGTGATAATAACGAAGCTGATTTTCGCCCAAAGCAACGCTCGTCTCATATTTTAAACATTCTTAAATCGATCAATTTGTTCAATCATCAGTTAGAAAATCAGCAACCGGTCAAGCGCAGCTTGAGTCAAAGTCTGTCCAATTTAAAGCAAAGCTTAAAACCTGGCACCACACTTTATATCATTAGCGATTTTTATGACCTTAGCGAGCAAGACAAGGCCACGTTATTTTCCTTAAAACGTCATAATCATATTGTTGCCCTGCAAGTATTTGACCCATTGGAGCGCGTCGCCCCTCCTACTGGCAACTACGCTGTAACAGATGGTAATCAACACGGGTTTTTAGATACTCACGATCAATCTTCCCAACATGCTTATGAAGATGCGGTTTCCACTTGGCAACAGGGCATTAAAAATACATTTCGCTCACTTGCCATTAATCACCAACAAATTAGCGCCGGCGACATTCCTTTCGCTGCATTAAAGCTGGCCCTAGAACAAAGAGGCGCTGCATGAATCCCGCATCCCCTTTAGACCAGCTAAAAGACATTCACCTGCCCGAAGCCGTTTCAATTTGGCCGCTGGCCTGGCCTTGGTGGGCACTAATGGTTTGTGCGCTGGCATTAATCACCTTTATCGTTGTGCGATATAAAAAGAATCAATGGCGCCGCCAAGCTTTAGGCCAACTTAAAAACATTGCCACAAGTGATGAGTTATTTTGCGTGCAACAATGCAATCGCTTACTTAAACAAGTGGCTCTTTATCGTTTTGGCCAGTCGTGCGCTTCTTTAAGTGGGGAGAAATGGCTTGAGTTTTTAGACAGTAAGGTCAAGACAGCTATCTTTACAGATCACTTTAATACTTTCGCCTTTATCATTGATCAACCCCGTGAAGTAGGTACTTCTATTGATGTTATTCAACTCAAAAAAGCCATTGAGCATTGGATAAGGAAACACGCATGTTAAGTCTTGAATGGCCCCTATTTCTATTGGCACTGCCCTTACCTTTTTTAGTTTATCGCTTCGCCCCTAGTCATAAAGTTATGCAAAGCGAAGTATTTGCCCCCAGCCTAATGATGCTGGCCGAACAAAAAGAACATGCCGTTAATAAGCCGTTAATATGGCCAATGTTATTGGCCATATTGTGTTGGGTGTGTCTGGTATTGGCAGCATCTAAACCCACTTATGTGGGGGAACCTCAAAATATTACCGCCAGCGATAGAAACATGATGCTCGCGGTAGACCTTTCTGACAGCATGAAAGAAGAAGACATGGAAGTGCAAGGCCGCTTGGTAAACCGATTACAAGCAGTAAAGGCTGTGCTAACTCACTTTATAGAAAAGCGTGAAGGTGATCGCTTAGGGCTAATTTTATTTGCATCAAAGGCGTATGTGCAAACCCCTCTAACGTTCGATTTAAACACACTGCAAATTCTAATGGACGAAGCCGCATTTGGTTTGGCCGGTCGGAAAACAGCCATTGGAGATGCCATTGGTTTGTCTGTTAAAAAGCTTATCGACTTACCTGAATCTAACCGCGTACTGATTTTATTAACCGATGGTCAAAATACCGCAGGTGAAATTGATCCATTACAAGCAGCTAAGTTAGCCGCCCAAGCGGGAGTTAAAATATACACCATTGGCATAGGCGCCGATGAGCTAGTAGTACAAGGCTTTTTTGGACCAAGGCGTATTAACCCAAGCCGTGATTTAGATGAAGAGACCTTAACTAAAATTGCCCAAGATACTGGCGGCCAATATTACCGGGCCCGTAACTTAGAAGAGCTGGGAGAAATTTACAGCCTACTAGACGACCTAGAAGCCATAGAGATGGAAGAGCAATCAATTCGTCCTGAAAAATCACTTTTCCATTACCCTTTGGCCCTCGCGCTAATATTTGCATTATTAATAATAGTGGTACCGCAAAAGACTTGGCATTGGTTAAACCAAATACTTAATAAAACAAATACTAAAAATGAAAATTCCACGGAGAAAGTAAATGTCTGACTTTCACCTACTGCGCCCTGAATGGCTTTTAGCACTATTGCCACTGTTAGCTTTGCTCATTTATCGTAAACGCAAGCAAGCACTCAGTGGACAATGGAAAAACATCATTGCCCCACAGCTTCAACCCTATGTGCTAAAGCAACAAAAAGACCTTCAGCCTAAAGAAAATATCATTCAAGGGGCACTTTGGTTAGCGGCTCTTTTGGCAATATTCGCATTAAGCGGCCCTAGCTGGCAGAAGCAACCTTCCTTGGTTTATAACAATCAAGCTGGGTTAGTCATTGCCTTAGATTTGTCGCTGTCCATGACCTCGCAAGATTTGCCTCCCTCACGGTTACAGCGTGCTAAATATAAAATAACCGACATATTAAATCAGCAACACAATAAAAATATGGCGCTTATTGCTTACGCTGGCGATGCCCATATTGCCAGTCCTTTAACCCGGGATAAAAAAACCATTCAATCTATGTTGCCCGCCCTTGATCCATACATAATGCCAGCACAAGGTAGCAACTTAGTGCATCTTGTTGAGCAAGCCAGTGCGCTTTTTGAACAAGGAAATAGCAACCCAAGACAACTGTTACTGGTCACTGACGGAGTGGAACCTCAAGATATAAGTGCCGCCACAAAAGCCCTTAAACAAAATGACATTCAGCTATCCATACTGGCCATCGGCACCGAACAAGGAGCCCCCATAGTTAAGCCTAACGGACAGTTTTTTAAAGACAGCCAAGGCAATGTCATAATGCCGGGGCTTGAGTGGGGCAACCTTCAAACTCTGGCTGATGCCAGCGATGGGCGTATTATTAAAATCTCTAATAACGATAAAGACATAAACTTTTTATTAACCCAAAGTACGTTGCAAGAGAGCTTTACCGAACAAAAAGAGACCGTTGAATTTGATCAATGGCAAGACAATGGCTACTGGCTAGTCATTCCGGTTTTAGTGTTGTCTCTTTTTGCATTTAGAAAAGGCCTATTACTGCTATTGGTTATCGGCTTGTTTAATGCTCCCACAAAAAGCTGGGCCGAAAGCACCTTACCTGACTTATTACTAAATGATAATCAAGTGGCACAAAAGCAATTTACTAAAGATCCTAAGCAAGCTGCCCAAATCTTTAAAGATGAAAAATGGAAAGCCAGTAGCTTATATAAATCGGGCGATTACCAAAGAGCTGTAGATATTTGGAATAACCATCAAGATGCCCAAAGCCTATACAATAAAGCCAATGCCTTAGCCCATTTACAAAAGTATGACGAGGCCATCGAGAGCTATCAGCAGTCTTTAGATTTACAACCCGATTCACAAGATGCCCTTGCCAATAAGGCTTTAGTTGAACAACTAAAAGAGCAACAATCTGAGCAAGAACAACAAGACGGCGAAAAAGGTGATCCACAACAAAATAAAGATGGCGAGCAAAGCGACCAGCAAAACCAAGATGGTGAACAAAGTGATTCATCCGAACAACAAGGTGACTCATCTGAAAAATCAGAGAGCCAAGAGAGTGAATCGTCAGAGAATGGCGAACCATCTGAAAAAGAAGGGGATGAAGCCGAAAACCCATTAGCCAAGCAACAAACACCTCAAGAACAAGAAAATCAGCAACAAGCTGAGCAAGCACGTTCACAACAAAACGAGCAGGAGCAGCCCCCTGCTGGTGAAGAAAATCCCATGTCCGCTCAAGCGCAAGCTAAAAGCACAGAACAACTGGAACAAGACCAAGCCATGCAACAATGGATGGAACGTATTCCAGATGATCCCGGTGGATTATTACGCAATAAATTTATTCATCAATACAATAAACGCAATCGAAATGAACAAAATGGAGACAGAAAACCGTGGTAAAACATCTTTTATTATTTCTAGGGTTATCCTTGTTCATCAGCACAAGCTGGGGAGTTCAATTTGAAAGCAGTGTCGACCGTACTTCTATTGGCGAAGGGGAATCGTTAACTTTAACGGTTCGTTACAACAGTAACCTGTTAACTGACGATCCCGATTTCGCGCCGCTAAAGCAACAATTTTCTATTTACAATCAACAACGTAAAAGCAGTTTTCAATTCATTAACGGGCAAAGCGAATCTTGGACCGTATGGACACTAACCCTTATCCCTAAACGAAAAGGCAACCTTGTCATCCCTGCCCTTTCCTTTAAGGGCGAGAAAAGCAAAGCCATACAAATTCAGGTTAATAAAATTGCCGAAAACATCAAAAACAAACAACAAGATGTATTTTTTGACACTCAAACCGATGTCTCCAGTGCCTACGTGCAAGGGCAAATACTGTACACAGAAAAACTGTATTTCTCAGTGAATTTAGACAACAGCCAATTAAACGAAGTAAAAGTAGATGAGGCCATTGTGCAGTCTTTGGGTGAAGTCAAACATTATGCCACCCAATTAAATGGTCGATCCTTAGAAGTGTACGAACGCCAGTTTATCATTACCCCACAAACCAGCGGTGAAATGGTCATTCCTGGCCCTATTTATAGCGGTGAAGTGAGCAATGGCCGCTGGCGTGCTGGGCGACCGATTCGAGTGACTCAGCCTCCCATTAAAATACAGGTATTACCGCAACCGGCCAGCTACCCTCAAAATGCCGTTTGGCTGCCTGCCCAAGCACTTGAGCTTGATTACAAATGGATAGGCAATCCACAACAGTTCACCTTAGGGGAGCCACTTACATTAAAAATTGACATGAAAGCCAAAGGATTGGGCAGCGCGCAATTGCCTGCTTTTTCTTTGCCTGAAGTCGATGGCTTAAAATATTACCCCGACCAAGCAGTCACCCAAGATTTAACCGATGGCCAAGGCATTATCGGTAGCCGCTCGCAAAGTATTGCTGTGGTGGCTACTCGCCCTGGCAGCCTAACTTTGCCCGAAGTGCGCATCCCTTGGTGGAATACAAAGTTGTCCAAACTTGAGTATGCTGTGATCCCAGCTCAACGCTTAACCGCCTTAACCAATGGTAATAAGAAAGCACCTGAACCTAATCAAGAGTCTACTATCACTCAAGAGCAAATACCTCAAGTTGCCATGCCCAGTATGCCTTCTGAGCCAACCCCAACTTCCCTTATGTGGCCATTGATCAGCCTTTGCCTGCTGCTTCTATGGCTAAGCACACTCGCATTGTGGTGGTTCAAAAAGGCACCTGCACAGAATGTTTCTAGTAAAAGTACTGCTAAAGAGCCACCCAAGGTCAATATTAAGAGCATCAAGAAAGCCTGCCAAAGCAATCAACCGGTGGCTGCTAGAAAGGCCATTTTAGAATATGCCCAATTGCATTGGGGGCAAAACAGCGCCAGCCTCACTGAGTTGTCTAATTGGATAAAGGATGACAGTTTACGCCAAGCCCTGTGTTTACTTGATGCCAGCCTTTATTCCCGTGAAGCTGATGAGAACTGGCAAGGCGAGCCGCTTTGGCAGCTATTCAAGCGCTATCAAGCGCCTGCTAATACGCATACCGCCTCAAGTGGTATCATGCCTTTGTATCCCAATTCAACTGAACAGGTGGCCTCCCATGGATAAAGACAACGATGTACTGTGCCCATGCGAAAGCGGTAAGCTCTATAAAGACTGCTGTAAAAAAGAATACGACGCGGCCAATATGGCACGAGAAAAACTTAAAGCTGCCATGAAAGATCCTAAAAAATCTGCTGAATTAAAGGACCTTTTAAAAGGCTTGAAATAGCTCTCTATCTTTCTATTAATTTAAAATACTTGGGGAAATTGTCCGAAATTTACCAAGCGCTTTTCGTAGCCTGTCTATACTCAAGATATTGAGCATGGGTAACCACATGAAAAAAGCGGTTGTTGTAGAAGACGATAAAATTTCCCAGAAGTACATCCAGCGTGCATTAAATGGAGTCGTGGAGCTGCACATAGCCGGAACAGGCTCTGAAGGCATGGCTCTTATTGACGCTGAGCAACCTGATTTAATCATTTTGGATGTAGAGCTTCCCGATGCTAACGGCTACGATCTGTGCCAAGAAATTCGCCGTAAATCAGAATTTCAATTTACACCTGTTTTGTTTATCTCCGGCCATACTAGCCTTGAAGAGCGCATAAGAGGGTACAGCTCTGGGGGCGACGATTACATAAGCAAGCCTTTTGAATCAAGCGAGGTAGTGGCAAAGATAAAAGCGTTGATTCGCCACCGCGAACATAAACTTGATTTAAGAAGCCAGTTTAAAGAAGCACAAAGCACTGCCATGGAGTCTATGACAGGGGCCAGTGAACTAGGTTTAATCGTACAGTTCTTTGAAAAAACCTATTCTATTAATAACTTTGACCAATTAGCAGAATCTATCTTTAGCATTCTGCGCAGCCTAGAATTAAAAACCTGCTTAATATTTGAAACCAAAGCCCAGTCCTATTTTTTCTGCAGTGAACCCAACAGCAAACCCATCGAAAAAGAAATCATGACACGTCTTAGAGAAGAGGATCGTTTTTTTGATTTCGGGCAGCGCACCCAAATTAATTACCCTGTGGTGGCCTGTCTTGTAAAAAACATGCCCATAGAAGATCCCGCGCGATACGGTCGCTATAAAGATGTCATACCACCAATTTTAGCGTGTGCTAATCAAAAGGTTTTACAGCTTGAAATGGAGCTATTGTTACAAGATCACACCCTAAAATTTTCAGAAAGTTTTAAAGACATCCGCATGACCCTAGATACCCTGTCCCTACAGATGCGAGAAGGGCAAGAAAGCGGCACCTGTTTAATGAGCGATCTTATGATGTCTTTAGAAAAGGCCATGCCCACGCTTGGCCTAGACGAAGATCAAGAGCGATACTTAATGGGAAGTATCGAATCAAAAGTTAACGAAGCCATGGAAAAAGTTCAATCGTATGAAACCATGCAAATGACTTTTGATAGCCTCATTCGGCTATTACAGCACCTAGTAGATGAACAGGAAGCCTTAGTCGATAGGTTAGTGAGCAAGGATGACCTTGCCATGGATGAAGGCCCAGAAAATAATAATAACGACTCCTCAGATGTGGAACTTTTTTAATATTTGCGTTCTTATAGTGTCACCTTGCGTTATATTTAAGCGCCTTTTTATGTTCGTTTTTTGAGCTTTCATTTCATGCCGTTATCCTTTTTAGTATCTTTAGCGTTATTGGCCTTTGCCGGTAACAGTGTTTTATGTCGCCTCGCCCTAAGCCAGTACCAAATGGATGCTACCAGCTTTACCCTACTTCGCTTAATGAGCGGGGCTGGCATGCTGTATATTCTTGTTTCTCTAAAAGGTGTGAAAATTTTCACGGCTCACCAATCCATTAAGAATATTACCTACCAAGAATGGCTAAAAGCATTTTACCTTTTTGTTTATGCGTCCTGTTTTTCATTTGCTTACCTTTTACTCGACACTGCTGCTGGTGCACTTATTCTTTTTGGCTGCGTTCAACTTACCCTTATGCTATTTGAAATTGCGAATGGCAAAAAAAATACACTTATTCAGTGGCTGGGCATGAGCATTGCCATTTCAGGCTTTGTTTATTGGGCATTACCCTCGGCACAAACCCCTTCTATAGAAGGAGCTGTATTAATGGCACTTTCAGGCATCGCTTGGGCGTTTTATACTTTAGCTGGCAAAGGCAGCCTGCAAGCTAGTGTCGATACCACTAAAAACTTTGTGCTATCTAT
Source organism: uncultured Bermanella sp. (assembly GCA_913058575.1). GTDB lineage: Bacteria > Pseudomonadota > Gammaproteobacteria > Pseudomonadales > Oceanobacteraceae > Bermanella. The sequence continues at coordinate 39,585 of CAJXRF010000002.1, forward strand.
GCCCTTTTTAATTTTACTCATACCCAGCTATTGGTTAATGACACCCTTTCAAGTCAATCCAATCGGTATCGTGCTCGCCCTTCTATCCGGTGCGATAACTTCAGCTCTTGGATATTGGATATGGTATTTAGTTTTACCCAAGCTCAGTACACTTAGTGCTGGCGCATTGCAATTAAGCGTCCCTATTTTGGCCGCTTTAGGAGGGATCATTTGGGCAAATGAAGCTATTGCGTTATCATTTATCATAGCCAGCTCCCTAGTATTAGGAGGAATATTATTGGTTATGTTGCCCGCCAAAAGAAATTGAACCCTGTAGACTTGATTACCGTTATTTTTCCGCACCCTTAGCGATATCCAATAAGGAAATGTTCGTAGCCAATTAAGAAACTTATGCTTTGCTATTCACGTCTTTGATTAATGCTCTGAAGCTTACACTCAAGCATTAGCTGCGAATGAATAGCCTAATGATAAAAAAATATTCCCCATGCAAAAGCTCGTATCTATTTGGTTAACCCTAAATTGATACTTTGAAATTACCTAGCTCAAAATGCCATTGAAGCAGCCCCAAAAGAACATGACTCAAAGATCAATGAGCTTCATAAGCTGTTAATAAAACCTTTGGCGATCAACCTGAACTTGAGAATTACACTGCGCTTCCCCTGAATGGAGCGAAAAAGTTGAAAACAGTTACTCCTGTTATGCATAAGCCACTTTTGTTTATGACAATTTCTTTCAAATAGACTGACATAGGCTAAGTATTGTCAATTTGGGCCAAATTGGACCTTTTTACCCTAAACAGATAGGGCTAGACTGAATTCATCCAATATAAAAAAAACAATAAATCGTTCACCTATTTTTAATTACTTAATGGTGAGCGAATTTAATTTAGGATGTATTTATGAGCAATTTGCCACTGAGGTTTGTCACCGCTGCCAGTCTATTTGATGGTCACGATGCCGCTATCAATATCATGCGCCGCCTCATTCAAGATAAAGGCGTTGAAGTCATACACCTTGGCCATAATCGTAGCGTTCAAGATGTATTACACGCTGCCATACAAGAAGATGCCGATGGCATTTGTTTAAGCTCCTACCAAGGTGGTCACACCGAATATTTTAAATACTTAATTGACCAGTTAAACGAGTTAGGTGCAGGCCACATTCGAGTCTTTGGGGGTGGGGGTGGCACCATTACTCCAGAAGAAATAGCAGAGTTAATGGCCCACGGCGTTGAACGAATATACCACCCTAATGACGGTATGAAATTGGGGTTACTGGGCATGATTGACGACGTGGTCGAGCGGGCTGAAAAACACCGTAAAAGCATCGCGCCCGTCATGAAAAACACCCAGTATTCCCAAATTGAAAGTGCTCGTATGTTAAGCGCACTAGAAGACAAACAATTTGATGACACCCAACTCAATGAACTGCGCCTTCATTGGCAAAAACAAGTTCAGGCTCCGGTAATTGGCATCACAGGCACAGGGGGGGCTGGTAAGTCGAGCTTAACCGATGAACTGCTCAATCGCTTTAGCCAATTCCTTCCCCATTTAAAAATTGCCGTTCTGGCCGTTGATCCGACAAAAAGAAGAACTGGTGGCGCTCTATTAGGTGATCGCATTCGTATGAATGCCCTGCGCCATGAAAATATATTCATGCGCTCTATGGCCACTCGTCGCCAGCACGTAGCCACCAGCGCCATGCTCAATGATGCGATTACCTATTTAAAAAGCACAGGCTTTGATTTAGTGATTGTTGAAACCGCGGGCATAGGCCAAAGCGACAGTGAAATTGTCGATTATGTGGATTTATCGACGTATGTGATGACCAGTGAGTTTGGTGCTGCCAGTCAATTAGAAAAAATAGACATGTTAGATTTTGCCGATTGCATCGTCATCAATAAATTTGAAAAGCCAGGCTCTAATGATGCTCTTAGAGATGTGCGTAAACAATGGCGCCGAAATCACAATGAATTTTCAATTGAAGATAACAACACTCCCGTTTTCCCCACCATTGCCAGTCAGTTTAACGACCCAGGTGTTAACTGGTTATTCCAAAACCTAGTCAATAAACTTTCTGAAAAACACTCAAGCTTTGCATCTAAAGCCATACTTAATGAAACTTTCAGTGCCATCAGTCCGCAAGGACTATCCATCATTCCAGGCAACCGTACCCGCTACCTTTCAGATATTGCCGATAACGGTCGCCACCAGCAATCTTTTTTGCAGCACCAAAGTCTAAGTGCCCAACAAGCGCAGCATTGCTACGAAGCACTAAAAGAACTAGAGGACGAATATTTACCTGCCCCCCTTGCCACTTATGAAGCACAACATTTAGGTGATGGATCTTTACTGGCGACGTTACGCCAAAAGTATCAATCCCACCTCAGTGAATTAGACCCGAGCATTCAAGAAAACATTAAAAACTGGGCGGAACAAAAAGCATCGGTCACAAATGAGCACTACGAATATCAAGTAAGAGGCAAAGCCATTAAAGGTGAAAATTACCGTAAAAGCTTAAGCCACTTAGACATTGCTAAAGTCTCGACTCCGGATTTTGAAGACTGGGGAAATCTTGTGGTGTTCCTTGGCAAAGAAAATCTGCCGGGCTTTTACCCTTACACCGCAGGAGTGTTCCCTTATCGACGTGAAGGTGAAGATCCTTTGCGCATGTTTGCAGGGGAAGGCACACCTGAGCGCACCAATAGACGTTTTCATTACCTATCCCTAGGGCAAAGTGCAGCTAGATTATCTACGGCATTTGACAGCGTCACTCTATACGGTGAAAACCCAGCTCCAAGACCTGACATATTTGGAAAAATTGGTAACTCTGGCGTCAGCATTGCCAATGTAGATGACATGAAAAAACTCTACAGCGGCTTTGATTTATGCGCCCCTAGTACATCTGTTTCCATGACCATTAATGGTCCTGCCCCTATTATTTTGGCCTTCTTTATGAATGCCGCCATCGATCAACAGGTAGAAAAATATTTAAAAGAAAATAAATTATGGGATGAAGCCCAAAGAAAAATTGACTTATATTTTCAGAATAATAATCAACAAACTCGCCCTAAATATCATGGAGAGCTTCCTGAAGGAAATGAAGGCCTGGGCTTAGGTCTACTAGGCATAAGCGGCGATCAATTAGTAGATGAAGCCACCTATGAAAAAATAAAGTCCCACACATTAAGCACCGTGCGCGGCACTGTACAAGCAGACATATTAAAAGAAGACCAGGCTCAAAATACTTGTATTTTTAGCACCGAATTTGCCATGCACATGATGGGCGACATCCAACAGTTTTTTATAGATAACCACATTAAGAATTTTTATAGCGTCTCCATTAGCGGATATCACATTGCAGAAGCCGGTGCCAACCCCATTAGTCAACTGGCCTTTACGCTCGCCAATGGCTTTACCATCGTTGAATACTATTTAAGTCGCGGTATGAAAATTGATGATTTTGCCGGCAACCTAAGCTTCTTTTTTAGTAACGGTATGGATCCAGAATACGCGGTGATTGGACGAGTAGCACGTCGTTTATGGGCGCGCGCCATGAAGCACAGATACCAAGCCAGCGAGCGCTCACAAAAGTTAAAATATCATATTCAAACCTCAGGGCGCTCTTTGCACGCACAAGAGATTCAATTCAACGACATTCGTACCACACTACAAGCCATGTATGCCTTATTTGATAACTGCAACAGCCTGCACACCAATGCCTACGATGAAGCGATTACTACACCTACCGAAGAAAGTGTTCGTAGAGCGGTGGCCATTCAATTGATCATTAACCGTGAACTGGGTATGAATTATTGTGAAAACCCACAGCAAGGCTCTTACTTTATTGACCAACTCACCGATACCGTAGAAGAAGCCGTATATAAAGAATTCGATCGATTAACTGAACGAGGCGGTGTACTAGGTGCTATGGACACCATGTATCAACGCAGTAAAATTCAAGACGAATCTATGTATTACGAGCATAAGAAACATGATGGCAGCCTACCCTTAATAGGTGTAAACACCTTTTTAGCAGACGAGCCAGAAGATATTTCGGGTGATTTAGAGCTCGCCCGATCAAGCCTTGAAGAAAAAGAAATGCAAATTTCAGGGGTTAACGCATTCCATCAACAACACATCAATGAAACTGAACAACACCTTAGTAGCCTGCAAAAAATTGCCATGGAACGAGGCAACACTTTTGAGGGCTTAATGAACGCTGTGAAGTTTGCTTCGCTAGGACAAATTAGCCATGCACTATATGTGGCTGGCGGAGAGTATCGACGAAATATGTAATCTATATTAATTTTAACTTATTAGCTCTTTTTCTTAAAAGACGGCAATTTTTTAGATTGTTTTTTTTGGCTATTAATAATAATTTTTTATTATTTTTTTGTTAAATAGCTCTCCGGCCCAGTATTCATAGGCTATAGAGGCACATTTAAAACGCTTAAAAAAATTAGAATTTTTAGTTTTATTTATTGCATTTTCGGACTAAGATAAGGCCAGTCTAGTTTACGTTTTATTAAATGTTCATTAGGCACGACAATAATAGCTGCACATTTGCAGTGCAAAAAATGCCGACCTAGTTGGCCCAAAAGAAGAGTAGAACAGCATGTCTCGTGTTACAGGAACCGTTAAATGGTTCAATGATGAAAAAGGCTTTGGTTTCATTCAGCAGGAAGGTGGCAAAGATGTTTTTGTTCACTACAGTGCAATCAGCGGTGAAGGTCGTAAGACACTAACTGAAGGCCAACAAGTTACCATGACTGTAACGGATGGCAATAAAGGTCCTCAAGCAGAAGACGTGCTTGCAGACTAATTAGCTGTACTACGAAATGACGTCCTGTCATTTCGTATTCCCTCCCCATGCTTTATCTGTTCCTATATTTTCAGTGACTTCTGTCATCGGCATATCGCCAAATAAATATCCAAGATGCTAAACTGAAGCCATCTCAATAAAAAAGAACCATTCCATGAGTCAAACTATCGTCTGTGCCAAACAAGGCATCCCCCTCATTTTGTTATCTCATACTGAGTTTTCTGATTGGCGACTTGAGCAAAGCCAGTACGTGCAAACATGGCTTGAAAACACTCAATACGAAGGCAAAGGCTTATGCTTAATTCCCAGTGAAACAGGCGAGCTAAGCTGTGCGTTATTTTGCAGCCATAATTTACAAGAGTTTTTTGCCAGCGCAGATATCGTCAAGCAACTCCCTAAAAGCCAATTCAAGCTGGAATGCGATGAAAGTATTAAATTAAATGCGGCTATTAGCTGGGGTCTTAGCCACTATCAATTTGAACTGTATAAAAAGTCAGGTTCTCCAAAAGCCATACTGGCTGTGGACAATCAAAATATCGTTGATCAAGCCAATCACTTTGTAAATGCCATTCATTTAGTAAGAGACATGATCAACACCCCTGCGGGCGACATGATGCCGGAACACATGGCAAAAACAGTGGAAGATCTTGCACAGCAATTTGGCGCCCAGTTCTCTCAAATTGTGGGCGATGACTTATTAACAGAAAACTACCCCACCATTCATGCCGTGGGCCGTGCCAGTGTACATGAGCCAAGGTTACTAGATTTACACTGGGGGAATCCCCAGCACCCTAAAGTGACCCTTGTGGGCAAAGGTGTGTGCTTTGATAGCGGCGGCTTAGATATCAAACCCACTGCCGCCATGCGCTTAATGAAAAAGGATATGGGTGGCGCTGCCCATGTATTGGGCCTTGCCTATCTCATCATGAGCCACAACCTCCCAATTCAACTGCGCGTGATTATCCCCAGTGTGGAAAATGCCGTATCCAGCAATGCCTTCCGCCCGGGTGATGTGATTACCACTCGCCAAGGCATAACCGTTGAAGTAGACAACACAGATGCCGAAGGGCGCCTAGTATTATGCGACGCCCTAAATGAAGCCTGTAACGATAAACCAGATGTGATTTTCGACTTCGCGACCCTTACTGGAGCCTGTCGGGTGGCTTTAGGAACCGAATTACCCGGTTTTTTCAGTACTGAGCCCAAAATTGCCAGTGACCTAATGCAAATTGGCCAAGAGATAGACGACCCAGTTTGGCAGTTGCCATTGCATAAAGCCTATAGAAGCCTACTAAGCAGTGATGTGGCAGACATCAGTAATTGTGCTGCCACGCCTTTTGGAGGAGCCATTACCGCAGCGTTATACTTACAGGAATTTGTCACACCAGAAACCCCATGGCTGCACTTTGACGTGATGGCTTGGAATAACCGCAAGCTACCCGGGCGCCCAGTGGGCGGGGAAGCATTTGGCATTCGAACCGTTTTTGAATACCTCAAACAACAATACCCAGGCTAGGCGCTTTTTTGCTGCCGAAAGCTAAATCAATTGGCTTTCGGCAAACTACCGCTCAAAAAACGACCACCCCTTCCAAAAACCGTTATTTTCCCTATAATGCGCCCTGTCATTTAAAAGCACCGGATTTACGTTCCGGTTAGCCGAGGAAGCAGTATGAGCAATGCCCTGCCCAGCACCGTTGTGTGCGCCATGTACAAATTCGTTACCCTTGAAAACTTCGAACTTATCAAACCCAAATTACTAAAAGTAATGGAAGATAATCAGGTTCGCGGAACACTATTAGTAGCCCAAGAAGGCATTAATGGCACCGTAGCCGGCTCTCGTACTGCCATAGACAATTTACTGGCTTGGCTACAAGAAGACCCGCGCCTAGAAGGCATTGTTTATAAAGAATCTTTCACAGATCAAACGCCATTTCACCGCACGAAAGTGAAATTGAAAAAAGAAATCGTCACCATGGGTGTTGAAGGCATCGACCCAAAGCATGTGGTGGGCACCTATGTGAAACCTAAAGACTGGAACGCTTTAATCAGCGACCCTGAAGTCTTATTAGTCGACACCCGCAACGACTACGAAGTAAAAGTAGGCACTTTTAAAAACGCAGTTAACCCTGTCACCGATACTTTTCGTGAATTCCCTCAATACGTAAAAGAAAACCTAGACCCGAGCAAACACAAAAAAGTGGCCATGTATTGCACCGGCGGCATTCGCTGTGAAAAATCCACCGCGTACATGAAAGAGCAAGGTTTTGATGAGGTTTACCACCTTGAAGGCGGTATCTTAAAGTATTTGGAAGAAGTGCCAGAGAAAGAGACCCTTTGGGAAGGAGAGTGCTTTGTATTTGATGAGCGTGTGACGGTAAACCATCAATTAGAATCGGGCATTTATGATCAATGCAATGCGTGTCGTATGCCAATCACTCAAGAAGAACAACTTAGCGACAAGTTTCAAAAAGGCGTCAGTTGCCCCCATTGCTTTGACAAAACCACCCCAGAGCAACGCCAGCGCTTTGCCGAGCGGGAACGCCAAGTCGAACTTGCAAAACATCGCGGTGAGCAACACATTGGTGGGGATGTAAAAGAGTCCATTGCCAAACACCGCCAAGCAAAAGCAGATGAACGTGCTCGACAGCAGCAGCGCTCTAAAGCCTAATCATTGCTAGGCTATTTCAATGGCTCCATACCAGCCCTGCTACCACATTCAAGTGGCAACAGGGCTTTGTATTATTTACCCATTGCCTACACCCAACTGTCCCCTTAAACTGCTAAAAAAATAAGCCAATAGTTGTTTATGAGCCCATCTGAAAAATACACGACCCTTGCCGCTTGGGCATTAGCGGTTTGCCGCGCGCTAGAAGAAATGGGTATTGATCCCAACCCGTTATTAGCAATCGTAGACATCGATCGAAAACAATTATCAGAGCACCCCGATGGCCGTGTAGAAATCGTAAAAATGACGCGGTTTTGGAAGTTATTAGAGAAAACCACAGGGGACCAAGCCTTTGGTTTAAAAGTGGCTAAGTTTGTTCAGCCCATGCATTTTCGAGCACTGGGATTACTCATGCTCACTACCGAAAATATGGAAAATGCCATTTTGAAACTCGGCCAATATTCAGCCTTGGTTTCTAACTCTACTCGGGTAAGGCTTGAGCATAAAAGCGACCTGATCGGCTTTGCCATCGAACCTATTCCTAATGTGGAAATTAGCAAGCATGCCATAGACAGTTTTTTTGCCACCTTAAAAATTCACGGGCAAAGAGAATGTGGCTCTACACCGTTTATTGAAAAAGTAGAATTAATGCGCCCCACCCCTACTTCAACGGAACCATGGCTAACATTTTTTGAAGCACCTGTTCAATTTGGCGCCAGCCAAAACTGCGTATGGTTACGACGAGAAGTATTAAGACGCTCAAGCATTATGGGAGACGAAAAACTCGCGGCTTATAATGAAAGCGTGGTGCAGGACTACGTAGAGAACTTAAATGTAAAAGGCTGGAGCGAACGAGTTCATCTTATATTACTTAACCAACTAGATAAAAACGAACCCAGCTTAGCGTCTGTGGCCAAAGTATTGGAAGTGGGTGAGCGGACCCTTAGGCGCCACCTCAAAGAAGAAAACAACAATTTCAGACAGCTCTTACAAAGTGCACGAATGGAAATGGCCAATCATTACCTAGTGACATCTGACCTCGCCATGACAGATATTGCTCTTAGGTTAAGCTTTACCGATGCCAGTAACTTCTCCCGTGCTTTTCAGCGCTGGCAAGGCATTAGCCCTTCTGAATATCGTAAACAACACACCAAATAAGCCCTTCATTCTGAAGCAGCCACTTTACAACTGGTTTTCTAGTCTTTTGTTGCCAAATTGGTCTTTAGGGACTGTGCTTTGTCCTACTATGACTAGCAAGGCTTTTAATTCCAGTTACACTCAATGGCACATAATAAAATTAATAATGATAAGTAGAGACCTTTATGCGCCGTTCATATTTATTCGCGCTGCCATTAGTGGCCACCTTAAGCGCCTGTGACAACTCGCCTAAATTAGAAGAAGGCAGTAATGCTCAGGGACACACCGCCCCCACTGCTGTCACGGTGAAAGCCAATCAAGCTGTGATCGCAAAACGCCCTTTTAGTAATCAAGCCGATTTTGAAGATGCAAAGCGCGGATTAATTGCCCAAGATCCCAGCCTACTGACTAAAGACCAAAACGGCTCGACAGTGTGGAACATGCCCTCTTATGACTTCATTAAATATCAAGGTGCCACAGGTGATGCTCCGGCCAGTGTAAACCCAAGCTTATGGCGTCAAGAAGCGCTCAACAATATGCACGGTTTATACAAGGTAAAAGACGGCATCTATCAACTACGCGGATACGACCTTGCCAATATGAGCATTATTGAGGGGGATAAAGGTTGGATATTAGTCGATCCACTGACCGCCAAAGAAACAGCGCACAAAGCCCTTAAATTTGCTCAAAAGCATCTTGGTACTAAGCCCATCACCGCGGTTATTTACACCCATAGCCACATTGACCATTTTGGTGGCATTGAAGGCATTCTTGCCAACATGAGCGAGCAAGAACAAAAAGATCTTCGTATCATTGCCCCTGAAGGATTTATGGAGGAAGCCACCAGTGAAAACATTATTGCCGGCATGGCCATGGGCCGTCGCGCCTCTTTCATGTACGGGCGCTCACTGGCACACAACGATCGAGGGCACGTGGGAACCGGTTTAGGCAAAGGCCCAGCTTTTGGCCGCTTTGCTTTACTGCAGCCCACTGAATTAGTGGGAGAAACCGGAAAAACTCTAAACATTGATGGTGTACCATTTGAATTTCAATATGTACCCGGCTCTGAAGCCCCAGCTGAATTCACTTTTTATCTGCCTGAACACAAAGCCTACTGCGGAGCTGAAATGTTATCGCGTAACATGCACAACCTGTACACCTTACGTGGTGCCAAAGTACGTGACGCCAACATTTGGAGTGGTTACATAATAGAAGCCCGTGACATGTTTGCCGACAGTGATACTTACTTTGCCAGCCACCATTGGCCAATGTGGGGCACTGACAACATTCAAGAATTTTTAACCCAACAAAGCGATACCTATAAATACATTCACGATCAAAGTGTGCGTTTATTTAATGCGGGTAACACCCCTAATGAAGTGGCCGAGCAAGTGAATTTGCCTGCAGGCTTAAACACCGCATTCCATAACCAAGGCTACTACGGCACCGTTAAACACAACGCCAAAGCGGTTTATCAAAATTATTTAGGCTGGTACACCGCCAACCCCGCTAAATTAGACCCGCTACCAGAAACACAAGCGGCAAAACGCTACATGGAAATGATGGGCGGTGTTGAAACGGTTATCGCCAAAGCACAAACCGCATTTGATGACGCTTCTCAAGGCGACGTAGAAGAAGGCATTAAAACCTACCGCTGGATTGCTGAGCTATTAAACCATGCGGTCTTTGCTGAACCCGATAATGGTCAAGCCAAAGCCTTGTTGGCCAAAGTTTATGATCAACTGGGTTATCAAGCAGAATCTGCCCCTTGGCGCGACGTGTATTTAAGCGGTGCTTACGAATTACGCCATGGCGCCCCAGAAGAAGGAATTTCGGTGGCGATTATGGAAGGCGTATTACTGAAAACCCCCGTTCAAAATTTCTTTGAGTCCATGGCGGTTCGCTTAAACGGCCCTAAAGCGCAAGGTAAAAAATTGGATGTTAAAATTACCTTTACCGACTTAAATGAAAGCTACTTGTTAAGTTTGAATAACTCAGTGTTGCGCCATAAAAAAGTTGATAAGAACACCCAAGCAGATGCGACTTTAAATTTAACTCAGCCATTATTTGTGAACATCATCATAGGTGAGGCGGGTATAAAAGATACTTTGTTTGGCGATGACCTATCGGTTGAAGGCAGTAAGTTAGATTTAATTAGCTTCTTTAGTTTATTAGATCAACCACGTGGCGCCTTTAATATCGTGACGCCATAGCTTCAACTTCTATTGAAAATAGCTCCTTCTTAAATCCCGCTTGGCGGGATTTTTTTATGGCTAATTAAAAAACAGACTACTTTAATGGCTGTACTACCTAGCACTGTTCAATCATTAGTTTTTTATCAAAACTGAATCATTCCAAGCCAGTTTCTCACTAATTCTAAAAAATCAGATCCTCCAAAAAAGGCATGCCCTATTACCCTTCAATAACTTGACTACTTTTGTCAAAACCTATATTTTCGCCCTTTAAAGTTAATAAGAATGATAATCATTATGAACATAGAATTCCTAGCCTTTTACTTTTTATTGGCCTTTACTGGTCAATTTATTTCTTGGAAATTCCCCTTTAGAGAACAAACCGAAAATAAAGAAAAACTTTGGGACTGCTTGGCCATTCTTTCTGGCAGAGTATTTTCCATAGGATATATCGCTTTAATTGGCGCGCCGGCATTTTTGCTGTTGACTCATGAAACCGCACTGGTTCAATGGCGAGAAATTGTTGAAAGCTGGAACCCTATATACGCCGGTATCGCGCAATTTTTACTCATAGACTTTTTACTGTATTGGGCACATCGCTCCATGCATCACCAAAGGTTATGGAATGTCCATGCCTTCCACCACTCCCCTAAACACTTGTGGTGGGGAGCAGGCCTTAGAGCATCTCCTATCCATATGCTGATGAACAGCATTCCCTATACCCTGGCAGCGGTTATGTTTCCCACTCCGGAAGGGGCACTTATAACCGCTATTGCATTGTTTCTAGACATTGCTAATCAGCACTGGATACATTCAAATATTAAAGTTCCATTTTCCAAATATATTGAATGGATATTCGTAACACCACGACTTCACTTTGTTCATCATAGTAAAAAACGTGAATTTTCAGACAGTAATTACGGCTTTGTGTTTTCTTTTTGGGATCGAATTTTTGGAACACTCACAAATCCGGAAAAAGTTTCTGACAATGAAGTCATTGGTTTAAATTACAACAACACCAATGCTCGTCTATTTTGGGGAGTGGGCCCTAAAGTTAAGCTCAAAGCACCGCAAGCTGAACAGGCCATGGAATAAGTCCCTGTTATTAGTACCCAGTAAAAATATAAAAGCCGAGCTAAACACTGTTTAGCTCGGCTTTTTAGCTAAGGGGCTTAGCAGTACGAAACCCCTTTCATTTTTAGTTATAGTTTTTCTTATTAGGCGCTCGTTTCTTTTGGTCTTTCAAAAAACGATAGCCTGCCCTTTTTATTAGATAACTCCACCGTCTCTCCAAAACTAAAACCATATTGCTCGGCACGCTTTAGTATTTTGTCGTTACGAGAATCCGGCTCACCCACTATTCTCAAATGTTCATCATGGGAAAATATAAATCCCTGAATAACAGAGTAGAGTTTGGTGGCAAAGCCTTTAATACGAATATTTGATGGGCCCACAAAAACATGAAAACCAATATCACCCTTTAACACCTCATATTTAGTGCCAATCTCTTCATGGCGAGGGTCATACAATTGAAAGAAACAAATCGGTGCGCCATCCAGTCTAATCATATAAGTATTTTGATGTCTTTGAGCATCAATGTACTCATACACGAGCTCAACATCCTTTTTCTCATAATCTGTCATTCCCCAAAATTTCGCACGACCTTGAGTGACCCATTCATGAATGAGAGCAACATCATTTTCTAGATTCAAACCATCAATTGATATTTCACCAAGCCCTTTAACAGCATTTTTTTGTGGAGCAGGCTTGCTTTTCTCAATCTTTCGAGTTTCTTCCAGTGTCAATTTATTCCACTCTGTGACAATGGGTACAAGCTCACCTCGTCGCCAATATTCAAACTGATCGGAAAAGTGTTGATTATCAGGATCACCCGAGGCACCAAATTGTGAAACCCACAGACTCTTACCCAGATCACATATATCCCAAACATAACGAGCTACGGGGGCTCTCCAACAGCTGTGAGTGATACCAGGAAGACTATAAGATGAAAGAACACAATCGTGATCACCGCCAATACCTTGCCAAATCTTAATGTCATCACCAGATAACGTCGTCCAAGGTGTGATGGTATGAAGATCTCCCCAGGGGACAGTTAAATCATCTTGTTGTGATAATTCTATGAGTGATTCTCTAGCAATGGCCTTTATTTCAATGCCAGAAATACCTTTAATAAGAATATTATCTAGTGCAAAAGCAATTCTAGATTTAAGGCATAACCACGGCGTAAATAAACTTGAGTATTTATTTTCAGTTAAAATTCCAGCAAGGCTTTTCAACTCGGGAGCTTCATAAATTCTATTAACAATTAAAGCCCTTAATTTAGAAAAAATCGCAGGTTCAGTACTTCCTGCTTCCATATGAAAGTCCCAGTTAACTAACCTATTCACCAATACTAAAGCAGCTTCAGGAAGGTCTTTTTGGTCTCTCAATAAATCAATTATAATATGTGCGCTGGCAAGATAGCTGTCAGTATGGATGCTCTCCATATCTTTAGCTGACCAGTTATTTTTCGAGTTGATGATTTCCTTAATGCGATTGGTACGGTGAGCAGCAGAAAAATCATTGCCCATTTTTGCTGCCAAACCTCGCTGATTTGCCATAACGGCAACACTTTTTTCATCATTCGAGGAATCACCTTTTATGGTGTCAGTCCAATCTGTATTGGCATCCCAGGCGGGCACCACCCTGTTAAAGTTATTCTTAGGTCGATCAGGAACCAAACCCACTACCTTATGACAGTAACCCCCTTTTTGATCTGAAGCTTGCAACACATTGACTGGCTCTACCCAAGGCTCAAAGGCTTGCTCCACATCTTCTACCGATTTTGCATGCAGTAAACCCATTAAACTGTCGAAGCCAGATTTAAAAAACTCTCGGGTAGGAAGACGAATACTAATGGCTAGGTTTTCACCGTTGGCTTCTATAATTACCGGGCCACGCTTAGTTTCCAACACATTAATTTCAACCGGCTCTTCATCGCGTACCTCGATAATTTCGATGGTGGCTTCAACTTCTTCTGGCCCATCAGGTCCTTCACAAAAATAGGTCTCTTCTTTACAAGTGATTTTTTCAAAATATAAATCTTGATAATTGGCCATGGCGTTAGTGATAGACCAAGCGACCTTTCCGGTATGCCCAAAGTGTGCGATACCCGGAATACCCGGCACGGCAAAGCCCACCACATCATATTCATCACAAGACAAACGCACTTGCTGGTAACAGCTTGGTAGTTCCACAACACGATGAGGGTCTCCTGCTTGTAAAGGTGAGCCTGATTCGGTTTGACTACCGGGAATATACCAGCCATTGCTATTGGCACTGGTAAAATCCTCCGACGAGAAACAATCTAGATAGTCTTCTCCTAGTCTATTTATCAGTTCTTCTTTCCAAAGTTTACTGGCGAAGCCACCCATTAATATGTGGGTTGAAAACCAAACACTGATAGGCGTCCAAGGCTCCCATGGTTGAGCGCTGATACCATGTTCATCAAATGCACTGGCTTTGCATTTTCCCACAGCGCCATTAATGCCTTTTACAAATGACAGAACCCAATGTCGTGTTTTAGGGTTCAAATTCTGATAGCAGATTCGGGCTGTCTCATCAATTTTTGTTCTTCTGGCGAACTTATCCCATTCAAGGTGTTCACGCCCTAAAAATGAGGCGCTGGTGCCTTTGGCTCTCTGCCTATCCACCTCAATTTGCCAACCGCGATCTAGGGCGACGTTGTAACCTTGCGCATAAGCTAATTCAGTTTCAGAATCTGCTTTTAAATGGGGGATACCCCATGTATCTCGATAGGTGCTAAATGGCATGGTCATTCCCCTTTTTATCAGTAAACATAGTATCTAGGCCGTTTGATATTTTTGTAATTTCAATCTATTGCTCTAATTGGGCATTAGAGTTTCTGTCTTTATTCAATTCTCTTAACTAACTATCCAGTCACCTGAATGGCTTCTTCCAAATCTACGGGATCGGTTAATTTTGATTCTTCAAATATTTGTAAGCGCCGGCGCTTAGCCTGTTTCTTTTCGCGCCTAACCCACCACATGTAAACACCTGTAACACTCAAAATAAGTGGCATCAAACCCACAAGGCACCAAACAATACGGACAAATAGCCCTCCAAATAAACCAAAGTGTAACGGCCTGAAGGAATCTAGAAATGCATTTAAAAATGAAGCGTTGCGAATGTCATAATCTGAAATAAACTCGCCACTTTGTCGATTGAAACTCACAGTACTGGCATATTCACTGTTTAACGGATTACCAGTTTTTACATCACCATAAAGGGTAAACTGTAATCCATCTTCATACGGGAAGGTTATATAAGTAGTTTTAAAATTAACTAATTTATTCTGTGCCTGAACCATTAAGGCATCGATAGAGATCTCATCATTGTATAAACGCTCCTTCATGACAAAGTGCATTTCTTTCTGTTTATGTTCTTGTTCATGTTCTAACTCGTGAAGATAGTGAGTAATATTCCAATAACCGCCGGTAATGCCAAAAATTAAAAATACCGGTGCACTTAAAAATCCCACCTGTTTATGAAAATCACTAAAAAACAATATACGCCTCGCTTTCCAGCGTACTCTAAATAGGGTTTTCCAGAATTTCTTGTATATCATTAAACCTGTCACACCCAACACTATTAAAAACAATGAAAAAAGTGTGGTAATGAGTAAGCCGGTATCATCTAACAAAAAAGCCACATGTAGTTCTAGCAGCCAATCGGTGAGATAATCATCTTTTAGCGCAGGCTCTGATAATATATCGCCGTTATAACCATTCAGATAAATATGCTTCCAAGTATCCGTACCCTTCTCCATTAGATAAACCACATCGCTTCGCTGGGTGTTTTGAAACAATACCCAGCCAACAATTTCTCTATTGGTAAATTGATCATTTACCTTGTCCTTTAACACATCCATGGACAATCGTTTCTCTTCCTCATTCACTGTTACCATATGTGGGCGAATAAGGTTTTCAAACTCGTACTTAAAAGTCAGGAGACTGCCGGTTAAGCATATAACCAACAAAGGAATAAAGGCCACCAGCCCCACCCAGCCATGTATTTTGAATAGGTTTTTATTGTTCATGATAGATATACTTTGAATAAATAATAAAGGCCATCAACAATAATTAATGGCCTTGAAGGGGTTTTAACTAAAGAAACTAGTTAGAAGTTGTACTCTACATTCGCTTCAACTACTCGTTCAGCACCAAACCAGCAGTTATTTTCATCGTAGCAAGTAACGTATTCTTCATTAAGCAGGTTATTCACTGACATACCTACTTTAATACCACGGGCCTGCGTACTTAACCGCCCTAAATCATAGGAAGCTGCAAGATCAACTAGCGTATAATCAGGAAGCGTATCTGTGTTTAATGCATCCATTTGAGTTTCACCGGTATAACGCACACCTAATCCAATTCCAACCCCAGACAATGGCCCTGTATACACATCATAATTACTCCAAAATGAAGCGCTATTATCCGCAATGTAAATAGGCGTCTTACCCTCTAATCCGCTATTATCTTTGGTTACTTCCATGTCCATGTAAGTATAATTGAATAATACGGTTATGTTATTACTAGGATAAGAAGCTACTTCCAGTTCAATGCCTTTTGACTGTACTTCACCTGTTTGAATTTTGTCGTAAGCCGTTCCATCAGGATCTCGAGTAGTGTCATTTTCTTTTATTATCTGAAATGCAGACACACTAGCGGAATGCTTTTCATCAACGGAAAGAAACTTTAAACCTGCCTCCCACTGATGAGACGTAGCAGCATCGAATTCATTGCCTTCTTTATCGCTACCCAATACAGGTTCAAAACTTTCAGAATAACTCATGAATGGTGATATTCCATTACCTAGGTTATATAGGGCAGCCAGACGACCCGAAAAATTTTCATGATCAATTTCTGTATCTACTTTAGTACTGTACTTTATTCCTTTTTCAGTCTGACGATATGTGTCGTAACGCCCCCCTCCTATAATAACTAAATTATTGATTCGCATTTGATCTTGAACATAAACTCCCAATTGCTCTTTGTGAATGTCAAAATCACTACTATAGCCAGACGCTACAAAATCCAATTCATCAGGATTAATTAAATAGTTATCCGGGTTAAACAAATCAATAGATTGGGTCACCGCGTCTTCGTACTCAATTCCTGAATTTAAGTTTAGGTAATCCAATCCAAATAGAACATTGTGCTCAACTGGCCCGGTCACGATTAACCCAGAAACCTGATTATCAATGGTCACACCTTCTGAGGTTTCATCTGTTAGGTAAGCTCGACGCGCCAAGGTTCGCTCATCTTCAGCCAGCCCAACACTATAAGTATTTTCTTGATAGGCAGTGGCATTCATGTAACGGGCATTATGTAAAAGCGACCAATTGTCATTAAAACTGTGATTCACTTTATAGCCATACAAAGCCACATCACGCTCATAGGTATTCCAATTGGCATCACCTGCGTAAAAGTCTGAATCAAGATCGCCATTAAGGTTTTTAAGCACAGTACCTTTCGCTGGCAGACTATTGTAAATCCCTGCCGACGGATCTTTTTGATAAAGAATATTAAAGTTAACTAAAGTGTCATCAGATACCTGCCAGTCTACCGTGGGGGCCACTAAATACCTTTCCTCCTCAGAGGTAACCGCTTGGCCGTCTTTTTTACGGGCCAGCGTCACCAAGTTATAAGAGAGGTCTCCGTAGGCTAATTGCCCACCACTTTTAGCACTAACCTCTTTAAGATTTTGACTACCAGAACTGACGTTAACGTTGGTATATTCATCCTCACTGGGCGTAGGCGCAATTAAGTTCACCATCCCACCTGGTGGCATAGCTCCATAAAGTACCGATGTAGGCCCTTTAAACACTTCAACTTGCTCTATGGCCACCGCATCTATTTGAGGTTGTAAATTCCAATCATTAAACAAAAGCTGTAAACCATCGTAGGAATTTTGCCCATTTTCAAAACCTCGAACTGTAAATTGATCAATCCGAGTCACCGCTCCACCACGCAGCTCGGCGCCTACCCCCGGCACATACCTTAACGCCTCATTAATAGAATCGGCCCCTCGCATATCTAGGTTTTCACGATTGATAACTGAATAGCCCTGAGGAGTTTCTTCAGACGTTAATAATGATTTAGTAGCGGTATTGCGATAGCTATCCCCAGATATCACAATTTTTTCTAACTTCTTAGTCAATTCACCTTGGTCAATCACCTCACCCAATACTAAGTGTGATGAGCATAAAGCTCCAATAGTCACTGCGAGTAGGCTTTTTCTAAATTTCATACATCCCCCTAAGTTTTTTACATCGTTCTCATTATGCACAGCATAGTAATGATTAAATTTTTCCATTGCAAATGTTAATTATTATCATTAGCATTCACAAAATAATAAGAGGGCCAAGTGCGCCCCAAAAAAATTACTCACAGTTAAGGGGAATCCCATGGGCAGCATGGAAGTTTTAGAATATTTAGATTTTCACACCAGCAAGCACAGTCATAACAACGAAGAACATAACTTCATTTTTAATGAAGACAATCTGCAGGAATATGAAGCCAGCATTTTAAGTGGCCTAGAGCTAATTCAAACTAGCATCGCCAATAATGAAAAGCCTTTTACAGGCATACTGCCTCACGAACTGGCATTAGAATTTGAACATGTGGACCTAAACGCGCCGTTAAATGATGTTGCCTCAGCCCTTGAAGAGGTGAACAAACTTTATTTGAAAGACGCAGTGTATTTTCATAATAAAAAATACCTTGCCCATTTAAATTGCCCTGTTGTTTACCCAGCTATACTCGCCGAACTCATTTTAACCTCCATTAATTCATCCCTAGATACTTGGGATCAAAGTGCTGGTGGCACATTAATAGAACAAAAGATAATCGATTGGAGTTGCCAGCAACTTGAAATGGGCGAAATGGCCGATGGTATTTTTACGTCTGGCGGTTCTCAATCCAACCTCATGGCGCTGCTTTTGGCACGTGATCATTACTGCGAAACTCACTTAGATAATCATTCCATTAAACTGAATGGTCTACCTGAACAGGCCACTAAATTTAGAATATTTACGTCAGAAATGAGCCATTTTAGCGTTCAAAAATCAGCTGCCTTACTGGGTTTAGGTTACAACTCGGTGGTGACCGTTGATTGTGACCACAAATTTAAAATGAAACCTGAGGCATTAAAAAAAGCCATTAAGCGAGCTAAAAATAATGGCTACATCCCCATTGCGGTGATTGCCACCGCTGGTACCACGGATTTTGGCAGCATCGATCCTCTGCACCAAATCGCAGATATATGCCAACAAGAGAATTTATGGATGCATGCTGACGCCGCATACGGCTGCGGTTTAGTGGCTTCTAACACACGCCGCCATTTGTTATCTGGGATTGAACGGGCTAATTCGGTAACACTGGATTATCACAAATCTTTTTTCCAACCGGTCAGTTCAAGTGCTTTTCTTGTTAAAAATAAACAACATTTACACTACGTTACCCATCACGCTGAATATTTAAACCCACTTAGCGCTCAGCAAGAAGGCACTCCAAATCTTGTATGCAAAAGCTTACAAACCACTCGCCGCTTTGATGCTTTAAAATTATGGTTAACTTTACGTATTATGGGGCTAGAAAAAATTGGCAAGGTGTTTGACCAAGTATGTGCGCTAGCCCGCTCCAGCCATGTACTGTTTTCTCTAGACCCTGACATCGATGTCATTCATCAACCCGAATTAAGCACCCTAGTGTTCCGCTTTAATCCTTCTTACCCAGAGTTAGATGGGCTTACCATCACCGATGGTTTAATCGATGAAAGCAATCAATACATACGTAAAACCATATTCCGTTCTGGTGAAGCGGTGATCGCTGGCACCAAAGTTTATGGGCACTCTTATTTAAAATTCACGCTTCTTAACCCACAAACCAGTCTCACCGATATTCAGGAAGTGCTCAAAATTATTAAGCACCATGGCCTAGAGTACCTAAAGATTCAAAGTGCCAAACACACTCAAGAGATGCTGGAAGGAACACAATAATGTCAAATACTGTTTATGATTTTATCGCCGTTGGTCTGGGTCCATTCAACTTAAGTCTTGCCTGCTTAACCGACAATATTGAAGACTTGAATGGGCTAGTACTGGAGCAAAAAGAGCAATTTAATTGGCACCCAGGCATGATGCTTGAAAGCGTTCACTTACAGACGCCTTTCATGTCTGATTTGGTGACTCTGGCTGATCCTAGTCATCCCTTAAGCTTTTTAAATTACATTAAAAAGCAAGGACGTCTGTACTCATTTTACATTCGTGAAAGTTTTTATCTCATGCGCAGTGAATATAACCAATACTGCCAATGGGCTTGCGAACAGGTAAGCAATATTCGCTTTAATCACCGTGTGAGCGAAATTCATTTTGATGAAAATAAGCAATTATATCGGGTAATTTACCAGGCAACACAAAACGAAACTAACGGCTCTCACGAAGTGTATTGTAAAAAGCTCATTTTAGGCACCGGCCCAGCCCCACATGTACCTGAATTCTGTAAAGATTTAGGCGATACGATTTTACACTCTTCCGATTACCTTAATAAAAAGGCACAACTTCAAAAGCAAGATAGCATTACAATTATAGGTGGGGGTCAAAGTGCCGCTGAAATTTATTACGACTTATTGCAAGAGATCGAGATACACGATTACCAATTAAACTGGGTCACTCGCTCACCTCGCTTTTTCCCATTGGAATACAGCAAACTCACTCTAGAGATGACGTCACCTGAGTACGTGGATTATTTCTATGACCTACCGAGTGCACAAAAAGACGCATTGATTTCACAACAGCAAAACCTTTATAAGGGTATTAATGCTTCCTTGATTAATGACATTTATGATTTGCTGTATGTCAAACGCCTAGACAATGATTTTGAAACCAATATTTTCAGCAACAGCGCCCTAACCGATGTGAATAAAAGTGATAATGGAAATTTAAATTTGTCCTTTTTCCAGCAAGAGCAACAACAGGGATATTCATTAAGCACACAGGCCATGGTTTTGGCCACTGGCTATTCAAGCAAGATCCCCGACTTTTTATTACCGATTTCTGAGCGCTTAAAGTGGGATAACAAGGGCCGTTTTGACGTAAATAGAAATTACAGTATTGATAAAAATGGCAATGAAATTTTTGTTCAAAATGCTGAATTGCATAGTCATGGTTTTGTCACACCCGACTTAGGCATGGCTTGCTACCGAAACAGTTGCATTATTCGTAATTTATTAGGGTATGAGTACTACCCCATTGAAAAGCGCATTGCCTTTCAACAGTTTTCCGCACCCATTAAGGAAACCCAAGGAAAAGTTAACGCTATTAGTAAGCAGGCTTACACTCCCATAACGGAGCCTGCCATCTGATGACTTTAAAACACTGCCTCATTTTACTCACCATAGTGGCGGTCATGACCGACACTATGTTATTGCCCTTTTACCCGCAGTTTTTCTCCAGTGCATTTGATATGCACAGCAGCGAGCATGTGGGGTTTTACATTGCCGCTTGCTGCTTCACGGTGATGCTGGCCTTTCCCTTATGGGCAAGCCTTGCTAAACAGGTAAACGAGTTGCACCTCTGGGTATTGACCCAAATCATCGCAGGCTGCTTAGGCATGTATTGCTACTACACCACATCATTAGTAGAGTTTTGGATTGCCAGTCTATTAATGTTGGCCTTTAAATCTAGCCTTTTGTTGATCTATCCGTTTGTCATGAGATTAGAAGAAAAAGACAACCAACTGAGCATAGCCGGATTATTTTCTGTTCTTGTACATTTTGGCGGCATTGGCGGCGCATTATTAGGGGGCATTGTTTTACAAGGATTCAATCCAAAAGACATGTTTCTGATTATGCCGGCATCAGATGCTTTTCAAGTGATGGTTTGCATTTACTTAATCGTAAAATTGAAAGTATCATTTAAAGCGAAAAACTCAGAAGAGCCTGTTCATTCCGAACCCGACACAATCAGTGGCAATAAAGGGTTCCTCGTTAAGTTAGGACTAATTTCTCTGGTGTTCTATTTTAGCGCTCATTTAATTTCGCCTTTCTTCACGGTTTATTGGCAAGCCATTAGCGCTTGGAATAATGCCCTAATGAGCGCCATTGTTTATGCGATTCCGGCTGGAATTGCACTTGTGTGTTTGGCCTGGACCCATCTTCGTCCGTCAAATTATTCCAATGTGAAAATTATTAACCAAGCCTTGATGATTGGATTTTTAGGCCTACTTCTTCAAGGCACGCAAGAAGCTTGGCTAGTGATTTTTGGACGCTGCCTATTTGGCTACGCCCTTTATCAGGTAACGGTGCGATTAGACCTAATTTTGTTTAATGTCAGCCGCCCTGAAGACTATGCATCAGACTATAGCAAAATACATGTATACCAAAATATTGGGGTTATTGCGGCCTCCTTCGCCATAGGTTTTATAACCGAGCACCTAAGCCCAAGCCAACCCTTCTTTATGGCCATGGCCGGCTTCGTATTAAGCGCCATTTTATTCAGCTGGGCCTTTAAAAGTGCAGCCGATTCTAAAAGAGAAGTTATCGAAACTAATAGTGAACCGCAAACCATTAACTAGGTCATCAAAACTTAAACCGATTAATCGTTTCGTGACAAGACATAGGAATTTTTAACAACATGACAAACACAGCATTTACAAAAGAAATTGAAGGCCTTGGTGCTTTCACATTAAAAGCGTTTAACTTAGCCGATCACGCACCTATTCTTCACCAATGGGTAACACAGCCTTACGCTAAATACTGGGGCATGCAGGACAATTCCCTGCAACAAGTCACCCAAGCGTATGGTGAGATGATTGAAACAGGTCACACTCAAATATTCATGGGCTATTTGAATGGAGAAGCTGCATTTTTATTGGAGACCTATCAACCAGAACATGAAGATATTAGTCAATATATGTCTCTTGAATACGGTGATATGGGCATGCATATATTAATGGCACCTGTAATTAAACCCGTAGCAGGGTTTAGCTACGGAGTTTTCCAAAGCATTATGCAGTTTATCTTTGAAGAGCTAAAAGCCAAACGAATAGTGGTTGAACCCGATCATGAAAATGAAAAAATCCATCGCCTTAATAAGCAGCTGGGTTTCTTTCACCATGACAAAGTCACCTTGCCACACAAACAAGCTTACTTAGCCAGCTGTACACAATTACAATTTAATAGTGCAGTTAAGCGAAATTGCCTTATTAAAAATTCAGCCCACCATGCTCATCACGATATATATGATCGAAGTAAAAAAGTTAGCTTAATAAGCCAGCCCGATCTAGCCGTTGAATCTATCGATCAAGGCACATGGGCCACTGTAAATAAATTGTTATTGTCTAAACAGCTATCTGAATTCAGTCATGAGCGCATCCTTAGCCCGAAGCTTATAAAAGCAAAAGAATTTTGGCAGCACTTTTCGTTAAAGACCACGGATGAAAATATTGAATATCAGTTTCGTGCACAGCTTTTACAGCTTAACCAATGGCATATAGACATTCATTCAATTGAAAAGTTAGCACTTGGTAAACCTCAAAAACTGGATGCCATACGATTTACCATTGAATTTCAAGACAAGCTCAATATTGACGCTGATAAACTTCCCACCTATTTAGAAGAAATTACCAGCACCTTATGCAGTAGCGCCTATAAACATAATAAACAAGGATTAACATCCCAACAGCTGTGCCATGCGGATTTTCAAGATGTCGAAACGGCAATGAATGAAGGTCACCCTTCGTTTATTGCCAACAATGGCCGCATCGGTTTTGGTGGCGATGATTTTCGCGCTTACGCCCCTGAATCGGCTACCCCTATTACACTTATTTGGTTAGCGGCACACAAAAGCAGAGCTCAGTTCTCTAGCAGTTTTGATCTTGACTACGAAACACTATTTTCTCAAGAATTAGATGCCTGCACCCGCGACAGCTTTAAGAATACGTTAATCGAGAAAGGTTTAAACCCAGAGAATTACATACTGATACCTGCTCACCCATGGCAATGGTTTAATAAACTGTGCATTGTTTACGCGCCAGATATCGCTTCACAAGATTTAGTCTGCCTAGGTTATGGAGATGACGCTTATTTTGCACAGCAGTCCATTCGGACTTTTTTCAATGTTAGCCAGCCTAGTAAGCGCTACGTAAAAACGGCTTTATCTATTTTAAATATGGGATTCATGCGCGGATTATCTTCTTACTATATGCGCACCACCCCAGAAATAAACGACTGGCTATACAAGCTGGTTAAGTCGGATGGTTACTTACAAACAAAAGGTTTTGACATATTAAGAGAAGTGGCCGCCGTGGGTTACAGCAACCCTTATTACGAAAACGAACTGGTCAAAGATAGCCCATACAAAAAAATGCTGGCTGCACTATGGAGAGAAAACCCGCTTGAGCGCCTAGAACCCAATCAACGCCTGATGACCATGGCATCCTTATTACATGTTGATCCACAAGGCAGCGCCTTAGTACACGAACTCATTAAAAGCTCACAATTAACCATAGAACAATGGCTAACTCAGTATTTTGATGCTTATCTAAGTCCGTTATTGCATTGCTTTTACCAGCATGAACTGGTGTTTATGCCTCATGGTGAAAATCTCATCATGATCATGGAGAATAACACCCCCATTAAAATGCTCATGAAAGATATTGGGGAAGAAATCTGTCTTCTTAATTCCCAACAAGTACTGCCGAACAATGTTCAACGAATCTCGATTAAAATGCCTGAGGAAATTGAAGTACTTTCTATTTTCACCGATGTATTTGATTGTTTCTTTCGATACTTAAGCGATATTCTATATTCTCATTGCAATTTTAAAGAGGATAGCTTTTGGAAGTTAGTGGCTGAATGCATTCAGCAATACCAAAGTAGCCACCCACATTTACAAGCTCGATTTGACAAGCATGATTTGTTTGCAGAAGAGTTCATGCACTCTTGTTTAAACCGCTTACAGCTGGGTAACAACCAACAAATGATTGACCTTGGAGATCCCAGCAACAACCTTAAATTTGCAGGAACCTTGCCCAACCCTATTGCTTTGTACCGAAAAAATCAGACTAAAGCGCACTCCAATTTAAATCAGAGTACAAACTTACAAGAAACTGAACCGGCGTAGCATGAGCCTCTTAATAAAAAACACAACCATTATAGCCTCGACCTCTAACGCCAACGCCCCCCAAGGGGGGCGTTGGCTAATCGAGCACTCACAACAAATTAACCCAAGTTTGATCTCTTTGGAAAGCCCAGGAGCCTTACATTTAAATCCGTCTAATTATCCGTCCGTCATTAAAACTTTACTTGATCATTACCGTGAAGCGCAGCCTAAGGCTGGACGTGATTACTGGACGACTCGAGTTTGGACATTAATCACTTGGCAGCCCGTCTACCTGTGCCTATATTCTGTTCATTTAATGAAGCAGCCAGTAAATTTATCGAAACTTCAGCAACGAGTCATGCAGGCTTCTGTTTATGGCTATAGTTTTGAAAGTAGTGTGGAAACCCATGCAGATTTTCAAAATTCAGAAACCCTATTTCAACGGATGACGCAACAACTTAAAAACATGGTGGATGAATTATTTGAATCCATTAACACTTTAATGCCGTTAAATAAAGCCAACAGCTATGGATTAATCGCAGACACCGTTATGCATGGCTTATTGGCTTTAAAAAAAGCATCACCTTTGTTTGACGATTCAACCCTTATCATAATGGCTAAACAATGGTGCCAAGCTTTAGGGCTGGTTAACCGCAAGGGGCAAGTACTTAGTGAACTAAAGCAAATAGATACCGAATCTCAGCACACTCAACTAGTGCTTAAACGCAAGTCTTGCTGTAAGCACTATTTAGTTGACCCTAATGACTTATGCAGCAGCTGCTCTCGACAATGCTGGCAAACCAGAATTAAAAGACAGAGTCACCTTTGAACTACCAAAGTCGTTAATGAAAAAATAGTGAGATGAAAAGGAAATGACTGTCAGCTTTAACTGCCACCAACACAAATGGGCACATTGCAATCCCCATCTCTAATAGACATAATCGAATTATCTCATTCAATAGAATCAGTCCAATCAAAGTCGCTAACGTTAATGTGCTCAAACTAGGTTCGCTGGCAACTACAATTAGGAACATTTCAATGGATTTTAACCAGGCACAAGCTTACCTACAAAGTAAACCCGAAAGTGAGCTTTGCTACCCATTTGACCCTGATATATTAGTTTTTAAAATCATGGGGAAAATGTTCGCCCTATTGTCTCCCAATGGTGGAAAAAACCCGGACAAAAGCCCACAGATGAATTTAAAATGCGACCCTTTGCATGCTCAAGAATTAAGAGATGTCTTTGATGCGGTAATCCCTGGCTACCATATGAACAAAAAGCATTGGAATACCATTATATTAAACAACTCAATTCCTAGTTCAGAAATAGAACGCATGATTGATCACTCATATACATTAGTAGTGAAAGGTTTAAGAAAGGCTGAGAAAAGTCAGTTACAGTTACTTTATTCAGATGAGCAATTATTTAAAAATTAACCTGATTGAAATAACTCAATTCATTTAAACATGTCTTTGTCTACGAAACGCTCAACCATTTTTGCTAATTCTCCACTTTGCTTCATCCTGTAAATTTCAATATCAAACTTAATGGCAAAATCTTTTTTATATGGGTAATTTTTTGTGCGTTAATATCTGTGTACCCTAAGTAGGCTTCATTGGTGCTTACCACACTTAAATAATTTAAAGTGTGCTTAACATTTAGAGATTTAAACCCTTCTGATTTACTTTGTTTGGCAAAAAACCAATTAAATGGCAAGGCAGCGCTCACCGTGCAATCATGACGGGCGGTGACTAATAAATTGATAGCCACTTCAATAGAGTTAACAAGGTTTACAGTAATTTCATTGCGTTTCACCATGGCATTAAACTGCTCTCCTGCCCGGCCGTCCCCTCTCCACATAACAAAGGACAAACCCGCAAAGTCCTCAGGGTATCCATTAACACTCTTTACTTTCACCGTATCATTGCAAATCACCACATCTTGTTGCGTATATAGTGGTAATGAATAGGGCCATATATAAGGCCGCTTAGGCGATTGCTCGGTAAGCCAATCATGAGCGTGAAAATAGGGAGGCAATATGGCAAACGCCTCGCCTGTTTTAGCCAAATGCTTGGCTCGCTCCCAAGGCAGTACGATTAATTTTAAAGAATAATCAGGCATGCGAGAGACTGCAGCCCTTACTAGCTCTATGTATAAGCCGGTCAGCTCATTCTTATCATTACGATACGCATACGGGGGCAATACGTCGTAGGTATAGATCTCGACCTCTTGCGCGGCGGCGGCTAAAGACAGCCAAGCATAAAATACTAATATCACTGCCCAGCCTATTTTCACACGCGCTCCCAGCCCCATTACCTGTATCAAACAGTTTAGTCGTTAATTCAATGGCTGTTAGGCATTCACTCTTCGCCTTGCCTGCTTTAAAATGCGTCAAATTACTTCTTTAGAGCAATACGATGGCCTCACTTCAAGATCAACTCCTTAAAGCCGGTTTGGTGAATAAGAAAAAAATCAAACAAGCCGAGCGCAACAAACAAAAAGTGGCTAAGCAAGTGCGCCAAGGTGAAGACGTCATTGATGAAGCGAAGGCCTCTGCTGAAGCCTCTCGATTGGCCAAACTAGAAAAAGATAAGCAGCACAACGAGAAAATAAAGGCAGAGGCTCAAGCAAAAGCCCTTCAAGCGCAAATAAAACAGCTTATATTAGGACACGGCATTGACCGTAAACACGGCGACATTGATTATAATTTCACCGATGGCACCAAGGTTAAACGTATTCAAGTGGACAGCCTTATGCAGCACCAATTAAGCCGAGGCATGTTGGCCATCGCGAAAATTGCCAACGACTATTTTGTATTACCAGGTGTGGTTGCCCAAAAAATACGTGAACGAGATGAAACGTCCATCGTTTATCAAGCTGACTTAACGGCTCAAGAAGCAATTGAAGAAGATGATCCTTACGCTGATTATCAAATTCCTGATGACCTAATGTGGTAACCCACCCACCTAAGGCTTTTGCTTTTTTGCTGCAAAAGCCTTCAAGTTTGAGACTTCTTTGATGATACTTCGCGCCCTTAGCTTTAATTTACTGCCTTTTATTTTAATGGCTGCTTTTTCCTTGCCAAGCTATTCAAGCTCATCAGTCTGGAAAGTCACCCATCAAAAACAGCACTTATATTTAGGCGGAACGGTCCATTTATTAGCAAAAAGTGATTACCCTTTGCCCCCGCAATTTAATACCGCCTATGCGCATTCAGCTAAATTAATACTCGAAGCCGACACATCAAAAATGCAGCACCCTGATTTTCAGCAAGTCATGATGCAACAAGCCATGTACCCAGCAGGGCAAACCATTCAATCAAAGTTAACGCCCGACACCTATCAAGCCCTTAAGCAACATTGCATCAGCCGAAATTTAGACATTGATCACCTGGGTAAATTTAAACCAGGCCTTTTGTCAGTCATGCTGACCATGACCGAGTTAAATAAATTAAACATAACCAGCCTAGGGGTCGATGATCACTTTGATCAGAAAGCCAAACAGCAAAAACGTCCCATGGGCTACTTAGAAAACCTAAAAGATCAACTCTCTTTAATTGCGAATATGGGCAAGGAACAAGAAGATGATTTTATTCAATACACCCTAGAGGAAACCAACCAATTAGAAGCCATGTTTAATAAATTAAAATCCACCTGGCGCTTAGGAGATATGAAACAACTAAATGACATCGCCATTGTGCCTTTCCAACAACACTTTCCTGATCTTTATAAAGCCTTATTGGTCGATAGAAATAACAATTGGCTGGTGCAAATAAAACACATGTTAGATACAAAAGAAGTGGAGTTCATATTGGTTGGCGCGCTACAT
Source organism: uncultured Bermanella sp. (assembly GCA_913058575.1). Classification (GTDB taxonomy): domain Bacteria; phylum Pseudomonadota; class Gammaproteobacteria; order Pseudomonadales; family Oceanobacteraceae; genus Bermanella. The sequence continues at coordinate 68,416 of CAJXRF010000002.1, forward strand.
ATGGCCGGCGAAGATGGCTTAATCCAGCAGCTTAGAAAGTCTGGTTACCAGGTTGAACGTCTACCTTAATAAGTGACATAGCCACAAACTGCTTTAATCAAGGCGCTCAAGTGCACTAGGTACTTCTTCTACTTTTAACGGTGCACAATAGGCATTGCCTTGATATCTGTGCACCCCCAGTTCGTTCAGCATACTCACACTCTCTTGATCCTCAAGCCCTTCTGCCGCCATAAATATTCCTAAACGATGACAAAAAGCATTGGCTGCTTGCACAATCGCTTGATTGGCCACGTCTTTTTGCAAATTTTGAGAGAAAACTCGGTCTAATTTCAATTCTTGAATGGGGTTATCTTTAATCAATAATAAACCCGCACCGTGGCCGCCGAAATTTTTAACCGACAGCACCACCCCCAATTTGGTGAGGTTTTTCAAGCTAGCCCCTATGGGTGACAACCCACCCTTTTTAAAGGCGGGCTCAGGCATCTCTAAAATAAGATTACTGGGCTTTATGGCGTAAAGCTGAAGCTCTTCTTCTAGTAGCCCGATAAACCCAGTGGTGAGCATGTTGTCCAGCATTAAATTAAGGTGCAGCTTAAAGCCGTATTGATTTTGCCATTGAGAATACTGAGCAAAGGCTTTATGCAAAATAAATTGATTCACCTTTTGTCCAAGCCCCATGTTTTCAATTTGAGACATGCAATACAAAGAAGACAAAGGCTTATCATCAATAGTTGGCCACTGAATGAACACTTCCATGCCTGAAATTTTGCCATGGTCACAAATGGGCTGATAACGTAATTCAACTTGCTCATGGGCAATTAATTTTTGCAATAAGTGAGGCGTGCTTAATCTTTTTAAGGAGTGTCGATCTTCATTTTCTGCGTATAACTCTACACCTGTGCGATTTCTTTTCGCTTTGTACATGGCCACATCAGCAAATTGAATAAGTGAATCAACATTTTCACTGTGTTCTGGACAGCTGGCAATGCCAATACTGATGCCCATTAGCATATCGTTATTTTCTATTTCAAAGCTGCCCTCCATGGCCTTTAATATTTTATGGGCAACAGATAAAGCATGATCACTGCCTGTTTTTGGCAACACCACTGCAAACTCATCACCGCCCATGCGGCATAGGGTATCACTGGCTCTTAATTGGCTTTGTAGCCTAGGCGCCACCATTTTCAAGGCATGATCTCCCGCGTGGTGACCTAGCGTGTCATTGATATCTTTAAAGCCATTTAGATCCATCACCATAACCGAAAATATGTCGTTATCACGTCCTCTGGCAGCATAGGTATTGGCCAGCACGTAGAACATCTGCTTACGATTTGGTAAACCCGTTAGGGCATCATGCAGCGACTGTTTTTCATATGCCGTAGCTGCTTGTTGGATGCACTCCAAGCTAGCGAGGCTCATTTGGCTCACCAAAAATACGAATACCCCTCCACCACAGAAAATAGCCGACAACACCACATCAATAAAATTAGCGTCTGATTGCCATAAATAGGTTAAAAAATAGAGGTAGCCTAAAACGAACAGCCAATTAAGCACGTAAACAATGCGCCAACCCAGCTGCTGACCTGTTTCATAATGACTGGTCTTGGTAAGAGGTAGCAGTGATCCACACAAAGCCAATAAGCCCATGGCCACTAATACGATGGCAATTAAGTTCATGGCGTCTCATATCAATGCTATAAGCCTAGTATAGACAGCTTCTGGGCTAACATGTCTTTAGGGCGATATTGAGTTCGTTTAATCTAGACGCCCGACACGCTAAAGATTGACCCAAACAAGGCCCTAGGTTAAAACTATTAATAGCCTACAGAGCACCGCCTTAAAATAGACTAACCATGATAATGGAAGCATCATATGAAGATACTGAGCTACATAGCCGCACTGATTCTTGTTACCGCCTGCGCTTCAGCCCCTGAGAGCAAACCAGCACCCGCGCCCCACTCTACAGATAGATCTGATCAAGCTTATGAAGAGCTCGACAAAGAAATGAACAAATAACCCATCGCCACCGCCTTGGGCAATATCAAACAGTCAGCCACAAAAAAGCCGAACTCTTAGTTCGGCTTTTTTGTGGTTTTGATCAAATGATCATTAAGCTTCTTGAGATTTTAAGTACTCTTCGTATGTACCGTGGAAATCGGTCACGCCGTTTTCTGTGATCTCAATTATACGAGTAGCAATAGATGATACAAACTGACGGTCATGAGACACAAACATCAAAGTGCCTTCGTAGTTTTCTAAAGCAAGGTTCAAGGCTTCAATGGATTCCATATCCATGTGGTTAGTGGGCTCATCTAACAACAGAATATTAGGGAATTGCATCATTAATTTGCCAAACAACATGCGGCCTTGCTCACCACCTGAAATCACTTTTACTGACTTCTTAATGTCGCTGGCGCTAAACAACATACGACCCAATTGGCCACGAATGACTTGTTCATCATCCCCTTCATTTTTCCACTGATCCATCCAGTCATAAAGGTTCATGTCTTCTTCAAAGTCGCTTGCATGGTTCTGAGCGTAATAACCAATATTGCCGTTTTCAGACCATTTAATGGTGCCGTTCATTTGCTCCATTTCACCAGCCAACGTGTGTAGGAAGGTGGTTTTACCAATACCGTTTTGACCAATAATCGCAATACGCTCGCCAACCTCTACCATTAGGTTCACGTCTTTAAGCAAGATATTGTCGTCATAACCTTGCTTTAAATCTTCAACCACCAACGCATTACGGAACAATTTCTTTTCTTGTTCAAAACGAATAAACGGCGACTGACGAGAAGAGACTTTTACTTCGTCTAGCTGAATCTTATCAATTTGCTTGGCACGAGAAGTGGCCTGTTTTGCTTTAGATGCGTTTGCTGAGAATCGGCTCACGAACGTTTTAAGCTCGGCGATTTGCGCTTTCTTCTTAGCATTATTGGCCACTAGCTGCTCACGCTTCTGGGTGGCGGCGGTCATGTATTCGTCATAGTTACCTGGGAATACACGTAATTCACCGTAATCAAGATCGGCCATGTGACTGCAAACACTGTTTAAGAAGTGGCGATCGTGAGAAATAATAATCATGGTGCAGTTACGTTGGTTTAATACGTCTTCCAACCAGCGAATAGCGTTAATGTCCAAGTTGTTAGTAGGTTCGTCCAACAGCATGATATCAGGCTCAGAGAACAACACTTGAGCCAATAGAACCCGTAGTTTCCAACCCGGTGCCACGGCACTCATTAGGCCGTAATGTTGCTCTATAGGAATATCCAAACCCAGCAATAGCTCTCCAGCACGGGCTTCGGCGCTGTAGCCGTCCATTTCAGCAAATTCGCTCTCTAGGTCAGCCACACGCATACCGTCTTCTTCGGTCATGTCTGGATTGGCGTAAATAGCGTCGCGCTCGGCTTTCACTTTCCAAAGTTCACTATGACCCATAAGAACAGTGTCGATAACACTGAACTCTTCATAACCGAACTGGTCTTGATTCAGTTTGGCCATACGCTCATTGGGATCTAAAGATACGGTACCGCCTGATTGCTCAAGCTCGCCGCTTAAAATCTTCATGAAGGTCGACTTACCACAACCATTAGCACCAATTAGGCCGTAGCGGTTGCCATCACCGAATTTAACTGAGATGTTTTCAAAAAGGGGTTTATCCCCGAATTGCATGGTGATATTAGCCGTAGAAATCAAGACTTGTACCTATAATTAAGAATATGAGGAAAATGGTGGCGAAGGGTACAACTTGTGGGCAATTTGATCAAACCCTTCTGACATTTTATGGATATAAATCGCCATGCGAGTACCGTCTCAATAATTGGCGATCAAAACACAGACAAACCTGATGCTTGAAAACGTAATTATCGCTAAATACTTGATTTTACAGTGGTTTGGCGTTATTTAATAATGCATCAGCCAAGAACATATGAGGGAGTCAAAAAATGATAAAAGTAATTATTGAACGTAATATTGCTGTGGGAATGGAAGATACCTATCGAGATGCCATTCGCGAAACCCTTAAAACCGTCATCGAAGCGCCAGGGTATATGTCCAGCGAGTCATTAATTGACCTTAAGAAGAGCAAACATAAGATCATCATCACTAACTGGACTTCTATCCATGCATGGGATCAATGGCATGCTTCGCCAGAACGTCGTGAAGTAACCAGTAAAATCGCGGCCATATTAGAAGAAGTAGAAAAGATAACGGTTACCGAACCTAACTAAAAACACGCAAAAAGCCCTAATAACATAATATTAATAGGGCTTTTTGCCATTGTTACCATCCTCATTTAGCCTTATTATCTCCCGCTCGTTTTTTGCGTGATATATTCGAATGGCAGGTTTAAGTTACGACATGACTGTTACTAAAGAGCCAACCGTTGGCCTGGCTTCTGCCAGAGCCATTATTGACTACTTCCAGCATTTAAATATGTCCCCTGCCCAGCTAGCTGATGAGCTGCACGTGGAAGAAGCGCTTCTAACTGAAGAAGACCAGCGACTGCCCCTCAGTATTTACCAGCAAATATGGGAATTGGCCGTTAAGAAAAGTCAAAAACCAGAACTGGGCCTTTGCATTGCTCAACAAGAGAGCTATGAAGATATCGGCTTAGTGGCCCATGTAGCTTTAAATAGCAGCACCATTGGCGAAGGCATTAAACAATACATTCGACTCTTTAGCGTGGTCAATGAGGCCATTGAACTGGAATTTGAAGAGTCTCCTAAGCAAGCGCAATTAAAATTTATCTATAAAAATTCTGATTACTACAATATTTCAGATATGGAGCGCACATTAGCCATCGCGGTAAACCGCACATCGAAAGCCACAGGCATTGAAACCATGGTCTATGCGGTGCATTTTCAGCACAGCAAACCAAGTTATTCTGAAAAATACAAAGAATTATTTAACTGTAAAGTACTATTTGATCAGCCCTGCTGCGAGATAGTGTTCGATCTAAAATTATTAAATCTTAAACCCAAACGCCGCAACCCCCACATGCGCATGGCCATGCTGAACTACGCCAATCAAACCATGTCTCGATTGTTTAAGCGCAGCATTAGCCATAAAGTTAAACGCTTAATTGAAAAAAATATTTGCGATGGCAGCTTTGATGCTGAAATGGTCTCAAATCAGCTCAATATGAGCCGACAAACCATGTACCGTAAATTAAAAAATGACGGCGCCTCTTACAGCGAACTGGTTGATCAAGTCAGACAAGACAAAGCTTTCTTTTTACTTAAGCAAAGCCAATTACCGTTAACGGTGATCGCTTATGATTTGGGGTTTTCAGAACTCAGCGCCTTTACACGGGCCTTTAAACGCTGGACAGGTAAAAACCCTGCGGAATATCGCAAGCAACTATTGGCAAAACAAAAAAGCTTATAAATTCAAAGTTTGTAGATGTAAAACAACGTTTTTATATGAGTGGTTTGTGGAAAGTTTTAAGCAGAGAAAGAAGAGTATCGGCGTCCTGCGGTGAAGATCTGACTTTCATCAAACCCCCGAACACCACCGCACAACACCGAATTTTTGCTAAACGCTAAGCAGTTGCTAGCGTTTGTACAAAGTCAACAACGTCTTGAACTTTGTTAATTTTTTCAGCAGTAGAATCATCAATTTCGCAATCGAATGCTTCTTCTAATGCCATTAATAGCTCAACAGTGTCTAAAGAATCTGCGCCTAGATCTTCAATGAATGCAGACTCAAGCTTAACTTCAGATGCTTCAACACCTAGTTGCTCTACGATTACGTCAGTTACTTTTTGTAAAATATCAGACATTTAATTTTTCCTTATTAAATTTAGGAGTAAACTTACTCTTAACCTGCTTGTTGCATAGACATGTGTGAAAAGTCATGAATAGCAGGTGGGGTTAATGGATCCGGTTTTTGCTCATAATTTATAAAGTCATGGGCAAAGCCAAATTGCTGTAAAAATTCTGTTTTAAACTTATCTGTATTCAATAACTCATTCAGATTACTGCCATCTAAACGACTTAGCACGTCACTGACGGCCAGTTGAACTTCAGAGTCTCTTTCTAAATTATCAACGCGTAAATAATGTTCACCTTCTGTATGATCGGTGAAAAGTTCATCTTTAAACACACCATCTTTAAATAAGCGCGATACTTGCTCCAGCATACTTTCACTTTTACCAGCCAGCTTTTGCTGCTGCTGCAGTACCGAAATATACAATGACATACTAGGAATCACGGCGCTGGACGGTGTGATCGCAGCTTGAAGCAAGCCTATTCCGGCATGACCATTAATTTCTTCTAAAGCATAATCTAATTCTATTGCAGTTTCATGAAGGTGAGATTTAGCGTCACCCAATGTACCTTGACCATACATAGCTTGAGTATGCTCGGTACCAGAATAGCTATAGGCAACCGTTTTAAAGTTTTCGGCTAAAACGCCGGCATCCATAAGTCGGGACACCCATTCTTGCCAACCTTCACCACCCATTACTTTTACAGTGTTATCTATTTCTTCTTCACTGGCCTTTTCAACTTCAACCGATTGCAATTGACCAGCAAATACATCTAAATCTTTTCCTTGGAAATCTTGCTCGATAGGCTTAATGGCACTGCGATATTCAGCCACACCTTTCACGTTTCGCTTAGTGGCTGACAAACTGTATACCAGTACATCTATTTTCTTACCACTTTGCTGAAGTTTTTGAATGACCCAGTCTTTAGCATTCTTTTTAAAAGCATCTTGGTTGGTGCTTAATGCCATTTTGTTTGCACGGCGCGCATGATATTCAAATGCTTGATTATTATACCAACCCGCACTGCCATACTTGTGAGGCTGAGCAGCGCGTTCGCAATATACCCCAATGGTATCCATGCCCGCGGCAAATGTTAATGCGATACGCGTAGCTAGACCCGCACCCGAGCTTGAACCAATCACCAAGGCGGTTTTGCCTTCGCTTGATTTAATGGGCTTATCTATGGCATTTAACATCTGGCCATAAACATTGTAATAACAGCCAACAGGATGAGCGTTTGTACATGCGTTGTTTTTAACTCTAGGGCGATAGCTCATGTCAGTCTCCTGTTGATATAGGTTTTATTATCAGCAGCTAGGTTGTTTTAATGAACAACCATTAGCGATTCAGTGAGACCACTATAAAAGATATGAATCAAGGAGCTTGACCGTGAGTATCAAAAGATTGATTAAGCGTGACAGGCACATAAAGGTTTTTATGTGCCTGTGAAGGAGGGTGTATTAGTTAATAAATGCGGCGAATGTGGCCAGTGATTTCTTCTCGGTCATGATATAAATGCTTGAATGACATCTCAACTCGCATGTCGGCTTTTTCAATGATTTCATTCATCAATTCAATGCACTTCTGAACTTCAACGTACCTTTTTTTCATGGGAAGCTTTAAATTAAAGATCGTTTCACTGCACCAATCAAAGGCTATCCATTGAGCCATACGCTCAGCCACTTTAATGGGGCTTTCCGCCATATCACACACCATCCAATGGGCTTTTTTACTGGGGCTAAATTTAAAACCATCCACTTCATGGTGCACTACTTGACCGCTTTCCATGAGATCACCCTTCATGGGGCCATTGTCGATGGCCTCAACCATCATATGACGTTTCACTAGCTGCCACGTCCAACCTCCTGGTGCTGCACCAAGGTCCACCGCCCGCATTCCAGCGTATATACGTGAGTCCCAATCTTTTTTAGGGATAAACCAATGCCAAGCTTCTTCTAATTTAAGAGTCGAACGACTAGGCGCATCTTTAGGGGATTTTAAATGCAAAATGCCATCAGGCCACTTACAACTATTGTCGGTATATTGATAACCAATTAACGCTTGCTCACCGTTTAAAAACATCACCATCATTCTTGGTAATTTATTATTACGCTTAGCAGACAGCTGATTGTTTTTGCGCAGCGTGCCCGCTAACGGACCTGTAATACTTTTACATAGACGACTTAACTCTTTACCTTCGTTGGAATCACCGTGAACAACCTCCAGCTCGCCACATTGTGGAACGCCTTCCATGTTTTCGATAATGGCACTCACTCGATCAAAACTGGGCAGCTCTATCACGTCGCCACTTAAAAACCATTGACGCGCAAATATCAAATCTCTAAATGACACATCGCCCATTAGTTTTTTTAGCTGCTCTTCTTCAGCCACATAGCTAACCCAAGCTTGATCATTTTTAGTTTTGCAGTAACCAAAACACCCTGCTTTGGCAGCGTGTTCTTGAATTTCTGCTGCGGTTTCCGCTTCAAAACCTTGCCTACAAAGCAAGATTATTTGTGTCATGGACATCTTATTTACCTAAAACCTTTTTACTTAAACTGATTTCGCTCACATACCTGATCATAATAAATGACGTTAAATCATTCACTTTGCAGGCATCGCTTAATAAATTTTGCACTATTTTCTATGGCCGACATAATATGCTGGTCATGGGTATAACCGCTTTTTACTCTGGGCTTCAAATCATGATTGCCATCTTCTAGCCAATTCATTTGAATGCCTGATGGCAACTCTAAGGCAGTCACTAATTCAATCCCACCCAACGCATCCCGAGTACCCTGCTCAATTAACATGGGCACCTTAATATCTGGTAAATGCTCTGTTCTTAATTTCTCAGGTTTGCCTTGTGGGTGAAATGGATACCCTATGGCCAACACTCCTTTTAGCTGCTCAGGTACATTGTCTTGCGCAGCCAGCATGCTGGCCATCCTTCCCCCCATGGATTTGCCCGCCACCACGTAAGGCCCTTCAATTTTAGCTAACACCTCGTTAAAGCATTCTATTAATTCTGGCTGACGATTGGGGGGGCGCTTTTTACCATTTAAACGACGCTCTTGCATATACGGAAATTCAAAACGCCTCACTTGAATGCCTTTTTCCGCTAAACCGCTGGCGAATTGATTCATAAAAGAACTGTCCATAGGCGCGCCGGCGCCATGGGCCAATATGCAGGTATAATGATTACCCTCGCCGTCAATCAAAATACCCATGAATCCTCCCATTAAAAGATCCGCAGTGTAGTCTTCTACCACTAAATTGTCAGCTGTTGCTTTATTAACCAAATTATTAATTTCACTGCTAAGCTTAGCCTTAGTCGCCAAAAGCCAAAATATATGATCAATAAACAACCAAAATACCTAGCTTGTTGTAATGACAAAGAAAAGGTTGATATGTATCACTGCGAATTCATTGCATTTTTATGCCCCTTTCTTGATAATTGCGCCGATTTTTTAACTTGCTGCTAATGGAACCTTCAAACATGAGCACTGCTTCAGAGCAACCTAACTATAACTACAAGGTGGTAAAGTACTTTGCCATCATGACTGTGGTGTGGGGAATCGTCGGTATGTCCGTCGGTGTTCTTATCGCCTCACAACTTGTCTGGCCTGAATTGAACTTTGATACACCGTATCTGACGTTCTCTCGTTTACGCCCGCTCCACACTAACGCGGTCATCTTCGCCTTCGGCGGTTGTGCCTTGTTTGCTACTTCCTATTATGTAGTTCAACGTACCTGTCAAACTCGTATTTTTTCAGACTCATTGGCCATGTTTACCTTCTGGGGTTGGCAAGCCATGATCGTAGCTGCGGCCATCACGCTTCCATTGGGCTTAACTTCGTCTAAAGAATACGCTGAATTAGAATGGCCAATTGATATCTGGATCACTGTTGTCTGGGTCGCTTACGCCATCGTGTTTTTTGGCACCATCGCCAAACGCTCGCAACCACATATCTACGTTGCCAACTGGTTTTTTGGCGCATTCATCTTAACCATCGCTGTACTTCACATTTTCAACAGCTTGGCGATACCGGTGACCATGTTTAAATCCTACTCGATTTATGCCGGTACCATCGATGCCATGGTTCAATGGTGGTATGGCCACAACGCAGTAGGCTTCTTCTTAACCGCTGGCTTCTTGGGCATCATGTATTACTTCGTTCCTAAACAAGCTGAACGCCCGGTTTATTCTTACCGTCTATCGATTGTTCACTTCTGGGCACTGATTTCCATATACGTATGGGCTGGCGCTCACCACCTACACTACTCAGCCCTACCTGACTGGGCTCAGTCTGCTGGTATGGTAATGTCTTTGATTCTATTGGCGCCTTCTTGGGGCGGCATGATCAACGGTATGATGACTTTATCTGGCGCCTGGCATAAGCTTCGCACCGACCCTATTTTGCGATTCTTGGTGGTATCTTTGTCTTTCTACGGTATGTCTACCTTCGAAGGCCCAATGATGGCCATCAAAACGGTTAACGCCTTGTCTCACAACACAGACTGGACCGTAGGTCACGTACACTCAGGCGCATTAGGCTGGGTGGCCATGGTGTCTATTGGTGCCATCTACAACCTACTACCAGTTGTATTGGGTAAGAAACAAGGTGATATGTACTCCACCAACCTAATCAACATACACTTCTGGTTAGCGACGATCGGTACGGTTCTCTATATCGTGGCCATGTGGGTTAACGGCATCATGCAAGGCCTGATGTGGCGTGCAGTGAACACTGACGGCACACTAACTTACAGCTTTGTTGAGTCCCTAGAAGCTTCTTACCCCGGTTACTTTGTACGTGTTATTGGTGGCGCCCTGTTCTTAGCTGGCATGCTGTTGATGGCTTACAACGTATACAAAACTGTTCGTAGCGCCAGCGACGAACAAGCCAACTTAGCTCAAGCGTAAGGGAGACGAAAACATGAAACACGATATAGTTGAAAAAAACCTCCCTCTAATGATTGTACTGATTATCATTGCAATCAGCTGGGGCGCATTAGCCGAAATCGTTCCTTTGTTTTTCTTAAAGGAAACCACGCAACCCATTGAAGGACTTGAACCGTTAAGCGCCGTTGAATTGGAAGGTCGTGACATTTACATCCGTGAGGGTTGTCACGTATGTCACACCCAAATGATTCGTCCATTCCGCGCTGAAACTGAACGCTACGGCCATTACTCATTGGCTGGCGAGCACGTTTATGAGCACCCTTTCCTATGGGGCTCTAAACGTACCGGACCTGACCTGGCTCGTGTTGGTCAGCGTTACTCAGATGATTGGCATCGCGCTCACTTGTACAACCCACGCGACGTTGTACCTCAATCAAATATGCCTGCTTTCCCGTGGTTATTTGAAGATAAGATTGACGGTCGCGATACTCCCAAGAAAATGACCGCCCTACGTCATGTAGGCGTTCCATACACGGATGAGCAAATTGCTACAGCGAAAGATGATGCTGATGGCGTTCGCGAAATCGATGCTCTAGTTCTGTACCTGCAGCAGCTAGGCACAGTGCTAACGAACAAACGGTAGAATTATGGACATTAATGACGTTCGCGGTTTAGGCACGATCTTCGCCCTAATCGCTTTTATAGGCATCATCGCTTGGGCTTATAGCTCAAGCCGCAAGTCTCGCTTTGATGACGATGCCGACATGATTTTTAAAGATGAAACCATCGCGCAACGTTCAGCAAAAGCGGAGCAAGAAAGATAATGACTGAATTAACAACATTTTGGCACGTGTGGGTAAGTGCCATCGTAATTGGTTCTATGATTGCGTGCGGGATTTTAATCACCCTCACCTTCAAGAACCAAAAATACAACGAAGAGACCGACCAGACCACTGGGCACTCTTTCGACGGCATAGATGAGTTAGACAACCCTTTACCTAAATGGTGGATGTATTTCTTCTGGAGCACCATCGTTTTCGGTGTGGTTTATATCTTCATTTATGGCGTGGGTGATTGGACTGGTTTTGGCAAATGGAGCTCTATTGGCCAATGGGAAAAGGAAGTGGCACAAGCGGAAGAAAAATACGCCCCTTATTATGCCGAGTTAAATAAGCTTAGCGTTGAAGAATTGGCAAGTAACAAAGACGCACTTGCCACCGGCCAGCGTATCTTTGCTTCTAACTGCGCACTTTGCCACGGCTCAACGGCTACAGGCGCATTAGGCTTTCCAAATCTGACCGATACCGATTGGTTGTATGGTGGCACCGCAGACGCCATCAAACACACCATCGCTAACGGCCGAAATGGCGCCATGCCAGCCAACGGTTTAAAGCCTGACATGACTGCTTCAGAGCGTAGCGATATTGCTGCTCACGTATTGTCATTGTCTGGACGTACTGGTGCAGGCGATGCCTCTAAAGGCAGCGCACTTTATACTCAAGCTTGTGCGGCTTGCCACATGGCTGACGGTACTGGCAACCAAATGGTAGGTGCTCCTAACCTAACCGATAACATCTGGTTGTACGGCGGATCAGAAAAGCAAATTGAATTCACCATAGAGAATGGCCGTGCCGGTGTTATGCCTGCTTGGAAAGACATTTTAGGTGAAGACAAAGTACACGTACTATCAGGTTATGTTTACTCTCTTTCTCAAAAATAAAGAGCAGTTATTTACAAAACCTATTGAGCTAGCTCAATAAACTTTAAGAAGCGGCTTTTAGCCGCTTTTTTTATGTTTATAAGAGACTGCTAATATTTTAGAATGCACTTAGCATTTACAGCGAAAATATTTACCCTACCCTGCAAATAGAACACACAAGCCACTTGCTTGTTATTGCTATTTTATGACTAAACTAAAGTCTGTAGTGCGGTTTCTATTTTCTCATTAGCAAGGTGGTAAGCGATGAGCGAAATCCCGATTAAAGACGTTACCCCAGTCAACATTCACGAAAAATACGATGGTGTGGCTGCCAAACAACATGCTGGCAAACTGTATGTGCGAGCCATTAGCGGTTTTTTTCAAAAGCTGCGCACATTTTCTTTATGGGGATTAATCCTCGGCTACTTCATCACACCCTGGATCAACCTAGAAGGTCATCAAGCAGTTTGGTTTGACCTGCCTACTCGCCAGTTTCACATATGGGGCATCACCTTTTGGCCACAGGATTTTATTCTGCTGGCATGGCTTCTTATTATCGCAGCATTCGGCTTATTCACGATCACTACACTGGCGGGTCGAGTTTGGTGTGGTTACACCTGCCCGCAAACCGCTTGGACTTTAATTTTCATGTGGGTAGAAGAAAAAATTGAAGGCACACGCAACCAAAGAATAAAGCTCGACAAAGCCCCCATGAGCGCCAGTAAGATTAGTAAAAAACTTGCTAAGCACAGTATATGGCTGATTATTTCCCTGCTAACTGGATTGGCTTTTGTGGGCTATTTCTATCCCATTCGCGATCTGGCGCCTGACTTACTCTCTTTTAGTATCGAAAGCAGCTGGGCTATTTTTTGGTTGTTATTTTTTACTTTGGCCACGTACGGAAATGCTGGCTGGTTAAGAGAACAGGTCTGCACACACATGTGCCCTTATGCACGATTTCAAGCCGTAATGTTTGATGAAGATACACTTATAGTCTCTTACGATGAAAAACGCGGCGAGCGCGGCAGTGGCCGTGGTACTCGTAAAAAAAATATCGACCCCGTTAAGGAAAATATAGGAGACTGCATAGACTGCAACATTTGCGTACAGGTATGCCCGGTGGGAATAGATATCCGTGATGGCCTTCAATACCAGTGCATAGGCTGCGCATTGTGCATTGACGCTTGCGACTCCGTCATGGATAAAATGAATTACGAAAAAGGCCTTATTCGATACACCAATGAACACGCTTTAAAAGGTAATGAAGTTCATATTTTACGCCCTAAATTAATCGGCTATGCCAGCGTATTAATTATTATGTTTAGTGTATTTGGCTACACGGTTTTTAATCGCACCCCGTTAGAGCTTGACGTGATGCGAGATCGAGGCGCCCTTTACACCAACACCAGTGATGGCCGAGTGCAAAACAGTTACCAAATTAAAATCATGAACATGTCACAAGAGCCCCATGACTTCACCATTAAATTGGCTGGCTTAGAAAAAGGCGAATTGGTCGGTAAAAAGCACATCAATCTTAAGAATGGTGAAGTGGGGTCCTTACCGTTAAGCATTAAAGCGTCTGCTTGGGAACTAAAAACCTCGCGAACCGATGTGCAATTTACCGTGACACGAGATGATGGCCTTGAAGTGTCAAAAGAAAGCCGTTTTATCGGGCCTGCCGGCGGCTAGTATCGTAAGGTTTTTAAGCTTCATTTTTGCTCGATCTGTATCGGCTCATGCCGTGCAGCTCGAGCGTTAATAATCACCTTGGAATAAGCCTTGTTCTGCCTTAAGGGTGCATATACACTGCCCACCGAAAATTCCTTCATATTGCAGTAGCCACGAATTTATGACTAACGAATCAAACCAAGCCCCGCGAATTTGGTACAAAGAGCCCTACCTGTGGATGCTCGTTGGCTTTCCTGCCGCTTCCATCTTAGCCTGCATGTTTCTTATCTACTTAGCGGTGGGCACAAAAGACACCTTAGTACGTGATAATTACTACAAGGATGGCTTGGCCATTAATCAAGAATTGGCCTGGGATAAAAAAGCCGTCAACATGGATATTCGCTTAGAAATGACCGTTAAAGGCAATACCGCTCAATTAACGATTATCAATAGCCGGCTGGATCTGCCCAACTCATTGATCATGAAATTTAGCCACCCCACTTTGCAAGAGCTAGACAGAGATTCACTGTTGCAACGCAATGGCCAAGAAAAAACCTATCAAGGGTTCATAGAGAACCTAACTGAGGGTCGCTACTACCTGCAGGTTGAATCTCTTGAGCAGCAATGGCGAGTTCGTAAAGACGACGCCTGGATTAAAAACGGCGTACCGTTAAGCCTTTAAGCACCCATGACCGATTGCTATCACTGTGGCGCTGTGGTGCCAAAAAACGTACAAATTAAAATCGATATTCTCGGCAGTAGCCGAGATATGTGCTGCTATGGTTGCAAGGCCGTGGCACAAGCCATTACTCAGGGAGGAGATGAATCTTTTTATCAGTATCGTACCGATACCAGTATCACCCCCGAATTCACCCCAAACAGCCTTCCTAGCAGCATTCAACAAGAGCTCGCCCTTTACGACAATGAAGACGTACTGCAAGAAATTTGCGATACCACAGAGGACGCTCAACACAGCATTACGCTAATCATAGAAGGCATTACTTGCGCAGCTTGCGCTTGGCTTATTGAAAAACAGCTCAAGCAACTCCCAGGTGTTTCTCTTGCCAACCTTAATCTTAGCCAACACAGGTTACACATTACCTGGCAACAACAAAGCACCCCATTAAGCGTACTAATTTCCCGAATTTATGCCCTAGGGTTTAAAGCCCAACCCTATAGCCCTGATGTGGCTCAACAACAATTAGAAAAAGAACAAAAGCAAGCCATTCAGCGTTTAGTGCTAGCGGCTCTTGGCACCATGCAGGCCATGATGTTTGCTTTACCTTTATATGTTGGCGATTGGGCTGGGGTATTTGAAAAGTTTGAAACCTATTTTCGTTTTGCCAGCCTAGCCATTACCACTCCGGTGGTTCTCTACAGTGCTAGACCCTTTTTTCGAGCGTTCGTAAGAGATCTAAAAACCCGCCACCTCACCATGGACGTACCCGTCTCCATTGCCATTGGCAGCGCTTATTTGGCCAGTATTTGGTCTACCTTTACCAACGGCGAAGAAGTGTATTTTGATAGTGTGTGCATGTTCACCTTCTTTTTGTTAATTGGTCGTTTTTTAGAAACCCGCGCACGCTTAAAAAGTGGTGAAGCTGGTAATCATTTATCCAACTTACTACCACGATCTACTGTCAGGGTTAACTCTTTAGATCAAAGTGAAGCGGTTATTCCCGTCAGCCAGCTATCTTTAGAAGACTGCATTCGAGTATTGCCCGGAGCCACCATTCCAGCTGACGGCACGATATTCAAAGGAAATTCGAGTGTTGACGAATCTATAATTAGCGGTGAGTTTCTGCCCATTCAAAAAGGCCCTGGGGACTTAGTCTTAGGGGGAAGCTTGAACGTTGAAAACCCCGTGATAGTCAAAGTGAGCGCCTTAGATAAAGACATGCAAATTAGCACCATCATGTCGCTTATTGATCGCGCCGCCCAAGACAAACCGAAAATTGCTCAACTGGCCGATGAAATTGCCCAATATTTTGTGGCTGCGGTACTGATAATGTCTAGCTTAGTATTTGTTAGCTGGTATTTCATCGATAGTGACAAGGCCTTTTGGGTGACGCTATCTGTGCTGGTGGCCACCTGCCCCTGTGCCCTGTCTTTGGCCACCCCAACCGCATTAACTGCCGCCACAGGGGCATTAAGGCGCCATGGCATCTTAATTACACGCGGCCACGTCCTAGAGACTCTTACCCGCAGCAAACGCATGGTGTTTGATAAAACCGGCACCTTAACGCTTGGCAAGCTAAACATTGAAAAAATTGAAGTTTTACACGGCACAAAAGATAACGCCCTGCAATTAGCGGCCAGTTTAGAGGCTCATAGCCAACATCCCATTGCCAGTGCTTTTAAATACCCTCAACTACTGGAGGTTAGTCACCTCAATGCAGAATTAGGCCAAGGCCTTAGCGGCCAAATAAACCAGCTCACGTACAAAATTGGCTTAGCCTCATTTGCCTTCAGTGAATCACTGACCCCCCCTGATAATCGCCACTGGATTTTGCTAGCCGATCAACACCAAGCCATTGCTTGGTTTTTATTAAGTGACCAAATTAGAGCCGACACGCCAGCTGCCGTAGAAGAAATTAAACATCTTAATTTAAGCTGCGAAATTCTCAGCGGCGATCACAGCGAGCAAGTAACACTCATCGCTGAGCAGCTAAAAGTAGACAAAGTACAAGGAGGCATAAGCCCTGCTGGTAAACTGGCCTATATTCAAAACCTGCCCCCTGAAGAAGCTACCGTGATGGTAGGCGATGGCATTAATGACGTACCGGTATTGGCGCAAGCCCCTGTGTCTATTGCCATGGGATCGGCCAGTGATTTGGCAAAAAACCATGCCGATGTAATACTGATTAGCAACCAAATTAAGCACCTCCCCATATTAATAAGGCAAGCCAGACGCAGCGCTAAAATTATCAAGCAAAACCTTTTCTGGGCTTTAATATATAATGGCAGCATATTACCACTGGCTGCATTGGGGCTAATTCCTCCATACGCTGCCGCCATTGGCATGTCGGCCAGTTCATTGGTGGTGGTATTTAACGCTTTGCGCCTGAACACTGTGCGCTAAATATTTTTTAAGAGTCCTTATGGAAATAATTTTCATTACCATTCCAGTTACACTGCTATTCATCGCAACGGCGGCGGCTATCTTTTTCTGGGCCAGTAAAGGCGGTCAATTTGACGATCTAGATAGCCCTGCCCATAGAATTTTATTCGATGACGATGTCCAGCCTAAAAAACCACAAGACACCCCTGAAAAGACAGACGAAAAACCCCTATGAACGAACCCCTCTCCTTCTTAAGTGCTTGGCTCTTAGGTTTCTTAGGGAGTGTTCATTGCATGGGAATGTGCGGTGGCATTGTTGGTGCTCTATCCCTTAACACCCAATCAAAGAACATTTCAGTGCATTTAAGCTATCACCTAGGCCGTATTACCACCTATGCTCTATTAGGATTTATTGTGGGCTTAGCGGGTCTTTGGCTTGCTTCTACCCATAGCTACGTAGGCCAAGTACTGCGTATCCTATCAGGGGTAATGCTTATACTCATGGGGGGGTATGTATTAGGTAACACTCATTTGCTACTGTGGTTCGAGACAAAAGGCGGCGGTCTTTGGCAAAAAGTTCAGCCTCTGAGTAAAGGCTTATTGCCTGTAAAATCGGCTAAGCAAGGCCTATTATTAGGTTTGTTATGGGGCCTTCTACCTTGCGGGTTAATTTACAGTACGCTTAGTTGGGCTATGGTCACTGCTAACCCATGGCATTCCGCTGGATTAATGGCCATGTTTGGACTAGGTAATTTACCGGCTCTGCTGAGTTTTTCTGCCTTTGCCCAGCAGCTAAACCGATTAAAGCAAACTGTATGGGTAAGACGGTTGTTAGCAACGTTAATTATCTCATTTGGCATTTGGACCATTATTGCCAGCTTGATCTAATTCGAAAATTGACATAGATCAATATTTGAATTTAAGATGCCTGAGAAATGTTGACACGGGTCATGCTTTTTACCAGTATGCCGCTCGCTAACCCTTGTGCAAATACGCTGCGAATAAGGAACACTTCATGACGCCACAAAAGAAAGTTTTGGATTTCATTGGCTCTTCAAAGGCCACCAAAACCCATTGCAGTACTTGCAGCTTAAACGCCCTTTGTTTACCCATTGCTCTTGAAGATGATGACCTAGATACGTTAGATAAGGTAATAAAGCGTGGTCGCCCCATTCAAAAGGGTGAAATGCTTTTTAAGCAAGGTGATGACTTTCACGCTATTTACGCCATTCGCACCGGCGCCATCAAAAGCTTTACGGTTGCCCCCAGTGGCGAAGAACAAATTACCGGCTTTCATCTTGCTTCTGAAATAACTGGATTATCAGGGTACTCTGAAGATGTTTATCCTCTTTCCGCTAAAGCGTTAGAAACCACCACAGTATGCGAACTCCCTCTGGATAAACTGGAAGTACTTTGTGATGAAATTTCTGGTTTACGCAAACAAATCATGCGAAACATGGGCAGTGAAATTCGCCAAGACCAACAAATGATGCTTCAGCTTTCTAAAAAAAGTGCCGATGAACGCCTCGCCTATTTTTTACTGGAGTTAAGCGGACGCTTCGAAAGACGCGGCTTTTCACCTAAGTCGTTTAGGCTGTCCATGTCACGCGTTGATATTAGTAATTACTTAGGCTTAGCGGTAGAAACTGTTAGTCGTATTTTCACTCGATTCCAAAAAAATGAACTCATCGCTACCGAAGGCAAAGAGATTACTATTTTAAATATGCAAGAACTGAACAGTCTTGCAGGTAACCCTAACTTAAATTCCGAGTGTGTTGCTCAACACCAATAGCCTTTGATACCACCTCGCCACAAAAACCAAAGCATCGCCCTGCCATAGCTTTGGTTTTAATTCAAGACTTTATTTTGCATTTTCTTTTTAAGCATCTAAGATTTAATAACAAAGGATCAATTAAGATATTTTCAGCCATCGGTGCGTTTCATATTCCCTGACTGAATCACGATTTTGAGTTTTCAAAACTTAAAGAAATTGAAAAGGAACAAGGTAAATGGGAATTTGCCCCAGCGAGCTACAACACTTAGTGATTCGCCCTACACTTGAATATTTAGGCGAGTATTCACAGGCCGCACAAACCTTATTAATGGCCACCGCCGCAGTGGAATCGGAATTAGGTTTCCACCTTAAAAATGACCACGGTGGTCACGGGCTAGGGGTTTATCAAATTAGCCCCAGAAGCCACCAAATAATTTGGGACCAATACTTAGCAAAGGATCCTGATATGGCCAGTAAAGTACGTGGCCTTGCCAGCCAACATGAATTTTTAATTCAACCACACCTAGAACTCACCACAAACCTCAGATACGCCACCGCCATCGCTTGGATGACCTATAAGCGTAAGCAAAAATCCCTGCCTAAATCTGACGATATTCTGGCCATGGCCAAGTATTGGCGTCGGCATTTTCACAGCCGCCCCACCCACAGCCTAGACACCTTTATTGAGCGCTACCATAGATTAATTCAGGCCCATGACATTGCAGCCTAACCGCAGCCCTGAAGCAATTCAGGGCTGCACCCAAGTGACTCCGGCATCGTTAATTGGCTAATTTGAGCTGTGGCTTTATAAAAATAGGATATTGTCTAAGATTTACGCTAAAATCCCGCCCTTTCAAGATCATTCCGAGCAGTAAAGAGCATGGTTCAATTCGTCGACGCCACCCAAATTCAAGATACCGAATCCAATCTAAAAGACCAAAAGACGGAATTTAACAAATTGCATAAGCGCATTCGCCGAGATACTGGCCGTGCGGTAAGTGATTTCAACATGATCGAAGATGGCGATCGTATTATGGTTTGCCTCTCTGGTGGCAAAGACAGCTACACCATGCTGGACATACTGCTTAGCCTTCAAAAAAGTGCTCCTATTAAATTTGAGTTAGTGGCCGTTAACCTTGACCAAAAACAACCGGGCTTCCCTGAACATATTTTGCCTAGCTATCTTGATAAATTAGGCATTGAATATTACATCATCAACCGTGATACCTATTCTGTGGTAAAACAAAAAGTCCCTGAAGGGCGCACCACATGCGGTTTATGTTCACGACTACGCCGAGGCACGCTTTATGCGTTTGCTGAAGACATCGGCGCTAACAAAGTGGCACTTGGACACCATAGAGACGACATTGTTGAGACCATGTTTTTAAACATGTTTTATGGGTCGCGCTTGGCCTCCATGCCTCCTAAGCTTTTATCAAACGATAAACGTAATGTACTGATTCGCCCGCTAGCCTATTGCAAAGAAAGCGATATTGAAAAATTCGCACAGCACATGCAATACCCCGTCATTCCATGCAACCTATGCGGCAGCCAAGAAAATTTACAACGCCAGAATATTAAAGCCATGCTGAATCAATGGGAATTAGAAACCCCAGGGCGCGTACAAAATATTTTCAATTCCATGCAGAATGTGGCCCCTTCCCAGCTAGCCGATACTCAGTTATTTGACTTTGAAAGTTTAACGGTAGACCGAAATGCTGAGCGTGAAGAATATGAGTACGCTGATGCTCAGTTTATTGAAGGTATCGGAGAATTTGCTCAGAAAAAACCAACACTAAAAGACAACAATTTAATTGATGCGCTTAACTTAAGCATTGATTAAAAAGTCTATTCAAATTGGCACGTATATAAGCCCACGTTTTGCACCTGTATTATCACGCGAGACTGCGTTTTATCGTGCTGATTTTCAAGCCCCAAGACGATTTGGCGATTCTTTTCGCCTTTTTCACGGCGTATAAATGTGGTTTTAAAGTTGGCCATTTGTTGAATTTCAGAAATTTGCACTGTGCTTTTTATCTCTTTTGGCCCTTTTTTATCCCAGACAATCCATTGTAAAAACACATCATCTCGGCGGCTGGTACGAGTAATGACTAAACGAACCTGCCCCGACTGACGGCCTTTTTTCCAGTTTCCCATGCCCTTCACATCGTAAATCACAGGGTCTAACTTGTAGACGGTCGAGATGAATTCACTGCCCTTGGCAGGCTGTGCCTCAATTCCCAGTGAAACACACAGCAGCATGACACAAGCAGTTCCCAACCAGGTTGCTCTGAACCTTAATACCCGCAGCATACAGCTTCCTTTGACAGCTTTACCCATTCTTATAGTCTAGTTGATGAAATATGAAATGCTGAATCAGGTAAATTTCAAGCTGTACTCTGGTAGAATTCCTTCCGCTTACTTAAAGTACCTGTAAGATCATTCTTATCTCTATATTAGGCTCATATGAAAACTAAACTCATCACCCGTGACGGCCATGCCGCCCTTACTGAAGAGTTAAATCATTTATGGAAAGTAGAGCGCCCTGAAATCACCCGAAAAGTAACGTGGGCGGCAAGCCTTGGGGATCGATCTGAAAATGCCGATTACAAATACAACAAGCAAAAACTACGAGAAATAGACCGACGCGTACGTTATTTAAGTAAATGCCTAGAAGAACTAAAGGTCATAGATCATGCCCCAGAGCAAAATGGAAAGGTTTTTTTTGGGGCCTATGTGGACGTGGAAAGTGAATCCGGTGAAACAAACAGTTTTAGAATAGTGGGGCCCGATGAAATTTACGGTCCGGAGGGTAACATTTCTATCGACTCTCCCATGGCCCGTGCTTTACTTGCTAAACAAGTGGATGACCAAGCTGTAGTGAAAACTCCCACTGGCGATCAAATCTGGTACATCACCCATATTCGTTACACCTGCTAGTCTTTACATAACCCATTAACTTTCATGGCCAAACCACTAGCATGTTCAATTTTGATCTCAGCCACGACATTGAGCAGTATTTACTTAGTCACCCCAGCACTAAAGAATATGAAGTCATTGGGCATTTGCAATCCATCGGCCGGATACCTTCAGAATCACTGCAGCAACCTCTGTCTTTATTTCGGTGCCACTTTCTTATTTTTAATGCTTTATATCGTCTTCAGTACCGAACCCATCAACACCAAGAGTATCAGCTCAATATTTCTAGTTTACGCATTGAACTGTCCCCCTACCCTGGCGCTTACGACTCAATTGAGAAAACACTTAATCATCACGATCCCCTTGCACTATTTTACACTGACCTTGCACAACTGAATCAAACGAAAGAGCAAGATGTAAGGCGATTACTAAACAGTTTTTGGGAAGAGTTTCTTTGCCCGCAGCGCAAGCATAAAGCCTTTGCTACCTTAGAGCTGGATACTCAAACAATGAACAAAATTGACTTTCCCATCATTAAAAAGCAGTATCGCCGACTAATCATGAAACACCACCCAGATCGCGGCGGCAGCAGCGAGCAAATGATCGAGATTCATCAGGCCATGCAATGCTTAGAACAGTATTATCATTCTTAATTAATTTTCAGCTTACAATATGGGCATGTTTAGTTTTCAGTGGGTACTGTCAGGCAAGTTCGATTCACCAAGCCATCATATTGCAATATCATCACGTCAGCGATACCACTCCCCCCAGCACCAGTGTGTCTCCTGAAAAATTCATTGAACATTTAGCGTTAATTGATCAACTAGGGTTTCAGGTATTGCCATTGCCCATCATTTTACAACATATTCAACAAGGCTCTTCGTTCTCCCGCAAGACCCTTGGTATCAGTTTTGATGACGGTTATTTATCCATATATCAGCAGGCATTTCCTGAACTAAAAAAACGCAATTTACCCTTCACTATTTTTGTCAGCCCTCAAGCCATAGACAAACAGCATGGCAATAGTTTGAGCTGGTTACAGCTACAAGAGATGCAAAAACATGGTGCCACCATTGCTAATCACAGCCTAAACCATGACCACTTACTGGCCAGACAAAACAACGAAGCGTTAAGTGAATGGAAAACGAGAATCACACAAAATATAAACCAAGCACAGTTGCGCCTAGGCTCTGAATTAAACACATTTGAAAAACTATTTGCTTACCCTTACGGAGAGTTCAACCACGCTCTACAAAGCTTATTAGACGAACAAGGCTATATTGCGTTTTCGCAGCAATCTGGCCCAATTTCTTCTTCAAGCCATTTACAAGCCTTGCCACGCTTTCCCGCCTCAGGTGTCTACGCCAATTTAGAAACCCTTAGTATTAAATTAAAAAGCCTTGCCTTTAACATCATTAAGGAAAGTCCTAAAAGCGAGCTACTACTGCTTGGTCAACCTGCACCAGAACTTGATTTAACGTTATTGGCCAAAGATTTAAACCATCAGCACCTGCAATGTTTTTACCAAGGGCAAAGAATTTTCACTCAGGTAACTCAACAGGAAGATCAATTAAGGGTTACGGCCCGTCACAGCAGCCCCTTAAAAGAAGGGCGCAGTCGCTACAACTGCACGTGCCCTTCGCTTAGTCAAAACCGCTATTATTGGTACTCAATGCCGTTCGTGGTGTCTAATGAACAAGGGGAAATTAAATAAAAACAATAATTCGCCTGCCTAAGGTTTTAAGTGCTTTATTTGCTCAGCGGTAGGTTGCTCTTCAATGTATTGCTTTGCGCACGACTGAATACGCTGCGCTAGCAATTGACTGGCCGGGCCACTTATTTTTTTATTGGCAAACACCAGATACAAGGTCCCCTGTTTTTCATAATCTACTTCTAAATCAAGCGGCAATAAATCCCCTTTTACAATCAGCTCATGTGCTTCATGCATGGGAATCCAAGAAAACCCAAGGCCGTTGACCAATAACGCTCTAGCACTTTCAAAATTAGAAACCGTCCAGCGTAAATCATTACCAATCCACCCTGAATCTCGGGTTTGTTTGATGCCAGAATCTTTAATCACTATGTGCACACTTTGATTTAAATCGCTCACACTTACTTTACGACCTAATTTGTGTAAATCATGATCAGGATGGGCCACGGCCACAAAATTAATGTCAATTAATTTCTCTCCCATGAAGCCCGGTGGCACCCAAGGTGTAATGGAAATATCGACTCTCTTTTCCAACAGGGCTTCAGAAGCCCCTGACAATACTTCTTCTCGCAATAATAACTTGCAACCTCGACTAATTGGCAAAAACTGTTTAAAGGCCTGAATCAGAATCGATTTTGGAAAAACCGCATCCGTGGCAAGGGCAACTTCCGCCTCCCAGCCTTGCATGAGGCTCGCGGCCACCTGCTCCAGTTCCATGGCGTTATCTAGCAAATGCCTAGAGCGTTGCAATAATGCCTCGCCAGCAGACGTGAGCACTGCTTTACGCCCTTCTATGTGAAGCAACTCCATACCAAGCTGCTCTTGGAGCTTGGTCACGGTATAGCTCACCGAGGATTGGCTTTTATTAAGGGATTCTGCGGCCAGCGCATAGCTGCCACAATCTACGACGGCCTGTAATGCTCGCCACTGCTCTAGGGTTACTCTGGGTCCGCGCATACCTGGAATCTGTATTAATTTAGGAAAGACTGGCAGCATAAATCAGAGCTAAGCTGAAAGATAGCGCGACAATTATGGCTTGTGCATGCCCGAATTGAAAACATGCTGGTATACTGACATGAATTAACAACACATCATTTCAACAGATTGAGTACACCATGAGCACAACAGCGGCGTTAAATGAAGATCAACTGGAATCCCTAGCGCTATTTTTAGAGGATCAAGCCGAACAAGAAGATGGCTTAGATTTCTTCGCCTTACATGGTTTATTAACCGCCAACGCCATTAGCCTGCAGCCCTTAAATTGGGCTGAACTTTCCACCATGATTTTCAATGGTGACGTTAAATGGGAAAACGAAAAACAACAACAAGAAATGACATTCTTAATTGAACTGCTGCAAAAAGAAGTCATTGAACTGATTGAATCAGGTCAAACCTTCCCTATCCCTTGTGAATTAAATGTCGAAGCAGACGAAGACGACGAAGCAGCACCGCTTGAAAACTGGAGCGTGGGCTTTATGTTGCTTACCATAGAGCAAGAAGAAGTTTGGTATCGTAAATTTGAAAAGGATGCCGCTGAGTTATTGTTTCCGATTCTATATGCATCAGGTTTAAACAGTGAAGATGAAGCCTTTGCTGAAATAGATGATGATGACAAACTTAGTTTACAAGTTTGTGCCAGCATTCCAGACAATATTGTGGACTTATTCCTGCTTTATCATGGGGAATAAACTCACCTTTAAACTATTTTTTAGTCATTAAACAAACGGCAAACGGTGGTATTAATCTAATACCACCGCCCTTGAAACAGGAAAATCCACCTCAACTGTACAGCCGTTATTACTGTACTCCACCCGTTTACATACTTTACGTATTAAGGATATTCCGCGCCCAAAACTGTCTTCGTGATCACTGTCGAGAATATTTTCAAACTCAAAGCCCTTGCCTGAATCCACCAGCCTAATGCGCAACACCGTTTCATCTTCAAATAACAACTCACAATTAATGTTAATTTGCGCGTCATTCAATGCTTCAATACGCTCTTGGCGAAGCTGATAATATTCTGCAAAGCCGTCTTCGCTACGCTTTAAGTCTGAAGATAAATCTAACAAACCGTGTTCTAAGGCATTGCTGTACAACTCAGCTAGCAATAAGCCAATAACATCTTTATTGGGCCTCAATAACGTTTGAGCCCCCAGTACCGACATAATTTCTTCAACCGGGTTTGAGCGCTGAATATCCTCCACCCCAAGATCGCAATTCATTTGCCAATAAATACCTTCATAGCCTTTGAGTTCTGACAATTGATTATTGTGCTTAATCACCACAGGGCCACTTTTCACTTCAACCAAAGAAATATCATCCCTTTGTTCGGCACCTTGAATAAAATCTTCTAACTGACTTAAAATAACTGAAAAGGGGTCCTTTACTCCCTTGGCAAAACAATTCAATAAGCGCTCTTCTTCAAAGAACTCACCATTTGGGTTCTCAGCCTCTATAATACCGTCAGTAAAGAACACCACGGACTCACCTGGGTTTAATTGCTTAACCTCAAACCCCTTATTAAATTTTTCATTATGCTCAACCCCCAACGGCATGTTTTGTGAACATATGGTCTCTCTAATTGAGCCATCGGGCGCCACGAGATAGGCATCTGGCAGCCCGCCCATCCATACTTGAACACTGTCACCTAAGGTATTTAGCTCTAGGATGGTGGCGCAGCAAAACATGTAATCTGGCAACATGGAGCTGAGCATTTTATTAAACTCAAACGCAATCTCCCCCACACTCAAATGCCGTAATGCCAATTGATCAAAGCTATGGGCAATAGGCAACGTACCAATAGACGCGCCTAATCCATGGCCGGTAAAATCCCCTAAAAACACATATAAGCCACCAGCCGGGCTGGGGGCAGACAATAAGATATCACCATTAAATGTGGAGGCTGGCGCTATGTGACTGCGTAAACTCTCGCACTCACTTAAATTGTGCTCTAAAGCTTTGTTAAATATGTGGGCAACAATGTTTTGCTCACGCTGCCAGCGATTATTATGCTCGATGAGCTGCTGGTTTTTTTGGGTGATCACTTGGGTAAGCTCACGAATGCGCATGTGAGCGGCAATTTTGGCCTTCAATACGGCATCGTTATAGGGCTTAGATAAGAAGTCATCACCTCCTGACTCTAGGCACTGACTTAACGCCTTGTCATCATCAAGGGCAGTTAAAAATATAATCGGAACATAATTACCATCCGCTTGAATGGCCTTAATTTTCTTAGTAGCCTGCAAGCCATCCATGATGGGCATCATGACATCCATAAGCACGATGTCGAAATCGTCTTCTTGATAGGCATCAATGGCTTGCTGCCCATCCTGTGCCTCACAAATTTCATGGCCATCTTCTTCCAACAACCAAGTTAATATAGCTCGGTTGGTTGCCTGATCATCTACCACCAGCACTTTCATATACAGAGCATTCCTTTTATAAAAATGGCTGTTTAAACAAACTTAAATTTCTTATCAAAGTGCGCGATAGTAAAAATTTTCATTAAGTTTGGCTGGCAATTGCATATTTCAATGGCACAATCATCGCTCCCAAGATGATTTTTCATATTCAACAACATACCCAGCGCCGAACTGTCTATGTATTCTGTTTGGGCCAAATCCACCACAAACTTCATATCACTGCCGGCCATTTCTGAATAACAATCCCTAAAATCCTGAAGAATATTGAAATCAAAACGACCACTAATTGATACCGTCAGCGTAGAATCCTGCTGATTAACACTCACATTTGACATACCATTGCCCTTTTTAGTCGAACTCAAATTTAGAATAGTTGCATAATGGAATTTTGCTTGGGCAAAAGCGCTTTTATCAATACTTACAAAAGTAATTAACCTAGGAGGATGGCTTGCGAGATAAATTGTTTAAAGGCTTGCTAATAACCATTGGCTGGCTAAGCGTGATATTGGGGGTACTGGGGATATTTCTACCGCTATTGCCCACTACGCCGTTTTTATTGCTGGCGGCAGCCTGTTTTGTACGATCCAGCCCTAGGTTCTATGAGTGGCTCGTTCAGCACCCTAAATTAGGGCGATATGTGCTGGCCTACCTTGAGGGCTCGGGTATTCCAAAACGGGCTAAGTACATCACCATCATGATGATATTTTCCACTATGAGCCTGTCTATCTATTGGGTCCCTTTAGTTTGGGTAAAGTTTTTATTAGTGGGGATTGGCGTATGCGTGAGCATTTACATATTAAAACAGCCCACTTTGCCAGCTGAATAACATTTAATAAAAACGGCGCTCTTAAATAAAAGTGGGCAACTTATCTAGCCGCCCAGTTGAGATAGCCTAGTAAGCTACCTCACCCATACTTCCACTCGCCTGTTTTTCAATTGTCCATCAGTGGCATTGGTGTAAGTCGCCACAGGATTGAATTCGCCGTAACCTGTGCTTAATTTGGCATACACACCGACTTTAGCCAGTTCACGGCGTACTGCCATGGCGCGCAGCTTAGATAACAGCTTTGAACGGTCTTGGTCTTTTCGGCGATCGCCAAAACCAATGAGCAATAAATCTTGTTCATTTCCTTGCTGTTTAAACTGCTCTTTAATGTAATAGGCCAAGCGATAAATATCTTTAATGGCTTTATTATCTAGCTTGGCGCTGCCTGGTTGGAATCGAAAATTTAAGCTCAAACGCTTGTTTCCTTCCACCAATTGCAAATAATCAATGGGTAAGTTTTTAGCCAACGAGGTATCCATAGCCTCTACGTTCTGTGAAATAAAGCCTAGTTTTTGCGCAATTCCCTGCCCTACTACACTTTCTGAAAAATTAATAAATTCTTTAACATAAGGATTGGTCGGCTCATCATCGCTATAAAGATAAAGGCGTCGTGATAACGCATAGTCTTCGGTGGCTACGGTTAATAACGAAGGTTTAAACGCTTGGGTGTCTCCATCACTTACCGCCAATAATTTACTGTCACCCACAAACGCCAAGCCAATAAAGCCGATGGCACCTTTGTCTATTAAAACATTGCCCACTAACATTTCACTGGATTCAAAACGCTTAGCGCTTTCGCTTAAAGGCGCCTTTTTACTCAGCACCATATTTTTAAAGCTGTCCCAAGTACCTGAATTTTCATCTCGTGCATAAAGGTTAATACTTTGGTCGCTGCCTCCTAATTGTGCCCAATTGGTGATTTTCCCTGAGAAAATATCGGCCAATTGTTGCTTACTTAGCTGGCTTATGGGGTTTTTCGGGTGAACAATCATGGCCAAACCATCAATGGCTAAAACATGCTCGCTGCTGGGGCCATCTAAATTGGTCATAGACAACCCATCCAAAACCTCTTTATCTTTGACTTTACGAGACGAAGCCCAAATATCTGCCTCACCTGACATTAAACCTTTAAAACCCGTACTGGAACCATGAGCTGAAATGCGAATTTGTACCGACTTGCCTCTATTGGGCAAATCACCTACAACCACTTTCTCATTAAGCTTTTGCAAAGGCTGCACACGAACATTCATCAAGCCCTTTTGTTTTAAATACTCCATGGCCAAGTGAGGGCCAAGTTTACCGCCCACCGTGTTCGAGCCATGCATGGTGAACAACGTTGTGACAGGGTCTTTGCTTGGAATATTTTTTAAAGGAACAGTGGAAAATACAATTTCTGATAGCGCACTTTGCCAGCGTAGTTCTTTCTCTGAGTGGTCAACAGCGAAGGCTGTGGAGGTAAAACAGAAACTTAAAATAAAGCTAAAAATAAAAGCAGAAAGCGTTCTCATTGATGGGGCAGGCCTGTGATTTTAATCAGGCGTCACCATAACTGTGTTTTATGACAGTTTTGTTACAAAGGGATTGAAGCGTTAAATTATTAATTAGATGGGGGATTAAACGAAGGTTATAACACTGACGAGAAATGCCGGAAACAGGCAGTGTTTAAACCTTTAAACACTGCCGTTATCAAACTTAGGCTTCGTCTGGAACCGCTGCGTCGATCAATTCTTTTAGCTCACCGTTTTCAGCCATTTCAGTGATGATATCGCAGCCACCTACTAGCTCACCATTCACCCACAACTGCGGAAAAGTTGGCCAGTTAGCATACGCAGGAAGGTTGGCACGAATTTCAGGGTTAGACAGAATATCAACGTAAGCAAAGCGCTTACCCACTTCCATTAACGCCTGTACGGTACGCGCTGAGAAACCACACTGTGGCTGGTTAGGGTTGCCTTTCATGTATAGCAATACAGTGTTGGCTTCAATTTGTTGTTTAATTTGTTCAATCACTTCAGACATATTGTGCTCACGGTTATATTGTAAATAGCAATTTCGTGCCATTTTAACGAATAACCTAGTGTTATGCTAGGTTTTGGATACAGGCCCTGTTAAGAGCCTGATATACGTCAACTGATGTGCCTAAAGAGTTAAAACTGATATTTGGCGCCAATATTGATCGAGCGAGGCTTACCAGGCCGGAAACCATAAGGCTTAGCCGATACTACGTACTCGTTACCCAAGGCATTATCCAAGGTGCCATAGAGCTTCAAGCTTGGGTGTATTTGATAATTGGCCGATAAATCGATAACGGTATAAGTATCTATTCGATCTTGCGAAGCTATGTTGCCCTGCCCTGGAACATTGCGCATTTCACTTTGGTACAAGGCCGAGGCGTTGGCCGCCCATTTTCCCTTGGCCACCCCTAATTGGAGGTTGAGCCTATGTTCTGGTAGGTAGCCTATTTCATAGCCTTCTTTAATATCTAAGCCAGCTTCACCAAACGCACCGCTTTCATCTGTGAAATCTTCGCCAAATTCACCATGGCTAAAGGTGTAGGTAACACTCATGGGCAATTCAAAGGCCTGCCATTCAATTTCATCTTTCCAGCTAGCCTCAACACCATAAACCAGCGCACTGCCGGCATTAATTTGCTCTCCGGCCGTCGCGCCATCACAACTATTCGCCACACTGCAAGTACCGCTAAACTGGCTATAATCGTTTACAAAAGCAATCACTTCAGTCTGCCCAAAACCAGAATAGCGAGCACCAAACTCATAGTTGGTACTCTCCTCTGGCTCAATATCTCCGCTTCCATTAGGCGTGGCAGCCGTAAAACCTTTATAGATCCCCGCTAACAGTCCTAAACTTGGCGTGATTTGCGAATACACCCCAGCCCCTGGCAAAGTAATAGATTGGCTTAATTCTTCTTTTTGAGTCTGCACTCCGGTGAAGTTACCAAAAGTCGTTTTGGTAGACTCTATGGTTTCATGGCGCACGCCTAGTGTTAGTGTGGTGTTATCTAAGGTAATTTCATCCTGAATGTACAAAGCCAAAGCCTGTGCCTCATCTTTATTTTCGACTGTGGTTACAAAGCTCCCATCAACCGCTATTAACTCTCCGCCTACCTGCATCGCATAATTCTGCTCGGTATGATGACGCTCAACTTCATCCTGATGATACCTAACGCCTACTTCTAAGTTATGCGTTAAGCCCACAAAGAATTGTTCGCTATTAATTCGAGTTTGCAGCCCTTGTGAAATAAATTTTCGGCCGTTATTTCCAATTTGTAGCTCAGTGGCACTGTCACTAGCAGCGCTTCCTGTAAGCACATTGTAATAAGCGTCATAAGTACTAGGGTCAGCGAGAACATCTTGCAAGGTCACACCAGAATTAAAAGCATTAACCTTAAACCAGTCACGATCAAAATCATTTCGATAAACATCTGATGTTACCGTCATATCGTTCAATTCCATTGAATGAGTGAATTGGAATTGCAGATGTTGCCATTCACTTTTATCTAATTGAGAAGCCGAGTAACGTCGATTAGGGTCACTATTAAAATCATCTTCCGTTAGCCCTAAATACGTTTCATCTGATTCTTCATCGGCATAACCTAATTTTAATAAAAATGAGTGGCTCACTTCACCAAACACTTGCCAGCTGGTTTTCAGGTTTACGTCATTGCGTACAAAACCCGTGTCGCCACCTCCATCTAAATCTTTAAAGCCATCCGCGCTGACCCTTAGCCCTTCTATTACATAAGCGGCATCACCCACCTGCTCGCCATAATAGGCGTTATAACGCTGAAAATTATCGCTGCCGTATTGAACGTCTAACTCCCCTTGCGGTGCATAAGGCATGGCTCGGCTCACCATATTAATGGCACCACCCACCGTCGCTGGACCATATTGAATCGTGGACGGTCCTTTAAATACTTCTACGGCACTCATGCGGGAAATATTGGGAAAGTAATACGCGGCTGGCGCTGAATAAGGTGCCGGCCCTGATAAAATCCCATCTTCCATTATGGTAATTTTTTTACTGCGCTCAGGAGATGTGCCTCGTAAACCTATATTAGGACGCAAGCCATAGCCGTCTTCTTCTTGAATATTAACGCCCGGCACAGCGTTCAGCACTCGGTTAATGTCGGTGTATTCGAATTTATCCAAAGCCACCTCATCAATTAATGTGGCAGAACCAGGTTTTAGTAAAACCTCATCTTGCCCACCGGTAATAAAAACTTGTTCAAGGGTGACACCCTCATTAGAGACTACTTCAGAGGTGGTTTGCCCATAAACTGAAAAAGGCAGAACAAGAGAAATGGATACCGCTAACCATTTAGGCAGAGGATCAAAAAACGAAATCGGTGCGAAATTAAACACTGCATGGCTCCGGTAATTCTATGAAATGATGACAAAACAGAAAAATTAAAACGCGCAATTATTCTGCGCGCACTCTATTTTTAAATACCGCAAGATTCAACTTTTTCTTGATCAAGTAAATGTTCATATCGAGCATCCGTTAAAGTCATCAAGAAACAAACTAGGGCTTGGACTTCACTCTCATCTAAAGTTATATGATTAGCCCCCAGTAATTCTGTCTCGATATTTTCATCAATTTCAGGCACCTGCCAAGCAAGTTGTGTTTCTGGGTTTACGCTGGAGTCTGGCATGTCATTGGCTCGCAATTTAGCGTGCTCATAAAACTCAATAACGGTTTCCAATTCGTTAAATACACCGTTATGCATATAAGGCGCTGTCACAGCGACATTGCGTAATGTTGGCACTTTAAATTTTCCCTTTTCAGAATCATCTACCACCAACGGATTTTGCAATAGCCCAGTATCTAATTGGTCAACACCATTAATTGCACGAAGCGCTGTATTTTCAGGCACACCGATATTATGAAACTCAAAGCTGGTAAATAGCTCTGTCTTAGATGAATCTGCTTCTAGCTGATGGCAAGACGCACAGGTTAAATCAGAAGAGAAAAAACGTGTTTTTCCAATGCTGGCTTTGCTAATGATTGAGTATTCGTAATCACCTGTTAGTGAAAGGTCATACTTTGAATCGAATGGTGATAATTCAGCTGTTTTTTCAAACTCCCCAATACTTTCACTCATTGCCTCGTAGGCATTTTCAGTATCGTTAAAAATATCGGAGCCATAGATCAATTCAAACGCCGCAACATAATCATTATTTTCTTTAAGACGATCAACCACACTGGATTTGTCTGGCATGCCCATTTCTAAAGGGTTGGTTGGCGGCCCACCGGCCTGTCCGGCTAAGCTTGATTCCCTGCCATCCCAGAATTGCCCACCCAAAAACCCTTCATATGCGCCGATACCATTTTGTCTCTGCCTTATTACTCGTTCACGGGTACCCTCATGAAATTCCGGACTAAACGCCGCATATGCTGCCGTTGGTGCATTTCTATCACCAATAGATGATCCGTTATCTCCTAAAGATGCTGCGGAAGTTTGACCCGCAATACTCGCATCATTTGTTCTGTCATCTACAAAGCCTTGATCAGGGTTATGGCAGGTAGCACAAGACTGACTTCGATTAAAAGATAAATTAACATCAGAGAACAAAGCCTCCCCTAAGCTTGGCTTAGTTTCAAACTTAACCCCATCTGAAGAGCCACTTCCGCAACCGACCAATAGAGTGGTTAATGCTAAACCAATCAAAACTTTTTTAACTGCCATACTTCATGCCATCAAAATTACGCCAAAATGCTGAGGCAATACTACTACAGTTTGTCAGGGTTTAAAATGAGAATAATTCACAATACAATTCATGGTTGCCAATCATTATCATTTGCAATACCATCCTCAGCCATAATTCGTAGCGCAGAAACACTTCAGCCCAAACTCTAGTGGCCCTGCCTTTAAAACCTGATTTATTTAAGGAAATTTTCATGAAAATGCTTAAATTAGCTGCCTTTGTTGCAAGCGCCTCCATGTTAATGGCTTGCGGTAGCAGCAGTGACAACGACGAAACACCGTACGTGGCGCCTGATATCAACATGGAAAAAGCCGCCATGGTTTTAGAAACCAATGCTGATATTGCTTACGCGACTTATTCTGATTCCGTTGCAACTGCAGTCGCTCTAAAGGCAGCATTAACTGCTTTTCGCGCTGACCCTTCTCAAGAAAAGCTAGACGCGGCTAAATTGGCTTGGTTAGTTTCACGTGAACCTTATGGTCAAACTGAAGTATATCGTTTCCGCAACAGCCCAATTGACAGCACAGATTACGAAAGTGAAGACGGCCCTGAAGGCGACATCAATGCCTGGCCTCTTGGTGAAGCATTAATCGATTACGTAAAAGTCAATGACACAGATTTTGGAACCGGCCAAATTGGTGTTACCGCACACAGCGTTGGCGAAGAAGGTGTATTGCCTGAGAGCATTGATGTCACCAATGCTGTTGGAAACAATATTATCGAAACAACTGAAATAGTTATTGATGCAGCGCTATTGGCAAATACAGCCAGTGCCACAGATGAGCACGATGTAATCGCCGGCTATCACGCCATTGAATTCTTACTTTGGGGCCAAGATTTAAATAATGATGCAGGCGTAACAAACGCCACTGATCGTGATGAAGCGGTTAAAACTGAAGCGGTTAAAACCGCTGCAGAACCTGTTAATGCATTTGCAAATGGTGGCCAACGGTCTGTAGATGATTTTCAATACACTACCGTTAACGATAACAGTGTGGGTGATCGTCGCCATCAGTACCTTGAAGTAGCCGTTGATAAATTGATTGCCGATCTAACTCAGGTTCAAGAAGGTTGGAGCTCAGAGATCGAGGATAACTACCGCAGTCAGTTCGTCACCATTGCCAATGAAGCAGAAGCTAAGCAAAAGTTAACAGAGATTCTGACCGGCATGGGCACTTTATCTGAAGGTGAGTTAGCTGGAGAGCGCATGCAAATCGCTTTTGTTAATAATTCTCAAGAAGACGAACACTCTTGTTTCTCAGATAACACTCATCGCGATATCTGGTTGGATGCTGAAGGTGTTTCAAACAGCTATAACGGTGTTTACGCTGGGTACGATAGCGATTTAGATGGCATTGACGATGTGACCACCAACGCTGTAAATGGATACGGAATTGATGCATACCTTGCTGAAGTAGGCTTGGAATCCTATGCAACTGAAGCTGAAGAAGCGCTGGCCGAAACAGTAGATAACTATGAAGCTATTGATGCTCTAGCCCGTAATGGCCAACCTTTTGATGTGCTAATTATGAGTGCACCCACTGAAGATAGCGCCATTGGTAAAACTATCATCTCTTTAAATAATCAAGCCCAAGCCATTCAAGAAATTGCCACAGCCTTAGGTTTAGGTGATGTTGTAGACGATGAAGCTTCAGGCTGTAATACCGCCTCAGCTACTACTGGCTGCTAATACAAAACCTTTTATGACTAAATCAGTTATACAGAAACCGAGCTTTGCTCGGTTTTCTGCCATCTTATCAAGTGCAATTCTGCTGTTGACAGGCTGCGATGCCTCCACGCCTTCAGAACAAACCAACCCCTACTCCAGCGTTAATTTTCCTGTTTATATTGCAGCCGAAAATAATCCCGGAGGCGATACCACGGTTTCAATTAAACCCTTTGCCAGCTTTGAATTACCCTCAGCCAACATGGATAGACGACTCAGGCCCGACTTTCATGCAGGTAAAGCCTTGGCGAATCAACCCTGGGTCAAAGCCCCTACCATCACCACCGCTCGGGATGGATTAGGACCCATTTACAATGCTCGCACCTGCTTAATGTGCCATATAAAAGGAGGTAAAGGCTTCATACCTGCTGATGCTAATACTGCACTCATGGGCACACTAGTGCGACTCAGTAAGCCTGGCAAAGTCACTGCTGGAAATGTCAAAGCCGGTGTGAATCCACACCCTGTTTATGGCGATCAAATTCAAGGGCAATCCATCTCATTGGCCCACCAATTACGCCATTCACAAAAACCAGATACGTTAAAGCATGATGTGGCGCCAGAAGCCTATACCTATTTAAATTGGGTCGAGCACACCTTCACCTACCCTGATTCTTATCAAGTCAATTTACGCAAACCTGAGTTAGAATTTCGAAACTTGGGTTATGGCGCAATAGGTGAAAACACTTTGTTTAGCTTAAGGGTGGCACCGGCCATTGCAGGCATGGGCTTAATAGAGCTCATTGCCCAAAAGGATATTAACGCTTTAAGCGATGCAAATGATGCCAACCAAGATGGCATATCAGGGCGAGTGAATTGGGTGTGGGATAACAAATTACAAGCGACGGCACCCGGGCGTTTTGGTTTGAAAAGCAATAAAGCGACTCTGGATATGACCGTGGCCGGTGCCTTTGCTAATGACGTGGGCATTACCAGCTCATTGTCGCCATCCCAGCCTTGCACAAAAAAACAAGTCACCTGTCTATCTCAACCCAACGGCAACGACAAAAATGAAGTGGAGCTGTCTGATGAGCTACTGGAGCTGGTTGTGAATTTTAACCGTAACCTTGCACCTGTTAATCGACGCAACCCTAATAATGACATTGTCATGCAAGGTCGCGAGATATTTTACCAAACAGGATGCCAGCAATGCCATAATCCGCAATTTAAAACGCTCCCTAGCACGCTTAATCCACACTTAGGTGAACAAATAATTTGGCCTTACAGCGACTTTTTACTGCATGATTTAGGGCCTGATTTAGCCGATAATCGCCCTGACTTTCAAGCTACTGGCTCTGAATGGCGTACCGCCCCACTATGGGGAGTGGGCATGCTTGAGGCTGTGAATGGCAGCGGTGTTTTACTGCATGACGGTCGTGCTCGCACCATTGAAGAAGCTATTTTATGGCATGGCGGCGAAGCTCTAAGCGTGAAAAATAAATTTGTTCATTTGCCTAAGCAAAAGCGTGATGCCTTGGTAAAGTTTGTGAACTCTTTGTAAAGTAATCCATATAAAATGACCAACACCACAATCACCTCCCTATCCCGCAGGAAACTATTAAAAACCCTAGCCGTGCTAGGGGTTTCTTTACCGGCTGCCAATGCCTTGCTGAGCTTAAACAAGCAAGAATTTGGCGACACAAAAGAGCGGTGGCTGTCGGCGCAAGGTCGTCATAAAGAACAATTCAGCCTGGGCATGATTAATCCCTATCAAGACCAGACTGAATTGGCATTGTCAAACTTTAGGGGTCATGGCCTTTGTCAAAACCCTCATAAAAAAGAACAAGTAGCGATGCTCGCCCGACGTCCAGGATTGCAAGGCATCGTCATAGATTTACAAACGGGAAATCCTACCCACGTTTTTCAATGCAGCGAAGATCACCACATGCAGGGCCATGCTTGTTTTAGCCATGATGGCCAGTATTTATTCAGCAGTGAATCAAATTATAAAACTGGCCAAGGAAAAATTATCGTAAGGGAAACCCAAAACTTCAAACAAGTTCATGAATTTTCCAGTCACGGCATTGGGCCCCATGAATTGTTAATGATGCCTAATAGTGACCAGCTGGTTATTGCTAACGGCGGGTTACTGACTCACCCAGATTCCGGCAGAAAAGTGCTTAATTATGCCAACATGCATTCCAGCCTAACTTATATCAATAGCCAAAATGGTGAATTGCTTGATCAACAAACATTGACTGAAACTAAAGCCAGTATTCGCCATTTAGATGTAAGCGGTGACGGCATAGTGGCGGTGGCATTGCAGGTGCAGCGGGATGCCTTAAAGCACAATAAGCCTATTGAACTGGCAGCATTGCATAAGCCTGGGCAGCCACTTAAAACTTTAACTGCCCCCACTAGCTTACTGTTAAAGCTCAGTGACTACATGGGCAGTGTGAAAATTAATTCACCACACAAAGTGGCGGCCTTTACCAGCCCCCGTGGCAATCTGGCCATGTTCTGGAATATTGATGACGGTTCATTTAAAAATCACCATGGATTTCATGACGTTTGCGGTTTAGCCGTCAGTCAGGATAAAAATTATTTTGTACTCTCCAATTCTGCAGGTAAAATCCGTCGCATTCACGCCAACACATTAAAAGAAGACCCAACGATGCGCTTAAGTTTTCCCAACAACAGCTGGGATAATCATATGCTGTCAGTATCTTCTTAATTCAGGTTTCGTTGTATTTATGTTTAAAGCTCCTTTCATGTTTAAAACCCTCGGCCTAGTTTTGGGCGCCCTCATGCTAAGCGCCTGTGGGTCTTCCAGCTCTTCTATCACCAGTAATACCAGCGCTGAGCTAGAGATTGCTATTGAGCAAGTAATTGACAACACCATTATGCCGGCCTCTGCGGCTTTCAAAGCACAAGTTCAAGTACTTGATGATAGCGCTGAGTTCTTCTGCAGTGATGGCAATATCAACGAAGCCAACTTGCTAACGGTACAGGAGAAATGGGTACAAACTAACGACACTTGGTTTCAATTATTGCCCTTCAATTTTGGCCCCATGATTACCAGCGTAGTGATACCCAACTACTATTATATTGATTCGTTTCGAGTAAATGGCGTTGATTCCACAACCATAGTAAGAGCGGAAATCAATAACTTATTGAGCAGCGTAACCGGCATCAATGATGATCTTTTCACCACAAAAGAATCAAATAAAGTAGGCCTATTAGCCCTCGAAGTCGCCTTATTTGAAAATGCAGATAGCGGCTCAACCGCCAGCAGTGACATTGTTTCTGAATTTGCAAGCGCGCCTAGAAAATGCCAAGTATTAACTGGTTACACGGCCGAACTACTGCGCCGAGCCAACATTATTGATGACGGCTGGATAACCGATTATCGCAGCACAGGCAGCGGCTATCGCGAGCTACTCCTGAGTGGTGAACTAGAAAATGTCAGTGGGGAAGACGGCAGCGCTGCCACCACCAAAATTGTGCTAGCAGTGCAAAATTATTACGACTACCTTGCCAATCGAAGTGTAACCAGTTCAGTAGCCCAACTGTCCAATTCAATTTGGGATTCACTGGGTTTATCAATAGATATCACTCAAGAATTGTTAGAGGGTAAAGCCGACACTAACGTGAGTTTATTTGACATAATGAACAACACCGATGGCAACACCTTAGATGTGGAGTCCATAAAGGCAAACTTCATAACCATTCATGCAGCAATTGATGAAGCTAATAGCACCGATCTTCAAGCCGCCGCCAAAGCTCTAGATAATAATTTCAAAGTAGATGTCACCACTGGGTTAGACATTGATGCAGGCCTTAGTTTTGCTGACGGCGATTAATTAGCCGAGACTAATTATTCATTCGTTAAGTTATAAAAATAATAAGCCCACCACAAAAGCTGGGCTTTTTGTTTTTATAAACCACCCTCATATGTCATTTAACTACACCCTTTCCAAACCCACCCGCCCCTGGGGTTTGAATATCAAACACATCACCCACTTCCATTTCCACCTGTGCCAAGCCCTCTAAACTCTCCACCTGTCCGTCGTTTCGAATAACTCGGTTAACACCGCATTCTCCATTACCACCACCCTTCACGCCCGCCGGTGGGATTTTTCTATGCCCCGAAATCATGGCGGCTGTCATGGGCTGCAAAAATTTAATTTGACGGTGCATGCCATCACCGCCTTTAAATTTGCCCGTGCCGCCACTGTTTTGTCGTACTTCAAATTTTTCTAGTCGTACCGGATATCGGCTCTCTAAAACTTCAGGGTCAGTCAGTCGGCTGTTAGTCATGTGAGCATGAACCGCACTGGCTCCATCATAGCCCT
This sequence comes from uncultured Bermanella sp., assembly GCA_913058575.1. Lineage (GTDB taxonomy): Bacteria > Pseudomonadota > Gammaproteobacteria > Pseudomonadales > Oceanobacteraceae > Bermanella. The sequence goes on from CAJXRF010000002.1 coordinate 107,922, forward strand.
CTACTGCCCCTATGCCACCACACAGGGTTTCATAGTATTGGTATTCGTCATTACCAAAGGTGAAATTATTATTGGTCCCTTGAGAGCCTGCCATGACACCTAGGGCTAATAATAAGGTATCCACCACATATTGAGCGGTCTCCACATTACCACTCACCACAGCAGCAGGATATTGTGGGCTTAGCATGCTGTTGTCAGGAATTTGAATGTCTAACGCGCGAAAAATTCCGGCATTTAAAGGAATGTCATGGCTCACTAAACAACGAAACGCATACAGCACACAGGCTTTTGCCACTGAACTGGGGGCATTAAAATTACCTTTATGCATGGCAGAGGTGCCCGCGAAATTTACGACAGCGCTGCCTTCTTTAGTATCAACTGTTATGTTCATTTCAATGGCACAACCGTCATCCATTTCATAACGATAATGGCCATCGTTTAAAGTTTTAATTACATTACGCACCGCCAATTCGGCGTTATCTAATACAAACCCCATGTAAGCATTTACAACAGGCAAACTGTATTGCACCACCATGTTTGAAAGTTGCTGAGCGCCTTTTTCACAACTGGCAATTTGCGCTTTTAAATCGGCTATATTTTGGTTCACGTTGCGAGCTGGGTATTCATGATCCAATAATACCTCCCTAACAATACTTTCTAAAAACGCCCCTTTTTGCATAATTTTTAAGCCATCTAATAGAATACCTTCTTGGGAAATATGCTGGCTAAATGGGGGCATGGAGCCTGGTGTGATACCGCCAATATCCGCGTGGTGGCCTCTGGCCGCCACAAAAAAGCTTAATATATTTTCATTGCCCTGCTTAACAAACACAGGCTTCACAAGCGTGACGTCAGGCAAATGAGTCCCTCCGTTATAAGGCGTATTCACCGCATACACATCTCCATCAGCCATGGTACTGCCATGTTTATGAATTACGGCTAATACACTTTCGCTCATGCTGCCAAGATGCACAGGAATGTGAGGGGCGTTGGCAATCAACTGGGCTTTCACATTAAATAACGCACACGAAAAATCTAAGCGCTCCTTAATGTTAACCGAGGCTGCCGTGCGCTCTAACACATAACCCATTTGCTCGGCCACGTTCATAAAGCGGTTATTAAAAATTTCCAGTAATACAGGGTCGGCCTGCTGAGCCGAATATTGTTTACTCACCGATTGCCCTTGTGAATTTAAATCGGGGCTTAATAATAAATCGCCTTTTTCAGTCAACACTCCTTGCCAATTGCTTTCAATCACTATGGTGCCGGTATCCTCCAACACTAAACACGGGCCCACTATTGTTTGCCCAATTTTTAATTGGCTACGCTGGTACACACCAGCATCGTGTTCTTTTTCCATACTAAACAACTTAACATTTGATATGGGTTGGGCTGGCGTTAAAACAGTTTGAATATGCGGCTGACTCAATTCACCGGCAACGCGCGCCTCCACTTGTAAGGCTTCAACAAACAACCCTTGGCTACCAATAAAACCAAATAACTGTTTATGCTGCTCTTCAAAAGCGGCCTTCATATTTTCAAAACTATCGAGGTCCACCAGCAGGCTGTTATCGCTGCCTAAATATTTAATGTGTAACCGCCCTTGGTATTCAACCAATTGTTTGGAGTCGGTGCCAACAAATTGCTGGGCCAGCTCTGTCTTTATTTCTTGGAGGCTTTTACCAATGTTTTTTAATAACGCTTCATCCAAGGGTTTTTCAACTGCCCTATCTTTAAGTTTTATTTGGTCGGCCAAGCCAATGCCAAAGGCCGATAACACACCCGCAAAGGGGTGCATCAACACTTTTTTAACCCCCAGTTGTTCGGCTACTAAACAAGCATGCTGCCCTCCTGCCCCCCCAAAACTTACCAATGTGTAATCGCTTAAATCATAACCGCGCTGAATGGAAATACGCTTCACCGCATTGGCCATGTTCTCTACCGCCACATTTAAAAAACCTTGCGCCACTTGTTGCGCTGAAATGTTTGGCTGTTGTGATTCAAGTGCCTGCTGCTCGTTAAAGTTTTTGGCAAGGCGTGAAAACTTTTCCTTCACCACGTCTTTATCAAGAGGTTGATTAGCTTTTTCACCAAATATGGCAGGGAAAAACTGCGGTTGAATTTTCCCCAGCAACACATTGCAATCGGTAACTGTTAACGGGCCACCACGGCGATAACATGCAGGGCCTGGGTTGGCACCGGCACTTTCAGGGCCCACTTGATAACGGCCATCTTGAAACTTAACAATGCTGCCACCACCAGCGGCCACCGTATGAATTTGCATCATAGGCGCGCGCAAGCGCACACCCGCCACCTGAGTTTCAAACTGACGCTCGTACCCTCCTGCATAATGGCTAACATCGGTACTGGTGCCCCCCATGTCAAAGCCCACCAATTTATTAAATCGCTTGCCTTCATGTTCGCCAGCCAATTGTGCAGTTTTAACCATGCCCACCACACCACCCGCCGGCCCAGACAATATGGCATCCTTACCCTGAAAATTACTGGCCAAACTTAAACCGCCATTGCTTTGCATAAAATACAGCGGCACTTGCCCGGAAGTTTGCGCAGCGTCGGTGGCATTTAATTCAGCGGACACTTGGCTGACATATTGACGCAATACTGGACTTAAATAAGCATCCACCACAGTGGTGTCTCCACGGCTCACCAATTTTTGTAAAGGGCTCACTTCATGACTCACCGAAATTTGGCTAAAACCTAATTCCCGAGCCAACTGCGCCACTTGCTTTTCATGCTGCTGATAGCGGTAACCATGCATCAACACAATGGCCACACTTTCAAATCCTTGTTGGCGTAGGGTTTGTAATTGAGGTTTTAATACATTGAGATTCAGCGCTTTTACCACCTCTCCTTGCGCAGAAAACCGTTCGGGTACTTCAATCACCTGATGGTAAAGAGGTTCGCCCCGCTCCACCGCTAATGCAAAAATATCGGGGCGGGTCTGATAGCCAATTAACAAAGCATCCTTTAAACCTTCAGAAATCAGCAAGGCACAACGCTGACCTTTGCGTTCAAGTAACGCATTGGTGGCCACGGTGGTGCCCATTTTCACCACATCAATCCACTCAGGGTTAATGCTTTGACTAGGGGATAATTTCAGAAAATAGCGAATACCAGCAATGGCGGCATCGGTATATTGTTGTGGGTTTTCAGATAACAGTTTATGGGTTAATAACTGCCCCTGAGGAGATTTCGCCACGATATCGGTAAAGGTGCCGCCACGGTCAATCCAAAACTGCCACTTTTTCGCTGTCATCATTGCCCCACTGAAAACCTGAAAATAACGCTAAATCGTTGATATTGCGGGCATTCTAACCGGAAAAAAGCCTGCCTGCGCGAGTTGCTTGTAATAACCTCTTAGTTAGGTATTATGCTTGGCTTCATTTTTTGGCAGCAAATGGCGAGTCTATCCAAGTTAAATGGAAGAAGATGAGTCAAATTCGCTGCCATTTTGCTTTTTTAGGCTTGCGTGAGGAACAGTGATGCAACCTATTATGAACACCTATGGCCGTTTACCCGTTACCTTTTCTAAAGGGGCGGGTGTGTATGTCACTGACGACAACGGCAAATCTTATCTTGATGCATTAAGCGGCATTGCTGTGTGCGGATTAGGCCACGGCCACCCTGCCGTGACCCGCGCTATCCGCGAACAAGCCGATAACTTGGTCCATACCTCCAACCTATATGGTATTGGCCAGCAGCAATCTTTGGCTGAAAAATTAACCGCCATTAGTGGCATGGATAACGTATTTTTTGGCAACTCAGGGGCCGAAGCCAATGAAGCGGCCATTAAAATTGCCCGTAAATATGGCAACGACCAAGGCATAACCCTACCCACTATATTGGTGATGGATGGGGCTTTTCACGGCAGAACGCTAGCCACGCTTACCGCCACCGCTAACCCGGCTGCCCATGCTGGCTTCACACCGTTAGTGAATGGTTTTGAACGTGTGCCTTACAACGATTTAAAAGCCGCGCAAGATGCGGTGAAAAACAATTCAAATATTATTGCCATTCTTATTGAACCCGTTCAAGGGGAAGGCGGTGTAACCGCGGCCACCGAAGACTACATGAACGGTTTACGCGAATTGTGTGACCAAAAAGATTTGTTACTGATGTTAGATGAAATTCAAACGGGTAACGGTCGTACCGGTGAATACTTTGCGTTTCAACATTTTAATTGGACCCCAGACGTATTAACCACTGCAAAGGGCTTAGGCAATGGCGTACCCATTGGTGCCTGTTTGGCCAAAGGAAAAGCAGCCAACGTTTTACAACCCGGTAACCACGGTTCAACCTATGGCGGTAACCCATTAGTTTGTGCTGCCGCCAATGCCGTTATTGATACCATTACCAATGAAAAGCTTTGTACTCGGGTAACCGAACTGGGCGAACGTATCGTTAATGCCATTGATAAAGAATTAAAAGACACCGGTTTCATTACAGAATACCGTGGTAAAGGATTAATGATTGGCGTGGTATTAAATACCACAGATAACGCTGCCAGCATTATGAAATCTTCACTAGACGCAGGCCTATTGTTAAATGTAACGGCCGGCAATGTGGTGCGTTTATTACCGCCATTTGTATTAACTAACGACGAAGCCGATTTGATAGCCGCAAAAGTATGCGAGCAAATCAAACTGTATTTCGCCCAAAAGAAATAAAGAAGGCGCCGTTATGTCAACCCGTCACTTTTTAACCTTATTAGATTTCACGCCATCTGAATTGGCCATGCTAATCAACCGCGCCATTGAGTTGAAGTCTATGCAACAGCAAGGGCTTGTATACGAGCCTTTAAAAAATAAAGTACTGGGTATGATTTTTGAAAAATCTTCTACTCGTACTCGTGTTAGCTTTGAAGCGGGTATTGCTCAATTGGGCGGTGCCGGTATTTTTCTAAGCCCAAGAGACACTCAACTGGGCCGTGGCGAACCCATTGAAGACAGCGCAAAAGTGCTGTCTCGCATGTGCGACATTATAATGATTCGCACCTTTGGCCACGAAAAAGTCGAAACCTTTGCGGCTAATTCTCGCGTGCCGGTCATTAACGCCTTAACCGATGAATACCATCCTTGTCAGTTATTGGCTGACATGCAAACGTTCCAAGAACACCGCGGCAGCATTCAAGGCAAAACCGTGGTTTGGGTAGGCGATGGCAATAACATGTGCCACAGCTACATAAACGCAGCCCGTCAGTTTGACTTTAACTTAGTAGTGAACTGCCCTGAAGGGTTTGACCCTATGCCTGAATTGGTAGAGGCCAATAAAGATCGCGTGAAAATCATTCGTGACCCTAAAGAAGCCGCCACTGGCGCACACATGTTAGTAACTGACGTGTGGGCTTCTATGGGCCAAGAAGAGGAACAAAAAGAGCGTGAGAAAGTTTTCAAAAAGTATCAGGTAAGCCCTGAACTCATGGACTTGGCCCATGAAGATGCCATTTTCATGCATTGCCTACCTGCTCACCGTGGTGAAGAAATCAGCCATGACATGATGGATGATCCGCGTGCAGTAGTTTGGGATGAGGCAGAGAACAGATTGCATGCTCAAAAGGCGTTAATGGAATATCTTTTGTGTAATGAAGAAGCGTAATCTGAAATTAGTCTGAAACATGAGTCGCTTTTAAAAATCTAAACAAATAATTAGGTATCCTTTAATGCCTAATTATTTACAGTTTAATACAGCTAACACTCTACTAAACCATTTATCGCCTCTAAGAATTTCCAACCATGATCCCTCACACCTCACGAGTGCAACATCATGAAAATGTCTAAAATCACCCTAAAACTAAACGAACGATTGCTTAAAGTAATTAACGTTATCTCCGATCAAGCACAGAATGAGCTAGAAGGCCTTGTGAAAACCACCCATACCGTGCAGTTTGAATTGTTTCCAGGCAGCTTATTGGTCAATTGCTTTTTCGAAACACAAGCTCAACTAGATAACTCACAAGCTTTAGAAAAAGTTTTTCAGAGAAAACTGCAAAAGCTATTATTAAAACAAGGCATATTATTAAAAGAATCCAGTCGTAATTTGAAATTCTGCCTCGCGTAATAAATAGCAGTTAATACCCTGTATAAATGCTCTTACATTAAATACCGTTGCGTTAAATCATGAACAAAATTTTTATTATAGGCTTACCCCGAACCGGCACCACAAGCATTAGCGTGGCATTATTAGACCATGGTTTTAAGGTAGCCCACACCGCCTTTACCCAACAGGCATTTAAATTGGCCGATGTGGTATCAGACGCCCCTTGTTTCAGTGATTACCAACAACTAGACGCTTTATTTCCCGGTTCCAAATTCATCTATTTAGAGCGCTCGCAGGATCTGTGGATTCCATCAATACAGAAACTGCTTAAAAAGATGAAAGAAAACCTTGAGATTAAAACTGGGGTTTTTAACCCAGTGCTTAAACGCGCTTTTCATACAACGTTTGAACTGTCCACAGCCACCAACCCTCTTGATGCTCAACACCTCGAAAATTGCTACCAGCAACACAAAGACAGCATCCGGAACTATTTTGAATTTAGAGACGATTTGTTAGAGATAAACATCAGCCAAAGGGACAGTTTTTCCACCTTATTACAATTCCTAAATATTGATTTCGAAGGAGAGCCTCAATTCCCCCACCTCAATATTGGCAAGCATGTCTCTAACTGGCGAGAACACAAGCACCCTAATAAAGTAAACTCCAATGCCGCAGGGGTACACCATAGAAAGTTTTTTGATTACCTGTAGCCAGCCATAGGGCCGTCCTGCCAATAATTCATTACTCGCGTTACTCAATACCGCACACTTAGAAATCACCTTTACATAAATAGACACCTTAAAAACTTAAGGCCTAAAAATGATAGGTTTAAGATGCCCGCTAACCGTCGCCTTTAAAGCATGGTAATGTGGCCATCAACGTTGATTTACCAATTCCAGAGTCTACTATGCCACGCCATATTCTTGATGAAGCTAAAATTCATAAAAATATTCAACAAACCATCAGTGACAATCATCGCCCCTTCGTTGAAAGCATTATCCACACAGTGGAAAGCAAGCCCATCGTTGTAATAGGCATGGGCATTAACCCAGCTTGCAAAAACGCCTGTAAATTATTAACCAAGCAAGGCCTTGATTTTGAATATGGCAGCTATTTCAAGGAATGGCGCAAACGAAATGCATTAAAAATGTGGACTGGCTGGAAAACCTTTCCCATGGTTTTTGTAAACGGTGTGCTAATAGGCGGCACGGAAGATCTAAATAAACTAATACGCTCCAATGAACTGGATAAAGTTTGCTGAAAATTTATGCCATCCCTAAGACTCACTAGTTCTGGCTAAAATAAAAACATTCCTGAATATTAACTCCAGAGTAAAGGACATTTTTAGACTTAAACACTTAGAGTTCAAAATTTTAATGAATATATTGTAAGTGCTGACGACCAAAAAATTAGGGAATGGCCACACCAATAAATTGATCCTATCGAAAGACACCATACAGCCTCCCCCTGACCAGTATTCTTTAGTTAATAACCAAGTTTTCTAATTCATGAATTGATAAGGGCTTTCTTAACTGATCAAAAGCATCACCCTCAAGCCTTTAAACAATACTGACAACTCCCTACCGAGAAACCAAATATTAACAAGCACAAAAAAAGGGATGAATATTATTCATCCCTTTTCAAACTTTAATTAGCGCCTGCATTGAGCGCTAACAATAAGCTTTAAGAAGCTCGCTTATATTAAGCTTCTTCTTTTGGTGCATTCAACAATTCAGCGATAATTTTATTCATTTCAGTAGGCATTTGCGCTAGCACAGCGTCTTCTGCCAAGGTAATGTCTTTTTCGATGTAAGAAACAATTTTACGTGTTCCCATATCCATCACACCACCAAATGCTGTTACTTTCTTCATGAAAGGCATTTGCATGCCACTGGCTGAATCTACGTGAAGAACAATAACGTACTTGAAGTTATAGTCTTTATCCTTGATCGCGCCAACATCTTTCAGTTTACCGGTTAAAATTTTCATTTTACCGTCAAGTTCTTTAGCGTATTTTTCAGCTGAACCTGTCATTTCCATTTTGTCGTTACCGGCTTGACGACGCATGTTTTCGCCAAGGGTCCAAGACAAGTTACCCACCACGTCGTATAACTGCTGACCAGAAATAACCGAAGCGCCATATTCAGAAACCGCACCACCAGAAATAGCCAAACCTACTTTTGTCGTGTCGCCAGGCACGCCGTGCAGGCTAATAGGGAAAATAAACGCTGGCTCTGTTGCCGTTACGGCCAGTGGGAACTCTTGATCAGCGTTGCGCTTTACCATGGAAGAACTACAGCCACCCAAAGTTAATGCAAGTGCCGCTGAAACCACTAGAGAAATAATTGAAGTCTTTTTCATTTAAAATGTATCCTTACAAAAAATTGAGTCGGCAGGTTAGCCAGCAAATAACTTATCGTCAAATCAACAATATCAATTAGTACTAAATCCCATACTCACAACTTAGACAAAACTTACAGTGTCGACTGGTTCACATTTTAAATTTAGCACTCTACTCGCATTAACTTGCAGACACTATATTCGGTATCACCCACCCCAAAAAACACGATATAAAAAACTAAAGAATTAAAAAATAGAAATAAAAAACGCAGCCGAAGCTGCGTTTTAATTTTTCTAACATGCTTTAAACAAATTTTAATAATTCTGGATTAATTAAAATTACGTCGGCGCCTGGCTGGTCAGTGATGTGACTGCTACAGCTAATAATATCGACTGCAATACTCACTTTAGGGTAGCTTACCTCCACTTCAGTCATATTTATTGGGCGTTTTAATACGCCCAATGACTCTTTTATCTTTGCTGTGACACGTCCCTAATGCCATCAGCATGATAAATATCCCTAACCCAAAAACGCGTGGCCCCTGCCACTGCCACCGGCATCACAAAAATATTCACCACTGGCACCATCATCAATAGCGCTACACAGCCACCAAAGCTTAGGGTTTGAAACATGGGCTTTTTGGCATCCACTCTTAAGTCTTTAAACGATTGCTGATGATTATCTGCAGGGTAATCTAAGTATTGAATGGCTAAGCACCAAGCCCCCCATAGAAATGCGATCACGGGCACCAGTAAATTTACTAATGGAATCCATGACAATATCATTAAGCCAATGGCCACCCATAAGCCGTACCAGATAAAATACCCTAGCTTTTGGAATTCCCGCACCAGAGTACGGCTAATCACACTGGATAGACTTTCCCCTTCAGGCAAAATAATGCCCTCTTCACGTTGAATTTTTTCAGCCAATAAGCCATTAAATGGGGCGGCAAATATATTGGTAATAAAACTAAAACTTAACCCATAAATAATTAAGAATATCGACACCATAATGGGCCACATAATCCAGCTAACAAAGTCCATCCAACTGGGTAGCCAGTCTAACGCCCACCCTATGGTGTCGGAAAATACGCCCCACATAAATGTGGTGATCACCCCAAACAAAATAATATTGGCCAGTATAGGAATAAAAATAAACCGCCTATAACCTGGGTTACTGAGTACTCCAATGCCTTGCAATAAATACTTCACCGATTTAATTCCCTCTATTTTCTATGATTAATGTTTTTAGTGTTTGGCGCTGATTCAACGCGCCCTTATTTTTAAACTTCAATGAGGCGCTGCTCTTGATGCTTAAGCACATGTCCTAAATGATTAAAATATTGTGCAAATGCGTCATTAATTTTCACACGGTGCTCACCTTGCGGGTACAGTCCCATTTTGGCCTCTTGAGATTGTAAGGTTCCGGTGACTAAAAAATTATTTTTGATGGGAGCATCTTGAACATAAGCCTCAAACGCGCGAGCACATAACTCCTCTGGCTGGCTAAAATAATCACTGCCCATCTTTTTATCCATGGCTAACGATCGTTTAAAATAGTCACTGCCCTTGGTGAGTGTTTCATTTAACATGATCGTTTGGAAGCAATGCTCTAGCTTGGCATTTAAAGCATGCTCCAATACCAATTGATCGTTAATCCAAGCACGGGAGGCAAAAGTATCGGTATTAGTGGGTGTAAATAATTTGTCGCTAATATAATGATCAAAGGCGTGAAACCACTCATGGGCAATGCTGCCTGGGCCGGCATTTTTTGCCAACGCAAAACTGCGCGTGGCCGATTCATAATGAGCACTTACCCCAGGTTGGCCACCACAGCCATATTGCAAGGCAAGGGTACCTCGCAAAGAGATTAACGATTCTGTGGCCCCTAATATGGTCATTAAATCCAGCAAGGCATCAAAAAATAAAGGGCCGGCTTTTTGTTTTTCGGCTTCGCTGACCCATTGGCCAATTTGAATGCCACGAAAATCAAAGCGCCGACGAATGGTTAAAAAGCTAATATCAGCCGGGCCATGCTCTGAGCTAAGGTGTTCTGGGTTAAGGTGCTGTGGGCCTCGGCGATAAAATTCACGAGATTGCATAAATAAAAAAACTGCGCCTATAAGTAAAAGTGCGAAAGCGCCCATCATACTCAATTTTTAACAGGCAATTACAGTTAATAATGCCCCTTCACGCGTGCCACTAAAAAATCCACCGCGGCTTTCACCTTAGGCACATGGTAACGCTGTTTTTGATACAGCAGAAAAATGCCAAAATCGGGGTTTTGCGTGGTGCTCACCACAGGGTTTATTTTTAACTCGATCAATTCGCCACGCTCTAGATAGCCTTTTAATACCCAGCGCGGCAACATCACAATGCCCTGCCCCTTTATGGCTTTCTCGATTAACCAAACACCCCCATTACTGGTGGCCACCATAGGAGGCGAAACATCTTGCCACTGGCCATCCAGTTCACAGATCCAAGGAGTGGGACCATTGGGCGCCCGATAAAACAAGCCCTTGTGACCACGTAGCTCCAGCGGGTGCTTAGGGGTGCCAAATTGCGCAAGGTAATCTGATGATGCCGCCGGAATAAACTGGTTTTCCATAAGCTTAATGGCCACCACTCGCTCATTAGGGGCGTACCCTCCACGAAAGGCAATATCCACCTCATCGCGGCCAATGGCCGAAAGCTCGTCACTTAGGTGAACGTCTAACACCACCTCAGGGTAGCGCTCGCTAAATTCATCTAGCAAGGGCAACAAGATGCGCTCACCAAAGCCGGTCATGGCGCTAATGCTAAGCTTGCCCATGGGCTGAGTCTGGTAAGAGCGCACCGCTTCATTACTTTGCTCTAGTTGAGCCAATACATCACATACTTGTTGGTAATACTCTTGGCCAATCTCGGTAAGCTTCACCACTCGGGTAGAACGCTTAAGCAGCGTGGCCCCTAGGCTTTTTTCTAAATCCGCAACCCTTCTAGAAAGCGACGATGCTGGCACACCAAAAAAACGCGCCGCCTTAGTAAAATTGCCAAACTCCGCTACTTTTACAAAATATTTTAGCGCCTTAAATTGATCCAACCTCTGCCCCTTTAGGTAATAATTCCGTCCACAATCAACACTATCACCAAGATTAATGCCTTTAAGACAATAAAGAATAGCAATTTAGGCTCTATTCATACAGAAAAATAGCTGGCATTCTTCAAACCAGTTTTAAGACACACCAACACCCAGCAGTAACCAACGCTAGGCAACAGATAAACAAACGGAAGCCAAACCATGAGCACTTTTACCGCAATCAATCTTATTAAACGCCCAACAGGCGGACCAATCACCAAAGAGCTTTTTGAAGTGGTTGAAAAAGAAATGCCTAAGGCAGGCCCAGGCCAGTTCCTAGTGAAACAAAACCACATGTCCCTAGACCCTGCCATGTTTGGTTGGATGAGCCCAGACACCAACAGCTACATTCCACCAGTTGAACTGGGCACAGTAATGCGCAGTTCAGGCATAGGGGAAGTTGTAGAAAGTAATCACCCTGACTTTAAAGCGGGTGATCGTGTGATGGGCATGATGGGCTGGCAGGAATATTTTGTCTCAGACGGCCAAGGCATAAACAAAGTGGCAGCCCCCTTACCTGACGAAGCCGTTTTGTCTATTTTTGCCTTGCCAGGCATCACCGCTTCACAAGGTTACTTCAATGTGGGCAAGCCTAAAAAAGGCGAAACCATTATTGTTACAGGTGCGGCTGGCTCTGTGGGCTCTATTGTGGGTCAGCTGGCCAAAGCCGATGGCCTGCGCGTGATTGGTGTAGTGGGTAACGATGAAAAAGCCGATTGGATCGTAAACACCCTAGGCTTTGATGCCGCCATTAATTACAAGTCAGATGATTTAGATGGGCAACTAGCTGCCGCGGCACCAGATGGCATTGACATGTTTTTTGAAAATACCGCAGGCCCCATTCAATCTTTAATTGTTGACCGTATGAATGCGCATGGCCGCGTGATGGTATGTGGGCTAATCGCCGATTACTCCAAACCCGTACCATCGCCAGGCCCAAGTTGGGTGAGCGTGCTAAAGCGCCGCTTAACCATTCAAGGTTTCACAATGCCTGATCATTACGGACAAGTACCTGAGCTAATTGGCAAGCTAACTCCTTATGTGATGGCCGGTAAAGTTAAGCACCGCTCGCACATTTTAGACGGATTAGAATCTGCCATTGAAGGTTTGAACTTGTTCTTCACAGGTGAAAACAAGGGTAAGTTGATTGTTAAGCTGTAATTTATCACGCTATTGTTTAGTTTTTTAAAGTTGATTGGTCGTCACTGTAAGGTGGCGACCATTCCTTTTTCAAGCCTACTAACCTTTACTATTTAGCGCTGATATTATCAACGCTTCTTTCAAAATTATAATTGCAAATAGTTTAGGTTCTCAAAGGAATACCCGATTCCCAAATTTTATTTTCAGCATCCGAAACACCTGCTAGCTCTAATGATTTCATAAAGGCTTTCTTTTGGGTAACAGTGTACTTCGAAGGACCTAAAATCATCCCTTGAAATATTTTATCAATACCTAATTCAGGAACTATATTTTTATCTAAAGGCAATTTATAAATAATCTCAGGCACTCCATTTATAGACTCTACGGACTCGGTAATAGCCTGATGATTAGGTAATAAGCTTGGAAAATATATAATTCTCCATTCACTCTCCTCTTGAAAGCCTACATGTTTCAAGCTAACTATAAGTATTATTAATGCCATGTTTATCTGATTACAAATATCTGCTTTTTCCAGCGTCATTAAAAAATCTTTTTCTTTCTCTAGCCTCTGAAATATAGCTACCAATTCCTCCTCAAAACGACGCTTTTCCCAGTATAAAGCAGGGCATAGAAAAATATTAAGACCATTATTTTGAGGTGGCGGATTATTTAAAATCAATGCAGCGCTTGCACCATTATTTCCACCATAAGCTCGCCACATTGAAAGTTTCCCAAAATGGTTCTCTTTTGGGCTACGCACCGAAAGCGAACTTATATAAGTATTTTGTAGATGGTCAGACCATGCTAAATCAAACTCTGCAAGAGCTGTATCTACAATCCCTTGTACAAAGTGGCTTAATCCCAATTGAAGAGCACCTGCTGACGATTTATCAGCCCTTCTATCTAGTAAAAAATCACGCAGCATATTATAACCATGAAGAACTTCAGCATAGTCATTCATAAGGGAGACATTTCGCATCCAAAGACATTTATTAGTTATAATTTTATTAGCATTATCTGAAGAGGTGTAGTGAACTAATAGCGAATAATTATCGTCAAACTCCTTTTTTTCAGCAGCTAAATAGGGCAATAAAATATCATTGAATTTCCCAACATCTTCAGGCGTCATTATATTAATATTCTTAGTTTTGAAGTGTGAGCTTATTACATCACACCATAACTAAGACGCCAATAACTACCTGAAAGTATTACTTCAAGCCAAAAATAAAAAGGCCACCACAGTAAACTGTTATGGCCTTTTCCATTTAAAATTAATCACTTTAAGATTATACGTTCAAGAGAAGATATAACCTAAACACACAATCCTAATCACAAATTTAAAAGACTATTTCTTTTCCCAAGCAAACCCTTTGAAAGGGGCATCCACTGGCGTATTAGCAATATGGTTTACATAGTTGCTCATGACCTTTTGCGATAACACCAATATCACTTCCAATACATTTTTCTGCTGGTAACCGGCAGCAAAAAACCCATTGAGTACATCTTCCCCTACTACACCGCGCTCACGGACAATGGCCAGCGTTACGTTGCGCAAGGCTTCTAATTTAGTGGGCAGTGGTGTTTCGTTGCGCAGGGCATCGATAATTTCACTGTTCACTTTCATGGAGTGGGCAATACCGGTGTGGGCTGGCACGCAGTAGTGACAGGCATGCTCAACATTAATGGTTTGCCACACCACGGTTAGTTCTTCGGCGTTAAATGAGGTTTGCTGAGCTAGGTTATGAAGGGCTTGATAGCCCTCTAATAATGGCGGGGCTTCAGCCATTACCGCGTGCAAGTTCGGAATCATGCCGAAGCTTTTCATGGAATTATCCAATAAAGGCTTAGCGGCTTCCGGGGCGGACTCTTGGGTGTGCAGGGTAAATTCGGTCATGTTTTATCTCGCTTAATTAATTCAGTCAGGCTCTAAACTCACCAACCTGAACAAGTGTTCAAGCGATACCTTAGATGGATTTGAACAGCTGTTCAAGCTATAATTGAACAATTGTTCAAATAAATAGTGAGCGCACCATGAAATATGACCGTGCCCAAGCCATACAAAAGGCCACTGGCTTGTTCTGGAAGCTAGGGTTTCAGGGCACCAAGATGCGTGATTTACAGGAACACCTAGACATGCGCCCGGGCAGTATTTACGCAGGCTTTGGCAGCAAAGAGTTGTTGTTTAAAGAAGCGCTTAATCTTTATACCGAGCAAAGTATTCAACAAGTTCGCCATTATGCTCACCAATATGACAACGCCCTCACCGCTTTGTATGAGTTTGTTAAAGACCAGGTCATTGGATCAAGCGCTGAAACAAGTGATAGCCAAAAACCTAACAACTGCTTTTTGGTTAAAACCGTGGCTGAACTGAACAATAGCCATGCCGAGATCAGTTTATGGGCGCAAATTGGATTAGAAAAAGTAGAAGAAGAATTTGCCGAAGTATTTAAACTGGCCCAAACACAAGGCCACCTTGAACAGCACGCCAATAGCCTGCGTTTAGCGAAATGGCTACAAGTTCAGATCATGGGGCTAAGAGCCTATGGTCAACTTAAAATCACTAAAGATGAAATGATCAAAATGCTCGATGAAATGTTTTCCAGTTTGCCCAAGGCGACCTAGGTCAGGGTTCAGTAATTGTTTATACTGCCCGCAAGATACGATACACAAAAGAAGTAACAGGAAGAGACCATGAAACCAATCAATACCCTATTGAGTCTTTCGCTTTTATGTTTAGCTCAATGGGTTAACGCTTCAAGCCTGAATGATTTTACACCCATTAAAATAAAGGAAAATCTAAATGGCTTGCATCTTAAGATTGAATCTAAAATGGTCGATAAAATCAGCGTGGTAAAACTCACTAATCAAGAAGCCATTGCAGTAAGTTGCAGTGTCGTGTTCAAAGACGGCCCATCACCGGCTAGCACTCGCCGAACCAGCCTGGCCCCGGGTGGCAGTAAACTGTTATCGAAAGCATTTGGTCGTAGTTTGAACGGGTTAAGATTGGAAGTGGATTGCCATAAGAAGCAAATGGAAGTGTAACCCGTATATTAAATTTCAGCGCTTAGGGGCACATGCATTCGTGTTGCTCTGTTTATTAAAATTGCTATCCAATAAAAAAATCAATCTAAGGGGCTAATAGTCACCTGCCAAATAAACAGGGCAAAAAATAACCAATAGTAAATTTTGAAGTAAAAAAGAAAGGAATAGGCTAAAATAATTCATTGTTTCCCGCCCCATCGTCATTTCATATACGTCTAGCGCTTTAAATAGCCGGAGCCGATCATGCCTCATAACCTACTACAATCTCTTGAATTCATTGATGGTGAATGGGAAGCGGAAGTGAGCTTTCCTGTTTTGGGTGAAAACACCTTATTAGTGTTAGAAGCCAACGAACTTGACGGGCCTTCAGAGAATCAAAAAGAAAAACTAAACTGGCTATATGAAAACATTCAAACACTTATTACTGACATTGAAAGTGCTGTTTTCCAGTATTACCAAGATCAATTCGAAGGCTATCACCAAAAATTGGGCAAACAAGCATCACAACTGATGCCAACATTAAATGCCGCTAAAGACGTATGGAATCAAGTATTCGAACCCGGCATTTACATAGCGCCCGATGAAGACAACGAAATTCATTTAGAATATGAATGCAGCTTTGATGAAGAAAATGGGCTACGTGTAATTATTATAGATGGCAAAATTTCCAAGGTATGCCTTTAAAATCTTATAAGAGTATTTCTTGATCATGGGCGTACCCTGCCCCAGTCAATGTAAGGAATAAAATGCAAACACCCTATTTCATCACCATGACCGCTCTTTTGATTCATCAAATTGATGCGGCCTTTTGGCATGAATGGGATATGTTTTTGCTGCCTGGGGGCATTCAAGGCTTTTTGTTTTTTAACCTACTAATTATTCCTCTTGTATTATTTGGCCATCAGCACGTGATATTAAAAACACCCAAAGCGGTTTTATATAGTTACTTTTGCGCAGGCTTAGGCATCATCACCTTCGCCATTCACCTGGGGTTTTATTTATATGACTTTAAAGAGTTTATGCTGCCCATGTCTTGGGCAGTGCTGATCACAGGTTTAGTTTCAGGCAGCTGGCTACTGGCAAGCACTCGAAAATACCTACAAAATGAATCATCTTGCGTTAAACATAAAGCCTAATAAATAGGAGTAAGTGATGCACATTATTTCAATTAATACCTCTGTTTTAAAAGAAGCGACTCATCAGGGAAAAACAATCTTAACCGGTATTTTCAAAACCCCTACCGATCAAGCGATTACGGTTGGTAAAATGAATATCAGCAATGACCTACAAGCCGATTTAGAAAATCACGGCGGTGAACACAAAGCCGTGTACGCCTTTTCACAACACCATTATCCTTACTGGCGTGAAGTATTAAACCAGCAAACGTTAACTCCTGGTGCTTTTGGCGAAAACCTAACCATTGAACACCTAGATGAAGCCAACATTCAGCTGGGTGACCAATATGAAGTTGGCGAATGTGTATTAGAAGTAAGCCAGCCGCGCGTGCCTTGCTTTAAGCTTGGCTTAGCGCTAAACAATAAACACGCACCCAAGTTGTTTACTCAGTACTTTCACACAGGCGTATATTTTAGAGTCATAAAAGAAGGTGCCATTCAAAAAGGCGATAAATTAACACTCATCAAACGGGTAGTTAACTCTGTCAGTGTTCATGACTTATTTCGCGCCAAGTTTGATAAAAGCTTTGAAGGCGCGCAAGAGATTATTAATAAAGCCTACAAGTTAGACTGCATCTCGCCTGAATGGCGGGAAAAAGTCGATAAATTGTATTCAAGGCTATTAGTTAATTAATCCGAGTTTTTTATTTGAGACTGACTCGTTAGGTTAGGTATTCTTGGATTAAACTTCGAAATGCTTAACGTACAAAAAATAATAAATACTAAAAAGATAGGTAAACACAGTGGAACACCCAGAAAATTGGATGGACTTTATTTTAATGGCCATGGATAAACTTATTTGGCCGGCCACGCTCATTGGCGTATTGTTAATATTACGCGAACCTCTGCGTTTATTACTGCCGTTTGCACAAAGCATTAAGTTTAAAGAGTTTGAAGTGAACTTCTCTCAAGAACTGGATAATGCCACCGCACAAGCAAACGCAGCGCTTCCTAAATATCACCCACCAGCCCACCTATCTGTGTCACAGCGCTTAAAGCAAAATGCTAGCTTCTTGCCCAACCAAAGCATTTTACAAGCATGGAAATCCGTGGAAGCCAGCGCAGAGTCCCTTTTACTAAACCAACAACCGCAGTTAACCATTCCTGAAAAACAGCGTTACAAATTTATGGGTGAACACCTATTGCAACAGCAACTCATCACCCAAAAACAAGCCAACCTATTTCATGAATTACGACAACTCAGAAACAAAGTGGCTCATGCTAAAAATTATTCGGTGAATTCAGTATTGGCCGTGCAATACATAGAGCTGTGCCTAGCACTGGTGGAATATTTAGACCAAGCTCACCAAGACACACATCAAACGAAAGCCAGTTAAAAAAGATACACATTCTGAAATGTAAGGCCCTACAATTAGAAAGTGGTGATTCTTACCCATAAAAAAGCCGAACTGGTTGTTCGGCTTTTTTATGGGTGAATGATTTGGCTGTTTTTATATACTGGCCACCACCCGAATCATAGCAGCGGTTAAGGTGGCCACATCTTCATCGTTCATAATATAAGGTGGCAATACATACACTAATTTACCAAACGGGCGCACCCATATACCCTCTTCTACAAATCTAGGTTGAATTCGTACCATATCAATGGGTTGTTTTAACTCTATTACACCAATGGCCCCTAATACTCGCACGGCTTCCACCTGCGGTAATTCCTTGGCTGGCAATAAACCTTTTAACAATTTCGCTTCTAAATTGCTCACCTGCTGTTTCCAATCACCTTCAAGTAACAGCTTTAGACTAGCGTTGGCCACCGAGCAAGCCAGCGGGTTCGCCATAAAAGTTGGACCATGCATAAAGACCCCGGCCTCCCCTTCACAAATGCCTGTGGCTACTTTATCGCTGGTTAAGGTCGCGGCCATGCTTAAGTAACCAGCAGTTAATGCTTTGCCCAAGCACAATATATCCGGCACGATTTCGGCATGTTCGCAGGCAAATAATTTTCCAGTACGGCCAAAGCCTGTGGCTATTTCATCTAAAATAAGTAAAACATTAAATTCATCACACAGTTCCCGTACACGCTTTAAATATACAGGGCTGTAAAAACGCATGCCGCCGGTACCTTGTACAATGGGCTCTAAAATCATGGCGGCTATATTTTGATGGTGTGCTTTTAGCGTGGCCCTTAACTCGCTTACATCTTCTTCATCAAAGGTTTCATTAAATTTAGTTTGAGGTGCAGGCACAAAAAAATGTTTGGCCAACACGCTTTCAAACATATGATGCATACCGGTCACAGGGTCGCTCACCGCCATGGTGGCAAACGTGTCACCGTGATAGCCATTTTTAACGGTAATGAGTTTATTTTTTTCACTCATCCCTTGGCTAATCCAATATTGAAAGGCCATTTTAATGGCCACTTCCACAGCCACCGAACCACTGTCGCTAATGAATACCTTATTCAATCCTACAGGGGTTATATCCACCAAGGTTTTACACAATTTAACCGCAGGTGCATGGGTTAAACCGCCAAACATAACGTGTGACATATCATCAATTTGGGATTTTGCCGCTTCGTTTAATTTAGGATGGTTATAACCGTGCAGCATGGACCACCATGAGGCCATGCCATCAATGACTTCTCGGCCATCTTCAAGAGTTAGTCGAACACCTTTGGCACTGGCCACAGGAAACGGCGTAAGGGGTGAATTAAACGACGAATAAGGATGCCAAACATGTTGTTTATCTAGGGCAATAATCTCTTCATTGCTTAATTTATGCTCTAACTTAATATCTAATGAAGGGGCCATGAATTTGCCTGCTATTATTTTAATGCCCTCATTCTACCTATAATGTTCAATGTCACAAACACAGCCATTCTTTAAGGCATCATTTACTGTATCTCGGTATGGCTTTTATTGTTCTTTATAATAAAGATAGGCATGCTAGCGCCCATAAAATCAGTCTATGTAATGGATACACATCATGCCTTCATCCAAGCAAGCCACACCCCTGCCTAGCACTATGAATGCCGTGGTATTTGATAAAAGCCAAGACATTAACCAACCTGATGCTTTATTTGATTGCCAATTACCTACCCCAAAGGCCAGTGGTTTTGACTTATTAGTGGAAGTAAAAGCCATCAGTGTTAACCCAGTAGATACCAAGGTACGCCTGCGTGCTCTACCAGAAAAAGGTGAACCCAAAATATTAGGCTGGGATGCTTGTGGCGTGGTGGTGGCTAAAGGGGAAAACACCAGCCTTTTTAAGGTAGGTGATGAAGTCTTTTACGCAGGTGATGTAACACGCCCTGGCAGCTACAGCCAATATCAATTAATAGATGAACGCATCACCGGCCATAAACCTAAAAACTTAAACAATGCCGAAGCCGCCGCCGTGCCACTGACCAGCATTACCGCTTGGGAAATGCTGTTTGATCGCTTGCAAATTAGCCAAGAAAACAGCTACCAAAAAAGCCCCAATGTTTTGCTCATTACAGGTGCGGCAGGAGGCGTAGGCAGCATGATGATTCAACTGGCAAAAGCATTAACCAATGCCACTGTCATTGCCACCGCCAGCCGCGAAGACAGCCAACAGTGGGTTAAGGAGCTAGGGGCCGACTACGTTATTAATCATCACAATGGCATTGCACAAGAGCTAAACCATTTAGGCATCAGTGAGATCACTCATATTGCCAGCCTGACTCACACTCACCTGCACTTTAATGACTACATTGAGATCATTAAGCCACAAGGCAAAATCTGCTTAATAGATGACCCCAGTGAACCGCTTGATTTTATGGCCCTTAAAGCCAAAAGCGTGTCACTTATTTGGGAGCTGATGTTTACTCGCAGCCGCTTTGACTGTGAGGACCTAGTTGAACAGCACCACATTTTGCAAAAAGTCAGTGAATTGCTGGATGCAGGCACCCTTAAAAGCACCCTTAAGCAAGAACTAGGAGACATTAACGCCAGCAATTTGATCAAAGCCCACAAGCTGGTAGAAAGCGGCAGTATGATTGGTAAAATTGCCCTACAAAGGCTCTAGCTGTCTCTATTGCATCTTAAGCGAGGCCTTCATAATGATTTATGGGCCTTAGCAACCCCTTTAGCAGCAGAGTCTTTACTTTGAGGGGCAATTTAAACCACACAAAGCCCGCCAGTTGCGATAAAATCTCCCTAATTGCTGATACACGCTCCTGAGCGACTTCAGCCACTACTAGCGCAGACTTGAAGCAATCGCCGTTACGCGAATTCATATCCTGCATGATCTCTACAAAGAGAAGGCCATCCTGTGACCAATAATTATATTCTGCGCCGCTTACGATACACCTTTGACTTAAGCGACTCGCAAATGATCGCCTTATTCGGCTTGGCCGACATGAGCGTTACCCGTGAAGAAATCAGTGCTTGGCTTAAAAAAGACGAAGACCCCGCCTTTATACGATGCACCGATAATCAAATGGCCACTTTTCTTAACGGTTTTATTGTTGAAAAACGCGGTAAAAAAGATGGCCCACAGCCAAAAGCCGAGCATCAACTGAATAACAATATTATTTTCCGAAAGTTAAAAATCGCGTTGAATCTGATTGATCAAGATATTTTAGATATGCTCAAATCTGCCAATTTCATCATGAGCAAACCAGAACTAAGTGCTTTGTTTAGAAAACCCGATCACAGAAGCTACCGCGAATGCCAAGATCAAATCTTACGTAATTTTCTAAAAGGCATTCAGCTTAAGTACCATGCAGGCAGCGCCGCTCAAGTAGACGATGCTGACAAACCAGCTCCAAAAGTTACGGCCACACCTGATAAAACTCAGGAAGCCATTAAACGCCAAAATGAAGTGAAAGATTATTTAAAAGAAAAAGAGAAAAATGACGCCCTAAACCCTAAAAACAACTCAGGGTTTCAATGGCAACCCGTTAATAAAAAGTAATTATTAGCCCGTTTAAACGTCTATTACGTGAGGAAATGTTTTTTCACTTAATAGGCGTTTGACTCCCCCCTTCCTTTTAAAATTCACTTCTCAGTTTTTTCATAAAGTAACCCAATATCCTTTTTTAGTTTTTCTCAACAGAGGCTCTTTGTAATAAATTAGCCAGCGCTGTATTTAAGCTAGGAAATTCAAATTTAAAACCATTATCTAACAGTACCTGCGGCATCACCCTTTGACTGCCAAGCAATAAACTCGATGATTCCCCCAGCAGTAATTTCAAGATTATTTTTGGCACAGGTATGATGGCAATGCGCTGTAACGTCGCGGCTAGCGTATTGGTAAAAAACTGATTCCGTTGTGGCTGTGGTGCCACCAAGTTTACCGCCCCAGATACATTACTTTCAGTTAATAAATACTGCATGGCATTAATATGGTCTTGCAGGTGAATCCAAGACATATACTGCTGTCCGTCTCCTATGCGCCCCCCAAGGAAAAGCTTAAAAGGCAAAAGCATCTTTGCCAACGCCCCCCCTGTAGGTGTTAAAACGATGCCGGTGCGCAATAACACCACACGGCTCATGGGCTCCACTTGTTTGGCCAAAGCTTCCCAGCGAAGACATAAGGCTGATGCAAAATCGCTCTTTTCAACTTGTGAAGTTTCAGTAAGCATTTCATCAACCCTATTGCCGTATACACCAATGGCTGAGCCGCTTAAAAATATCTCAGGAGGGTTATTGCTACGGGTAAACAACGTTACCAATTGTTGTGTAGTGTGCCATCGACTTTCACTGATGCACTCTTTTTGTTTTTCATTCCAACGCTTATCAATAATGGGCTCACCTGCTAGGTTAATTACCCCATCGAAGTCATCAAGATTGGTAAGCGATTCTAAAGAGTTTATTAATGTTACCGACGTTGGAAGCTGCCGCTTTGCCTTTTCAATTGAACGGACCAATACCGTAAACTGGTGCTCTTGAAATTGACGAATAAACCCCAAGCCAATTAAACCCGTTCCCCCGGTTACCAATATTTTCATCATCAAGCTCCATTAATAAAATAAATTATGACAGCGCTAATAACCCTTCAATACAAGTTCCCACATCTGCAAATACACGCCCAGGCAAACCCTTGATAGTCAACGAAGAGGCAGTGCCGCACATCAATAGTCGCTCATTCTTTTGAAGTGCTGCGGTCACTATTTTCTGCTCTTTATCTTTCCAAACCCCATCTTGATAAAACACGGTGTAAGCTTCCCCAAGGTTTCCTGCCAGCTCAATGCCAGCGGCTGCAGTGAACGGTCGATAAATCAATTGCACAGATAATTCAGCATCCGTAAGCTCAATGGCCATTAATGCCATTCGCCATAAAGGAGCCTGATTGCCTGCCACCAAGGTCACCGCTACAGCGCGTTTCTTCTTGGCCGTTTTGGCACTTAAACGCATCACCACGTAACGCATTAACTCACTTTCTGCAAAGCCAAAAGCCGCGCCATGGTCTGTTGCCAGTGCCAGCTCACTAAAGGCTGGCTCCAATAGTCGCTCTCGACAAATGGGCGCCGGATATTGAGAAAATGCCTCTTGTATTAAGTGCTCTACTTTACTGGAGGAAAAGGATTGTGCTGCTGTAATAAACTTAACAATAGCTGCCTGCCAAGTTTGGGCCTCATCATTTGAAGGCACTAGGTCTAAATCACCGCCTAGCAAAGGCTTAACCTTTCCTATGGGCACACCTCTGGCCACCAGCGCCAGTATTTTTTCTATGCTCGCCACATCCTCTTCTGAGTAAAGACGATGCCCTTTGGCTGTTCTTTGGGGCTTTAAAAGCCCATAACGTCGCTCCCAGGCGCGTAGTGTCACCGTGTTTACCTGAGTACGAGCGCTCAATTCACGAATAGGAAATTGGGCAATATCAGTTTGAATGTCTTCAGTCATAGCGCTTATTCAATTAATCATTCTTTACTATTTAACACTTAATTACCTATACAAAAAATAATAGTGTACAAGTTTATAGTTGTACACTATTATTTTTTGTATAGGTTTATTAACAGAGGTCAGTATGACACAAGCTTACACCGAAGTGGCGATTATTGGCGCAGGCACCTCAGGCTGCTTAATAGCTAATTTGTTAAACGAAACTGGCCTAGATTGCCTACTATTAGAGAAAAGCCGCGGCCTTGGAGGCCGATGTAGCAGAAGGTTGCTTCATAACGATGCCAGTATTGACCTAGGGGCCCCCTACTTTTCAGTTAATGAACACAATCTAATTTTGCGAGACAAAATTCGTATTTGGCTACATTTAGGCTACTTGTCCGTATGGGGCATTCAACCTCAATCCTTTGACGGCCAAGCCGGACTAGAGCCTTCTAGTGAGCATCAAGTTTTGTGTGCAACCCCCTCCATGAATGCTTTTCATAAATATTTGGCCAAGCAGATCAACACCCTCACAAACTGTGAAGTCGATACATTAAAAAAAGTGAATGGTCTTTGGCAAATATTCGATAAAAGTGGCCAGCTTATCCGGGTTGCACGCACCGTGATCATCACAGCACCAGCAGAGCAAGCTTGGAATTTATTAAAGTATGTGAACGCTGATATAAGTGATTTTAATGCCTGCCAATCGTCGGCAAACAGCAGCTTGCCACAATTTGTTTGCACCATTGCATTTTCAAAGCCATTAAAAATCGACAGCCATTCTTATGAAAATGGTCACTTTATATTACAGTCGGCCATTCATGAAAGCGCTAAACCTGGCCGAGCAAACCTTCACGCTTTAGGCGATGTATGGACCCTTCACAGCACCTATGAATTGGCACAGCAACATTCAGAAAAACACCATAAACAAATGGCTGTTGAATTAACACAGGCTTTTTGCCAGCACTTTGGAATAGATATTAAGCCAAGCATACTCACTTCCCATTACTGGCGTCTCGCCCAACATCCAGCCCCTGCGCAACCATCTACACTATCTATTTGGAATGACGATTTGCAATTAGGGTGTTGCGCAGACTGGCTCGCTGGCGGTGGCATTTCTGGCGCGCTGGCCAGTGCCTTAAGCCTAAGCCAAAACATTACTCAGTCATTTAAAATTGAGGCATAAATCATGAATCAGCACAAAGTGATCGCCACAGATAGCCAAACAAACCACAAGCGCGCGTCGATGATTCAGGTGGGATTAAGTGCTTGTTTGGCAGGGCAAAATGTTCGATACAACGGTGGGCACACTCAGTCACGCTTATGTCTAGATGTATTAAGTGAATATTTTTCCTTTAATACCTTTTGCCCTGAAGTCGCCGCGGGCTTTTCCACTCCCAGAGCTACCATGCGTTTAATGGGACACCCTGAGTCTCCTCAACTGGTTTTTAGTAATGATGCTACAGAAGATTTAACACAGAAACTGCACAATGGCTTTGAAGAAAAGCTGGCCACATTTAAGGAACTGGACGGCTACATATTAATGAAAAACTCACCTAGCTGTGGGCTTGAGCGCATAAAAGTTTATCAAGCCAACGGTCAGGTGCATAAAACACGCACCACAGGTCTATTTACTCAGGCGTTACTAAAGGCATACCCACACATGCCTATTGAAGAAGAGGGACGTATTCACGACCCCAAAATATTCGACAACTTTATTACCCGTGTTTATGCCTATCATAATTTTCGCACAGAGATATTAACAGCACCTTCGCTACATAAACTGATTAATTTTCACAGTCGTTACAAGTATTTATTAATGGCTCATGAGCAAACGCAATATAGACAACTAGGGCGGTTATTGTCTGGTCAAAAAAAACTAACATTAGATCAATTGGTTAATACCTATTTAAGCGCTTTTATGACAGCGCTTAGTAAACCTGCCAGTAAACAAAATCACACCAATACCCTGCTACATATTTTGGGTTATTTAAAAAATTCAGTTTCTTCTCAAGCTCGAGCGCACATATTACAAACCATTGATAAGTACCAAAAAGGTATTTTTCCATTAGCCACCCCTTTAACGCTCATAAAACATTATTTGGATCAATATGGCAGCGACTATATAAAGAACCAACATTATTTAGACCCATACCCTGAATCCATTAACCCCCTTAGAAAATACTATCTTTAAGCAGTAGATATTCAAAAAGGAAAAAACATGAGCCAGGTAATTGAACGCGTTTGTCGCTACTACCAAGAATTCAGTATTGAAAGTCTTTCTGAGTTAAGTGCAATTTATAGCACCCACGCCGTGTTTGAAGACCCCATTCACGAAATTCAAGGGCTAGAAAATATTACACGTTATTTTAAACAAACAATGACTAACGTTTCTTATTGTCGATTCAAAATAGAAGATGTATTAGAAGGCGACAATCAAGCTTTTATGACTTGGCAAATGACTTTTTTACACCCTAAATTAAATAAAGGCCGTGAAGTCATTCTACCTGGCAGCAGTCACCTTAAATTTGATGAAAAAATATTTTATCAGCGTGATTATTACGATCTAGGACATATGATCTATGAGCAAATACCAATCCTGGGTTACATCATTGAAAAACTAAAAAACAGGATGACCTCATGAAACATGTCCTGATCACAGGCGCCAGCTCCGGCATTGGCATGCAGTTGGCCATTCACTATTTAAAGGCAGGCTGGCAGGTGACCGCTTGTGGGCGCGACGGAGAAAAACTTAAAGCGGCTTTAGGCGATCAGACTGAGCATTTACGCTTTTGTATTTTTGATATGTCTCATCGCCAAAACGTACTTAGCAATACTGCACGGCTTAAAAATATAGATTTAGCCATTTTCAATGCCGGTACTTGCGAATACATAGATCACCCACAAGCCTTCGATGGCCAATTATTTGAGCGTGTCATCCATAACAATGTGATTGGTACCGGCTATTGCCTAGAAAGTATTTTGCCAAAGATCAATAAGGGTGGTCAGCTAGGAATTGTGAGCTCTAGCGTGACCACTCTCCCCTTAACCCGAGCGGAAGCTTATGGCGCTTCTAAGTCGGCACTGGATTATTTAGCGCGCACTCTGGCCATCGACTTGGCCCCTCAAAATATAGATGTGTCGCTAATACGTCCAGGATTTGTTGATACGCCCTTAACGCAAAAAAACACCTTTAAAATGCCAGGCATCATTAGTGTTGAACAGGCAGCCACATTAATCAGTAAAGGCCTTCAACAACGAAAACTGGAAATTAATTTTCCTCGTAGTTTTTTTTACGTTCTGAAAGCTTTATCCCTGCTCCCCAACATTCTTTGGCGCCGTATCGCCATCAACATGGTAAGGCAATAATATGAAAAAGGTATTCAGTGATTCCGCGCTAACTAACAAAGTACGAACAACTGTGCCAACTAAGCGTATCGCCATTATTGGCAGCGGTATTTCAGGTCAAACCTGTGGCTATTTATTAAGCCAAAAACACCACGTCACTTTGTTTGAAGGCAATGACTACTTAGGTGGTCATACGGCCACGGTGGACATTGATATCGACGGCCAAAAACTGGCGGTTGATACTGGATTTATAGTCTTTAATGAACGTACCTATCCTAATTTCATTAAAATGATGTCTCAAATTGGTGTTGAATCGAAAGTCACTGAAATGAGTTTTAGCGTTCATAATGAAGCCAGTGACCTTGAGTATAATGGCCACAATTTAGACACCTTATTTGCCCAACGCCGTAATTTATTAAACCCTAAATTTTATCGTTTTATTAGTGAAATACTTCGTTTTAACAAACTAGCCAAACAGTTCGATACAACACCGTCTAAAAAAGAGTTGTATGGTGATGCCAGCACCATTGGTGATTTTCTCGACGAACATGGCTTTAGTACGTATTTTTCTGATAATTATATATTGGCCATGGTGGCGGCTATTTGGTCGTCTTCTATTAAAAGCTGCCGAGATTTCCCTCTTATATTTTTTCTGCAATTTTTTAACAACCATGGGTTATTGGATATTACCCTGCGCCCTCAGTGGTATGTTATCGAGGGAGGGTCTCGAAGCTATATTCCTGGCTTAACCCGCAATATCCAAGACATTAGAACTCACTCACCGGTTCAATCAGTTACCCGCCATGGGGAACAGGTTGAGGTCATCAGCCAGCATCAAAGTGAAATGTATGATGAAGTGATTTTTGCCTGCCATTCAGATCAAGCGCTTGCACTGTTAACCGATAGCAGCGCTAAAGAAGGCGACGTATTAGGAGCAATCAAATATCGTAATAACGAGGTGGTCTTACATACTGATAGCCAATTACTACCAAAACGAAAAAAAGCCTATGCCAGTTGGAATTACTGGATTGATTCCAACGCAAACAATGGCGCGAGTGTCACTTACAACATGAATATTTTGCAGGGTTTAAAGACGGACACCACACTTTGCATTACGTTAAATCAAACAGAAAAAATTGATCCCAAAAAAATCTTACAAAAATTTAACTATGCGCACCCAGTATTCACTTTGGATACATTAGCAGCACAACAAAAACGGGCTGAAATTTGTGGACACAACCATACTCATTTCTGTGGGGCTTATTGGTATAACGGTTTCCATGAAGATGGGGTTAAAAGCGCATTAGATGTATGCCAAAGGTTTGGCCTAAATTTGGATAACGTTGATTCAATTAAAGATTCCTCCAATTTAACTGAAGGTGACCCAAAAAAACCTGAACAGGTAAGCCTATGAATCCTTTAAACAGCGCTTTTTACATAGGCCAGGTATTTCACAAACGTTTTTCACCTAAAGTGCACCGCTTTAATTACCCGCTTTATATGGCATTTTTAGATTTAGATGAAATAGAGCTATTACACAAAAAATACTGGTGGTTCTCTGCTCGTAGATGGGCCCCACTTCAATTTAAAGAATCTGACTATTTTAAAGGAAATAAGCCTCAAGGATTAACAGATACTGACAAAAAAGACCCATCTTTAAAGGGCATATGTGAATTGAAAATGGCCGCCATTAGCCGTGCAAACAATTTAGGGGCCAATACCGATGCCATAAATCGTGTGTGTATGCTGGCACAATTACGCAGCTTTGGCCTTTACTTTAGCCCTGTGAACTTTTTCTTTCTTTATGAGAACAATACAGCGAAATATTTATTAGCCGAGGTGAGTAACACCCCATGGAACGAAAAGCATTGTTACTTAATGGATGTAACCACCCCCAAAGTTACCCCTAAAGATTTTCATGTATCCCCTTTTATGGATCTTAAAATGGATTATCGATGGACAATTAGGCCCCCTCAAGAAAGTGCTTTAATTCGCATTGAAAGCTGGAATAAAAGTCACTTATTTACAGCAATATTTTCTGCACAGCGTTTTGAAATATGCCCAGCTACGACTCGAAAGATTTTTCTTAAATGGCCGGTCATGGCAGTTAGCATTGTGCAAAAAATTTACTGGCAAGCGGTACGGCTATTTTTAAAAGGCATTCGCTATGTCCCTTATCAAACTAAAGACCAGCATCATTCTTAAAATGCCCTAATCGGCCCATTTAATTGTGTAATAAGGAGCAACAAATGGACTCACCCAATTTAGATATGAGCTATAGACGTGAAAAGTCATCATTAAGTAAAAAGATTTTTTTCAAACTGCTTAGTCAATTAAGCCATGGTTACATTCAAGTGGTTCAAGGGGACAATCGCTATGAATTTGGCGATAGTAATGCTGATTTACGAGCCCAAATAACCATTACTGACGACAAAGCCTATCAGCGTATTATATGGGGCGGCAGCATTGGTGCAGCTGAAGCCTATACCGAAGGGTTCTGGTATTCAGACAGTGTTATTAACATCATTATGATTTTTTCTCGAAACCTTAAAAAGCTCGAGAAGTATGAAAAACGTTTCAGCTTTATTAGTAGTATATTTAACCAAATCAAACATCGCTTAAGTAGCAACAGTAAATCTGGCAGCCGAACTAACATAGCCGCACACTATGACATAAGCAACGATATGTACGGCATGTTTCTCGACCCTCACATGCAATATTCCAGCGCAATATACAACAAAACAAATTGCTCTTTAGAGCAAGCACAAGAAAACAAAATGGCTCTAATTTGCGACTATTTAGAACTCAATGAACAAGACAATTTACTAGAAATTGGTACAGGATGGGGAGGCCTTGCTTGCTATGCGGCAAAGCATTATGGCTGTCAAGTCACCACAACGACCATATCACCTTCACAATATGCCATTGCTAAAGAAAGGGTAAAGGAACAAGGCCTAACCGATAAAATCACCCTGTTATTAGAGGATTACCGAGACCTTAAAGGACAATTTTCAAAAGTGGTATCTATTGAAATGATTGAAGCGGTAGGACATAAATTTATGCCTGCGTACTTTAATATCATTGACAAATTATTAGCACCAGCAGGCAAGTTACTTATCCAGTCCATTACCATTAATGATCAACGCTATGACGACTATCGTAAAAATGTCGACTTTATACAACGCTACATTTTCCCCGGCGGCCATTTGCCTTCTGTGAGCTTAATTTGCAATCAAATGAAAGAACAGACCAGCTTATATCTCGATCATTTTGCAGATTTCCGCCTTGATTATGCCAATACCCTTAAAGAATGGCGCCACAGATTTTTAAATCATAAATCTGACATTTTAGCGCTTGGCTTTAGCGAAGATTTTATACGCTTATGGGAATTTTATTTTTGTTATTGCGAAGGAGCCTTTCGCGAGAAAGCCATTGGCTTGGCCCACATGGGCTTTGTGAAAAGTGAATACTAACATTCTTTATTAGTGGCATGATTATGCACATATGGCATTGGTTTCAACCTATAAACTTTCAGCTGATCTGGCTCAGCGCCGTGTTAGGTGGCAACCAATGGATAATCTTCCCTATAGTGTTACTGTGCCTTCACTTTGCAATAACCCCTAACCGCCAACTGGATCTTAAAGTACTGCCTTTAGCGATCATTGGTATCACACTTGATGCTGTGCTTACTCAATTAAATATCTTTAAATTTTTTCAATATCCTTTTTGGCTTGTGGTTCTATGGTTAGGCTTTGTACTTAACTTTGGTCATAGCCTTAAGTTTCTTCGTAAACTAAAAAAACCATGGCTCATGATAATCGGCTCAATTGGAGGCTGTTACGCTTATTTAGCCAGCTGGAAGTTAGGCGCTGTTGCCCTTCCCTTAGGTGCCCCCTTTTCTGTTATCGTGTTATTGATTGCTTGGGCATTAATTTTACCTTTACTGGTTAAAATCGACCTTTACCTAAGGGAAGGTCAGCATGAATAAACATTGCAGTCTCCTAACTATTTCAATGATCCTATATTTTAGCCAGCTTTCTGTAGACTGCTTCGCTGCGAACAATCAAACCAACAACCCTAACCCTGAAACTCAGTTTACACTGGTGGGCCAAGGCACAATGAGCTGGCTATGGTTTGATATTTACCAAGTGAAACTGCTCACCCCGTCTGGGCTCTACCATTCAGGGCAGTGGCCTTTATCACTAGAATTGGTTTACGCCCGCGATATTACTCAGCAAGAACTTCTTAATAAAACAGAAGAAGAATGGCAACGACAAAATCTCTCGTACCAGCAAGAATGGTTAATCACGCTTAAAACTTTTTGGCCAGAGATCTCAAAAAACGACTCCCTTCTACTAAACGTTGACAGCAAGGGCATGAGTCATTTCTTTTATAACAATAAATATATTGGCAGTGTTACCAGCACAATATTTAGCTTGGCATTCACTGCTATTTGGCTTTCTGAAGACACTTTAAAACCCACCTTAAGAAATCAATTAATCGGGCTTAAACCATGAAAAGAACCATGACCAACATCACAATGGTGATCAAACTGCTGCAATCAAGCATCCATCGGTTCTTGGTATTATTACTGGTACCCATTATTTTAGCTGGGTGCAGTTCAAAAATATCCGATTACCCATTAAACCAACCTAAATTTGATATGCAGACTTTCTTTAATGGAAAGCTTCGCGCTTATGGCTTAGTGCAAAATCGATCAGGGAAAGTCATACGCCGTTTTCATGTGGATTTACTAGGTAAATGGCAGAATAATCATGGCATTCTAGAGGAGGTTTTTTATTATGATGATGGTGAAACACAGCAGCGCACCTGGTCACTGACTAAGCAAGCCGATGGTCGCTACGTAGGTAGCGCTTCAGATGTCATTGGTAAAGCTGTGGGTCAAAGCCAAGGCTTTGCATTTAATTGGCAATATACATTAACCATTAATGTTGATAATGAACCATGGGATATCCATCTGAATGATTGGCTTTACCAACTTGATGATTCAAGATTAATAAACCGCACACAAATGAGTAAATGGGGTTTCAATGTAGGTGAAGTCACACTGATCATTGAGAAAGAGAATTAACCTAATAAGCATACACTCAAATTTAATCGGCAAATAAATGCGCTTATCTATTTAGCCATTATTTCTAGTAAGTATGTAAAACTAAAGAAAACATTAGGTTTTAAGTAAGGCTTAAATTTTCACTTTAGACCGGTGATTTAATTTTTTGGGATGGGCAATAATGCAAGATGGGAAATATGGCAATTTATAGAAATGGAATAAAGCCCACCGGCGCTTATTAGATAATAAAATATCTTACAAACTCTATACCGATGAGTTAAATCCAACCCTAAACTAACAAGGTTATTTTATTTAAAACTGCTAGCAAACTACACAACAGACAGCTGTATATTGCTTACATTATTTGATTGAGCCACTACATTTTTCTTAATTGTAGTGGATGAAGTACGAGGATTATAAAGCACTTGCTTAATTTGTTTGCCGTTCGATTTAAGATAAGACTCCACTGCAATATTATGCGGATTTTTACCCCAATCTTCGCCAATAACAAAAATATCTGCGTTCAACTCTTTACAGCCAGAAACATATTCAAGTTCATCGTAAGGGCGCACAATATCAACACAACGCAAGGCTCTTAACATTTCCATTCTTTGCTCCAAAGGAATCACAGGAACATTGGGTTTATAAGAATTAACAACACGATCTGAAGCCACGCCAACAGCTAGGACGCCCCCCAAAGACTTGCAGTATTCCAGTAAAGCTAGGTGCCCCACATGCAATAAATCAAAGGTACCTACGGTATATACAATCATCTGTCATTTAGTCTCTTAAGAGTAAGGGCTGTTCTGCTTTAATTTTTTTCTTTTACAGGCTTAAAAGTTTCCATGCATAAATACCGGTGATGCCCAAAGTATATAGTCCTAGTAAAATAACATTACGAGGGTGACCTGAAAGTTTGGGGGTTTTAATTTCGGATACATTCAATGCTGCTAAACCTAAAGCACTGACATAGAAAATCACTGAAAACACATCACCTGGCATGACACTTTCTAAAAGAAAGATAAAGACCAGGGCAATGTTATTGTTATCTAACGCAAGACCTGTGTATTTGGATTCATCGGATAACCCAAAGGTACTGAAATAACTTAATCGTATGGCACTGGCTGAAAGCACAATAAAGGCGATGGGCAAAAATACTGGGTTAAAGTTCCCAAAACTAAGTAAAAGAATCGCAGGGGCAACACCATAACTTACAATATCAATCACTAAATCAAGCTGACCGCCAAACATACGGTCATTGCCAGTGCGCCCTTTCATTTTACGTGCGACTAAACCATCTGCCCAATCAAAAGCAACTGCCCAGATCATGCCAATCATGGCGGCGTAAAACACACCAATAATACTGAAATAAATGGCAGACAACGTACAGGCTAATCCAGCCAAAGAGCATAGATTAGGAAGATCTTTCACATAAGAAATAATGGCTGGTTGTAACTCTTTTGTATCTGCGCTGCTGATTGTCATGGTGTTCCTAAAATAAAAAATACACATCAAGGACACACCTACTTCACGCATTAAAAATGCGCGCAGCATCTCTGTGCTCATTAAACAGAGTGATACTATAAATTTGGCTACTCTCTAAAGTTTGAGAATCTCAAATAACAGGTGCTATTGTTTTACTCTTATTTACCTGAAGGCAAATGAAGTTGAAGAATAAGGAGGATAGAGGCGTGCTGGCCAGTAGGCTCGATACAGGGAAAAACTGATTCGTTCACTATACGCGCTATTTAGTCTGACGCACAGCAGTTTAATTTTTTATTTGTGACACTCTAGTGGCTTAAATTACCTTTTCATATAAGAAGCTCAAAATAGTCTGCTTTATAGTTAGTCAATACAAGCAGCCAAATTCCTAAAACACCTTACAGATCAAGCTCGTAAAAATTCAGTCGTATATCACAATACTTCGCCAAGCCTATCTATTGAGCGTTTATAGAGCCATACTGATATTGTTAACTAATGATTTTGCTATTAATACGGGAAGTCACTGGCAACACCCCTTCCAAAGTTAGTTTAATCTAGCGTTTGGTTTATGTCGTTACAATAAATGGAGAACACCATGAGCAAGGGACAAAACAGCAAGAAAAATGACAAGAAAAAACCGCTTTTAACCGCAAAGGAAAAGAAAGCGGCCAAAGCAACTAAAAAAGCTGAAACCAATGTATTAGGCAATTAAGTCTAAATGGCCACCATTTTTTAGGGTGGCCGTACATTGCACTAAAAAAATTAAAACCCAGTGTCTTAAAATTACCTTATCTACTGCTGAACCATTCCCATAGGCATTAGCTAAACATCAAGTTCTTCAATTTAACTTTCCCCCAACACTAAAATCCAGAGCAATAGAAGTGCTATTTAACTGTATTATTCAGGTCCGTTTTTTCTGTGGCATTTAAGTACATATGAGGGTAATTCTGCCTTCTATTTTGAAATGATAAAATTGACTTGTTTTGAATGACACCGTTATCAATATTAATGGCCTGGCGAATGGTTTCATTTTCTTGCCAACTATCACGCCCTGCTAACACCGCCGGCAAATAAACAATTAAGGCTGCTGAAATTGATCGGGTGGCACTCTCCCATAAATAACTAGGGGTATGATCCACAGCGTAGTAATCAATGGTTTCATATTTAAACATGGGGCGCTTAAAAGTGGTTGGCTTAGCAAAAAAGAATCCCATGCCTTCATCACAGCTAACGTCAATAATAAGACCATGAGGCTTTAAGCAGTGGCTTTCTTCTTTTGTTACAAAATCAATGGGGTTTTCTGTGTCTTGAAAGGTTCCGTTCACAATAATGTCCGCCTCACTGATTAGATCGGTAAGCGGTCGAACACTGCCATCATGCTCCACCATGACCATACGCGCCTCGCCCTCATTACCTGCCCGAATTCGAACGTACTTACAATCAAGTACCTCTTCACGCACTTCGTGCTCAGGTCGCTGAATACAGATAGTAATATTTCTAAAACCGTGGGCTTTCAATGCATAAATAGCCCCACGGCTCACAGCCCCAAAACCAAAGATGATGGTTTTACGTTGATTGCCATAGTGACCATCAATGCCTTTAAGCTGTAAAGAATGCAACACTCCACAGTATCCTGCCATTTCATTATTTTTGTAAAATGTATGACGACCAACCTGACCACTTGGCGACCAAATAAACATATCCTCAAAAGCAATAAGGGTTTGTTTTCGGTCTAAAGCGGCCTGAGTTATGTCACGCTGTTGGACACAATGAACATACCCCCACAAGGTTCCTCCTTCGCGAAGCTCTTGTAAATCCTCTAATACAGGCTTGGCAATGATCACCGTACCAATTTCGGCTAGCAACTCATGGCGGGTTGCAATCCCCCCTGTTTTCTCTGCTATTTCTGAATCAGATATACCAAATGGTTCACCATAGCCCTTTTCAAAAATCAGCTGGTGTCGAAGTGCTTCAGGAATACGCGATAAATGCTTAGGGTGAATGGGGTAACGTCGTTCGTCTTCTTTTTTCGAAGTCCCAATGACCCCTACTTTTAAGGTATTCATATAGTCGTTGCCTAGTGATTAAAAAATTAAGAGATGCGACTTTATGAACGAACTTTCAGTTTCGCCAATGGGCCTGTTTTCTTTATTACTGGTGGCAGCGTTTTAGAGCATTCAAAAGTGAAGCCCTGTAGAGATGACTGAAATATCAAAACC
The DNA here is from genome assembly GCA_913058575.1 of uncultured Bermanella sp. Taxonomy (GTDB): domain Bacteria; phylum Pseudomonadota; class Gammaproteobacteria; order Pseudomonadales; family Oceanobacteraceae; genus Bermanella. Next base: position 143,720 of record CAJXRF010000002.1, read on the forward strand.
AACGCCCAAATAGAGGGCCGAACGTAAAGAAATGCAGCCCATTGGGTAATGAGTGTTTTCTTTAAAAGAAGACTGCACAAATAGATAGCCCCACTATAGCATTTACAGACAACATAAAGGGGATTGGTTTGCATGCTAATTGAACCAACCCATAAATTTACACTGCTTTAGTGAGCATTTAGGCGTTTAAAAAAACAACCCCCTATTTTCAGAACTGTTTATGAAGGCAATATTTTTGTAAGGTAGTAAATTAATTTCTTAGACTAAAGACTGGAAACACGTATAGAAAGGACCTAGAAGCAATTAACGAAGTATTGCCTCTTTTATAGGAAGATCTGTATTCATTAACACATAAAAAACACTGATAGGTACACCGAAAACACACAGCCTCTCAGCCATTAAAAACAAGGGCTCGCCACGGATCATACAATTAATATTTATCGAGAAGTTTTAGCCGGTAAAGCAATAGGGATTGCTTAACTGAATGGCGGGCAACTTATAAAAAATAGGTATTAAAAGCTATTTAGGCACTTAACGTCTCAAGAGGCGGCCAGCGAAGCCATCCGCCTCTCAAGTTGTTAGCTATTGCCGATTAAACAGCAACTACTTTGTTTGCACATGGGCCTTTTTGACCCTGGCCCACTTCAAACTCAACCGCTTGGCCGTCGCTCAATGTTGCGTACTCGCCGCCCGCTTGGATTTCTGAATGATGAACAAACAAATCTTTGCTGCCATCTTCAGGTGTAATGAATCCAAAGCCTTTATCTGCATTGAACCACTTAACGATACCTTTACTCATTTTCTTTACTCATGATTGTTGGTGAAATATAAAAATTACACCCGAATCCACCAGTTCGAATATAAAGTCGAATTTTTCGTAAAGGCCCTTACACTCAATAAAAGACACATTTACGCCAGAAAGGCTATTTGTATTTTAAAGTGCTATTTCACACATAAAACTTTCATAAAGCCATTAATGATAGAAAATGGCCATTTATCATTTTGAAGGGATCACTGACCTTGCTTTCTCATATATTAGCCTAGCAATACATTAGCAAGCATTATCTCTATATATCGCACTTTGATGATAAGCCGTGACTTTTAAGCTTTCTAAGGCTCTATAAAGCATCTAATAAGGTGCTCAATAATCAACCCTACACCACTCAAGATAAACCTAGTATGCCACAGAAGCATCCAGAATGATGACTATGAAAAATATAACTCAGATTATTCGTCTATTTATTAACATTTAGTAGTAAGACGCGCTTCAATTACGTCATAAACACCATATAGAGTGTTTTTTAAGCATTTTTATTTGGCTGTAGCCACTTTACTTAGCTTATCAAGAACACCGCTAATTTTTTCAATAACCCGGTCACAGCCGACAATATTGTGACGATCTTTCAAGTATTCAGGGTTATTGTAGGAAAGCCAGCTCTGACCTTTTTCATCTGTCCAGAATAGTGCTTTTTGAGGCAGATCTATGGCGACCATTTTTGAACATTGCATAAGTGGCGTACCTACTTTAGGGTTACCAAAAATAATCACTTCGGTAGGCATAAGTTCAAGCTCAACACTGGATGCATTCTTACTGTGATTTATTCTCGCAAAAACAGTGAGGCCTTTTGACTTTAAAACTTTTTCAAAACGATCGGCTGATTCTTTTACTGTAAAGGGGCTCTTAATCGATATTAAATTTTCAGATGCCATAATCGAGCCACAGAAAAGCAACAAAACAACCATATTGATCACTATTTTTATCATAATATTTCCCAACAAGATTTTTCTGAAATTCTCTACCATTATTTGATACTTAAAATTTTGAATAAAGGCGATCTCTTTACACCTTGGATTCAACTCCGAAGTGCATCATCTAATAAGGTAGGAATCAGGGTCAGCTGAAGGTAAGCTCAACTCTTTTTTCTCCGGCAAGAGATGACAAGATGAAAAGCAACTACCAACAGCTGACTTACGCGCAAAGATGCCAGATTGAAGTGCTAAAGAAAAGCTTTAGCCAAAGAAAAATAGCGGATGCGATTGGGGTAAATCAATCTACCATCAGTCGAGAGCTGGCCAGAAATACAGGCCAAAAGGGTTACCGCCATAATCAAGCGCAACAGAAAACAAATCAACGCCGCCAAGAGACCATCAAGCCGCTCAAGATGACACCCAGCATAGTGGAGCTCATAGAGTCTAAATTGCGTGAAGAGTGGAGCCCAGAGCAAATATCGGGCAGGTTTTTAAATGAAAAAGAACTGCTTATTAGCCATGAAACCATTTATTCACACATTTGGGAAGATAAGAAAGCGGGTGGAGATCTTTACACTCACCTTCGCCGTCAAGGTAAAAAGTACGATAAACGCCGGAACGGTAAATCCACTAGAGGGCAGATAAAGAACCGCGTGAGCATCGACGAGCGCCCCCAGATAGTGGATGACAAATCTCGCATCGGCGACTGGGAAATCGACACCATGATTGGTAAAGGACACAGCGGTGCAGTGGTGACAGTGGTTGAACGAAGCACCAACTTTACGGTATCAAAAGAAGTAAACAGTAAATGTGCCGAGGACGTCACTCAAGCCACGATTGATTTACTTA
>CAJXRF010000003.1 GCA_913058575.1 uncultured Bermanella sp.
GGATATTCGCAAAGCTGTTGAAATGGAGCAATCAGATATTCAAAGCCAGATAAAAAAACAGCTATCACGGCAACTTGAGGAGTATGGCTACTCAGTGATTGATTCAAATAATGAATCTTACCCTAAGCTCGTCATCAAGCGTTATGGCTTTAAAATAACCAATGGAAGCACCGATGCTACAGCCGCGGAATGGGTAATGGAGCTGCACCTTGGGCCAGATAATAAGCGCACAGTGAATTACCCAAAAGACTTTGAAAAAGACAGTGTTAATAGTTATGTGCTGGCAGACTTGAAAGTAAATGGACAACTAGGAATTGAATTATTAAGCCATAGCTTACAGCCAGTATTGAAAGCGATCTTTTTGGAAATTGATCAAGATTAAAATATTCCATTTGCTAAATGTGATCCTCAACTCGTAAAACATTGCGACTGGTTTTCAAAAATTGCGCGGTGGTAGGGACACTAGTAACTGTCATACGCGAAACGCAACGGCGGGTCGGGTACGACCCCCCCTTTAGATGGCAAACTTTTCTCGCAAAACTTTATTTTCATAAAAAAACGCCCCAAATATAGCGCCAAACCTCCACAAGCCCAGCAATTGCGGGGCTTTCCAGTCCCTAGTACTAGGGGCTGAACTCGCTTTTTTATAAGACTTACAGTTAACTATGTTTTTTTAACCCTGATTTTTGAGAAAAAAACCGCCTCTATAAAAAACAGTATTACCCTATTTTTCCCCCTGACGTTTCCCGTTTTTTTATTATTTGTCTTTCATTTTTTATGTGCTATCGCGCGCGCGTGACGAAGTAGGAGAAATTACATTGCCAACAACGGCACAACGATAAGGAAACAAACATGACTACTTCAATCGACAAACGCAGTACTGCCAAAGACGTTCTACTTATGGTTAAAGCAAACGAGGTGAGCAAAGAAGAAGGCAAGAAATTTCTTGGCGCTAGAATCGAAAAGAAATTAGGTCAAGCAATTGCTACTGGTGAAGTTTGGATGCTTGCCACCAAATATACTTATGATGCATTTAACGAATTATCGGGCTTAACAGATGATTTACTAACTCAGCACAAACAAGAAGTAATGCCAGAATATGATCCTGAATACTTCAAAAAACAACGTGCTGCAAAAAAAGAAACAACCACTGAAGACAAGCCAGAAAAAACACCTGAAGAATTAGAAGCCTACTACGCCACTCGCTCAGTTAAGCAATTACAAAATTGGTTAACTAAGGCGAATCCTGACGGTATCAAGTACCCATTAATTAAAGCAGCGATTGCCGCCAAAGAAGCTGGCCAGCCAGCGACTAAGGCACCAGCCAAAAAGGTAACAGCCAAAGACTTCAAGGAAATTAAAACAGACACACCTGAACCTGATTTCATGAAAGCACTTGAGGAAATGAAAGCACTGGCAGCAGATACAACAAAAAGCCCTGAAGAACGTGCAGCTTATCTTGTAATGGTAAACGGCATTATGGGTAAAAAATAATCAATACAACAAAATAAGCCCGCTAATCAAGCGGGCATTTTTTAACTTAAAGGAATTAATATCATGGCTATTTTAAACGAACGTAACTTACCTAAAATAATTGTAACTTTGGCCGCTTCACTAACTGGCCTAGTAATCAGCCAAGCAAGCCAAGCAATAGACTATAGCGCCATAGTAGGACTAAACGTGACTCATAGCGGCGCTAATAGTTATTACGATTACACAAAACCAGCCAAGGAGGTTGGAGAACGTGAATTAGTCGTAAACCCTGAGACTAACGGTAAATACTGGCGTACTACTGAATCACGTTCAAAAGTAAAAATGAATGAGGGTTTAGCCAACAAAAACCAGTTAATCGGCTTTCGTGCCAAAATAGATAACTATGCCATTAGCGCCGTAACATACCGCAATTCGTTTTATACCAGCGACCGCAAAGATAGATCATTTGGTTTAGGTGTTAGCCACGTATGGCAACCAAGCCAGAATATAAAACTAGAAGCGGGGGCAATGCTTTTAACTGGCTATCGTGAAGCGTTACTTACTGAAAACGAAAGCAAGTCTACCAGTCAAGAATTAATTGCCGCGCCAATGTTCAGTATTGAATACAAGCTCACCCAGCAATTTTCACTAACCCAAACGCTACAAGGTAATGCACACGTCACGGCCTTGAAAATCAATCTATAGGAAAGTACCACACACAATTTAGTCATTGCCAAGGAATAGGCTTTGCCTCGCTACTGAAAAGTAGCGGGGCTTTTTTGTTTATATACCCACCACAAAACGAGGCAACACAATGTTATTACCCAATAGCCCACTGACACATAATTTATGGTTATCCGCATTACAGGGCAATCAAGAAACTACTTGCCGCCAGCAAGGTTTTAACCTTACTAACTGGCTGTTAAGAATGATTGCCCAAAGTCATGGCGAACCATTGAATAGGCAACGCTATATAACTCTATTTGGCGACAATATGGAAAATATAGATCAAGCCAAGCCATTATATTTTGACTGGTGTTTGTGGTCTTTAGACCATGAATCACTACCCCAAGAATTAAAAACAACTTACCCACCAACGACAGACACAGTATTAAAACACGGTCAAAAAATAATGAATGGCGGTCTAGTAAACGATAACGGCAAGTGGTCAAGCCACACTTAAAATCAATAAGGAAACGCTATGACACTACAAGACAGATATGAAATTTATGTGGCCAGTATGCAAGGCACTGGCGAGTACATAAAAACATTTGATGAATGGCTTAACAGCTAAAATCAATCGGGTAGCAACGGAATGCGTACCAGTGAAAGGATGCGGTATAACGTGGCACTGCCCAAACGCTTTGCAAGCTAGGATGCGAGTACGTTAATTGGATTAAGGCAGTCATGCAGCAACGCAAAGCACACCTAAAATCAATGAGGAAACAACTATGGATTTACCTAACGAATTCATTAATAACATAAAACCCTTGTTTGATGAATTAAACGCAGCTTGTAAAGCACACAGGGCGCTAGACCTTAGCTTGTTAACTGAGAAGGATATACAAAAACAGTTAATTGATTTAGACGAACTGGAATTAAACCTAATGATTGTGTGGGCTGAATCCACAGTGGATATAAACCCAAACATGCTCAGAAATATACATGGTGGCCGTATAACTTATGGCCCTATGTATTGTGAATATTTAAGGAAACTTTTTAACGAGGCAACACCATGAAAAACCATATAGTAATCGCCGCTCTTGAAGGTTGTGAAATTGAGCATTTTTTTATGGAGGCCAAAGACCTTGACGCTGCGGTTAAGCAGGTTGCTAAAGACCTAATGAATAACGAGCCAGATAATGAGCGCTGTGTATACATTACCTTCGCTTGTGAATGCCTTGAAACAATGCAATGGAAAGCAGATGAAGTTATCCAGCCTGACGAGGTGACACCATGAACAACAACCAATTTTTTAATAAGATTGGTTGGCTAGCCATGGAAGGTTTTGACGACACGCCAATAGATTTATTTGAGCATCCAGATAAACAACCACCAGAACTGGCCGCAATAGTTGAAAAGTTTAATGTTAGATTTATTGACGAAGGAGAAAATTATATTTTATGCTCAGAATTTTTAACAGCCGTTGAAGCCATCGGCTACACGTTTGATTATTACCTAGACGCTGAACCATACGATTTACGAGAGGTGACACCATGAGTGAATATAACCAAGTCGTGATTTATTCAACTGCAAATTATGACAGTTATGAAGAGGCCAAAGCCGTTGGCGCTGTGTACGAAACAGGTTCCACTATTGACGCAGTATCACAAGAATTAGGCAGTGGATTTTATGACTTAATGGAAGTCACAAGCGAAATAGAAAAGTGTTTAGGTGTGGTGGGTGATTTGGAATACGGCATTCTAAATGATGCTGGTGATTTTGTGTCTTTTGAACAGCTCATTGAAGCAATCGAAAAGAAGAATCGCAATGAAGCCTTATCCAGTATTAGCGAGGTAACACCATGAAACCTTGGAACGATTTTTTCGATACCTATACGGTCATACCAAACCACCTAGACGATAACGCATCACTTGATGGGGCCATGTTTGAAACATACGGGCCAGAGTTAGAATTCGTTAAGGCTCAAGACCCTAACAAGATATGGACACAGATAGAAGCTGAAGGAAACGTGGTGATTGCGCAGGGCTTTCATTTCGTTAATTGCCTTGGCTACCTTATCACTGTTGAAGACGTGAAGGATGATGATTTTGAATTTGGGGATGATGACACAGATTGTGGGCGCAAGTGACTCTGCCCTTGGCGAATGCCAAGGCAGGGAACGGTACTCATGCATGTTTAGCTGAGGGGGAATGCGAAGAGTAAAAAGCTAGGTTTTTCGAAAGTTAATCTAATCCGCCCGCGTGAGTGAAACAGGAGAGCTTGGAGTGAATCGATGGGAGGCTCATACCAATGTCAAAATTAACGAGAGATGCCGTTAACGCTTTCAATGGGGCATTTAATTATCAACACCAGAATACCAGAGTTGTTGCCACTAAAAAGAGTGTGACCATGCTCGTGTATGAACGTGTGATTGCTGAGCGCAAAAACGGGACGTTATGGGTGCAAATGGGTGGCTCGTTTCATGACACATCTGTGGAGCGATTGAACGGGCTTCTAGCGGATCATGGTTATCGAATTGAAAACAAGGATGGCTGGCGAATAGGCGACATGGAGTGGGACGGTAAGCCAGTAAGTCTTGATGAAATAAATCTATTTGATCCCCGCGCTATGATTGAAGGGGTGATTAATAATCAAATAGTAGAGCTGCCCTTTGGTGTCAGTGAAGAGCACGCCATCGCTGCTGCCCGTAAACACAATATACACATAATGATAGTCCAGCATAAAGGCATCCCTTGTGCTGGACTACCTGCCTCGTTTGAACTCAGTTTATTTTTAAATCCAGAATTATTTGCTGATTATGTCTTTATGGTTTTAGTGAATGGGTTAGTGAGTCGACTCAAATCAATGTATGTAATTAATCACCTTGATTTAACAGATTCTATTGATCGGGTGCAGATTAATCATGCAGGTGAATTGATAATTCATTTTAAACGTAAATCAAATGTCTTATTGAAGCTTAAGCCAGAACTTGATTTTCCAGAAGTGATTGGTGCAGTGATGGCCTCCCGTGATATTGAATAACGAAAAGGCGTGTCGGTACTTATTTATGACATAAGCCTGATTGAAAAGTAATTGATCATTAGTTTTTATAAAATAAATGTTTGAGGGGTCACCATGAATGATTTACTGAATGTGAAAAGTGAAGTTGTCCATAAAGCGCTAGATGCCTTTTTAAACCAAATGACTAAGGGTGAACTGAATTACGAAGGCTTAATAAAAATGATCGATGATTTCAGTGTTAAGAAAAGGGAAATATATAAGTTAAAACGCGAATTAAGCAAGGCAAAAAAAGCGGTGCCTATACTCGCTAGCCAGATGAAAGATGGCAAGATGGGTAACTACATAACCAAGGAAGTACCGATGGATATTTTACTCGGTTTTGGTGAGGGCACTTTGGAAGTGTACAAATGGGATGAACCAAACCCCTATGTGCCTGTAGAAGACCCTGATTACATTCCTGACCTTGAAGCAATCGCAGCGGTGGTGGCGGGTATTCGTGGTGACTATAACACTTGGATACATGGGCCCACTGGTTGCGGTAAAGACTCAGCAATCAATTATGTCGGAGCCAGATTAAATATGCCTGTAGTCAATATCAGTTTTGATGCTGACATTAGCCGCGCTGAATTGATTGGTCGTGACAAATTAAGCGAGGGGCCAAACGGCAATACCATATCGGAATTGATCGAAGGGTTATTACCTTTTGCATTGCGTCACCCTTGTTTGTTGGTACTGGATGAAATCGACTTCGTTCGTGAAGACGTAGCCTATGTGATGCAGACCACATTGAACGAAAATAAATTAACTATTTTGGAAGATGGCGGTCGCATTGTTCACCGTCACCCTCAATGCCGAATCATTGCCACTGCCAATACCAATGGCACCACCGATGAAAGAAATTTGCACGTAGGTGCAAGACAGCAAAGCGCAGCATTCCTTGATCGTTTCAATAATTGGTTTCGTGCTGACTACATGGATAACTACCAAGACCTCTTATCGAATGTCTCAGGGTTTAATAAAACCCAGTGTGCCGATGCCAATAGTGTGGTGAAGGATTATCACACTTTGTTTTCTAATGGGGATATTAGAACGCCATTATCGAATCGTGCCATTCGTACCATTGCTGACAAGGCGGGTTACTTGAATGAATTGGGGGTGGATATTAATGAGGCATTTCAGCAAGCCATGCAATCCACACTCGTAGCCAGATTGAATGAGTATGAAGGCAGTCGAGTGAATGAATTGATTAATAAGCGTTTAGCTAAACCACAACCAAGCCTTTAAGGAGTGCGTTATGTTCATTTCTGGTGCAAAAGCAAAAGAGGAATTGGCCACTAACAGTCGTGTTGTCGGTTCAAACGGTAACATTAAAGTGGTATTTAGTGGCGGCGAATTAGAGGGCAGCAGTGGCGTAGACGCTATTAATCTGCCTGACATTCCCGCCAATGCTCAAGTGGATAATACTAAGATGCGTGAGCTTCGTGGACTGGCAGACCATGAAGCATTTCATATTCGCTATACACCTTTGGATCGGTGGGCAGAGATTGCAGAATATGTGCAAGCTTCAGGTGATGGAATTAGCATGGGTGTACTGAATGGCGCAGAAGACGTAAGGATTGAGCGACTGGGGATGCGAGAATTTCCTGGTACTAAGCGCAACCTACAAGCCACTGTGAATAGGGCGTTAGACCTACAAGCAGAACAGGCTAAACACGCTGACCCTGATAAGTGGGTAGCGTTTATGCCATTAGTTTTGACTTGGTTGGGTCGTGACGATAACGGCATGGATATGGTATTGCCTGCTAGCCTTGCCCACTTTGCTGATAAGTTTTCAGGTTTAGACCTTTCTGTACTTTATCAGCCAGATAGTTTTGATGGGCTACTAACGGCTGTCGCTGATTATTTGAATGATGTTTGGCAGGTGTCTACGCTTAGGAATTTTCTGGATGGAAAAGCGATTGAAAACAAGCCTAAACCTAAGAATGAGAAAAAAAATAAAGAAAGTGGTGACAAGAGTAGGAAAAATAACCAGAATCGCGGTTCTGGTTTTGAATGCAAACCCCCTGCAAACAAAGGGGTTAAGAAAAAATCTATTGAGGTTTTGGGTGAAAAACATACAAATGGGGTTCCCAGTATTCATTTAACGCAAATTGTTAATGATCTGGTGTGTGATTTCCCCTACTTTGGTAACGAGGAATTAATAGCGTATGAAGACATTGAGCCTTTATTGTCGTCTGACAATCAACCGATGGACTGGTTATCTAGTTCCTATGGTTTGGGTGAAGGGTTGGTTCAAGCGTTAAAAGATCAAATAACAAAACGGAATGCAGCAGGCAGGGTGGTTAACTTGCTTGATCATCGCAAACTGATTAACGCTTACAATCGTCAAGATAAGATATGGAAGAATAAGAAAGAATTAGAGCGTGGATTTAATACGGCGGTTAGCTTTGTGGTGGATTGGTCAAGTTCTATACATGGTTTGCACCGTGAACTGTTAGCAATAACGACAAGTCTGTCCAGAGGAATAGCCCAAGCAGGATTACCATTGGAGATTACTGGGTTTACTGAATTGCCAACTCGTTATACTCTAAAAGAAAAATGTGTTCGATCTGGACAATTAAATATTTATACTGCTAAAAGTTTTGACCAGCCGCTAGATTACAGGCGTATAGCGGGAATGCAAGAATCCCCAATGGGGTTTACGCCAGATACAGAAGCATTGCAGTTGGCAGTTGAGCGGATTGGTAAGAGATTAGAGAAAAGAAAAGTAGTTATTATATTAACCGATGGAGGCAGTCAGCCAGCGCACACTAGGACAATTAGTTACAACGGTCAGAAGTGCTTAAATATAAGAGAAATCTATAATGCCCATCAAATAAGTGTGTTAAGGCAAGCTGAACAGGATGGTATAGAAGTCTACGCAATAGCATTAGGTAGGCATGACATGGTTAATTTTAAAGAAGACCGTGTGTTGCGTGTAAAAAATATTAAAGAATTAGAAAGTAGAATTTTTAAACTATTCTTTGATGTTATTGCGAGGAAAGGCCAATGATTAGAGCTGACTGGTTTAATTTATTGCCAGATAGAACTTGGCAAACTTGGTTTTGGGTTCGCGTTAAAAAAGAATTACGGAAAAAAATATCAAGGGGACAGATTTTGTAAAGGTTAAGAAGATTGCAGTAGTACTTGATAAAGAAATTAAAAAGAAGGTGAACGCTTTAAGCCAGTAAAAAAACAGGGCTTCATTTAAGCTATCGTCACCTCTTAATATGAAGTGAACAAGGAGAAGTAAATTGAAATCTGTTGAAATTACTGCGCAAATGCTAAGGTTTTCTAATGAATTGGCTGACTTGCGAAAGTTAATTTCAGATCAAGCGGATGAAATTAAAGAGTTAAAAAAATTCAAAGAAAAGCTTGAGAAAACCCATTCTGTGCCTGCTAATATTTCACCAATGGTTAGGCATTTAGAGACTAGCCAAGCGGAAAAATTGTTTTGGGTATGCACTCCAATTCAACATGCAGTTATTCAATTGATCCTTGCTGGATTTTCTAATCAAGAAATAGCCGATAGATTAGATACTTCATTAGCTTCTATTAAAACCCGATTTAGGCATCTATGTGGCAGATTAAGTATTAAAGGTAGGGAAGATTTAAAGACAAATTACAAACCTATTTTTGACGCTGCTGATGCTGAAGAATATAAGACTTCAGCCAGAATAATAAAAAGCTGGGCTGAAAAATACGGCAAACTCACATTTAAACAAGCCAAGAGTAAAGACCCATATCATAAGGATATTTGTGAAACTCATTACCGTGGCGTCACTATGACCTAAGAGGTAAACCCCCATGGCCACTTTAAAATTATCACTAAGGGATAATGGAATTTGGTACGCAGTAGGGACAATCAACGGAAAGAAAATTAACCATTCATCTGGTTTTACTAAGCCAGATAAAAAAGCAGCTAGAGAATGGCTGCTGCATCACGAACTTGAACTGATTAAAAATGCACAACCTAATTGCATGGAATCGGAGAAGTTTGGGGCATTAGTTGATTTGTATGTTAAAGATCAGCCGCAAATGTCAGACAAAGAATACCGTCAAATCCAGATAGTCTTGCGCCACCTAGCAGACAAAGCCGTCAAGAGCGTTCGTACAGACCTTTCTAACTATATTCAAACCCGACACGCCAATAGTAAGCACAATACTGTTGAGAGGGACGTGAATAGCCGTATAGGGGCCATTATCAATTATGCAAGGGACAAAGGTTGGTGTGGATCGTTTAAAGCCTCTGTGAAGCACATAGACGATACGAGGAATTTGTATCTATCCAAAGAGCTGCGTGACCAGTTTATTAATCATTGGGAAGGGGAAGCTAGGGAATTTACTATTATATTGGTCTTTCAGGGTTTGAGGTTTGGCCAAGCAGCCAGATTAAGAGGCATGGATATTATGGGTGATCAATTAAAAACCTATACACAGAAAGGGCCGCAGAAAATTTACCGTGAAGAATATTTGTACATGTCGCCAGTGGTTGAACAAATTTTAACCAAGCGAGCCGTGGCCGTAGGCCAAGAGGCGTTATTGTTTCCTGAAATTGAATACGACAATTACCGCTACCAGCATCGGGTGATCTGTAAGAAGTTAGGCATTCCTGATTACCGTATCCATGACAACCGCTCTACCTTCGCTACCCACTTCTCGCATGATGCCCAAGCCAGTGATAGGGAAGTAGCCGCAGCGTTAACCCAAAGGACTAATCGGAACGTGCCAAGGTATGCGCAGAATAGAAAAATGAAAGAACTGATTGGCAAGCTTACGTGAGGTATTCGCTTGCTTGTTTGAGGGTTTGATTTTTCTTCTTTGCCTCTTCAGTTAAGAGTGATTGAATTTCTTGCGGTGATTTCCCAGCCAGATTAAAAGACATTCTCACAATTTCGCTATTTGAGAATGCCATGCCTTGTAATAATTCTAATAAGGAATCTCGCTGTTGCTTTAGGGGAAAGCCAGTAAGTGTGAAGGCCACTAAGTTTTTAATCTGCTTGCTCATTGACCTGTCCTTGAAGGATTAAACCCTACCATGGGGGCTTCTGCTATTGGCTCAATTCGTGTGTAACCTTCTTTGAGCAGCCAAGCGTTATAGAATTCTAGGAATCTATCTAGGCGTAAAAGGACTAGGGACTCGCCAGTAGTCATGCGGTTGCGGCGATTGATAACTATTGGGCACTCAGGGGCACGAGTTGTAATAGCGTTGCGCTCGGCTTGCCGTAGGGCTTCCATGAAATTTAATTTTTCGACCCGCTTAGCCTCAACGAATAATCCTGTAGTGCCCACCAAGTCAGCGCCACCAGTAAGGCCAACAAAACCACCACCGCTAAGAGGTGCGCGGCCACATTGATCAGAACCTTGATAAGCTTTTTGATTAAGGTATGCCGCCAGCTCCCTTTCATAATTATCGCCTTTGGTTTTTTGTGGGTTACCCATTTTATAACAAGCCTCTTTCACGTTGTTTGCATCGGCATCTTGAGCAGATAAATTGATTTTTATTCATTGTTTTAGGGGTTTTACACACAATGCAGGAACGCTGAGTATTTCCAGCCAGAGTAGAGCGGCCTTGCTGATATTTTTGTGAAGGTGCAGTAATTAAACCTAATCGGACTAAAATTCTTATGGCGGTATGGACATGGACTGAAAGGTATTTAGCAACATCGTGTGGGGTAATTTCAGGGAAGGCGTTTCGTATCCAGTGCTCTTCACTGTTTGAGAGTTGTCTAATGGCTGGCATGGTCAGAACCTTTCATTATTCGCTGGTTATAATCTAACCATGAAATAAATTCTGGGACAAACTTATTTGTAACTTAATTTATTTTTAGCCAGAAAGTGACAGTTTAGTGGTAAGAGTATTTACAGGTCAAAAAAAAACAGCTACCCTCAAAAGCGTTTTAAGCAGTTCAAGTTGTACGATGATTTACGAGAGAAAACTTATGATCCGGCTAGTACGGGGAACGTCGCTCTCGCCTTCGGCTTCGCGACTCAAGTAGTTTTAAACATCAAAGCCCATCATTGCGCCTGTTGTAACCTCCTTGTTTTAGACACAAAAAAGCCATGACTTGCATGGCTAATTGGTTTTAGTTTTTAGGTAAACCTAGTTTCATTTCTTTAGCCCATTGCTCTAATGTTTGCAGTGGTCGGCCCATTTTCCCCAGTATTAAATCCCTTGGGGTACGTTTGTCGATTAGCTTTTTCAATCTTTCTTTTGGCCCATCACTATGACAAATATATGAACGCCCATCTGGCCTAACCGCTATGCCCACGTATTGTTTTAAATCATGTAGGTCTGTCCATTCACGGCATTTGCCGAATGCAACTTCCATGACCATTTGCAGTACGGAATCTATAGGCATTTGTTGTCGCATATAATGGAAGGGGTTGGTGGATAGGTCGCCTGCAAATATCGCAGCCTTAGCTTTAGCTGCGTCAGCGTCTTCCATTACTTGAGTCACTTTTATTTGGGTTTCCAATGCAGTGAGCTGATTGGTTGATCCTGCCTCTCGACCCATAGCACCATCTTTATCTGGCTTGTTGGAGTGGTGAACCAGTATGACAGTACAGCCAGCGTTGCGAATATTAATGGCCAGTTGGTTAAGGCTTGACCATTCTTCAGAGCTGTTTTCTTTTATGCCAGCGAAAGCAGAGCGAACAGTGTCTATTACTAGTACGTCAGGGTTATATTCATTTAGGAACTCTAACAGTTTGTTTACGCCTTCTGGCTCGCGTAAATTAATGTATTCATCGTTAAGCCAAGGTGTCCAGTAGCCTAGATTATCTTTTGGATTGCCAAACGAACTCTTCATTTGCTCAACGCGCCGACCCCAAGTGGTGCGGCCATTCTCAAAATCTAAGTACAGAACATTCGGTTTGTCTTCATGGTTAAATGGCCCAAAATGTAGACCTGTAGCTGCATGGTGAAGGGCATGTTGCAGGAATAAGGATTTACCGTGACCAGAATAGCCGTGTACTTGAATGATTGAAGCTTTGGGTAGCCAAGGTGATTGCCAACACGCTATGTCTTTACCTTCTGCAAATTCAGCGGCATCGTCTGACCTTAATATATTGCGTTTAGGTTTGGCTTGAATAGGCGTGGCTTGAATCGGTGGTATTGGTGTTACCCCTTTTGTCTTTAGGTGGTAGGTATAATTGTTATTGGCATCAAAGCGTTCGGGGTGATTGGTGCGTTCTTTGTCGCGTACTGTTTTTAAACTGGTTTCAAAGCGACCATCTTTAAGGGGTTCAGAAAAATACGTTTCCATGAACCTGTGACCTGCTGCTTCTAATTCTGGCCCAATGCCCACCAGTAATAACTCTTCAGCCAGAAAGTGATAAGTAGCATCATGTATGCCTGAGCCGCCCCGCGCTATTTTTCCGTCTGGGTATTGTTCGGCAATTTCCTTAAACTTCTTTTCTGTTTCGTTACTGTTTTTTCCTGCGCCTTCTATGGCGGTATTGGTTAAATCTAAATCTGAAAATTTATTGATGACCGTTGCTGGGTTTTTTTGTTGTATTAATTCTGGCTGAACTTCATCTTCATAAGTGGCCCCTGCCCAGTCTGGGTATTTAATTAATTCGTCTGATAAATCTTCTAATTCAATTTCCCATTCATAACCTTTGCTCGGTGGAATTAATGCATAACCACCTTCATAACGTAAATCTAAACCCTTAACTTGTGGCCAGTATGTGCCTTTTGATACATGCCCGCTAATGGTTTTGCGCAATTTGTTATCGTGTGGGTGTAAAAAATAATAGTGATAACCGTGTGGGGTTTTGACAGATGCGCCGCTGGTAATTTCGTATTCTTCTGCGACTTGTAAAGCGGTTGGATTGTCGCAATCTACCACAATAACATCGGACACATTGCCAGTGATGACCGCCCAATTACAGTTAGGGAAAAGTTCATACCATTCAAGGACTTGCTCAAGTGTTGCTGGTTTTTCTTGGTAACATTCCCACTTAACTAATGCCTTTTTTTCACCTGACTTAATGGGAATTATTGCAAAGCCTAAGCGTACATATTCTGAAAGTATTTTGATTGCGTCATTATCTGCCATGAAAATCTGCCTGCTAAGTTTATTTACTATTATGTTACTTTTGCTATTGAGTTACACTATCACTCGCACTATATTGTGAACAGTCAAAAGTGAATTACCCCAAAATAAAAAAAGGACAAACGGAAAATGTCTGACGAAATAGAAGCCCTTTTAAGAGAGCGTGAAGCGTTACTGGCTAGCGTTGATACCTTCAAAGAATCCGTTTCTCGAATAGAAAAGAAAATTGAATCCATTGCTTTTCCCACTGCCATGCTAGATCAAACCGTGAGTTTTACTTTCCCAAACTTTACTTATGAGGTTTATATCGGTTCCCGTTTGGATTGGAATCAAGAAGAGCTGGGCAACCTACAACTTGATGTCGACATGGCAGGCAAAATAAAAGAACGCCTGTCGGTAGATAAAAAAGTCTATGAAGCTATGCCCGATGTAATGCGAGAAAAGTTTTCCACTGCTGTAACCCGTAAGCGCGGCCTCTTTAAAATCAAAAAAATAGCGAGATAACTTTATGAGCGTCCCACTGTTTGTACCGCAGCCCACCAATGACGATACCGTTACTGGCGCATCTAAGACTTTATTAATGACGCATCACGGCTGGGGCAAGACCACCACTTGCGCTTATTACCAGCAAGCCTATGGGCGTGGGTTGATAGTGAGGCTAAAGATTACTTATCTTGCGACTTGGTTAAGCGGGGCAATTGTTGGCTTATAAGTCAGCTAAAGGGAGTTTTACTTTCAATTGATGTGAGCAAGGGCGAGACAGGAGTAAAGCGCTCGCTTCCAGTTATTGCTTTAATTTCATTCCTAGCAAAGGGAGATGGTTATGTCTAAAGGGTATTGGTCAACGAAAGATCTGTGTGAAAGATATAGGTGTTCAAGCCGGACAATTAGCCGCAGGATGTGCAGAGAGCGAAATCCACTGCCTAGGCCTAGGTACAGTGTGAATGGCAGTAGTAATTTATGGGCTATTGAGGATATAGAAGAGTGGGAGATGAGAGCTGCTCTTTAGTCGCTTTCTTTTTACCTTAGAAACACTGTTATACTGTCCCTCTACTATATATAACCAACAGTATTAATAATTGTGTACAAAATTGTGTACAAATTAGATAAGGCATTATGACTAATACCCCTCTAGCCCTTGAAGTTAACCGCAGAAGAACTTTTGCTATCATCTCGCACCCTGATGCGGGTAAAACCACCATTACTGAAAAAGTGTTGTTGTTTGGCAACGCCATTCAACAAGCCGGTACAGTAAAGGGCAAAAAGTCAGGTCAGTTTGCGAAATCAGACTGGATGCAGATGGAAAAAGACCGTGGTATCTCGGTGACCACCTCTGTAATGCAGTTCCCATTTGGTGATTGCTTAGTAAATCTACTGGATACCCCTGGGCACGAGGATTTCTCTGAGGATACGTATCGTACGTTAACTGCAGTGGATTCTTGCTTAATGGTGATCGATGCCGCCAAGGGTGTTGAGCAACGCACTATTAAGCTGATGGAAGTAACGCGATTACGTGATACCCCTATTGTTACCTTCATGAACAAGCTGGATCGAGATACCCGTGATCCCATTGATCTAATGGACGAAGTGGAAGATGTACTGAATATTGCGTGTGCGCCTATTACTTGGCCCATTGGTATGGGTAAGGAATTTAAGGGTGTGTATAACCTTTATGAAGATGAAGTGATTTTATACGCCACCGGTCAAGGGCATCAGATTCAAGAGCGTCGTGTCATCAAGGGCTTACACACTCCAGAAGCCGAAGAAGCGTTGGGTAATTACACGCAAGATCTTCGTGATGAAATTGAATTGGTACGTGGCGCGAGTCATGAATTTGATTTGGATATGTTTATCGCAGGTGAGTTAACCCCTGTGTATTTTGGTACTGCCTTGGGTAACTTTGGTGTGGATCATGTTTTGGATGGGTTGACTAAATGGGCCCCTAAGCCCATTGCTCGTCAAACAGAATTAAGGGTGGTTGACCCCACTGAAGAGAAGTTCAGTGGCTTTGTCTTTAAAATTCAAGCCAATATGGACCCTCAGCATCGTGACCGTATTGCCTTTATGCGCATCGTGTCGGGCAAGTACTCAAAGGGTATGAAAGCGCGTCATGTGCGTATTGGAAAAGAAGTACGTTTTAACGATGCCCTGACCTTTATGGCTGGCGATCGTGAAGCGGTAGAGGAGGCTTTTCCTGGAGATATCATTGGTTTACACAACCACGGCTCCATACAAATAGGCGATGCCTTTACTCAAGGGGAAGACCTTAAATTTACTGGTATTCCAAACTTTGCTCCTGAATTGTTTAAACGCATTCGATTAAAAGACCCGCTTAAACAGAAGCAGCTGCTTAAAGGCATTATTCAGCTGTCAGAAGAAGGGGCGGTTCAGGTATTTCGCCCATTAAGAAATAACGATCTAATAGTAGGAGCGGTTGGGCCTTTGCAGTTTGATGTGGTGGCGCAGCGCCTTAAGGATGAATATAAGGTAGCTGCCATATATGAGCCTATCAGTGTCGCCACTGCTCGCTGGATTGAGTGTGACGATAAACAGGTATTAAGTGCTTTTGAGAAAAAAGCCCATGACAACTTGGCTTTAGATGGTAGCGGTAATTTAACTTACGTGGCACCGACCATGGTGAACTTAACGTTATCGCAAGATCGACACCCCGAAGTGAAATTCTTGTCTACGCGTGAGCACTAGCTCTTAGAAAATACCCATGCCTCCCCTTTATGTGGATTGTAAGGGGGAGGCCTGCTTTAAAATGCATTTTTACGCTATGTGACTCGCCTCCCTAAATTCAAATTTCTTTGATCGGCTGATCTTTCAAACCTTGAGCATCTGAGTATCTGTATTAGGCTTATTTCAATAATCCTAAGGCTTTAGGTGAGGTTATGATTTTGTATTTCTTTGCGACGCTGATATTTACAGTGGGTTTGTGTTTTGGCTTGTATCGCTACTTTGGTGGGTTAGTGCTTTCTTCAACCTTAAAATTAGATGATGGGCGGGGCTATTACCTAATTAGCATGTTATTAGTGGCCTTTTTTAGTTCTGGCTTAGCTTATTATATTGGCGGGGCTTTGGGGTACGACCAAAATCCCACAGAGCAAAGCCATCTAGTGTCGGTTATTTTGTTGAATGCGGTTGTGACCTTGCTGGCGCTTACCTACGGACTGACCCATTTTAAAGAGGGTGAGCGATATTGAATTCCGGCGTTTGGTGTGAGCGCGCTGGTGGCTTGAAGGTGGTTGAATTTATTGTAAAAAAACAAAAAAGGGGGTGAAATTCACTTTATGATCTCGTATAATCCGCGCCTCGTTTCCCCCGACGAAGCCCTAAAACGGTTACCAACCGATTTAGACATGAAGTTGGTAGTTACCTGATTAGGCGGAAAAAGAATATGAAAACATATACAGCTAAACCCGAAACAGTAAAACGCGAATGGTTGATCGTTGATGCAGAAGGCCAAACCCTTGGTCGTCTAGCTAGCGCTATCGCTCTTCGTCTACGCGGCAAGCACAAGCCAGAATACACTCCTCACGTTGATACTGGTGATAACATCATCGTAATCAATGCGGATAAAGTTGCGGTAACCGGTGCGAAAGCACAGGACAAGATGTACTACCGTCACACAGGTTACCCAGGTGGTATCCGTGAAATCAACTTTAGCGATCTGCAAGATCGTAAACCTGGTCGTGTAGTTGAACTAGCTGTTAAAGGCATGCTTCCTAAGAACCCTCTTGGTCGTGCAATGTTCACTAAATTGAAAGTGTATGCTGGTACTGAGCATCCACACGCTGCACAACAACCAAAAGAACTAAAGGTTTAAGGGTATTATCATGGCTACAGCTCAAAACTACGGTACTGGTCGTCGTAAATCTTCTACAGCGCGTGTTTTCATGCGTCCAGGCACTGGTCAAATCGTTATCAATAAGCGCTCTATTGAAGAGTACTTTGGTCGCGAAACTTCTCGTATGGTCGTTCGTCAGCCTCTAACGTTGACTGAAAACCTTGAGAAATTCGACCTATACATCACTGTTAAAGGTGGTGGTGCTTCTGGTCAAGCCGGTGCTATCCGTCACGGTATCACTCGTGCATTGATGGAATATGATGAGACTTTACGTCCTTCTCTACGTGCTGCGGGTTATGTAACTCGTGATAGCCGTGAAGTTGAACGTAAGAAGGTTGGTCTACGTAAAGCACGTAAGAAGCCTCAGTTCTCAAAGCGTTAATCGCAATTTATTGCTGTTTCGCAAAAACGCTCAGGTGCTTCGCATCTGGGCGTTTTTTTTTACAACTAAGAATTATGCGTAGCTTAAGTTTTTGATGTTTCGCTTTTTGTTTGAAGTTTGAAGGCGTGACAGTAAATATTAGTTGAAACAAGTGCTTATACCTCTATTGGGGTAGGGTTAATTGATCTGGCTCCTTGTCAGTGTCCCCACATTTCATTATTATTTGGGCCGCAATTTTTGATGGGTCTCCGATTTTACTGTTTTGCAGGGATATTGGTCAAAAAAAGCCCTTTGTGCATCAGTCCTTGTTATTTCGATGGTGCGTGTTATACAAAGTGGTTAAGTTTTACAGAATTTTAAAAAGTGGATGGGAGAATGCC
This sequence comes from uncultured Bermanella sp., assembly GCA_913058575.1. Lineage (GTDB taxonomy): Bacteria > Pseudomonadota > Gammaproteobacteria > Pseudomonadales > Oceanobacteraceae > Bermanella. Next base: position 17,869 of record CAJXRF010000003.1, read on the forward strand.
TGAATGAATAATGATGGCGTAAATAATGGCCGACGCCGCTTCCTCATCGCAACAACCGCGGTGGGTGGTGGTGTAGGTGCTGTTGGTGTAGCTATACCTTTTGTTAAATCTTGGAATCCAAGTGAAAAGGCTAAAGCTGCAGGCGCACCTGCCAAAGCAGATATAAGTAAAGTAGAGCCAGGCTCCATGATCGTTGTGGAATGGCGTGGTAAGCCAGTGTATGTGGTTCGTCGTACAGATGAGACCATTGGTTTCTTGGAAGGTTTAGCAGCTGACCTAAAAGATCCTCAAAATACAGTGACAGATCAGCAGCCTGAATACGCAAATAATGTTTACCGTTCTCGTAAAGAAGATTTGGTGGTTATCGAAGGTGTTTGTACTCACCTTGGTTGTGCGCCAAAACTTTATGCAGAGGTGAAGCCAGAGTCTTTTCAAGAAGATTGGAAGGGTGGCTTTTTCTGTCCTTGTCACGGTTCTCGTTTTGATTTATCTGGACGTGTATTTAAGGGTTCGCCTGCAGGTAAGAACCTGAAAATTCCGCCTCATTCTTATTTGGATGAGAACACCTTGATTATTGGTGTGGATGAGGAGAATTCATAATGAGTAAAATGTCTGATTTCATGGGCTGGGTGGATCACCGTATTCCGCTAACAGCTACATTCGAAAAGCATATGTCTAAGTACTATGCTCCAAAGAACTTTAACTTTTGGTACTTCTTTGGTGTATTTGCTTTCTTGATGTTGGCTAACCAAATCCTAACGGGTGTTTGGTTGACCATGTCTTTTACACCTTCTGCTGAAGAGGCATTTGCTTCAGTTGAATACATCATGCGTGATGTAGAGTTTGGTTGGCTGATTCGCTACATGCACTCAACGGGCGCCTCGTTCTTCTTTGTTGTTATTTATATGCATATGTTCCGTGGCTTAATGTATGGCTCTTATCAGAAGCCTCGTGAGCTTATCTGGATCTTTGGTATGTTCATTTACGTGGCGCTGATGGCTGAAGCTTTCATGGGTTATGTATTGCCTTGGGGTCAAATGTCTTATTGGGGTGCTCAGGTAATTATCTCTCTATTTGGTGCAATTCCGGTAGTGGGTGATGATCTTGTGACCTGGATTAAAGGTGACTTCCTAATTTCTGGCATTACCTTAAACCGATTCTTTGCATTGCACGTTATTGCTTTGCCACTGGTGATTGTGGCGTTAGTGTTCTTGCACATTGTTGCATTACACGAAGTGGGTTCTAACAACCCTGATGGCGTTGATATTAAAAAGTACAAAGATGAAGAAGGTCGTCCTTTGGACGGTGTGCCTTTCCACCCTTATTACACAGTTCATGACCTTGTGGGTATTGTGGTGTTCTTGTTTGTATTCTGTTTTGTTATTTTCTTCTGGCCTGAAGGAAACGGTTATTTCCTTGAGCATGCTAACTTTGAAGAAGCCAATGGATTGAAAACCCCAGCGCACATTGCGCCTGTATGGTATTTCGGTGCTTTCTACACCATATTGCGTGTGGTTCCCGATAAACTCTTGGGTGTTATCTTGATGGCGGCTGCCATTGCGATTTTATTTGTTCTGCCTTGGTTGGATCGTAGCCCAGTTAAGTCATGGCGTTATAAGGGTTGGATTTCTCGTATTAACCTAGTGTTGTTTGGCTTGTTCTTTATCTTGCTAACTTGGTTGGGGACTCAACCGGCAACCGGTGTATACGCGCAATTGGGCTTGATTGGTACTATTGTGTATTTTGCATGGTTCCTAACATTGCCAATTATCTCAGCCAAAGAAAAAACTAAACCCGTTCCAGAGAGGGTGACAGGCTAATGAAAACATTAATCGCTTTAGTATTTGCTCTTTTGCCAACGCTTACGCTGGCAGCTGGAGGCGGTGTTCATCTTGATGAGATGAAGGTTGATTTAGAAGATAACGCTTCATTGCAGCGTGGCGCAAAGTATTTTGCTAACTACTGCATGGGTTGTCACAGCACGAAGTTTGCTCGTTACAATCGAGTGGCTCGTGACCTGGGTATTCCTGAAGATGTTATGTCTGAAAACTTGATTTTCAGTGGTGAGAACATTGGTATGTTGATGAAGATTGCCATGCGCCCTGAAGATTCCAAGAAGTGGTTTGGTGCTGCTCCTCCTGATTTGACATTGGTGGCTCGTGTTCGTGGTGCGGACTGGATTTACACCTACTTGCGCAGCTTCTATGCCGATGATACTCGTCCATACGGCGTAAACAATGCTGTCTTTAAAGATGTGGGTATGCCTCATGTTCTTGAAGAGCTACAGGGTAAGCAGGTTAAAGGTTGTGCCTCTGTGGTAACTGGATTTGATCCTTTGACTGGTCGTGAGCTAGAAGAAGATTCTTGTGCCAAATTAGATCATGAAGAGCAACCTATTGAGGTCTTGTATCTTGAAGAGGAAGGTCAGTTAGATGCTAAGGGCTTTGATAAGGCAGTAGCGGATTTAACAAACTTTTTAGTATACATGGCTGAGCCTATGGCGCTTGAGCGTCGTAGTATTGGTTTCTGGGTATTGTTGTTCTTAGCCATTCTGTTTATTCCGGTTTACTACTTAAATCGTGAATTCTGGCGTGGTATTCACTAATTAGCATTTTTACTAATGGATAGGGGGTTCCCTGCCCATTAGTACTGCGTAATTAGGAATAAAAATCCCCCAAGACTCGGTGGTTGGTATATAATCAGCCACCGATTTTTTAGTTTTTAAGGTGAGGAAAACCTTTATGGCTGTTGTCGCTAAGCGCTCTTCCATGACCTTTTACTCCGATGGCGATGATTTATATTGCCACCGCGTACGTATTGTCTTAGCCGAAAAAGGTGTTGCTGTTGAGGTTCACGATGTGGACCCTGAAAACATACCTGAAGATTTGCGCTCTTTAAATCCGTACAACCAAGTACCTACTTTGGTTGACCGTGAATTAGTTTTGTATGAAACCGGTATCATGATGGAGTATTTGGATGAGCGTTTCCCGCATCCACCATTGTTGCCAGTTTATCCAGTTGCTCGTGCTGAAAGCCGTTTATGGCTTTACCGTATTCAGCGTGACTGGTGCACATTGGCTGATATTATTTTAGCGAATGAAAATGAGGAAGCTGTGACAGCTGCACGTAAAGAATTGCGTGAAAGCTTAATTAGCACATCGCCTATTTTTGGTGAGAAGCCTTATTTCATGAGCGATGATTACAGTATTGTGGATTGCTGCACAGCACCTTTATTGTGGCGTTTGCCAATGATGGGAATTGATTTGCCTGAGAAGCAAACCAAAGACCTTCATGAATACATGGAGCGTTTGTTCGAACGTGAATCTTTCCAAGCCAGCTTGTCAGAAGCTGAACAGGAAATGCGCGAATGAGCCCCAGTCGCCCTTATTTAATGCGAGCTTTGTACGAGTGGATTCAAGATAATGAATTCACTCCGTATGTGTTGGTGGATGCCAATATATACGGTGTACAAGTTCCCATGGAACACGTTAATGATGGGCAGATCGTGCTAAACATTAACGCCAGTGCAGTACGAGATCTTTTGATTGATAATCAAGGATTGAGTTTTAGCGCGCGTTTTTCTGGTGTGACGCAAAATATATACGTGCCTATCGTGGCTGTTTTGGCTATCTATGCCAAAGAAAACGGTGAAGGCATGGTATTTGGAAATGAAGCTGGTGCGCCGGATCCCGACGATACGCCGCCACCGAAAAAAGAAGAGCGCCCAGTGGGTCGCCCGTCTTTATCTGTTGTTAAGTAAGTTGTCAGCAGGGTAGCATTTTCATTTACCCATAAAAAAACAGAGCATTAGCTCTGTTTTTTTATGCCCAGAAATCGGGGTTGTCTTAAGCTAGCTTGGAAGTCAGCTTGGGCTGGGCTCTTTTTATTTAGTCGAGAGGGCCAAATAGCTGTAGATCGATAAGATCACACAAGCAGTGAATGGCCAGTAAATGAACCTCTTGAATACGTGCAGTGACATCTGAGGGGACGCGAATCTCAATGTCTTCTGGCTGCAGTATGGAGGCAATGTCACCGCCATCCTTACCTGATAACACCACTACGTGCATTTCCCTATCGTGAGCCGCTTGAATGGCTTGAATTACATTGGCACTGTTACCACTGGTTGAGATGGCCAGTAGCACGTCTCCATTGTTTCCAAGGGCGCGTATCTGTTTGGAAAAGATTTCGTTGTAGTGATAGTCATTGGCAATAGATGTAATGGTGGAGCTGTCTGTGGTTAAAGCAATAGCGGGTAAGCTTGGGCGCTCTCGCTCAAATCGATTGAGTAATTCAGATGAAAAATGTTGCGCGTCGCCAGCGCTGCCGCCATTGCCACAGCTTAATATTTTGCCGCCGCTAAGTAATGAATTAACCATGCATTCACTGGCTACTTCTATAGAAGGGGCAAGCATTTCCATGGCCATTTGCTTGGTTTCTATGCTGTCTTGAAAATGTTGGCTAATGCGCTCTTGAAATTGCATATCGAGGTCTCTAATTTCTCTGGCCTAAGCATACCGAGCTAGGACATTAAAGGCCAGTAGTGAGCCGCAAGAGTGTGCGTCATTAATAAAATGCATTTTTAATCCACTGGGTTTTAAATTTATCTTTACTACCTTGGAAGGCAATCACATCAAATCGGCAGCTAGGCTGTTGGTTTTTATAATTTTGTTGCAGGTACAATTGTGCAGCTTTAATGAGTTTGCTTTGTTTGATTTTATCTACGCTGGCCACTGAGCCACCAAATTGGTTAGAGTGCCGAAATCGAACCTCGACAAACACTAGTTGCTCTTTGTCGCGCATTAAAAGGTCAATTTCACCAACGGAAAAATTGATGTTTTTGTCTTCGAAAACAAGTCCTTGTTGTTTTAGATAACGACAGGCTTGTTTTTCGAAGTAATTGCCGGTGTCTCTTTTTGAGGGGCTTTTAAACGGGTTCCACATGCAATGTCCTTATTGCTCGTGTTGGATTAAATGTCGGGTGTGGTGTGTTCCTGTGGAGCACTATTCATTGAATAGGCCTCTTGGGTCTTGGTGGCGACGCCTTTTTTAAATACAGCAAAGGGCAGGCTGCGAATAATTTGCCCGTGTTCGTCTAGCGCAAGCTGGCCTGTTTTACCTTGAATGCTGCTGTAATTCAAAACCTTAATTTGCCCAAGACGTGGATACACTTGAAAGGCATCAATGCCCAGTGCAAATAATCGGTCTAGGCTTGAATGGCTTTTAGGCCATAGGGTGTGGATATCTTTTCGCAGTGGGTCTTTATTTAAAATCCAAGGAATATCGCAAAACACAACATCTTCAAGATCGCGGTCTTTAGTGCGAGATTTTACTCCTTTGTAAATTTGGGAGGTGGCAAGCATGGGAATGTTCTTTGCGAAGTTGAAGGCCAGGGTAGGCTTAATTTGGCGTGCTTGTTTTGGTAGTGCGGCCACAAAAATGAAGTCTACATCTTCTCGGCGCCTGGCTTGAAACTCTAAAGGCGTGCCCAGTTGCTTGCGCAATTTGCGTGCGCGCCGTTCACTATCGTTTACGGCGAATAAGTGACTGATGACTTTGTTGTAATCACCCTTGCCATCAAAGAATTGTGCTTCAATCAATTCGCCTCCTTGTGCTTGCCAGGTTTGGCTAAACCGATTGAATACGCGTTCTCCCCATGGGCCTTTTGGCATCAGGGCAACGGCTCGCTTGTATCCTTGTTGTCTGGCATAGCGGGCCATGATTTCCGCTTCATCTTCAACGGCAAGCCCAAATTGAAAGAGTTGTTCAGGGTTTTCGCGAGCATCCCTGACGCCATAGTTTAAAGCAAGTGTGGGAACGGGTAGGCGCTCCTCTTGCTGAAGGCGTTCAACGGCGGGTTTTTCCAATGGACCGATGACCAGTTCGTTGCCATCTAAAATGGCTTTCTGGTAAAGGCTCCAGAAATCTCGACTTTTGGCGGTATCGTAAATTTTAACTTCAGGAACATCAGCGCCTGCTTTTTTGGCTTGATAATAGGCTGCGAAAAAGCCATCTCTTAAGGCTTTCCCTGTGCTGGCGAATTTACCGCTTAAAGGCAGCATGAGTGCCACAAATTTAGCTTTGTTATCGACGTAATCTTCAAGCTCTTCTAACCCGCCTGGTAGTTGCTTGGCGGCTGGATGGTTGCTGTAACGGATTTGCCATTTTCTTAGGGCGCTTAATTGTCGATCTAAATCAATTTGGGTGCGCTTGATAATTAAAGCAAGGTCTAGCCAGCCCTTAAAGATAGCGGTACTGCTTTTCTGAGCAAGCGCCTCTATTTTTACGTCGCTTGCCTGCATTAAACTTGACCAGGTGGCTTCGTGATTTTTTAAATATTCATCTTCGTCTTCCAGCGTGCCAGATAAAAACATGCGCTCGCGTGCACTGGCAATGTACTGGCCTTTTAGGTGTAACGCTGTGGCTCTTAAGAATCCGGGTTCGTGGGGGGTGATGTTGTGTAGTTGTAAAAAATCCCCTGGGGTGACGGCATTTAATGCATTAAGTGCTTGGTCTCCTCGGCCTAGGGCGATAGACAATTTTGCTTTTAACCACTGGTACTGAATTTGTTCTAGTTTAGAAAGCGTGAAGAACTCAGTGTCCTGTAGGCTTTCTTCTGCGTCTACCCATCTATAATTGGCGATTAGTGCTTCAATGGCGGATAATGCGCTGTCGTCGCCAGAAGGGGTGGATTGGCTTGTTTCCACTTTGCTTGGTTGGCTAGAGCAGGCAGCGAGTATTAGTGTAAATACGAACAAAGCAACGACGCGAAAAATCAACATAGTTCACTTATTTTTAACATTGAATGAAGGCTAAGTATTATGCCAGACAATCAGCTCTATGTGGTGGCAACTCCCATAGGAAATTTAGCTGATATCACTACTCGCGCACACCAAGTGCTTGAGCTAGTCGACATTATCGCCGCAGAAGACACGCGTCACACCAAACGGCTACTGAATCATCTGGGTATTAATAAGCCAATGATGGCGGCTCATGATCACAATGAAGCATATGCGGCCACGTCCATTTTGGAAAAACTGAATGCTGGCTTGAATGTCGCGTTGGTCAGTGATGCCGGTACACCGCTGATAGCGGATCCTGGCTTTCATGTGACTCAAGAGGTGGCGAAAGCAGGTTTTAACATCGTGCCTGTTCCTGGCCCTTGCGCCATTATTACCGCCTTGTGTGCAGCTGCCTTACCGACCGATCGATTTATTTTTGATGGGTTTACTCCGCCTAAATCAGGGGCACGCCAGCAATTTTTTAATAGCATTAAGAATGAAGAACGTACGGTAGTAGTGTATGAGTCGCCCCATCGAATCTTGGATAGCTTGAAAGATCTAGAGGCGGTATGTGGTAGTGATAAAGAAGTGGTGTTAGGGCGAGAGCTTACCAAAACCTTTGAGACATTTTTACGTGGTACGATTAGTGAGATTCAAGCCATGATGGAGGCTGACAGTAATCAGCTGCGGGGTGAATTTGTCATGATGATTCGTGGCGCGCCTTCTAAGAAAAAAATGGATGTATCACAAGAGGCACTGGATTTAGTTTTGTTGCTATCTGAAGAGCTGCCCTTAAAAACAGCGGCGGCATTGGCTGCAAGGTATACAGGCTTTAAAAAGAATCAGCTTTACCAGCTGGCACTTGAGAGTAAAGATAGCTGATTTATACCACTGATCTGCGAGTTGCTAAAATGGCTGTCATTAGGCACTTGACGCCATGGCTAGTAAGCGTATCCTTGCGCGCGGAGATAGCCATGTGATCGTCGCCAGTTTTGTGTCTAGTGGAGGAGAAAACCTTAGGGTTGGCTCTGTTGAGATTAGGTGGTTAAATTGGGGGAGGAAAGTCCGGGCTCCATAGGGCAGGGTGCCAGATAACGTCTGGGTAGTGCGAGCTAACGGCCAGTGCAGCAGAGAGTATACCGCCGATGACTTCTTCGGAAGAACAGGTAAGGGTGAAAGGGTGCGGTAAGAGCGCACCGCGCGACTAGTAATAGTTCGTGGCACGGTAAACCCCACTCGGAGCAAGACCAAATAGGTTCTCATTAGGCGTGGCCCACGCTGAGAACGGGTAGGTCGCTTGAGCCTTGGAGCGATCCAAGGCCTAGATGAATGATCGCAGTTTCTTCGGAAATGACAGGACCCGGCTTATATAGCGTTATCTCTTCAAATTGAACCCGCTACTTTGCAAAAAGTAGCGGGTTTTTGCGTATTGCGGGTGTCTGTTTGGTAGGAGAGGCTTAGGAGTTGAGTCTGGTATGTGTATTTATGAAGACTTGTCTCATGCTCTCGCTAGATGAACTACCTATTCAAGGTCTTTAATTTATCTCCCTTGTGTTATGCATAAACAGTCTAAGCCGTTAAGCCTCTGATTCGTGCCTAAAGCCTCAATTGTCTATATCTGAACTTGCAAACTGGGGGTTCTGTTTCTATAGTGTGTAAAAGTGTTATTTTGTGGGTAATTGTGGGTTGTGGTGGAGATATTTAGATTTTTTAGCGTGTGACGGGTGAATTATCATGTTTCGGGGTGTGCACAATATAAATTTGGATGCAAAGGGTCGAATGGCCGTTCCCGCCCGCTATCGTCAATTGTTGCACGAGAGCAACGATGGAGCCTTGGTTGTTACTATTGATACAGAAGAAGCTTGTCTATTGGTGTACCCAATTAATGAATGGGAACCGATTCAGGCCAAGTTGGAAGCCCTGCCCAGTTTTAATCCTGCCGCCCGTCGAATTCAGCGTTTAATTATTGGTCATGCCACTGATATCGAGCTAGATTCCAGTGGCCGAATGCTTCTACCTGCACCCTTGCGAGAATATGCCGGTCTTGAAAAGAAGATGGTCATGATGGGGCAGGGCAATAAATTTGAATTATGGGATGAGGCGCACTGGGATGAGCGACGCCGCAGTTATTTAGAAACCATACGAGAAGAAAACCAAATACCTGAAGAGCTAATGAGTCTCTCCTTATAATATGGTGCTTTATGCACAAGTGTTGGTCAGTACGCGCTATAATAGCTGACTTTTACCTCAGTCAGTTAAGATTCAGTGGATGCATTATTTATGAGTGAACACATAACGGTATTGTTGCATGAAGCGGTGGATGCGCTTGTTCAAGATACCGACGGCCTGTATGTAGACTGTACCTTCGGGCGTGGTGGTCACAGCCGGCTTATTTTGGAAAAGTTATCCGAAAATGGCCGTTTAATTGGCATTGATAAAGACCCAAGAGCAATTGCCACAGGCAAGGCTTTACAAGAAGAAGATGCGCGCTTTCAGATTAGTCATGGCTCTTTTGCTGATATGGCTCAGTGGATAAGCGATCACAGTGAAGGCAAGCCTGTTGCAGGCATATTATTAGACCTTGGGGTGAGCAGTCCTCAACTTGATGAAGCGGAGCGTGGCTTTAGCTTTATGAAGGATGGCCCTCTTGATATGCGAATGGATACGACCTCAGGGTTAACAGCTCAGGAATGGATAGCCAGCGCAAAAGAAGAAGAAATTGCAGATGTATTTTACCTGTTTGGTGAAGAGCGCTGCAGTCGTCGCTTGGCAAAAGCCATTGTCACGCGTCGAGATGTAGAGCCATTTGAGCGCACACTTGATTTAGCTGCTGTGATTAAAGAAGCACACCCTAAATGGGAAAAAAATAAACACCCTGCTACTCGCGCCTTTCAAGGGATGAGAATCTTTTTGAATAATGAGTTAGGGGATCTTGAAAGTGGATTACAAACAGCCTTTGAGTGCTTGGATAAATCTGGGCGTTTAGTGGTCATCAGTTTCCATTCGCTGGAAGATCGAATGGTAAAACGCTTTATTCGCTTTAAAGAAAAAGGGCCTCAGTTGCCACCTGACATTCCCTTTATGGAAAAAGATTTTCCTAAAGAGCTTAAGCATATTGGTAAAGCGGTGAAAGCCAGTAAAGAAGAAGTTGAAGCGAATGTTCGTTCGCGTAGTGCCATTATGCGAATCGCTGAGAAACTAATTTAGGCTAATGGAATAGATGAGTAATTGGCCCATTAAACTCAGTGGCATTGTATTAATGCTAAGTGCTTTGCTGGTGGTGTACTGCAGCTTTGTTAACCGAGAGTTGGCTCATGAGTGGCAAGCATTAGGGCAAACCCATACGCAGTTACAGGAAGAATATGGGCGTTTAATGCTTGAATACAGCACCTTGGCTGCGCCCAGTAGAATAGAAGTGATGGCTCGCAACAAACTTAAGATGGTGTTTCCGAATAAAGATAACACTCGTGTGATTCAATTGAATAGTTACTAAAAGTGATTTTTAAAAATAAAAGCCAGGTTATTTGATCAATGCCTACTAAAAACAAATATGAAAACAGTTCGAGCAGCTGGCGGCACTATACCGTCATGGTGCTCGGCTTGGCGTTGTTTTCATTATTGGTAGTGCGATTGACCCAATTGCAAGTGTTAGAAACTGACTTTTTACAAGGAGAAAGTGAAAGGCGCAGTGTGCGAGATCATAAGATTCATGCCTTTCGCGGCATGGTCGTTGATCGTAATGGTGAGCCTTTAGCTGTGAGTACACCTGTAAAAAGCATTTGGTTAAACCCTAAGCAAATAATTAAAGATGAAGTGGATGTTTCCCCGTTGGCTAAGCACTTGAATATGAGTGCTCGACAGATAAAAAATAAAGTAAATAAAAACAAAAATAAAGAGTTTATTTATTTGCAACGCCACATGAGTCCGCTCTTGGCAGGAAAAATTGAAGCATTAAAAATTCCTGGTGTGGGCGCTCAGCAAGAATCCAAACGTTTTTACCCAGCAGCTGAAGTGACAAGCCATGTGGTGGGATTTACCAACATAGATGAGCGTGGCATTGAAGGGGTTGAACTGGCTTTTGATGATTGGCTGCAAGGCACGCCTGGAAAAGGCAGAATGGTGAAAGATCGTTTGGGTCGTTTGGTTAAGGACTTAGGGGTTACAAAACCAGCATTATCGGGTAATGAGTTAACGCTGAGCATCGATCTGCGCCTTCAATATCAAGCTTATCGTGAATTAAAAGCTTCGGTACAGCAGCATGGAGCCAAAGCGGGTTCACTAATAATAGTGGATGTCAGTAGCGGTGAAATCTTAGCGCTGGTAAACCAACCAGCCTTTAATCCAAACAATCGTTCTCATTTAAATGCTGAAGCCGTTCGAAATAGATCCGTCACGGATATTTTTGAACCCGGCTCTACCGTTAAGCCTTTTGCGATAGCTGCGGCATTAAGTGCTGGACAGATATCACCTAGTACCATCATTAATACTCACCCTGGTTTTCTACGGTTAGGTAATAAAACCATTCGTGACCATCGCAATTATGGTGAACTTGATATAGCGGGTATTTTAACTAAGTCGAGTAATGTGGGGGTCAGCAAAATTGCTTTGCAATTGGGCGGTGAAAAACTATGGGGTTTTTATCAAGACTTGGGGTTAGGAAAACCTGTTGGTTTAGGTTTACCTGGTGAGCATGGCGGCCAAGTGGCTGTTACTACGAATAATTGGAATAAACTACAAAGCGCCACGTTAGCTTATGGATACGGATTGGCCGTCACTTCCTTACAATTAGCGCAGGCTTATCAAGTTTTAGCCAATGGTGGCGTGAAGCAGCCTTTAAGTTTAATTCATAAAACACCAGAGCCCGGTCAGCAAGTATTGCCCAAAAAAGTAGCTTCACAAGTATTAGATATGTTGCAAGGCGTAGTGGGAGCAAAAGGTACAGCACGTCGAGCTAAGGTGGATGGTTATCGAGTGGCGGGTAAAACTGGCACCGTTCATAAAGTAGGGCGTAACGGCTATGAAGATGAGCAGTACCTATCTTTATTTGCTGGAATTGCACCAGTGGATAATCCCAAAATAGTGACCATCGTTGTTGTGGACGACCCTGCTGGGCGAGAGTATTACGGTGGTGAAGTGGCGGCCCCTATTTTTTCTCGGGTGACTCAGTCTAGTTTACGCTTATTAAATGTCCCCCCAACTGAAATAGAAAGTAATGCTGTTGCTGGGGGAATGTTGTGATAGAAGTTAATCAAGGTGCTTTTGAATTTTTAGATTCTAGGTTAAATAAAATTTCCGAAAAGCTAAAAGATATTCGTATTAAAAACCTATGCTTTGATTCGCGCGAAGTACAAGTTGAAGATGCATTTGTAGCCATGCCATCGGTGGCTGGCAATGAGGAACAATACATTAAGGTGGCCATTGAAAATGGCGCATCAATCATTTTGTCGCAGAAAAAGTTTGCTATACCAGCTAATGTTCAATTAGTTGTCATTGATGACTTAATTACCTTTATAGGAAATACCTTGCATGAGGTGTTGGGTCGGGCTTGCGATAAAATGGCAGCCATTGGTATAACGGGAACCAATGGTAAGTCTTCTATTAGTTTTTATTTGGCGCAAATTCTTAATCATTTAAAGAAGCCTTGCGCGGTAATGGGCACATTGGGTTATGGGAACTGGCAAGCGTTGACAGAAACAGGGATGACAACCCTGCCTGTGGATAAATTACATCAGGTTTTATCGAAGCTAAGTACTGAGCAGGCTGCCATTGCCATGGAGGTATCAAGTCATGGTTTACAGCAAGGTCGTTTGGCTGGCGTTGAATTTAAAGGAGCCATATTTAGCAACCTGAGTCGAGACCACCTAGATTATCATGGCACCATGGAAGCCTATGGTTTAGCTAAGGCCGCATTATTTCAATGGCCATCTTTAGAATTTGCGATTGTTAATGTTGATGATGAATATAGCGAAACATTAATCGAGTTAAGTTCATGCAAAAACATTATTGGCTACGGTCAGAGTGATGATGCTCATTTAAAATTTAATATCGAAGACATTCATAGCCAAGGAATGACGGTTAATTTCTCTTGGCAAGATCAGCAGCAATCGGTTTTGTTGCCCCTATACGGAGAATTTAACGCTTACAATGTCGCCGCCGCAGTCGCTTGTGCGATTCAGATGGATTTTGATTTTAAGTCGGTCATGCTTGCTTTAAATAGTATTAAAGCTGTACCTGGTCGGATGCAACTCATTACATCTGGGGGTAAACAGCCTTTAGTGCTGGTGGATTATGCTCATACTCCTGATGCCCTTCAGCAAGCGTTATTGGCAGTAAAAGCACACAGCTCAGGCAAAGTTCACCTTGTGGTAGGGTGTGGGGGCGATCGAGATCAAGGTAAGCGTACCTTAATGGGAAAAATTGCTGCGCAGTATGCTGATAATATTATTTTTACCAGTGATAATCCCCGCAGTGAATCCCCTGCACAAATTTGTATGGATATGACTCACCAGTTAGAGCCCACCCAATATACTACGCAGTTAGATCGCAAATCGGCCATCGCCAGTGCCATTTCAATGGCGAGCGCTCAAGATTTGGTGCTTGTGGCGGGTAAAGGGCATGAAAATTATCAAGAAATAAATGGTCAGCGCTTATTCTTTAGTGATGAGTTGGCCGCCCAGGAAGCATTGTTGTTGGGGAATGAAACATGATAGGTACCGTTCGATTAGCGGAAGTAGCCGAGTTTTTGTCTGCTAAACACAGAGGGGAAAATGTTCCCTTTCAATTTGTAAGTACAGACACACGTACATTACAGCCAGGTGATTTGTTTGTGGCTTTAGTGGGCGAGCGATTTGATGGCCATGAATACATTGAATTAGCCATCGAAAAAGGTGCTTGTGCAGTGGTTATTAGCAAGGCGATGGATGTGAGCGTGCCTTTTTTACAGGTCAAAGACACCACGCTGGCATTAGGGCGTTTAGCGCTTTATAACCGTGAAAAATTTAAAAAAGATTTAGTGGCAGTAACCGGTAGCAGTGGTAAAACCACAGTGAAAGGCATGATGGCAACGCTGCTTCGCCAGCAAAACGAAGTATTGGTTACTCGTGGAAACTTTAATAATCATATCGGCGCACCGCTGACATTACTGCGTTTAAATCATACTTATGATTATGCCATGTTGGAGTTGGGTGCCAGTAGTGAGGGCGAAATTGAGTACACTGCCAACCTTGCCAAACCAACCGTCGCCATTATCACCAACGCAGGTTCTTCTCACTTAGAAGGTTTTGGTGATATAGAAACCATTGTGCGTACCAAAGGGGAAATTATTGGTGCATTACCTGAAAATGGAACCGCCATCTTAAATTATGACAGCCCATATTTTTCGCAATGGCAAGATATGGCGGCTGAAAAACCCATTATTAGTTTTGGGTGTAATAAAGGAGCGGATGTTTTTGCAAGCGATATTCAAGTGGATCCAATTGGGTGCTGTCAGTTTACGTTGCACATAGGAAAAGAAAGTGCACCAGTACACTTACATATTTTAGGCAAGCATAACGTTTACAACGCCCTATCTTGTGCTGCCGCCTGCGTAGCCTTAAAAATGCCTTTGGCTCTTATTGTTTCAGGTCTGCAAGAATTTCAGGGAGTAGAAGGAAGGCTGATTGAAAAACCGGGCTTGCAAGGCTGCACAGTGATAGATGATACCTATAATGCCAATCCAGCTTCGGTACGCGCAGCAATTGATGTTTTAGCAAGTCGTTCAGGTCACCGGATTTTTGTTATGGGCGACATGGCTGAACTAGGGGTGGAAACACAACTGGCCCATGCTGAGATGGGGGCTTATGCTTATAAAGGTAAGATAGATGAGTTCTTTTCAATCGGCGAATTCAGCCGAGGGGCCGCAGACGCCTTTGGTGAAAATGCCCATTGGTTTGCCAGTAATGATAGTTTATTGCGTTTTTTAAAAGGCAAGCTTAAAGATAATACCACCGTGTTAGTGAAGGGATCACGCAGTGCAAAAATGGATAAAGTGGTATCTGAAATAATAATAAAAGAAAAAGAAACGGGAATATAAAAAATGTTGCTTTGGTTCGGTGAATACTTACAGCAGTTCCATTCAGGGTTTGCTGTATTGAACTATCTGTCGTTGCGGGGGATTTTAGCCACGATTACCGCTTTGCTTATTGCATTGTGGTTTGGCCCTTACTTAATTCGTAAGTTGCAAAGCAACCAAATTGGTCAATCGGTTCGAGATGACGGCCCTAAATCTCATTTAAGTAAGGCTGGCACGCCTACAATGGGTGGAATTCTGATTCTATTTTCCATTGCCATTAGTACTTTGCTGTGGGGGGATTTATCCAATCATTATGTTTGGGTGGTGTTATTGGTAACGCTGAGCACCGGCGTTGTAGGTTTTGTTGATGATTATAGAAAGGTAATTCAGAAAAACTCAAGGGGCTTGCCTGGTCGCTGGAAATACTTTTGGCAAAGTGTTATTGCGATTATTGCTGCGGTTTTTTTGTATATGAATGCGGCAGGCCCTGCAGAGACCACGCTTATTGTTCCATTTTTTAAAGACATTGCATTTGATTTAGGTGTTTTTTATGTGGTGCTTGCTTATTTCGTGATCGTGGGCAGCAGCAATGCGGTAAACCTAACAGATGGTTTAGATGGCTTGGCCATACTGCCTACCGTCATGGTGGGCGGGGCTTTAGGTTTATGTGCTTATTTAGTCGGTAATGTAAATTTTTCCGAATACTTATTTCTTCCTTACATTGAAGGCACAGGAGAGATGGTTATTTTTTGCGGGGCTCTTGTAGGAGCAGGCATAGGTTTCTTATGGTTTAACACCTACCCCGCACAAGTATTTATGGGTGATGTGGGTTCGCTCGCGTTGGGTGCTGCTTTAGGTGTGTTGGCCGTTATTGTTCGCCAAGAAATCTTACTCTTTATTATGGGTGGTATTTTTGTCGCAGAAACAGTCAGCGTTATTTTACAAGTAGCGTCCTTTAAAATGACTGGCAAGCGAATATTTCGCATGGCACCGCTTCACCATCACTTTGAGCTTAAGGGTTGGCCAGAGCCCCGTGTGATTGTGCGTTTTTGGATCATTACTTTAATTTTAGTGTTACTTGGCTTGGCCACTTTAAAAATCCGTTAATTAAAAGGTAGAAACCTAGCGTGAGTATTATCGCCACAGATCAGCAAAATGTTGTCATTGGACTGGGTAAAACCGGTTACTCAGTGGTTGCATTTTTTGCAAAACAAGGTTTGCCTGTGGTGGCTATGGATACACGTAACGAGCCTCCTTTTGCACAGCAAATTCATAAAGAATACCCAAATGTGAAGTTACTTTTGGGAGGCCTCAATAAGACTGTGATGTGCAGTGCCACTCAAATTGTCGTAAGTCCTGGTTTGCCTTTAGCCACTTCAGAAATTCAAGCCGCCATTAAAGCGGGTGTAAAAGTGGTGGGTGATATTCAGATCTTTGCCGACTACGCGCAAGCGCCGGTTATTGCCATTACGGGCTCTAATGCTAAAAGCACCGTGACTACCTTAGTGGGTGAAATGGCCAAAGAATCTGGTTTGAAAGTTGCCATAGGAGGAAATTTAGGGACGCCCGCTTTAGAGTTGATTGATGACGAGATCGAACTTTATGTTATGGAGTTAAGCAGTTTTCAATTAGAAACAACGCCTTCCTTGATGGCGGATGTGGCGACGGTTTTAAATATCAGTCCTGACCATTTAGATCGATATGAAAGCTATCTTGAATATCATCAAGCGAAACATAAAATATTTAATGGGTGTCAAGCTGTGGTGGTCAACCGAGATGATCCTTTATCAGCTCCAATGATTAAAGCAGGAATTCCCCATGTTTCATTTGGGTTGGATAAACCGGATTTGAATCAATTTGGTATTGTAGAGCAAGATTCCAAACTGTATTTGGCTAAATTTAACGAGCTTCTTTTAGGTGCTAACGAATTGAAAGTTAAAGGCTCTCACAATAGAAGTAATGCTTTATCTGCCTTAGCATTAGGTGAAGCGGTTGGTCTCGACATGGAAGCGATGTTGAGAGCCTTGAAAAATTTCGCTGGGTTAGATCACAGGTGCCAATGGGTTGGAAATTTGCAAGGGGTTAACTACTTCAATGATTCAAAAGGAACAAATGTAGGGGCTAGCATCGCGGCACTTGAAGGCTTAGGTCCAGAGACTGAGGGTCAAATAATACTGATGGCAGGTGGCGTGGGTAAGGACGCTGATTTTTCTTTAATGAAGCAGGCTGTGAAGCAGTTTGTAAAAGTTTTAGTGTTGTATGGAGAAGATAGCGAGCTTTTAGCAAGTGTATTGCAAGATTCTGTTCCAGTAAAAATGGCTGGCTCATTTGAAGATGCTTTCAACCTAGCCAAGCTTAATGCGAAAGATGGCGATGCAGTGCTATTGTCTCCAGCCTGTGCCAGCTTTGACATGTTTAAAAGCTTTGAGCACAGAGGGGATGCATTTAAAAAATTGGTGGAGGCGCAATGAGTTCAGCAACTCGTATTGCCAAGCCTGTGCCATTTTGGCAAAGCATCGATATTAAAGAGTCAATTATTATTGATCGTAGCTTACTTATGGCTGTGGTATTAGTCGCTTCTCTTGGCTGGCTCATGGTGACATCGGCGAGCATGGATTGGTCGCAACGAAATTTTGGTAATATTTTTTACATAAGCATACGTCATGGAATTTTTTTATGCTTAGGCGCGGCGGTTGCGTGGGTAGTGCTGCGTATTCCTCTATCGGTTTGGCGAACGTTTAGCGCTTTATTAATGGTTTTATCGCTGGCTTTATTGGTTTTAGTATTGATTCCTGGAGTCGGCCGAGAAATAAATGGCAGTATTCGCTGGTTATCTTTAGGGTTTATGAACGCGCAGCCCAGTGAGTTTGCAAAGTTAGCTACTATTTTGTATATGGCCAGTTACTTAGATCGGCGTCGGGACGAAGTACAATCAAAGTGGTCGGGATTTATAAAGCCATTATTTGTCCTGTCATTATTAGCTGTTTTGTTATTGTTAGAGCCTGATTTTGGTGCGGTGGTGGTATTGATGCTCGCCACCTTAGGGTTGTTGTTTTTAGGTGGCGTGAAGGCGGGGCAGTTTATTTTAACCACGGTTGTGGTATTGAGTGCTTCAGTAATTATTTTATTAAGCTCGCCTTATCGATTAAAGCGTCTAACGGGTTACTGGCAGCCTTGGACAGAGGAAAATGTTTATGGAAGTGGCTACCAACTAACACAAAGCTTAATTGCATTTGGTCGTGGTGAGTTTTCAGGTGTGGGGCTGGGCAATAGTATTCAAAAATTATTTTATTTGCCTGAAGCTCATACCGATTTTGTATTTGCCATTTGGGCTGAGGAAATGGGGCTGTTTGGTAGTCTGGTAATTTTAGGGCTTTTTGTATTTATCTTTGTAAGAAGTATGAAGCTTGGCAGAAGAGCTTTTAAGGCCAATCAGTTCTTTTCAGCTTATATTGCTTATGGATTAGCCCTGCTGATTGGTTTTCAAGCCTTTATAAACTTAGGTGTGAACGTGGGGCTATTGCCAACAAAAGGCTTAACATTACCTTTTGTCAGTTATGGTGGATCAAGTTTATTAATTTGTTTTATTGCGCTGGGGTTATTGTTAAGGGTGCACCATGAGATGGAGGCGAGTAATGCTAAAAAGTAATGCTTTCGTTTTTATTATTAACAGAGTTAAAGCTTATAGCAACGCGGGAATAAGCCATGAAAAGTAATAATGTTTTGATCATGGCTGGTGGTACGGGTGGTCATGTTATCCCTGCGTTAAGTGTGGCTCGACAGCTTAAAAATAAAGGCTATCAAGTTCACTGGCTTGGTAGTGTTAAAGGCATTGAAAACGATTTGGTGGTTGATGCTGGCCATCAATTACATCGTATTTCTATTTCGGGCTTGAGAGGCAATGGCGTTTTAAAATTGCTAGGTGCACCTTTTCAAATTCTAAAAGCACTATGGCAGACTTTTAAAGTTTATCGACACGTTAAGCCTGTAATGGCTTTGGGCATGGGCGGTTTCGCTTCAGGCCCTGGTGGGTTGATGGCGAAATTATTACGGGTGCCACTGGTGGTTCATGAACAGAATGCCATCGCTGGTATGACCAATAAAATTCTCAGTGGCAGAGCCAATATATTGTTACAGGCATTTGAAAATACGTTTGCTCCTCGCAAATGCCTTCATACAGTGGGAAATCCGGTTCGCAGCAGTATTGTCGAAATTAAGGAGCCTGAGCCAAGACTGCTAAACAGGAGTGGTCCGCTAAATGTTTTAGTAGTTGGCGGTAGTCTCGGTGCTGTGGGCATTAATGACGTTTTAATGGAAGGTATGGCTTCGAATGAACTTAATATTAACCTTTGGCATCAAACTGGGGCTCGTAATTTTGATGCGGTAAGGCAGGGCTATGATAATGCCGGTGTTGAGAGTGTAAAAGTTAGTGCATTTATTTCCAGCATGAGTGAGGCGTTTGCATGGGCAGATGTTCTAATTTGTCGCTCAGGAGCCTTAACCGTTTCAGAGTTAATGGCAGCTGGCGTGGCATCCATATTGGTGCCTTACCCCCATGCTGTGGATGATCATCAAACGGCTAATGGTCAAATTTTAGTGAATGCAGGGGCTGCCACATTAATTCCACAAACATTATTTTGCGTTGAAAGCTTAAAGCAAGAGCTTGATCGGTTAAATCAAGATCGAAATATTATTTTGAAAATGTCGAAGGCGGCGAGAACTTTAGCCAAGCCCGAGTCGGCAAAAGTAGTTGCCAATTATTGTATAGAGGTTATCCATGACGGATGAGAATGTAGCAGTACAGCGTTGGGATATTCCTGAAATGCGAAGGATTCACCGTATCCATTTTATTGGAATAGGCGGTGTGGGCATGTGTGGTATTGCAGAAGTGTTGCTGAACCAGGGCTATAAAATTTCAGGTTCTGATTTGCGTCAATCAGCGGCAACGGATCGATTGAAATCTTTAGGGGCTGATATATTTTTGGGTCACGTGGAAGACAACGTTAAAACAGCAGATGTAATTGTCGTTTCAACCGCCATTAATAAAGCTAACCCTGAAATTCAATATGCTATGGAAAATCGCATTCCAATCGTGCGCCGTGCAGAAATGCTCGCCGAGCTTATGCGGTATCGCCACGGTATTGCCATTGCTGGTACCCATGGTAAAACCACCACAACCAGTTTAGTGGCCTCTATCTTAGCTGAGGGTGATAAAGATCCGACTTACGTTATAGGTGGTCGTTTAACCAGCGCTGGCACCAATGCAAAACTGGGTGGAAGTCGATATCTAGTGGCTGAAGCAGATGAATCGGATGCTTCTTTTTTACATTTGCAGCCAATGGTTTCTGTGATTACGAATATTGAAGCCGACCACATGGATACTTATGGTGGAGACTTCAATAAACTTAAACAAACATTTATAGAGTTTTTACATAATTTACCGTTTTATGGTCTGGCCGTACTGTGCATTGACGATGAAACCATTAAAGAAATATTGCCAGAAGTTAATCGACCAGTATTAACCTATGGGTTTAATAAAGAAGCGGATTTTCACGCGGTTGATGTGGTTCAAAATGGTTTGATCACGTCTTTCACTGCAAAGCGGCCGGCAGGCCAAAAAGATTTACGTATAAAATTACGCATGCCAGGCAAGCACAATGTGCTCAATGCTCTGGCGGCTATTGCAGTTGCAAGTGATGAAAATATTTCTGATGAAGCGATTATTGAAGCACTAGAAAAGTTTCAAGGTGTAGGTCGACGCTTCCAAGTTTGTGGTGAGTTTCCTCATAAGGGAGACCAAGTTATGTTGGTAGATGATTATGGGCATCACCCAACAGAAGTGGATGTCACCATTCAAGCGATTCAAAAAGGGTGGCCTGAAAAGCGTTTGGTTATGTTATTTCAACCTCATCGATACAGCCGTACTCGTGATTTATATGAGGACTTTGTACGAGTATTAAGTGAAGTAGATGTGCTGGTGTTATTGGATGTCTATCCAGCAGGAGAGGCTGAAGTGCCTGGAGCGGATGGACGTTCGCTGTGTCGTAGTATTCGCCAGCGCGGGCGAGTTGACCCTATCTTTGTTGAGCGCGGAGCTGATGTTAAACCCATTTTAAAAGACATTCTTCAGCCAGGAGACTTGTTGTTAACACAAGGGGCTGGTGATGTGGGTAGTCTTGCGATGCAGTTAGCACAGGAATTGCCTGGCGTGCTGGAATCACAAAATGACTAATGTGCAAGAGCCTATGATTGGAAAAGTAGGTGTACTACTGGGTGGCAATAGTGCTGAACGTGAAGTTTCACTTAATAGTGGAGAAGCCGTTTACCAAGCATTAATAGCACAAGGTATTGATGCTGTTAAAATAGATCCGCAGCATGATCTATTGGGGCAGTTAAATAAGCACTCCATTGATATTGCGTTTATTGCTTTACATGGAGTGGGTGGAGAAGACGGTACCATTCAAGGATTACTTGAATTCTATGGGGTGCCATATACCGGCAGTGGTGTTAAATCTAGCGCCATTTGCATGGATAAATGGCGTACCAAATTGATTTGGCAGGCATTAGGTTTACCAACACCAAATTACATTCAGGCTGAAAATGTAGATCATTTGCAAGCGTTTAGTAAAGAGGTTGGCTTTCCTTTGATGGTTAAACCTGCTTTAGAGGGATCGAGTATTGGTATCTCTAAAGTAGCAGCAGATTTTGAATTATCTAAGGCTTTTGAGTCGGCAAAAAGCACAGGTTCACCTGTACTGGCAGAACAATTTATTACAGGTAAAGAGTTTACTGTGGCCATTTTGAATGGTTATGCATTGCCTGCGATTCAGCTAAAGCCGGCCAATGATTTTTATGATTATGATGCTAAGTATGTTCAAGACGACACCGAGTATCTTTTGCCTTGTGGGTTAGTTGACCTTAAAGAGAAAGAACTTCAAGCGTTAGCTTTGCAAGCTTATGAAGCTTTAGACTGCAAAGGTTGGGGACGAGTCGACTTCATGCAGGATGAAAATGAAAATTTCTGGCTAATTGAAGTGAATACGGTTCCAGGGATGACGGATCATAGTTTAGTCCCCATGGCTGCCAATGCTGCGGGAATTAATTTTGAAAATCTAGTTTTAGACATTCTAAAAGCCAGATTAAGTGAGGTGGTAAGTTAGCCATGAAGGCAAAAGGAGCTGTTCGTAATAAAGTTAAAAAAGGTCGAATTAGCAATGTAAACTGGATGCGTTTATTAAAACCAGTTTCTATCGCCACGACACTTATTTGCATTGTTTTGTCAGTGACACTTTTGCTTGCGCAATTGATCAATAAAGATGTTGATCGTTTAGAGTTGATTTCTTTATTAGAGCATGTAAGTGAAAAAGATATATTAACGCAGTTAGAAGGGGTATTTCCCGATGGGTTTGCCTATCTGGATGTGACTAAAATAAGTGAACGTTTGCTGATATTACCAATGGTTTCAAATGTTCAAGTTGAGAAAGTGTGGCCAAGCACGTTAAAAATATCAATACAGGAAGAAAAACCTGTGGCGATTTGGAATGATACCCGCATGGTAAGTCAACACGGCGAGATATTGCCTTTAGCGTTGACACAATTACAATTGCCGCGTCTTCGAGGGATAGAAGGTGGAAGTCGGCAGGTGATGCAGCACTTTCAATTGTTTAATCGTTGGGGGAAGCGTCATAAGTTGAACTTAGTTTCGCTAAATAGCACTGCATCTGGGTGGCAATTGTTATACGAGAATAAATTGCAAATATGGTTGGATAGCGCTCAAGCGATGCACGGTTTGCAACAATTAGAAAGCGTATTAAAACAATTTCAATTAGAACGTATTCAGCGCATCGATATGCGATATGAGCAAGGTTTTGCAGTTGCTTGGAAAGACCAGGTATTAGTGCAGGGAAAAGAGAAAATAATATGAACGCAGCTGCAGAAAATAAATTAATTGTAGGCTTAGATATCGGCACGTCTAAGGTGGTTGCCATTGTGGGTGAAGTGTCACCGAGTGGTAACATTAAAGTAGTGGGCTTAGGTCGTCACCCTTCGCGTGGTTTGAAGAAGGGTGTTGTTGTGAATATTGAATCGACAGTGCAGTCGATTCAGCGAGCCATTGAAGAAGCTGAGCTAATGGCGGGCTGCCAAATTCATTCTGTTTATGCGGGCATCGCTGGTAACCATATTCGTTCTATGAATAGCCATGGCATTGTTGCGATAAAAGATCGTGAAGTGGCCCAGTCAGATATCGAACGAGTTTTAGATGCCGCTAAAGCAGTCGCGATTCCTGCTGATCAAAAAATCCTGCATGTATTGCCACAAGAATATGTTATTGACATGCAAGAGGGTATTAAAGAACCTATTGGCATGGCAGGGGTTCGTTTGGAAGCTAAAGTTCATATGGTTTCAGGGGCTTTGAATGCCGCTCAAAATATAGAAAAGTGTGTGCAGCGTTGTGGTCTTGCTTTAGACGATGTGATTTTAGAGCAATTAGCATCAAGTTATGCGGTGTTAACCGATGATGAAAAAGAACTTGGTGTCTGCATGGTCGACATTGGTGGTGGGACAACCGATATCGCAATCTTTACTGAGGGTTCTATTCGTCACACTGCTGTTATTCCTATAGCAGGTGATCAGGTCACCAATGATATTGCCATGGCGTTAAGGACTCCTACTCAGCATGCTGAAGAGATAAAAATTAAATATGCTTGCGCATTGACGCAACTTGCAGGACCTGACGAATTGATCAAGGTTCCTAGTGTGGGTGAGCGTCCACCGCGCAATCTTTCTCGTCAAGCGCTGGCTGAAGTAGTTGAACCTAGGTACGAAGAATTGTTCACACTTATTCAGGCAGAACTAAGACGCAGTGGTTTTGAAGATTTAATCGCAGCAGGCGTAGTGCTAACGGGTGGCACCTCCATGATGGAAGGCGCAGTTGAGCTGGCTGAAGAAATATTTCATGTACCTGTGAGGTTGGCAAAACCTCTGGGTGTGGAAGGGTTAGCAGATGTGGTGGCGCATCCAATATATGCTACGTCTGTAGGGTTATTAAATTATGGAGCGAAGCATCAATTGGGAGAATTGGTTTTTGCTCGTAAAGAAGAAGATCCCATAGGATTTGCGGCTCGTGTAAAAAATTGGATTAAAGGGAACTTTTAATATTTAATAGGCGCTAATAATAGGATTAGAGCGCCTGTCGAATAATAATAAGGAGAAGGCGATGAATCAAAGAGATGGCGATATGTTTGAACTGGTAGATGAGCCTCAGCACAATGCTGTAATTAAAGTCGTTGGCGTGGGCGGTGGCGGCGGTAACGCTGTGCAGCACATGGTGACAAACCAAATCGATGGTGTTGACTTTATTTGTGCTAATACAGATTCGCAGGCACTTAAGAACATGACAGCACGTTCGGTGTTGCAATTGGGCTCAACCGTAACAAAGGGGTTGGGAGCAGGTGCAAATCCAGAAGTGGGTCGTCAAGCCGCTATGGAAGACCGAGAGCGCATTGCTGAGGCACTAAGTGGTGCTGACATGGTTTTCATTACAGCTGGCATGGGTGGCGGTACAGGAACTGGTGCAGCTCCAGTTGTGGCTGAAGTGGCACAAGAGTTAGGCATTTTAACGGTGGCTGTTGTAACAAAGCCGTTTCCTTTTGAGGGCCGCAAAAGAATTAAGCTAGCTGAAGGCGGGTTAACCGAGCTGGCTAATCATGTGGACTCTTTAATTACGATTCCAAATGAGAAGCTGCTTGCGGTATTAGGGAAAAACACTTCCCTGTTAGATGCATTTTCTGCGGCTAATGATGTTCTATTAGGTGCGGTACAGGGCATTGCAGATTTAATAATTCGCCCTGGTATGATCAATGTGGATTTCGCCGATGTAAGAACCGTAATGTCTGAAATGGGTCAAGCCATGATGGGCACGGGTTCCGCTTCAGGTGAAGAGCGAGCAAGAGAAGCCGCTGAGGCAGCTATTCGTAGCCCATTACTAGAAGATGTAAATTTACAAGGTGCTCGCGGTATTTTGGTTAATATCACCGCAGGTACTAATCTGTCTTTAGGTGAATTTACAGAAGTGGGTGATGCAATCGAAGAGTTTTCTTCTGAGAATGCCACTATCGTTGTGGGAACAGTAATTGACGAAAGCATGACCGATGAATTACGTGTTACGGTCGTTGCAACCGGGTTAGGCCAAATAGAGGCTGCTCCAAAAAAGGTTGTGGATAACACGGTAGCGAAAGCCGATGGATCGGTGGATTATAAAAAATTAGATAGGCCAACTGTGATGCGTGGATCTAATACGCAGGCAGCAGAGCAGGCCAATCCTCGATCTGAGGGCAGTAAGGATTTGGACTATCTTGATATTCCAGCGTTCTTACGCCGTCAGGCAGATTAATCCAGAGGTTGGCCAAAGGCGCTTATGGCGCTATAATGGTCAATTGCTGTGCAGTTAAGTAAGCGAAATTAATGATTAAGCAACGTACACTAAAAAATATCATTAGAGCGACAGGTATTGGCTTGCACTCTGGTGAAAAGGTTTATTTAACCTTAAAACCGGCCCCTGTTGATGCTGGGATTACCTTCATTCGAACAGATCTCGAGCCCGCCGTTGAAATTAAGGCTCGTGCTGAAAATGTAGGAGACACCACACTTGCTACAACGATAGCTAATGGTGATGTTCGTATTTCTACTGTTGAGCACCTGTTATCTGCCATGGCTGGCCTCGGTATCGATAATGCAATTGTGGAAGTGAGCGCCGCTGAAGTGCCTATTATGGATGGCAGTGCTGGGCCTTTTGTTTTCTTGCTGCAATCTGCAGGAATAGAAGAGCAAAACAAAGCCAAGCAATTCATTCGAATTGTTAAGCCTGTAACAGTGACTGATGGAGATAAATCTGCCAGTTTCCAGGTACACCAAGGCTTTAAAGTTAGCTTCACAATTGAATTTGATCACCCTTTGTTTGATGCTGAAAACCAAGTCGCTGGCTTGGATTTTTCAACTACTTCATTTGTTAAAGAAGTAAGCCGTGCACGTACATTCGCTTTCATGCGAGATGTTGAATACCTGCGCTCACAGAACTTAGCATTAGGTGGGAGTGTAAATAATGCCATTGTGGTCGATGACTACCGTGTTCTCAATGAAGATGGCTTACGATACGAAGATGAGTTTGTTAAGCATAAAATTTTGGATGCCGTAGGTGATCTTTACCTGTTAGGGCATAGCTTAATTGGTGAATATATTGGTGTTAAATCTGGCCATGGTCTAAATAACGAATTGCTTCGAGCATTGTTAGAGCAGAAAGATTGTTGGGAATTTGTCTCTTTCGAAGATGAAAAAACGGCTCCTATTACCTATGCTAAGCCGGTATCTGCGGTCTAATTAGCCGGATACTGTTTTTGTTTATAACAGGATGTAAACGTTAGTAATTTTGTGAAGTTGCTCTCACTATTGAGGCATATTCAGTCTAGGCTAGTAATTAGAATCATTTTTAGGATGCGCTGCCGTGAACATTATTATTGTTGGTCAGCGCCACGGTCGCTCTAAGACATTCTCCTTGGGGCCTGTGGCTCGTTGGTTTTTAACCTTTATATTGGCGGTTTTACCGTTCTCTATGGGAGTGGCTGGTTATTATTTGACCATGATGCTGTCAGACGAAGGCCTCTTTGGCCCTGAGACCACCAAGGCTTGGGAGCTTGATCTTACTCAACAGCGTCATCAATTAAACAAAATTCGTGAACATACAGATGTTCAGTTAGTAGGGTTAACCCGTAACATGGCTGAATTACAAGCCAGGCTAACGCGTTTAGATGCGCTGGGTGAGCGCTTAATTGTTCGTTCAAAGCTCGATAAAGGTGAGTTTAATTTCGGCGATACTCCTGCCATTGGCGGCCCTTCCTTACAAGATGTTGGTTCCATTTATCAGGCCCCAGATATAATCACTGTTCTAGATGAACTCAGTGAGCAAATCGATAACCGAGAACAACAGCTAGAAGTTCTAGATCGAATTCTCGGCGAAAAGAAAATTACCAGCGACACCTTTGTTGCTGGCTTACCTATCAAAAAAGGCTGGATGTCATCCCGATATGGTATGAGAACAGACCCCTTTACCGGTCGTTTAGCTTGGCATGCTGGAGTGGATTTTGCCGGTAAGTCAGGTTCTGATATTGTTTCAGTGGCCTCCGGTGTTGTCACTTGGGCTTCTAAACGTTCGGGTTATGGGTTACTTGTTGAAGTAAATCACGGCAATGGCTATAAAACACGATACGCACACTGCGATGAATCTATTGTAAAAGTGGGTGATGTTGTTCGTAAAAACCAAGTGCTGGCTCTAATGGGCAGCACAGGGCGATCAACTGGCCCCCATGTACATTTCGAAGTGTATAAAAATGGTCGCACTGTAGACCCTGCCTCATACATTCATCGCACCCGTCGCTAAAAGCTGCTTTTCTTCCCTAACATCGCTAAGTCTTATTTCAATATTTAGCTATTTCATATAATAATTAAGTTATTAATAACAACTAAACATAAGAATTATCTCAATGTTCATGCAACTCTTAACCAAAGTTCTTGGTAGTAAAAACGAACGCGAATTAAAGCGCCTCCGCAAAACTGTCATTCTTATCAATGCGCTTGAATCCGAAATGGAAGCATTAAGCGATGATGCACTTAAGGCCAAAACTTTAGAGTTTAGGGGGCGTTTAGATAAGGGTGAAACTCTAGATCAAATATTGCCTGAAGCTTTTGCTGCGATTCGTGAAGGCAGTAAGCGTGTTATGAATATGCGTCATTTTGATGTTCAGCTAATTGGTGGCATGACACTGCATAACGGCAAAATTGCTGAGATGCGCACAGGTGAAGGTAAAACTTTAGTAGCTACATTGGCAGTTTACTTAAATGCTTTGTCAGGATTAGGCGTTCACGTGATTACGGTGAATGATTACCTTGCTGAACGTGATGCAAATTGGATGCGTCCTTTATATGAATTTATGGGTTTAACAGTTGGCATCGTAGTCTCTGGCATGGAAGGCGAAAAGAAAAAATCAGCTTATCAAGCTGATATTACCTACGGAACAAATAACGAATTTGGCTTTGACTATTTAAGAGACAATATGGCGCTTTCGAAAGAAGAGCGTGTGCAACGTGGATTGTCTTTTTCGGTAATTGATGAAGTTGACTCCATACTGATTGATGAAGCTCGTACCCCTTTAATTATATCTGGTGCTGCTCAAGATAGTTCAGAAATGTACCGGGCCATTAACCTTTTGGTTCCTAAATTGATCGAGCATAAAGAATCTGAAGAAGAGGTGGTTGAGCAAGAAGGGCATTTTGTCATCGACTTAAAAAGTCGTACGGTTGAGTTAAATGAAGTAGGCCATGAACTCGTTGAGCAAATGCTGGTTGAAGCCAAAATGCTTGAGGAAGGCGATAGCTTATACGCCCCTAGCAACCTGCTTATGCTTCATCATGTTCATGCTGCTTTGAGAGCACACAACCTTTACCAAAAAAATGTTGATTATATTATTCAGAATGGACAAGTTGTCATTGTTGATGAGCACACTGGTCGTACTATGCCCGGTCGTCGCTGGGGTGAGGGTTTACATCAAGCCATTGAAGCGAAAGAAGGCGCAAATATACAGGCAGAAAGTCAAACCCTAGCTTCTACTACCTTTCAGAATTACTTCCGTTTGTACGACAAGTTGTCAGGCATGACTGGGACGGCCGATACAGAGGCGTTTGAATTTAATGAAATTTATGGCTTAGATGTTGTCGTTATTCCTACTAACGTAGCTGTAGCTCGAATTGACTTTAATGACTTGGTTTTTTTAACAGAGGCCGAAAAATTCCAAGCGGTAATTGAAGAAGTCCAAGAAGTCACGGCACAGGGTCGACCTGTATTGGTAGGTACTGCAAGTATCGAAAGCAGTGAACTAATTTCAAATGCATTGAAACAAGCCAAAATAAAGCACAGTGTTCTAAATGCTAAACACCACTCTAATGAAGCTCAAATAATTGCAGATGCAGGTCGTCCTGGCATTGTCACTATTGCTACCAACATGGCTGGTCGTGGTACCGATATAAAACTTGGTGGTAATTTAGAACTTGAACTAGATGCAATTAAAAATCCTAATGATGAAAAAATTACCAAGCATACAGCTGAGTGGAAAGAGCGCCATGATGCTGTAATAGCTGCGGGTGGATTACACATTATTGGTACTGAGCGTCATGAAAGTCGTCGAATTGACAATCAATTACGAGGTCGTGCTGGTCGTCAAGGGGATACTGGCTCCTCTCGTTTTTTCCTATCGTTAGAAGATAGCTTAATGCGAATTTTTGCCAGCGATCGTACTCGTCGCTTGATGCAGGCGCTGGGCATGAAAGATGGCGAAGCTATTGAGCATCGCATGGTTTCCAATGCCATAGAAAAAGCTCAAAGAAAAGTTGAGGGTCGCAACTTTGATATTCGTAAACAGCTTCTTGAATACGATAATGTATCCAACGATCAACGTCGGGTTATTTATCAACAGCGTAATGAGTTGCTGGAAGCTGATAATATTGAGTCAACCATTACCTCTATTCGAGAAGCATTCATTAACGAAATCTTAAGTGAGTATATTCCTCCGCAAAGTATGGCAGAGCAATGGGATATCGAAGGCTTAGAGAAGGCGCTTCATACAGATTTCTCGGTAGAGGTACCCGTTCAAAAATGGTTAGATGAAGATAAGTCATTATACGAAGAAACGTTACTTGAAAGAGTTCAAGTGATGTTAAATGAAGCATATGTTGAAAAAACTCAGCAAATTGGCGCTGACATGATGCGTGATTTTGAAAAGCGCATTATGTTGCAAATCATTGATCACCAATGGAAAGAACACTTAGCCACTATGGATCACCTTCGTCAGGGAATTCATTTACGAGGCTATGCTCAGAAGAACCCTAAACAAGAATATAAGCGTGAATCATTTGGGCTATTCAAAGACTTATTAGATGAGATTCAGCATGAAACCATTCGTTATTTATCGCATGTCCAGTTTGTTCGGGATGACGAAGTAAAGCGCATGGAAGAAAAAGCTCGAGCTCAAGCGGAATCGCAAAAGATGCAGTTCGAGCATGAATCAGCTTCAGCTTTGACTGATAATCGTGCTTCTCAAGAACCCGAAGAAGTCGCTCAGCCATTTGTACGTGATGGTAAAAAAGTTGGGCGGAATGATGAGTGTCCATGTGGTTCAGGGAAAAAATACAAGCAGTGTCACGGCAAGCTTGCTTAGCTAAAAGCGTTTAACTACTTAATGGGCAGGGCATAATGCTCTGCCTTTTTTATTTGTAAAATAGAGATTTGATCATGTCGGTAAACTTAACTGTGTTTGAAGCTTTTCATGTAATTGAAGGCCTTAAAATAGGCTACTGCAATGCAGGGATTAAGCAAACACAGCGACAAGATTTAGTAGTTATTGAGCTGGCTAATACAGCAACTACAGCCGGTATCTTTACCCAAAATGCATTTTGTGCCGCCCCTGTTCAAATTTGTAAAGAACATCTAGAACAAGCTCATACACAATATCTTATCATTAATACAGGCAATGCAAACGCAGGTACCGGTAAAGCTGGGTTTGATGATGCTATGAATATTTGTCAAACATTAGCTGATTTTAAAGGTGTTGATGTTAAGAGTGTTTTACCTTTCTCAACAGGTGTTATTGGAGAAAGGCTGCCTCTTGAAAAAATTATATCGTCTATCCCTGATGCCCTAAGTAATTTGAGTGAAGGCCATTGGTTTGAAGGCAGTCGTGGCATTATGACTACTGATACGCAGCCGAAGGGAGTGTCTACTCAATTTAAATATAAAGGCGAAACCATTAGTATTTCTGGCATATCAAAAGGTGCTGGAATGATAAAGCCCAATATGGCCACCATGCTAGGTTTTATTGCAACGGATGCTTTGGTCAGTAAAGAAACTTTACAAGAGATATGTTCAGAGTTAGGAGAGAAATCTTTTAATCGAATCACGATAGATGGAGACACCTCAACTAACGACTCATGCATGCTTATGGCAACAGGTACTTGTAAACTTCCTGAGTTAAATAATCGTAGCGATGAATTCTATGAGGTTTTAAAGGCAGAGCTTGAAAAGGTATTTATTTATTTAGCGCAGGCCATTGTGAGAGACGGTGAAGGGGCTACAAAATTTGTCAGCATTGATGTTAACAAATGCGAAAATACTAATGAAGCCCTACGAGTAGCCTATACGGTTGCCCATAGTCCTTTAGTTAAAACAGCACTTTTTGCCTCAGATGCCAACTGGGGTCGAATTTTAGCAGCAGTGGGAAGAAGTGGTGTGAAGAATATAGTGCTTGAAGATATTCAAATATTTCTCGACGATGTATGCATTGTAGAAAATGGTGCTCGGGCTTCTAGCTATACTGAAGAAGCCGGGGCAAGTGTCATGTCACAGCAAGAGTTGAGTATTCGTATTGATATGGGTCGTGGTAATGCCAGCGAGACAGTATGGACAACAGATTTGTCACATGAATACGTAACCATTAACGCCGAGTATCGTACGTGAATAACTTGAAAGTAGTTGAAGTGGTTGCAGCAGCTATTTTTTCTGGCTGTGGTAAAAAAATATTGATTGCTAAGCGCCCTGATAAAGCTCACCAGGGCGGCTTGTGGGAATTTCCAGGTGGTAAGAAAGAGAAAGGTGAAACGGCCCGGCAAGCGCTGCACCGAGAGCTAAAAGAAGAGTTGGCAATTAGTATTAAAGACTCAGAATCATTGATCAGGCTTCAGCATGAATACCCAGACAAACGCATTGAATTAGATGTATATAAAGTGATGTCATTCACTGGGGAGCCTTTTGGGGCCGAAGGGCAAGAAACTCAATGGATATATTTAACTGATATTAAAAACTATGAGTTTCCAGCAGCCAATCAAGCAATTATTGACGCTCTGGTGGTAGGGTAGCTTTTTTATTAATGTAGAGCATTTGGGTCGAGCTGTTTCAACTGCTCGCTCATGAGCTCTTCTTCAGCGCTTTTTCCCGGTATTGCATGGCCACCACTGGCCCACTCCCCAAGATCAATCAATTTACAGCGATCTGAGCAAAAGGGACGTTGAGGAGACAGCTCACTCCATTCAACATTCGTTTGGCAGGTTGGGCATTTAACTTTCATTTTGAAGGCTCAGTTCTAAATAACGATTATGTAAAGTTTTCACCTGCTGTTGCAAATAGTCAAGGCCTTGATCATTCAAAATAACGTCATCAGCATGTTCTAGGCGAATATCTCTTGGCAATTGAGCACTTATAATTGATTTAATTTGATCAGGGTTATTATTGTCTCGTTTAACTGTTCGAGAAATCTGCAGCTCTTCTGGTGTGTCTACCACAAGTGTTCGGTTAACTAATTGTTGCTGCTTAGATTCAATCAGTAATGGAGATGCCAAAATCGCGTAGGGGCTTGTGGCTTGTTTTAGACCCGTTGTAATTTCTTGGCGTATTAAAGGGTGGGTTAATTGCTCTAGCCAACTGCGTTGTTGCGGGTCGCTAAATACAATTTCTCTTAGAGCGGCTCGATTTAGCTCACCGCTTTCAAGTAATATGCTTTTGCCAAATCGTTGAGATATTTCTTGTAAAGCTGGCTGACCAGCTTCCACTACAGTGCGGGCTGCGATATCAGCATCGATAACGCAAATGCCCAATCTTGAAAATTCATCTGTTACGGCTGTTTTCCCGCTTCCAATGCCGCCGGTTATACCAATTATCAGCATGATGAATACCTTCTAACGAATACCTGCAAACTGGAAATAAGCGGCAGTAATGTCATTGCCCCATAGTGCCGCAATAAAACCAGCCGCAGCTAAATAAGGGCCAAAAGGAATGGCAATATTTTTATCACGGCCCAAAATAACAATACCAAGAACTCCCACAACCGCACCCACCACGCTTGATAATAAAATAACAACGGGTAATGCTTGCCAGCCTAAAAAGGCACCAATGGCTGCTAAAAGCTTGAAGTCACCATAGCCCATACCTTCTTTGCCTGTGACAAGTTTAAATAACCAGTAAATACTCCATAGAGATAAATAACCGGCCATAGCACCATAAACGGCATTTTCTAATGAAGTGAAGACAGAAAAGCTATTGGCAAATAATCCAACCCACATTAGCGGAAGCGTAAGGCTATCGGGCAACAGGTATTCATCCATATCAATGAGGGTTAGTGCCACTAGGAAATAACTGAAAATTAATAGCGCTGCACACTGCCATGTGGCACCAAACTGATAAGCCACCAATAAACCTAGTAAAGCAGTAGTGAGCTCAACCGCTGGGTAACGAGCACTAATGGGATTTTGGCAGTTAGCGCATTTACCTTTCAGCCATAAATAGCTGATGACTGGAATGTTTTGCCAAGGCTTAATAGCACTTTTGCATTTAGGGCAGGCTGAATGGGGTGTAGATAAATTAAAAAGCGCACGCTCTTTAGGGTCTTGCTCGCTAAATTCTAAATAGTCATCTTCAGCTTGGTGGCGCATCATAATAGGTAGGCGATAAGCCACCACATTTAAAAAACTACCCACGAGTAAGCTAAAAATAAATACACAGACCATAAATAATATTGGATCTGCATTTAACAATTGAATTATTCCGTCAAACATAATTACTTCTTAATATATAAAATTTAAATATCTTCATGAAATTACATGGCGTCGCCCATGGCAAATATTGGTAGGTACATCGCAATTAGCATGCCGCCAACTACTACCCCTAAAAAAGCCATGACTAACGGCTCAATCATTGCTGTTAGTCCATCAACTAAATTGTCTACCTCGTCTTCGTAGTAGGTAGCAACTTTTTCAAGCATACTGTCTAGCGCTCCAGACTCCTCACCAATTGCCACCATTTGAGAGACCATGCTTGGGAAAACACCTGTGGCTCTTATGGAAGCATTCATTTGAACACCAGTAGAAACGTCATCGCGAATTCGCAATATGGCATCTCGATATACAACGTTACCTGAAGCCGCAGCAACACTCTCTAAGGCATCCACTAAAGGTACACCAGCGGCAAAAGTAGTAGAAAGAACTCGGCCAAATCGTGCAATTGCTCCTTTTTGAAGGATGTTACCAACAACAGGGAGTTTTAATTTTATCTTGTCAACTTCGGCAGCTACTTTTGGGCTTTTCTTAATTGCCTGTTTAAGCCCAATGACTACACCAGCAATACTTCCAAAAAGAATTAACCAATTAGCCTGTAACCATTTAGACATGGCCACGACGACCTGGGTTGCGTAAGGCAATTCACTCCCAAAGCTAGAAAACATTGCTTCAAAGGTAGGTACTACTTTCACCAATAATATAACCGTAACTACGCTCGCAATTAATAATATAACGATTGGGTATTTAAGGGCTTTTGATATTTTTTGTTTTAAGGCTTCTGATTTTTCTTTATAAATAGCAACACGATCAAGCATGTGCTCTAAGGCACCTGCTTGTTCACCAGATTCAATTAAAGCACATGTTAATTCATCAAATTGATCTGGGTATTTCTTAAGGCATGATGCGAAATCATTACCCGCTGCTACATCATCTTTAACTGCTATTACAATTTTTTGCATGGCTGGATTTTCTAGGCCATCAGCAACTATTTCAAGCCCTTGCATTAGTGGCACGCCAGCTTTAGCCATGGTTGCTAGTTGGCGTAGGAAAATACTTATATCAACAGTCTTTATCTTTTTAGAACCGCCTCCGCTACCCCCTATACCAAATAAACCTTCAGATTTACGGCGAAGCTTTTTAGGGGTGATGCCCTGTTTTCTTAATTGCGCTTTTACTATTGCGGAGTTCTCTCCCAGCATTTCTCCTTCAATTTTTTGGCCACGCCTATTTGTGCCTTCCCATTCAAATGTGACTGTTTTAATTTTAGCCATATTAAGAATTCCGAAACTCAGTAAAATTTAAGTGTATTAACATATTTATTCCTAGTGCCCGCCAGATGTAACGCGGTTAGCTTCTTCAAGGCTGGTGATGCCCTGAGCGACTTTAATAAGTGCTGAAGTACGTAAGTCATTAAACCCAGCTTCTTTTGCGGCATCAGCAATTTCTATGGCATTACCGCCATCCATGATGATGCGCGAAATAGAATCTGTTATTTTCATTACTTCATAGATACCTACTCGACCTTTGTATCCTCCAGAGCACGCTTCGCAGCCTACGGCTTTGTTAATAGTAGCTTCAGCTAACATTTCATCGGTGAATCCTGAATCCCTTAAAACTTCCGCAGGTAATTCTGCTGGCTTCTTGCAGAGACTACACAGACGGCGCCCTAAACGCTGGGCGATGATTAAGCTTACCGATGTCGCAATATTAAAAGCGGGTACTCCCATGTTCGCTAAGCGAGTGAGCGTTTCTGGGGCACTATTGGTGTGCAGTGTGGACAGAACTAAGTGGCCTGTTTGGGCTGCCTTAATGGCAATACTGGCGGTATCGATGTCTCGAATTTCCCCTACCATGACAATGTCAGGGTCTTGCCGTAAAAAGGATCGCAGCGCTTCACCGAAGTCTAACCCAACCTTTGGGTTTACATTAACTTGATTTATACCTTCAAGGTTGATTTCAACAGGGTCTTCGGCGGTTGATATGTTTCTATCCTCGGTATTCAGGATGTTCAGGCCTGTATAAAGTGATACTGTTTTCCCTGACCCTGTTGGGCCGGTTACTAATATCATTCCCTGGGGCTGCTCTAGTGCCTCCATGTATAACTGCTTTTGGTCTGGCTCATAGCCTAGATGATCAATTCCCATTTGTGCGCTGCTAGGGTCTAATATTCGTAATACTATTTTTTCGCCCCATAAAGTGGGCAGGGTATTTACCCGAAAATCGATAGCCTTGGTTTTGGAAATCTTCATTTTTATACGGCCATCTTGAGGCAGGCGGCGCTCTGAGATGTCCATGCGGGACATCACTTTGATACGGGCTGAAATTTTACCGGCTAAATTTATAGGAGGCGAAGAAACTTCGTGTAAAACGCCATCTGTTCGGTATCGAACTCGATAACGTTTTTCATAGGGCTCAAAGTGTAAATCAGATGCCCCGGTTCTAATGGCGTCTAGAAACATTTTATTCACAAACTTAACAATGGGGGCTTCATCACCCTTATTGTCCTCGTCGCCCTCATCTTTTTTGGGTTCATCTTCTTCAAGGTCGAGATCGTCACCTAGATTATCAAAAGAACTGCTGCCAGCATTAAGCTTTTCTAAGATTATATTGAGTTTGTCATATTCGACCACAACGGCATCTATTGTTAGGCCTGATGCAAATTTTACGTCATCTAGGGCTTGCAAATCGGAAGGGTCTGCTTGAGCAATGTGTAAGCGATTACCACGCTTATAGATGGGAATAATTTTATGTTTTTCTAGTAACTCAGGGCTTACAAGCTCAATGGCAAAATGCTCAGGGGCCATGACAGACAAGTCTAACAAAGGCAGGCCGAATTCATTTGATACCAGTAAGGCTACATCTTTGGATTTACAGGCACCAGACATAAGGGCTTGAATAATAAACGAGCGCTGTTCTTTATTAGCCTGTAGGTTTATATCCTTGGCTTGCTGCTCGTTTAATAAACTCTGCTCAACAAATTGGCGAGCAATGCCACTGAGGTTGGCCATATTAGGGTCATTCTTCTTTTAGTTTTGAGTTAATCATACCCATTTCAAAATAATTAAACAGTGTTCTGGTTGGGATTCCGTTAAAGCAATTTTGACAAACATGAAGGGGCGCTATTAGAAAGTAAAGGTGGAATGGCTAGATTAAGCCAAGAAGAGATTGCTTGTTTAGGGGGTTAAATATATGAAAAAAAACCCGCTAAAGCGGGTTTTTTTAAGGCTAGGCTATATCGTCAATGATTTAAAACTTAGGACGGTATTTTGGCTCTAAAGTTCCGCCAGTTACAGAGAATAAAACCGCACCAGTATTAGAATTAAGTGAGGTAGTAATTATTACTGTTTTCCCTGCAAGTTTTGCATTGTCAGCGGCTGCTATATAGGTAAGAGTCATTGTTGGGCTGGTCCACGCGATACTTTCTACTTGATCCATACCGAATGATGTGGCTGACCATGCAGTACCATTTGCATCAGCAAAGCCTTCGGCAAGAAGCTCATTGAAACCAGCAGGTAGTTCGGCGTATCGTGCTGCATATTCGGCGATAGCATTCTTTAATGGGCTCATGGATGCCACTGTTTGGGTCATGGCATCGGTACGAGTAATGTAAGTCTGGTACTGAGGAACAGCAACTGACGCAAGAATACCGATGATGGCAACCACAATCATCAATTCAATTAGGGTAAAACCGCTTTGTTGTTTTTTCATAGTAGACTGCTCCGCAGATTAAATTTTTATTGGCCGCTAGTGCAGCCTTTATTTTGTTGTGTACTATTCTCTGTAAGCATGTCCCGTGCCAGTTTTATGAGGTGATGTGTTTTTGTTTATAGGATGTACTGCTGGCCGCCTATGTCAGGTTAATTTGAGGTATAGGAGGCTTTTCTGCTGGCATTAATAGTGAGTATTTTCATCTTCATATCTGAGATGTGACAAAAATTGTCACATCTTGACACATTCTTTGGTTATGTTGTTGTGATCAAGGCTATAAAGTTCGCAGAATCGTTTTACCAGTGTTTTGCTATCGCTGGAAATTTCTGAGAGAGATAAAAATCGCTGGTACGTGTGTGAGTTGTAATTAATTAATAGGTAATTAAGATTCATAGAGCCAAACCGGCCTAGAAACAGCCCTTGGCTATCTAGACGAAGGCCTAATTGCTTTTTTTGTAGCATGCCATTTATGGATGCTTCTTTTAGGCGCAATAGTCCATTTTTAAGTACTTGGAAGCGATGCAGCCCTGCTTTGGCAATTTTGTCTGGGTCTGGATTATTTGTGTTGGCTTCAGCCAAGACGATGCCTGATTCGAAGCTGATTTCGACTGGTTTTTGAGGTGGCGTAAGTAGAGATTGGCCATCGTAGTTTGAGTGTTTATAAGTGAGCCCTAAAGCATCAGCTATGGTTGGGCTTATGTCTAAAAGTGAAGTTAGACGCTGTGATTTTCCGGTTGGTGTATTAAACCCTTTTAGGGCTAACAGTACCTTATGGCTGCTTGGGCTGAGTATGTTCATTCCATGGCCATGATCTAATATGGTTAGTTCTTCTTTACTGGCGTTATATAAGCCTGTGCCTACTTCCCCCCAGCTTTCGCCATGGTCACTTAAAAACACAATGCGGCTATTTTCTAATAGCCCTTTTTGTGAAAGGTATTGGTACAGCTGTTTAATTTGAACATCTATAGCCTTAAGGTTGGCTGGGTAAGAAGGTTTGTCTTGGTAGGTGTCGGTGTTGGTGTGGCCAACAAATGTATAGGGCCAGTGAGCTAAACAAAAATGAGCAGACAGAAATAAAGGCTGGTCTGCCAGTTTTGATAGCTCATGGGTTAATAATTCACTGAATTGGCTGGGATGATAAAGATGTGCCGCGGCACGATTGGCATATATTTCAGGTAGCAGCCATTTGGATATAGGTAATATAGATAACATATTAAGTAAAGGGAAGTCGGCGAAATTGCCTAAAATGAAATCAGCGGCTCCTGTTCTTGGGCCAATGGTTTTATCAAAGCCTTGTGCTGCGCCTAAATTACTGAATCTTCTTTCATCGCTGGCATAAATGCTTTGATAGCCTAATGTTTTTAACTTTGATGGTAAGTACTGATTATTTGAATCCAACATAGACTCAGGCTGAAGGTTAAATCGTGCTTTGTGATTTACTGGGTGGCGGCCGGTGATAATGCTCATCCAAGATGGGTAGGTGCGAGCAAAAGGAGTGTAGGCATTCTCAAATACAGTCGTCAGTTTTAACTGATCACTAAGGAATGGCATATGTTCATCAATAAGTTCAAGTCTTAAGGAGTCAACGCCAATGAAAATTATATTGGGCTTATCTGTGTGTATTGAATGTTGGCTGCTATTGGGATATTGCAGCAATAATATGCCAGTTAGCACTGCGAACGCTATATAGAATGTTTTTCGGTACTGCAGGAAAAGGTAAGGTAATACCAGTAGGGCGGGTAAAAATGTAATCAATACCACGGGGAGGAGGGTGAGGCTCCTTCTAGTAAGTGTGAGGTGCTCTGGCATATAAAAAACAGATTGATCAAAAAAGCTTGTGTTTATGGTTAATAGGCACAGTGAGGAGATAGATGCCCATGAGAGATGAATTAAGAGCGGAGAGCTCTTTTTAACAGTCGTTTTAAGTAGGAAGCCACCTATTTTAAAGTGCCCATATAAAAATAATCCACTCATTAAAATAGCCAATATTAGATATTGGCC
Organism: uncultured Bermanella sp.; assembly: GCA_913058575.1. Taxonomy (GTDB): domain Bacteria; phylum Pseudomonadota; class Gammaproteobacteria; order Pseudomonadales; family Oceanobacteraceae; genus Bermanella. The sequence goes on from CAJXRF010000003.1 coordinate 57,055, forward strand.
GACCTCTAATGCTGCATACGATTGTAAAACCTGTTCTATGTTGAAGTTATTAGAAGCACTATTATCAAATCTAGTTAAAAAACCTAAAAGTGCTGATAATGCACCCGATAAATGAAGACATAGAAAAGTAGCTGGATATAAAGGAAAAAATTTATTCATGGCCAAATAATTTTCCGCTTTCGCGGAGCGTCAAAGTATGAGGGTGGCAGTTATTTTTAATTTGATTTTGTGTGTTTTGCTGAAACATAAGCTCTAGTAGGAGAAAGTTTCCACATTGGTTATCACTATACTTTCCTGCTAGCTCTAGAGCCGCTATAGATATCTTTTCACTTTTACTATTAGTCAACCAATACTTGTTTAATATAATTGAAGGAAATTTTTCAACTTCTGAAATCTGACTGATTGAAGATAATGGCTTTTGAAATTGCCAGTAAGTTTTGGTGTGTATTGCCCAAATTGCAATTAATGGTATTAATAATAAAACTTGATAGGCGTTTTTTTGCTTGATTATTTTGATTTCGAGGGTGTCGGACCTATGTAGGCAAAGAGCAAAAATAATGCTTAGACAGTATATTGAATAGCTGTGGTAAAAAACGCCGTCTACCGCAGATGCAATGACTGCACTAATTAATGCGGTGCTAGCTATTTTATTTTCTAAGGAAAGTTTCCCTTGTGCTTTTTTAATTAACGACCAAAATGCGAGGCTAATTAATATGAATCCTATTATTCCGTAGTCGTAAAGTATTTGGATAGGGAGGCTGTGAGGATGGGTTGCCATTATATGCAAGGGAGGGGTGGTATATCTAAAACTATCAGGGCCAAAACCTAATAGGTAATTATTATTAAATAGGTGTTTAAGAGATTCAATATATATGTCAATTCGACCTGCTGAGTATTTGTTTAGGTTAAAGTTTTCAATATCCTTCAGCTGAATGAAGAATAATCGTTGAATAGATAGGCCAGCGTGATTTACTTCAGCTATTAAAGCTAATATTAAGGCAATGCCTATACACATTAACGTTTTAAGGTAAGTAGAGTGTTTAGGTGTTAATAGCCAAGGAAAAATAATAATAGATATTATCGTGGCTGTTATAAAGCTCCCCCGACCTCCAGACCAAAAAATGCTTGCCCAGATGAGAGTGAAAATAATAAATCCTGAATAGCTATTTTTTTTGTTGAGAATTAGGTAGTAACTTAATGGCAGGGCTATTATTTGTAAGTAACCCCAATGGCGAATATTTTTAAAGAAAGGGATGTCTATTGTCCAATTATACTCAATGTCACCAACGGCAAGCCGAAGGATTAGTATATAGAATAGACTATAAAGAAAGGCACCTAGGACGCCATATATTAAATATTTACTTTTAGGTAATACGTTTAATATGTTTAATAAAGCATATGAAAACAGTATGTGAATACATAGTTCCGTTTGTCTTGCGATAGATGCATATATATTTTCAGCGAAATAGGTGCTCATAAATCCAGTGACCACCCATGCTAAAAGTAATGTGAATAATTTTACATTGTTTTTAATGTCTTTAATTAAGTTCACAGGAAGCAGTAATAGGGTAGTGACAATAACTATAATCTCACTCCAAGTAATCCAAACTCGATGTGATAAGGTAGTGTTAAAAAGAGTGAATTCATCTGCAACAAATAGATGTCCCACAGGAAGGGCTGCGGCGATGAATAGTAGGATATAAGCTAAAGGTAACTGGAAATTCATGTATTGTTTTTAAACCAACCGCATAGACAAATCAACTGCCTTCACATCTTTAGTCAGTGCCCCAATGGAAATATAATCCACGCCAGTCTCGGCTATTTTCACCAAGGTTTTATCCGTAATGCCACCAGACGCTTCTAACTTAGCGCGGCCATCCACATCTTCAACGGCTTTTTTAGTGTCACTAATACTAAAATTATCCAGCATGATGATATCTGCCCCGGCTTCTAAGGCCTGATTTAATTCATCAAACCCCTCCACCTCTACTTCCACTAACTTACCAGGGGCAATCTGGTGGGCTTGGCTAATGGCGTTATTAATGCCGCCACAAGCGTTGATGTGGTTTTCTTTAATTAAGAAAGCGTCGAACAAACCAATTCTGTGATTGTGACAGTTCCCTTGGGTAACTGCATATTTAAGGGCGCTTCTTAAGCCGGGTAGAGTTTTACGGGTATCCAGAAGCTTCACTTGAGTGTGAGCCACTTTTTGGCTGTATTCATGGCACTTAGTGGCCACAGCCGAAAGTGTTTGTAAGAAGTTTAGTGCAGCACGCTCACCGGTTAATAGGCTGCGTGAATTTCCTTTTAGTTCAAGCAGGGTTTGATTTGCGTTAACCAAATCCCCTTCTTGAACGTGCCAAATAACGTCAACGCTATCATCCAACTGTTTAAAGACTTCGTTTACCCAAGCTACCCCAGCAATTACCGCTTCGTCGCGACTAATGATGCGGGCATGGCTTTGGTTGGTGGCTGGAATAAGCTGGGCGGTGATGTCACCGCTGCCAATGTCTTCTTCCAATGCCCACTTTACGGTTTTCTCAATGTCTTGTTGGATGTCGTTAACTGTTAAATTCATAATTCTCTACATCACACTAGGCACTAGGCTCTAGAAATTAAGCTTTCTTGAAATACTGTTTACTTAATGAAAACACCACTGGGCTAAGCAGTAGTAGGGCTATTAGGTTAGGAATGGCCATTAATGCATTAAGGGTGTCAGCCAGCAACCAGATGAAATCTAAGTTGGCCATGGCACCTAGCGGAATGGCTAAAATCCAAGCACAGCGAAAAATAATCACGGATTTTACTCCGAATAAGTATTCAGTGCACTTCTCTCCGTACACGCTCCAGCCCAAAATGGTGGTAAAGGCGAAAATAGCCAGTCCTAAACTCACAATATGCGAGCCAATACCCGGCATGGCTTGGTTAAATGCTAAAGAGCTTAAAGTAGCGCCACTTTCACCAGACTGCCAAGCGCCGGTTAATACAATAACCAAACCAGTAAGCGTACAAATAATAAGTGTATCGATGAATGTGCCCAGCATGGCAATTAAGCCTTGTTGAACTGGGTGATTGGTTTGAGCACAAGCATGAGCAATAGGGGCACTGCCTAAACCGGCTTCGTTAGAGAAAACACCGCGAGCCACACCAAAGCGAATCGCAGCCCAAATGGTCGCACCGGCAAAACCGCCCACAGCAGATACGGGGTTAAAAGCCGACTCGACTATGAGTGCTACGGCGCTGGGAATTTGCTCAGCGTTCATTAAAACCACCACTAAGGCGGCAGCTATATAAGCTAAAGCCATAAAAGGCACCAGTTTACCAGCGACCTGAGCAATGCGCTTGATGCCACCCAGAATCACCAGTGCGGCTAATACGGCCAATATTAAGCCCGTGGCTAGCGTGGAAACACCGTAATCTGAGCTTAATACACTGGCTACCGAATTGGCTTGTACGGTATTGCCTATGCCAAACCCTGCAATCATGCCAAAAATGGCGAATGCAGTGCCCAGCCAAGCGAGAGATTTAGGCAGGCCATTTTTAATGTAATACATGGGGCCGCCTACAAATTGGCCCTTTTCATCGATTTCACGAAAATGAACGGCCAATACGGCTTCAGCAAACTTGGTGGCCATGCCCAATAATGCAATGCACCACATCCAAAACAAGGCACCTGGACCACCAAGTGCAATGGCCGTGGCCACCCCGGCGATATTACCTGTGCCAACCGTTGCCGACATGGAAGTCATTAATGCATTAAAGCCACTGATGTCGCCTTTTTGACCTTTGCCATCACGGCCAGCCCATAATGTGTTAAAAGCTAAGGGAATCTTAAAGAGGGTAATGCCTTTTAAACCTAAAGTTAAAAATACGCCTGTCATGGCCAATAACAGCAGCATGAAAGGGCCCCAGGCCACAGAATTTATTTCGGTAAGTAAGCTATTGAGTGTTTGCATAGTCTTCTTATTGTTAATTGCGAAACATGGGGCACATCATAACCTGTGAATTATCACTATGAAATGCTTGTGGCCAGAACAACCATTTAGAAAGTCAGGTTAGTTGCCAAAGCTGAGCAATTAATGAATGCTAGTGGTTATTTGGTATGGCAGCTAAAGTTAAACGTGAAGATAGAAAATCATAAAGTGTTAGGGGCGAAATGGTGTCCTTCAACGAATTACAATGAACGCCCCAGCGTCGATGTTTCCATGTTGGTGATTCATAATATAAGTTTGCCGCCTAATCAGTTTGGTGGCTCTTACATTGAAGACTTTTTTTGCAATCAATTAGATTGCAATGGCCATCCTTATTTTCAAGAAATTAAAGATCTGCAGGTAAGTGCTCACTTATTAATTCGTCGTGATGGTGAATTAGTGCAATTTGTACCTTTTAATAAACGAGCATGGCATGCAGGCAGAAGTGAATTTAATGGCGAAACCGAGTGCAATGATTTCTCCATAGGCATTGAGCTAGAAGGGAGTGACGACATACCCTTTGAAGATGCCCAATACCAAACACTGACACACGTCACGCAAGCCATTATGCAAGCCTATCCGCAATTAATCGTGGAGCGTATAGTGGGGCATAGTGATATAGCACCGGGTAGAAAAACCGATCCGGGGCGCTGTTTTGATTGGCAGAAATACAAAAATATCCTTTTAAGTAACATTAAATAAGTTTATTCATTATGAAATTTATTGTGCTTTTATGTGCAGTACTGCTGCAGAAACAAACTTCTCGCCAAGGTTATCAGCGTAACCAAGCTTGGTTTGATCGTCTATTATCCCCCTTTAATGTGCTTGAGATGAAACCATTGGGTCAGGTGGCAACATTTGCTTTTATGGTACTGCTTCCCAGTGTGCTCCTTGCTTTATTATTGAGTAGCTTTACGGGTTTTATAGGCGGCACGGCAGCGGTAATTATTCAAGTGTGCATACTTTTATATGTATTAGGGCGTGATGACTTTAGTCAGCGAGTGGAATCTTATAAAGATTGTTGGAACAGAGAAGACTACCAAGGGGCCTTTCATTGCGCGCAAGGTTTTTTGAAAATAGACGAGCAAGTAGATAGCCAGTCACCGTTTCAGTTGCATCAAACCGTGCGTCATGCGGTTATATTCGCTTGGTTTAGTCGTTTTTTTATTTTTGTTTTTTGGTTTTTAGTGGCAGGTATTCCAGGTGCCTTAGCTTGCCTACTCTCTTATTGGTTTAGCCGTAAATTTAACTTACCCTGGTTAAACAGTTTATTGGGGGCCATTGAATGGTTACCTTCAAGAGTGTTGGCCATCAGCATTGCATTAGCCGGGGATTTTACCAAAAGTTTTCCTGAGGCTATTAAATTTATCAGTGATTTTCATACACCCAGTAAAACGGTGTTAACCGAAACAACTTTTAAAGCCTCACCCCAAAGCGAGGCAGACTTTGATTGCAGCCTAGCCCATAAATCCTTAACCGATGCCAATCAACTGATGTTTCGTTGCGCAGTGTTATGGCTGGTGCTGGTAGCGTGCTTAACGTTATTCACAGGTTTTTAATTAAGTCTATAGGTCGTAAATTTAGATTACACCTTGGTCAACCAAGCGGCCCCACGAACTCCACTTGAATCACCAAATTGGTTTTTAACCAGTTTGGTGTTCACCTCGTCACTAAAAATATATTTCCCCCAGCGTTTAGGAATATCTTCATACAGGGTGTCTATATTGGATAGCCCGCCGCCCAACACAATAATATTAGGGTCTAATACGTTAATAACGCTGGCCAAGGCTTTGGCTAAACGCTCCACATACAAGGTATAGGCTAGGCCAGCAGAGGCGCTGGCGTGTCGCTGGGTAAATAATTCTTGGCAGGTTAGGTTTGTGTTTAGCTGCATATGACTTTGTTTTTCAAAGCCTGGCCCTGACAGGTAAGTTTCAATGCAGCCATGTTGCCCGCAGTAGCAAGTTTGTTTGGGTAAATCTTTATCATTAATCCAGGGCATTGGGTTGTGGCCCCATTCCCCGGCAATGGCATTGGCACCAATAAATACTTTTTTATTGACCACAATGCCACCTCCCACTCCTGTGCCCAGTATCACGCCAAAAACACAGGGCTGTTGTTGTCCAGCGCCGTCGGTGGCTTCACTTAATGCAAAGCAGTTAGCATCGTTTTCTAATGCCACCTTTCTGTTTAAAGTCTCATTTAAGTCGCTATTAAAATTTCGCCCAATTAGGCAAGTGGTGTTGGCATTTTTCACTAAACCGGTTTTTAAGCTCACCGCCCCTGGCATACCAATGCCCACGGGCAAGTTTTTTTGTTTAAGGTGGTTTTCACAGTCGCCCACCAAACTTTGAATGGTATTTAAAATATGCTGATATTGCTGTTGGGTATCGGTGTGTTTAGGGGTGGGGGTACGTGTTTGGTAAAGAGTGTGGCCCGTGGTATCAAGGGCGATGATTTCAATTTTGGTGCCGCCTAAGTCAATGCCTAAGCGAACGCCTGAGGGGCTGGTACCTGTCATAAACAAAACTTAATGTGTAATTAATTTATTAATCACCATCATAACTACGAAACATAATTTTTGCTTGTTCATCTTGATTGATTAATTTAAAACCAGTACCAAACTGGGTATGGCTGATTTGGTCAGTCCACTTACTTTGCACCGTTACATGGCCAGTGCGTTTGTTGCCAACGTTATTAGGCAAATCAATAATGGTAAACAGGAACTCTTGGCCGACTTCTATAGGAAGGTAACTGGAAATCATAATGCCATTTTCAGAGTAATCAGCCATTACCCCGACATTTTTCGAGTCTTCGTTGAATACGCTTACAGTGCAATGTAAGGCTTTGCGTACAAATTGCCTCTTATCCTTCATTGAACTCATACCACTCCCCTTTAAAGCATCATAAATACTGGCTGGTGGGCATTCCTTGCCTATACCAAATAGGCCATACCCTATAATATTAGCGCCTTAAATCTTAATGACCACTTATGTGGTGAACCAATCAGTGACCTAAATGAATCAGCAAACATCCGTTTCCAGTGCTAATTGTCAATTGATTCTAGGGGGGGCACGCTCAGGAAAAAGCCGCCACGGTGAACAAATCGCCAAAGACAGCGGCCTAGAGGTGATTTATGTGGCCACGGCTCAAGCCTATGATGACGAAATGGTTAAGCGAATCACACAGCATCAGTTAGATCGCCCCGATCATTGGCAAAGCATAGAAGAGCCGCTTAATTTACCCGGTATTATCAAAGAAAACAGCCACGCTCAAAACGTGATTTTGATCGATTGCTTAACGTTATGGCTAATGAATTTGTTGGAAGCCAAACTGGATATACCGGCCCAAGTGGACCTTTTATTAAATGCCTTAGATCTATCACAAGGGCAGGTGATTATGGTGTCCAACGAAATCACCATGGGCGTGGTGCCCATGGGAGAAATGAGCCGGCAATATGTTGATGAGCTAGGTCGCATGCATCAGCGTATTGCTCAGCAAGCCCAAAGTGTCACCCTAATGGTGGCAGGCCTGCCTTTGTCGATCAAAGGCTAGGAGTGAGGCTTTTTCATTGATGGCTTGTGGATAACAATACGAATTAAAAGAATTTATAGGAACTCAATATGCCTTGGTTTACTCAAGAAGCCTTAGCGATTAATGACAGCATAATGGGCAAGGCTCGTGAGCATCAGCTTACACTCACTAAACCCCCTGGGTCCCTGGGGGCCCTTGAAGATGTCGCCATTAAGATGGCTGGCTTTCAAAGTAAGGTAAAGCCAGCACTAGAGCGTATTTTTATTAGCGTTTTTGCAGCCGACCATGGCATTGCAGCACAGGGGGTATCGGCTTTTCCACAGGCCGTCACCACTGAAATGGTCAAGAACTTTGCCAGTGGCGGGGCGGCGATTTCGGTATTGGCGCGCCAGCTTAATGCTCAGTTTGAAGTGGTTAACCTAGGCACTGTGTTTGAAGTGGATGCCCACTCGCAAATCATTGATGCGCGTATTGCCGCGGGGACTCAGGATTTTAGTAAAGAACCCGCCATGACCGAGCCGCAACTGCAGCAGGCATTGCAACAAGGGCAGGCAGCGGCCGAGCGTGCTAAAGAAAGCCAAGCTCAGTTGTTTATCGGTGGTGAAATGGGCATTGGTAATACCAGTTCGGCCACGGCGCTGGCAGCAGCCCATTTAAAATTACCCGCTCAAGATTTAACCGGATTAGGCACTGGCATTAGCCAAGAACAGTTGCCCTTAAAAGTGGCGCTTATTTCTCAGGCTCTGGCGCTCCATACATCTCAGCAGCCTATTGAGCAGTTGCAAAACTTAGGGGGCTTTGAAATAGCGGGTTTAGTAGGCGCCTACATTCGTTGTGCCCAATTAGGAATGCCGGTGCTGGTGGATGGTTTTATTAGCTCGGTGGCGGCGTTAATGGCGGTGGCCATAAACCCAAGTGTCCGTCAGTGGTTATTGTTCAGCCATGTAAGCGCTGAGCCTGGCCATAAAAAGGTATTGCAGGCGTTAGAGGGTGAAGCGTTATTGAGTATTGGCATGCGCCTCGGAGAAGGCAGTGGTGCCGCGCTTGTAGTAAGTCTTATGCAAAGTGCATTGGCCTTGCATAATGAAATGGCCACTTTTGCCCAAGCGGGTGTGAGTGAAAAGGCATCATCATGAAATTCACAGCACGTGCTCAAGTGGACGTAATTGAAAAGGAGCCATCATGAAATTTAAAACAATTGATTTATTGCGTCATGGTGAACCCGTGGGCGGCAATGTATTAAGAGGGCGCACCGACCACGAATTAACGGAATTAGGTTGGCAGCAATTACAAGACGCCACTGAAGGTAAAGCATGGGATGTGATTATTACTAGTCCTTTATCTCGTTGTCATGAGTTCTCCAAACAGTTATCGGAGCAATTAAATATTCCTATGGTGGTCAGTGAAGACCTAAGAGAATTTGATTTTGGCATTTGGGAAAATCAAAAAATGGAAACTGTTTTTAAAGATGACTTTGATCGTATTAAAGGCATGTGGGATGACCCCATGAATTTTGTGGCACCAGAAGGGGAAAGTATTTTAGATTTTGAATCACGTATTTTAAAAGCGTGGTTTGGTTGCTTGTCACGGCCCGAACAAAGGCTGTTAGTGGTTTGCCATGGTGGTGTGATTCGTATGTTGTTAAAAGAAGTATTAGGCTTATCTTTTAAAAATATAAACCGCTTAGATGTACCGCTTGCTTCTCGTTCACAAATTAAAGTAAACGAAAAAGAGCCTTTTTATTATCAGTTGATGACCCATGGATAAAAAACCAGCGTTTATACTTAAAATACTAGTGCTCTACTTTGGTTTTTTATTACTAAGCCAAGCCAGTTGGGCTGAAAAAACTGATTTACGCATCGTCACATTAGCCCCGCACATTACGGAGCTTTTTTTTGAAGTGGGCGCCGGGCACATGATTGTGGGCACGGTAGATTATGCAAATTACCCTGAAGCGGCAAAAAAAATAGAGCGCATAGGGGGCTACAATAGTGTATCGGTTGAGCGTATTTTAGCGTTAAAGCCTGATTTCACTGTGGCAATTCCAGGCTCGGCCATGGCGCCGCAAATCGATAAACTGGCCAAGCTGGGAGTTGAAGTGCGTTACAGTGATCCCGTGACGGCGCAACAAGTATTTGATCAATTAGTGCGAATTGGAAGTTGGGTAGGCAAAGAAAAACAGGCTATAAAAGTGGCTCAAGAATTCATTGAACAGTGGCAAGGGCTAAAGGCGCGCTATCAGAATATGAGTGCAGATAAACCTAGGGTGTTTTTTCAAGCTTGGTTAAAACCTTTAATGACCCTAAATAAAGACAACCTTATTCATCAGGTCATTGAATTATGTGGTGGTGAAAATATTTTTGCTAACTTGCCCATGCCCGTGCCGCACATTTCCATTGAAACCATCATCACCGCTTCACCGGATGTAATAATTTACAGTGGCCCACAAGAAAGCATTGAGGCACAACAATATTGGAATACTTGGCAAAGTATTCCTGCGGTTAAATCAAAGCGAATTTATTGGGTACATGCCGATGATTTAGCGCGGCCAGTGCCGAAAATTTTAAAAGGGGCAAAAGCCGTTTGCAAAGCCATTCATTCGGCATCTTAATTTTTGAATCAATACAAGGCCTTAGTTTATTTCATGATATGGAATAAGCTAAGGCCCTACCGACACATTTCTGCTTGCAATATTTCCCATTGTGAAAAATCCTTATGCATAGTTCGCATAAGTAGGAATCGTTAATATCATTTTTAATTTTTCCTGACTATTTGGTCAAGTTTGGCGTAATATGCCTTGCCTAAGATTAAATCCGTCTATAGGATTTATTTGTCTATACTTTTCATAATCAGTTATTCGGTAAGGCAGGAATGATGGATTCTTCGGAAAAAGAACAAAAACAAGATTTAGATCCTAACGAAACTCAAGAATGGCTCGAGTCCATTGATAGCGTAATTCGTGAGGAAGGCATTGATCGTGCTCGCTTTTTATTAGAGCGACTCTCTGAACGCGCCACGCGAAACGGTCTTCCGCTTCCCTATGCGTTCACTACCCCCTATCGCAACACCATCCCATTGGGTGAAGAAGCAAAAATGCCAGGGGACTTATTTTTAGAGCGTCGTATTCGCTCTTTAATTCGTTGGAACGCATTGGCCATGGTAGTGCGTGCTAACCAAAGTGGTGATGATTTAGGCGGGCATATCTCCAGTTTCGCCTCTAGCGCCACATTATATGACGTGGGCTTTAACTACTTTTTCCGCGCACCGAATAAAGCCAGCAGTGAATCACCACATGGTGATTTGGTGTATTACCAAGGGCACATTTCTCCGGGTATTTACGCCCGTAGTTTCCTTGAAGGGCGCATTGATACCAATCAATTGGAAAACTTTCGCCGCGAAGTGGATGGCAAGGGCTTAAGCTCTTATCCACACCCACGCTTAATGCCTGACTACTGGCAGTTCCCAACCGTATCTATGGGGTTGGGTCCACTACAAGCCATTTACCAAGCGCACTTTATGCGTTACATGTCGGCTCGTAATTTGTCACCTAGGCTGGATCGTAAAGTTTGGGCATTCCTAGGGGATGGTGAGTGTGACGAGCCAGAATCTTTAGGAGCGATTTCCCTTGCTGGCCGCGAAAAATTAGAAAACCTTATTTTTGTGGTGAACTGTAACCTTCAGCGCCTTGATGGCCCTGTGCGTGGCAACGGTAAAATTATTCAAGAATTAGAAGGGACTTTCCGTGGTGCCGGCTGGAATGTTATTAAAGTGGTATGGGGTCGCCATTGGGATCCTTTATTCGCAAAAGATAAAAACGGCCTCATGCAAAAACGCATGGATGAAGTGGTGGATGGCGAATTCCAAAACTACAAATCAAAAGGCGGCGCTTACACCAAGAAGCATTTCTTTGGTGACTCTCCTGAATTAGAAGAAATGATCGCCGGCATGAGCGACGAAGAAGTGTTCGCCCTTAACCGTGGTGGTCACGACCCGTATAAAGTGTACGCGGCTTATCATGCGGCGGTGCATCACAAAGGCCAGCCTACGGTGATTCTTGCACATACCGTTAAAGGTTACGGCATGGGTGATTCGGCAGAAGGCAAGATGGATGCGCACTCAGTTAAAAAACTAGACATCGAAAGTTTGAAAGGCTTCCGAGACCGCTTTGATATCCCCATAAGCGATAAAGACCTAAAAGAAGTGCCTTATTACCGTCCACCAGAAGACAGCCCTGAAATGACGTACATGCGTAAACGTCGTGAGAGCTTGGGCGGCTACATGCCAGTGCGTACCGAAAATACCGATCCACTACCGGTTCCTGAATTGAGCGCCTTTAAAGCGCAACTAGAAGGTAGCGGGGATCGCTCTATTTCGAGCACCATGGCATTTGTTCGAATTCTAACTACCTTGGCTAAAGACAAAGCCATGGGTGAGCGTGTGGTACCGATAGTACCTGATGAAGCGCGTACCTTTGGTATGGAGGGCTTGTTCCGTCAAATTGGTATTTACAGTGCTGAAGGCCAGTTATACGAGCCAGTCGATTTTGGCCAAATGATGTATTACAAGGAAGACAAGCAAGGCCGTATTTTAGAAGAAGGCATTAACGAAGCAGGTGCATTCTCTGCTTGGTTGTCAGCGGCCACGGCTTACAGTAATTACGATAAGCCCATGGTACCGTTTTATATTTTCTACAGCATGTTTGGTTTCCAACGTGTGGGCGATTTATCTTGGGCGGCGGGTGATTGCCAAGCACAAGGTTTCTTAATTGGCGCCACAGCAGGCCGCACCACATTGAACGGTGAAGGCTTACAACACCAAGATGGCCACAGCCATATTTTGGCTAACACCATTCCAAACTGCGTGACGTATGATCCAACGTTTGCATTTGAATTAGCGGTAATCATTCAAGATGGCATGCGTCGCATGTATCAAGAGAGTGAACGTGTTTTCTATTACATTACCGTCATGAACGAAAACTACGTGCAACTGCCTATGCCAAAAGGCGCAGAAGAAGGCATTAAGAAAGGCTTGTACTTACTTAAGCCGGGTGTCGATGCATCGTTAAATGTTCAGCTAATGGGCAGCGGTACCATCTTAAATGAAGTACTGGCCGCGCAAGAGATGCTACTAAACGATTTTGACGTGCAAGCGGATGTTTGGAGTGCGCCCAGTATCAACGAATTGACACGTGAAGGCCGTCAGGTAGAGCGTGAAAATATGTTGAACCCTAAAGCGAACGCCAAAGAGTCGTATGTAACGCAATGCCTAAAAGATACTCAAGGCCCTGTAATTTGCGCCACCGATTACATGAAGCAATACAGTGAACAAATTCGCGGCTATATGCCAGAAGGTAAGACTTACGTGACATTAGGCACGGATGGTTTTGGGCGCAGCGACAGTCGTGAGAAATTGCGTCACTTCTTTGAAGTAGACCGTTACTTCATCGTGATCGCCGCACTAACTGCGCTACTAAAAGAAGACAAAATCAAGCCTGCGGTGTTAACCAAGGCGCTGAAAACATACAAGATTGATAGCGACAAGCTAGACCCACTTTACAATTAAATTTTATATTTAATATCGGGCTAACTCAGGTGTTAGCCCGTTTAAAAATTAAGTCTTTATTTTTTAATGTTGGTGGAATGATTGTGACAAATTTAGAATTAAAAAAATTATTGAGGAAGGCGGCATGGGTCAAATACAAGTAACTGTGCCAGACTTGGGCGGAATGGATGAAGTAGAAGTCATCGAAATTTGCGTTCAACCAGGTGATGGTATTACTGCCGAAGAAGCCTTGGTGGTATTAGAAAGCGATAAAGCCACCATGGAAGTTCCGGCTCCTATGGATGGCAAAGTTCATAGTTTATTGGTGTCCATTGGCGATAAAGTTAATAGTGGTTCTCCCATTGCCATGATGGAAGCACAGGGTGCTGAGCCTGAAGCCACAAGTGCACCAGAGCCTGTGCAAGAGCCCGTTGTTGAAGCGGTTGCAGAAGCCCCAGCAGAAAGTGCTGCGGCACCGGCCACTGAACAAGTCATTGAAGTGCGCGTGCCTGATTTAGGCGGCCTTGAACAAGTGGAAGTCATTGAGCTAGTAGCCAATGTGGGCGACGCGCTGGATGCCGAAGAAAGTTTGCTGATTTTAGAATCCGATAAAGCCAGTATGGACATTCCTGTTGAAAAAGCAGGTACGCTTGTGTCTATGAATGTGGCCGTGGGTGATAAAGTTAACGAAGGTGACCTTGTGGCCACCATGAAAGTGATGAGTCAGGCGGCCCCAGAAGCAGCGGCTCCTGCTGCATCTAAGCCTGCGCAACAAGCCGTAGCACAAGCGCCAGCCTCTTCTGTATCAGTGGCTCCTGCTAAGGCAGCAACACAGGAAGCACAGTCGTCTTCATCTGCTAATTCTTCATCGAGCATTCATGCTGGCCCAGCAGTGCGCAAAGTGGCACGTGAATTTGGTGTTGATCTAGCTCAAGTGAAAGGCAGTGGTCCCCGTGGTCGAATTCTAAAAGAAGACGTTCAAGCGTTTGTTAAGCAGCGTGTGAATGCACCAGCGGCTGCTCCTGCAGCGGCAGTTGTGAAAGGCAGTGATGAAGACTTCTCTCGCCATGGTGACATAAGTGAAACGAGCTTAAGCAAAATTAAGCAAGTTACCGCTAAAAACATGGTGCAAAGCTGGACCACGATTCCACAAGTGACCCAGTTTGATGAAGCAGACATTACCGATTTAGAAGCGTATCGAAAAGGTGAAATGAGTTCGCAATTAGAAGACGGGGTGAAGGTCTCACCACTGGCCTTTATATTGAAAGCTTGTGCGGTAGCCTTACAAAAGTTCCCACAGTTTAATTCATCGTTAGGCCCTAACGGTGACACGCTGATTCTTAAGCAGTATTACAATATTGCCGTGGCCGTGGACACCCCGGATGGTTTGATGGTGCCAGTGATTAAGCAAGCACAAAGTAAAGGCTTAATTGATTTTGCCAAAGAAAGCTCCAAGCTTGCTAAGCAAGCAAGAGAAAAGAAACTGCCCATGGATGCCATGATGGGTGCAAGCTTTACCATTTCAAGTTTGGGTGGCATTGGCGGAACAGCCTTTACCCCTATCGTGAATGCGCCTCAGGTCGCGATACTGGGTGTTAGCAAGGCGGCTATGAAGCCTGTTTGGAATGGTTCAAGTTTTGAACCTAGATTGATGTTGCCATTAAGTGTTTCTTACGATCACCGTGTAATTGATGGGGCTCAGGCCGCACAATTTACCCGTTATTTATGCCAATTGTTAAGTGATATACGTCACCTGCTTTTGTAATAAATAATATCGTTGGCTCACTTGGCATATCTCTCGTGTGTCAGTAATTAAATGCCCTTTTACATTTGAAAGGGCATTTATTTCTATCTTTTTTTTGGCACGACCTAGCCAAAAGTCATACATACAGATTTCAAATAACGTCTACACTTAAAGCATAAGTATTAGACGCTAGGTGAAATGTGTACGGTCTATTAGCTCCTGCTATTAACTTTATGAATAGGCTTAGTTACGCCAAAAAATTTGGGGTGATTAGCTTAACCTTTTTTATTCCCCTCGTATTATTGAGTTACGCCATACTTGATCAAACCTACCAGCACATTAAAAAATCAAAACTTGAGCAAATGTCGGTCTCAGTCATTAACGATGTATTAACGACTTTGGATTCTGCTAGTTTGTATCGCGACTATGCCACTGTCGATAGCCTTTATCCAAGTTCAGAGTTAACCCAAAAAGCAAATACCTTAAAAACTCAATTGATGGCACGTTTAAATAAACTAAAAGCAGATTACCCTAAGGATACCATCGCATCTGATATAGCTAATAAACTAGATGATTGGGACAGCCAGTTAGCACGAGGGGGTAGTAATACGCAGCCCACTGTTAAAGATCAATATAAAAGCTATGATCGTGTGGTGCAGGATATGCTATTTCTTGCAGTAAAAAGCGCTCAAATTTCTGGCATATCACAAGACACCAATCAAGATGTTCAATTGTTATTGAACTTGATGCTAAACGATTACCCTTCCTACATTGCAACATTAGGCTTTGCCCATAGTGCTGCGGTTTACGCCATTCATCAAAAAAATATATCCGGTGCTACTTACGATATTCTAAATGACACCTATGATGCGTTAGATTTAATGAGTAAAAAAATGGCTCAGAACCATAGTGCTTTATTAAAGGGCAATGCGTTATTTAAAGAAATATTTGAAGATGCTTTTGCTGCCATAGAGCGAGAGGCTGAAGCCATTCGTTTTAAGCTAGATGATGATATCGTTTCCGCGGTTACATTAAGTGTTAGCTGGCAGGATTTCAGTCAGTTTTATCAGGAAAAAATAAGCCATTTAAAAACGGTAAGGGAAATAGCCATTCCGAAACTCAGTGGCATATTACAACAACGCATTGATGAGTTAACCCAGCGTTTTGTTACGGTATTGGTTGCTATTACGCTAGTGATGTTGCTTATAGTGTACTTATACGCGGCTTTCTTTTGGTCTGTGCGCAGTACCGTTGGTCATTTTTTTGATGCTGCCCAAGAAATTTCTAATGGTGATATGCGAGTAAGAGTAGAGGTTCAATCAAAAGATGAAATGGGGGAACTCACCAGTGAGTTCAATACTATGGTTGAAAAAATTCATACTATTTTGCAAGCGGTGCATAAAACCTCATCGGATGTAGGCCTGGCCATGGATCAAGTGGGCAGCAATGCGGAACAAAGTAACCGCGCTGCCAATGAACAGTTAAAACAAACCGAGCAGGTGGCATCGGCTGTGACACAAATGTCTGCGTCAGCAGAAGAAGTGAATCGTCAAAGCAAAGAAGCCGCTGACTCAGCGTCTAAAGCGACCAGTCAGGCAGACTCGGCGAGCAGCGTAGTGGATGACACGTTATCGCAAATTAATTCTCTGGCCGATGAAATAATGCAAAGCACGGATGTGATCAATCAGCTTTCAGAAAATTCCAGTAATATTGGTAGCATGTTAGCGGTTATCAAAGGCATTGCAGAGCAAACAAACCTCTTAGCCTTGAATGCAGCCATCGAAGCCGCGCGAGCAGGTGAGCAAGGACGTGGCTTTGCAGTGGTAGCGGATGAAGTGCGAACCCTTGCCAGTCGTACACAGCGCTCAGCTCAAGAAATTGAAGAGGTCATGACTTCATTGCATTCGGGGATTAGTAACGCGGTGGAAGTCATGGGCAGTAGCCATAAAATGGCACAGGAAACCGTGGAGTCCTCATCTAAGGTGCGTTCGGCTTTGGAAGTGATTGTGGAAATGGTGGATGCCATATCCGCTATAAATAGTCAGATATCCAGTTCAGCTGACGAGCAAACTCAAGTGGCCAGAACCATTGACAGTAACGTGGTTAATATTAATGAATTAGGACGAGCCACAGTGGTGGACGCTGAGCATACTGTGAAAGCTATTAGGGAAGTGATGGCGTTGACTGAATCACTGCAGGAGAAGTTAGAGCGGTTTCATGTTTGATTGGCCGCTGGTTTAGAGAATCAAGCCGAGCATAGCTCGGCTTGATTTGTTTATTCTTCGATAAAACTAATTCCTTGAGTGGATCTGGGTAAAGAGTTGATTGTTCCTTCTAAGCTATTTGTTAGGGCAGAGTAAATTTCTACCTTAGCAGTAACGTCTGCAGTTCCTTTGTAACCAAGCCATAGTTTGTTTTCTCTGCTAGTAAGAGTGGTTAAAATATCCTCTGAAGTGTTACCAACTGCAGATCTGGTACTTCCTTGGATTTCAAATAAACCTTTATAATCCCATCCATCTATACCTATGGCGTAAATATTTCCGTTATCGGTTGCATTTATAGACCAATATCCAGACTCTTCATTAATAGTAGTTGCAGTAAAAGTATCAAGGTCAATTTTTTCAATTCCACCTGATTGCTGCCAAATAACACTTGATATATACAGATCATTTCCTGATAGAGTGCTTTGCTGTGGATTTTTAAGGTTTAGCTGAATTCCTTTTAACCCATCTGTTTCTGGCTGAGTATCAACTTCTTGCCAAGTGTTCAAATCAAAAATTGCTGTGTACGCAGAATTAACGGCTGTATAATTTTCTAAACGCTGCATAGTTATCGCAGCATAATTATCATTTATATTTACCAGTTCCATATGAGGAGGATAAGTTACAATAGCTTCTTCATCAGTTCCTTCATTGGTGATCGTTTGAGTTTCGTATGCAGATAGGTCCAATTCACAAATTTTGAACTCAGATTCAGTTTGAGCATCGAGATTTACAACCCAAGCTATATTAGTTTCTCTTCTTGGTAATATTGCTATGCTGTCATTAATAAAACCAATCATTTTTGCATTAGGAGATGTATCGGTGCCAGCATCACGGGTACTGAAGCCCAACCTGTTTTCTGTTTGATATAGGCCTACCTCAGGTGCCGTGCGATAATATTTTTGAATAGTATCTATGCCTTGTTTTCCTAACCGATAAAAATACTCGCCGCGCCCGGATACTACGAAATCTGTCTCTGTGCTGGGCAAAATTCCCGACTGTGTGACGGTATTATTTTCAACAAGTTCAATGTTTGACCCGTCACCGTATTCAGCAATATTTAAAATAATCGTAGGGTTACTTCCTATATTGGCAGGCTTATAAGGTACGGCATGTTCGGGCCCACAGGCTACATTACCAATTATAGTTTCCTCTGTACTATCAGCGTCGTCCAAACATCCTGATAAGTTACCCAATATAAATAGGATGAAGAGTAATTTGGTATTTGAATAAATCATTAAATGCTCCAGTTTTGTTTTAGCTTAAATAAGAAGGTTCGCCCTGAAACGGGTGTTCCTGGAAAGTCTTCAACTCGTTGATCTGTTAAATTTTTTAAAGAGAAGCTGACGGTAGTTTTATTGAATCTAGCTGATACATGTGAACTCCAATGAGAATTTCTTTTCCTTGGGAGTGTGTTTAAATCATCATAATATCCACCGTCTTCTAATATGTGCTCTAAATTAAAGCTCCACCAAGATGGTGAGTAAGTGATTGAGCTATTGATAAATAACGAACGATGATCACCAATTTCATTGTTAATAATCGCAGGGGAAATATGGTCGTCGATGACGCCATTTTGGTATGTTGCATTTCCTATGAAATATAGATTAGGGGAAATATCCCAAGTTAAGCTTAAATCCACTCCCTCATAATGTGTTTGAGCAATGTTTGAATACTTAATTATTCCGCTGCCATGATGTTGTGCGCTAATGTTATCTTTGACTCTTCTGTAGAAATAATAAATGGAAAGATCATAGGTTAAAGAAGGAAGCATAATACCCAACTCTATCCCTTGAGATTTTTCTGGGACAAGGTTTTCATTTCCAATAGTCGTTCCTCTGTCTCCATATAACTCACTAGTACTAGGAGGTCTAATTTGACTACTTAAATTGGTAGTAAAAATAATACTGTTGGAGAACATGTAGCTGATACCTGTTATCAGACTAGTATAGTTTTTATCAGTCCTCTCTGAATCGCTAGAAAAAGCATCATCTCGATTTATTAGGTGAACTAATTGGGTGTTTGTATACAATTTGGGGTCTACTTGCCATTCGGTACGAAAACCTGAGCTAACTTGAACTCGATTGTATTCTCCATCACATTGGCCAGCAATGCCGGTATCTATACACTGATCAGAAGATGACTTAGGGTCATTTAAAAAGTAACTTTTCAATACTTCGTGCTGAGCCTGTTGATTAAATATTAAAGTTAGAGAATTAATAATCTTTTTATAGGTAATATTTAGTTTATTAAACTTCGAATCATACTGATTATATTGGTCGCTCAGCCCTATATTATCTTCTCTATCATCGTACAACTGTGATACTTCACTATAAGAGTAACTTGTTTCAAGGTTTGATGACGTTTCAGTTTTAAAGTTGTGCTTGATTGAAAATGAGGTTGATTCGGTTGCTATGGAGCTACTATTATCTGAAGTGTTATTAATATCAGATATTTCTCGTTTATTATCTTCGAGGTTGAAATATCCTGATATTTTATGTTTTTTAGAGAGAGTATATTCAAATAAGCTTGAAGCTTGTTGGATTTCGCTACCATTATTATTCCTATGTTCATTAACTAGGGAGCTAGGGGATGATACGGATTGGTTTTCCTCGTAAATAAAATCGTTATCTGCCTTAAGCTGATCAAAATTAAAATTAATGTTTAGTTTTTCTGAAGATAGATTTTGAGATAGGAATGTTTGTTTTAATCCATATGTCCCTATGGTAAATCCAGCGAGCCCTTCATTAGTTTTAGAGTTTTCTTGTTTTAAATTTATGGCTCCTCCAATAGCTGTTGGAGAAAGTTCCATTGGAACCATCCCTCTAAAAACTTCAATACTCCGTATACCTATAAGGCTCAATGAGCCTATATCAGCACCGCTTCCATTTAAACTGTTTAATGGTATTCCATTGTTAAAAACAAGTACTTGTTGACCTTCAGCACCTCTGATAATAGGTGTAGCGTATTGTCCTATTCCAGAAACAGACTGAATATCTATTCCAGCTTGCTGATTTAATATATCTTCGATTTCTAAAAAATGTAATTGATTCACCTCTATTGAGTTATGTGAACCTATAAAGTCATGAGTGGTGTAGCTTGTATCATAACTTTCATCGGTAACAATGATAGGAGCTAATTCAATATTATCTGCATTAGCATACAGGCAGCCTAAAAAACCTATTATGGCTAACGGTTTTTTAATTTTTGAAGGGCTTAAATTATAGATAATGCTAACCACTTTGGGCTAGGCGTGAGGAAAGCAGGTGCGGGCGCTTCACTCAGTCGCCCACCGCAACATACGTTGATTTAATTTCAGGCCGGTTCCGGGCTGACGACTTGAACAAGCGTTAATGGCTTGTCCTAAATGCACTCTATATAAGGAAGGCATTTGAAAATCGTTTTACCGTTGCGGGGGCAGCACTGGAATAAGCAATTTACGCCTTACCAGTTTCCCGTTTAACCCTTGTGATTGATCATATTTTATTGAATGCGCTTTATATAAGCGATCTTGATCAAGCTGTGGGCACCTAAATTTGGCCGCCATGGTACGAAAGGGCCTGTGAAAGGTCAAGGTATGATCAAAATCAGTCTAAAGGCGGGTGGGGGCTATATTATTCAAGGGTTATTAATTACGGTGGTTATGGCAAGGCTTCGGCATTGGCAACAAGTGGTAGGCTAATGGTAAATCGAGTGCCTGCGCCAATATTACTGGCAACGCGCATTTGGCCTTCATGATGGTTAGTAATGATAAAAAATGATACAGAGAGGCCAAGGCCTGTGCCCATGCCCACTTCCTTGGTGGTGAAGAACGGTTCGAATATATGGCGAGTGGTTTCCTCATCCATGCCTGGCCCGTTGTCTTCTACAATGATTTCGGCCATTTGTTGGTGACGCTTAGTGTGAATTTTAATTTGGCCACACCAATCGGGATCGCTTTTATTTTCTAATTTAAAATCCAGTAAGGCTTGAGAGGCATTTTTCAATAAGTTTAATATCACCTGTTCCAATTCACTGGGTATACAGGGCACATCGGGTAAAGTGAAATCGAAGTCTTTTACAAGGTCGATGCCTTTAAAGTCATATCCACTGGTGAGGCTATATTCATTTTTGGCAATGCTGATGGCGCGATCAATAATATGATGCAAGCTTTGTGGTTGTAAGTTTTTCGAGCTCTGACGACTGAATTGCAGCATATTGCTAACAATGGTTGAAGCCCGTTCTCCAGCTTGAGCTATGTTGTCTAAAAAGCGAAATATTTCCCGTTGCTCGGTATAGGCACATACTTGCTCAATATTCGAGCCTAGCATTTTTGCAATTTCGATATTTTTATTCAAAGCAGGATTAAGTCTGCGTTTTATATTTTGTACCGTATGAACAATGGCCCCTAGCGGGTTGTTAATTTCATGCGCCATACCGGCCGCTAACCCACCCAGTGACATCATTTTTTCAGACTGCACCATCATGTCTTCCATCTGAGAGCGTTGAGTTACATCATCTAGGCGGATAACGGCTCCACTGCGGGTGCTATCTAGTAAGGGATAAATAGTGATATCTAAGAAGCGCGTGTGATCGTCTTTCATAAGCGCCACTCGTTCGGCCTTATTAATAATGTGTTTTTCCAGTGAATTAGTAATTAAAGGCAAATAAGGCATTAGAAAATCACAAGATTCTTCTAGTGCTTGGTAAATGGAATCATCTCGGCTAACGCCTGAGATATGGCTGGCTTCTTTGTTCCATTGAGTAATAGTTAGTTGTTTATCTATGGCGATAATTGCGCTGGGCATGGAGTCTATGATGTTATTTAAATAATGCTGGAAATCCGTGAGTTTATGTTCAACTTTGGCACGTACTTTTACTTCAAACCCTAAACGTTCATTACTTTCATGCATTTTTTTAGAAAGCTCTAAGGCTCGTTGTCTTGCTTGTTCGGCTCTTTCTTTTTCTTGTCGTAACATGTAATCGGCTTGTTCAATACGATTAAGCATGTAGTTAAAGTTTTCTGAAAGAGTGCCCACTTCATCAGGATAAAACCGTGTAGCCCGTAAAGAATAATTTTGTTCCATGGCAATTTCATTGGTGGTTTGTGTTAATGAAAATATGGGACGTACAATTAAGCGGTTTACAAAATACAAAATGATCCAAATTAAAGTGAATCCAGATAATAATAATATCAAACTGATAATGACGACTTCAAAAAGAAAAATGCGCGTGATGTGAGCGGTGACTTTCACCATAAGTGTAAATTTAGGGCCAGGTAATAAAACAGTGTTGCTGTCTAATTGAGCCAGACTAATTTGGCTAAGATGTGAGGGGAAAACATTTTGTGTTGAATTAATAAGATGGCCATCTTCATTGTAAATAGCTGCACCTGTTATGGTGAAAAGTGATTGCTGACTATTTAGGTAGTCTTGCCAATTTTGGCTATTCAGAGTTTGTTTATTAGGCCCATGTAGTAAAGGTGTCAGTGCTGCTATATGTTGTTGAATAGGGTTTTGTGACGCCAGCCATAGGTTGCTCACCACGTTTAATACCGATATACCAATCATGGCAATGGCTAACAGTACAAACACTTTATGGCGAACTTTCAGCTGACGAAAAAACTGGCGCATGGTGACCGACTAGAATAAGTTTTAGTGAATTCAGATTACATTAGAAGGCATTAAGGGCCAACATTTAGTTTTTAACCTGTTGGTAAAGTTTTAAATTCTCAGGACATTCAATTGATAATTCTTGGCACTTATTCAATATATAACCAGTGATAAAGTCGATCTCGGTTGGCCTATTGTGTTTTCCGTCTTGATACATAGAGCTAAAATTATTTGCTGTTTGTTGGCAGACGTCTGTGGCCAATTGAAAAGCAGAAGGCAAAGAAAAGGGCATATGACATATCACTTGGTCAAGCTCCTGACAAATAGCTTCCATGTGTTGCTTAATATGGGGTTGGTTGAGTAACTCGCCATTTTTGCAATTATAAATAATTGTCAGCGGATTGATTGCGCAGTTGATAATGAGTTTTTTCCATAAAATTGGCTCTATGTCGTCATGCCATTGGAAGCATTGCTCTGGCAGCCACTTGGCTAATTCACTTTGGCGGGCTTTGGCATTCATAGCCCCTATATGGTTAACGCCTTTGCCGGCATGCATAAGTGTGTGAGCGTCAATTTTATAAGCCCCTTCTGTTGAGCTGCAGGCGTAAACAGCATACTGCGAAAACTTTTTCGCGATGTTTTGCTGGCTGCCCATGCCATTTTGTAAAAGTATGATTTGGGCATTTTCGCTTAATTGGTGTTGGATACTGTCAATGGCTCGCATAGCGTCAAAGGCCTTGGTGGCAACAATGAGGTGTTCAATTGGATTCGCGATGGAGGTAGCCGTTACAGCGCTGCCTTTAATTGGTTTGTTTAGTGGCTTAATAACAAAGTTAAAGTGCTTTTCATTGGTCGAGCGAAGAATAAACTGGATGAGTTGCTGATCATTGAAGTAGCTGGCCCATAAACAAGCCATGGCGCCTGAGCCTAAAATATGAATTGGTAGCATAATAAGCAACGAATAAAAAAAGAGGAAAATAAGTGCTTAATATACCTTAATTTAGAGTGTCGGCGTAGCCCATTAGGTTAGGCAGGTTCGCTTACTTCATGCCAGGAAGACGTAATGCGAGATAAAAATGGCTTGGGGTGATGGATAGGAATGGATTTGATTTTTAATTGTAAGGTCGTTTCGTCAATGGCTAAATATTTAGAAGCGTAATACACCGGCCCCCCAGCTATATCCACAAATAACCACGCCAACAAAAAATGCGCGTCGGGCAAACTATGGTGGCGGCTTACTCCTAGTAGTGCACTTTTTTCCAGTGCAGTGATGTCTATTAGGATATTTAAGCATTGTTGCCAAAGGTTCGCTAAGTGTTGGTCTATATTTTCAGAGAAAGCAGAAAACTGGTAGTGAGACATGATCCGGGTTAGGTAGATTGAGTCAGCATAGGCTAGGTAGTAGTCGTGGTTACCTTGCTCAAATTTTTGCGTGTTTGTAGGTTGTGGAGTGGCCATGTAATCTAAAAAACGTCTATTACGTTGCCCGCAATGAGGGGATAGTAAAGCCATGATGGGCTCAATAATCACTCCGGTGTTTTGTTGGCCAGTGTAATCAAAATACGAGCTGTATAAATATTGATCGCAAGTACTGCACATTTTGTTAGTGACGGGTAAGTTATGCACATGGTGCAGCGCTTTACCTAGGTATTTAGGTTGTACTAAGGTCACTTGGCCATTTTCATCGTCAAACACATAACCGCTTTCACCACTTGTTTCTTGGTGCCATTGGTTGTACTCCACCAGACAAGGCTCTAGCCAAGTGCTCAGTGGTGTTTCACTGTGTAGTAATAAGTGAATTTTGTCGGGAAAAAAGCAGTAACCGTATAATTCGATCCCACTTTGCTTTTGCAATAAGCTCAATAAGTAATCAATAGCAAAAACTGAGCTAAATATTGCCCCATGGGACGAACTGGGAATTTGTACATAATAATGTTGGTTAGCCAAATCTAGGCTTATTTTTTTATCCATAAATAAAAAATAGCTCAATCAAGCCCTTTTACCAGTAGATATGGGGCTTAAACTGGCCAACATTCGAACATTGCATTAATGAATGGTAAATAAAACATGAATTTTCTGTAGGGGGCGTTAAAATTGCAGCCAGTTAAATTAATGAATTTGAATGGGAGAGTGTGATGCCATCATTTGATGTGGTTTCTGAAATAGACAAACACGAAGCAACGAACGCTGTGGATCAAGCTAACCGAGAGCTTGAGCGTCGTTATGATTTAAAGGGGGCCAATGCGTCTTTTGAATTGAAAGAAGGGGTTATTAGCATAATCGCTAATGAAGAGTTTCATACTGACCAAATGAAGCCTATTTTAGAAGCATGCCTAAATAAGCGCAGCATTAAGGTAAGCTGTGTTGAGTATGGCGATGCGCAAGGGGCCGGAAAGCAGGTAAAAGTGTTGGCAACCCTAAAAGAAGGTTTAGATAAAGATTTAACGCGCATCATGGTTAAGATGGTTAAAGATAACAAAATGAAAGTGCAAGCCGCTATTCAAGGTGAAAGCATTCGCGTTACCGCTAAAAAGCGTGATGATTTACAAGATGTCATGGCACTATGGAAGGGCAGTGAAGAGATTGCTTTGCCATTGCAGTTTAAAAACTTTAAAGACTAACCAGTATTTTCTGGTTCATGCTGCTTCCAATTAGGGATCTAGGTTGCTCAAAAACATAAACGATCAACACAGTTGGAAAGAAAGTTTAGCGGCTGCTAAACACCGTCAGGTGTTTAATATGTTATTGCTAGGGTTTTCTGCAGGCTTGCCGATTCTTTTAATTTTCTCCTCCCTATCACTGTGGTTAGGGGAAGCGGGAATAGAAAAGTCTGCGGTAACTTATTTTAGTTGGGCAGCTCTTGGCTATTCATTTAAGTTTGTATGGGCTCCCTTGGTAGATTGTTTACCCATTCCTTTTTTAACGTCTGCTCTTGGCTTACGACGTTCTTGGTTAGTTGTGTCGCAATTAGGGGTGATGGCTGCCATTACCATAATGGCGTGTGCTAACCCTGCTATGGAAGATCAACTTATCTATATGGCCATGGGCGCGGTCTTATTAGGGTTTTCCTCAGCAACTCAAGACATCACCATAGATGCTTATCGTATTGAAGCGGCTAATGCCGATTTACAAGGCATGATGACAGCCAGTTATGTGGCTGGTTATCGTATTGGTATGATCGTGGCTGGAGCTGGCGCCTTGTATTTGGCCAGTTACTTAGGAACCTCCATCGAAAACTACCAGTACTCTGCTTGGAAGTTAACTTACCACGCCATGTCTTTGTTTATGTTAGTAGGAATAGCCATTACTCTATTAATGAAAGAGCCCATTCACCGCGAAAAAAATCATCAGTTTTCAGCAAGAGAATATCTACGTTTAGTCGTGGTGTTCGTTTTGGCGCTCGCGGCTTTTGTGTGTTGCTTTTGGTGGACCAAATCTTGGCTTCAAGATGTGAAATCTTTTTTTGATCATGCTCACTGGGCTAACTTTATCTTAGAGGTAATGCGTTTATTAATCGCCGCTAGCTTTGCATTTTTTGTGGCTAAAATGGCGGTTAAAATAAATATGGTTGATCGCCAGCTAGTGGAGACCAGCTATGTTTCTCCCATAAAAAACTTTTTTGAAAATTATGGCGTTAAAACAGCTTGGCTACTGCTCGCTTTAATTGGTTTGTTTCGTATTTCAGATATCGTGCTGGGTGTCATCAGTAATTTGTTTTATCAAGATATGGGCTTTAGCAAAACAGAAATAGCCGATGCAGTAAAAGTGTTTGGGTTAATAATGACCATTTGTGGTGCCTTTTTAGGCGGCATATTGGCCATGCGCATTGGGGTGATGCGAATTCTATTTGTCAGCGCGTTTATGGTGGTGGTGACTAATTTATTGTTTATCACGCTGGTGTACAGTGGTCACAACCTTTCCATGCTTTATATGGTTGTGGCCGCTGATAATTTGGTGGCGGGTATTGCGAGTTCTGCATTTATCGCATTCTTATCGAGCTTAGTGGATGTGCGCTTTACGGCCATGCAATACGCTATATTCTCTTCTTTAATGACACTTATCCCTAAACTGCTGGCGGGTTATTCGGGCAGTATTGTCGATAGCTTAGGGTATACGCCATTTTTTATTATTGCTTCCTGCATGGGGTTACCCGTATTGATCTTGGTACATTTGGCCAACAAGTCCTTAAAAACTCAAGCCACTAATTAGCGGCTGTTGGTCAAGTTAAACTACTTTGTCATTTAAGATGGTTAAGCCTTCTTCTTCTAGTCGCCTCTTTTGTTCTTTGAATGCTAATGAGGCTGGAGGAAAGCTAATCTTTTTTTGGGCATTAAGAATTCGATGCCAGGGAAGCCTGGTATCTTTTGGAAGGCTTTTCAATACGTGCCCCACATAGCGCGCGTAGCCTGGCAGTCCTGCCGCCTTGGCGATGGCTCCGTAAGAGGATATTTGTCCAGCGGGCACTGCCGCCACCTGTTGTAAAATCACATCCTTGTTGGACGCTGCAGAAGTATTCATGGCGCAAGTTTAACAAATTAAAAAGTAATGCGTATTAAGACGCTTTAATTTTCTTAATTTGATGGGATAGCGTGGTAGACATGCTCTTTAATTGCTCACTAAAATCTAAAGTGCTCTTGGCGTGTTGTGAGCTATCTTGAGCGATACTGGTAATCTCATTAACACTTTTAGAAATGTCTCCGGCCACATGGCTTTGTTCTTGAGCCGCTTGGGATATTTGTTCGTTAGACGTAAATATTTTTTGCACCGCTTCGCTGATATTCTCAATAATCTCACCTGCTTGATTCACTTTAGATACGCTTTCTTCTGTGCGCTCCTGTCCTGTGGATATGGCCGCTACCGCATTTTGAGCACCATTTTGAACATTTTCTATAATAGTATGAATTTCAGCGGTGGATTCTTGGGTGCGCTGCGCTAGGGTGCGCACTTCATCGGCCACGACGGCAAAGCCACGGCCTTGTTCACCTGCGCGAGCTGCTTCTATGGCTGCGTTTAAGGCCAGTAAATTGGTTTGCTCGGCAATGCCTTTAATCACGTCTAGAACAGTGCCAACATTTTTAGTGTCTTCTTCTAAATGACGTACTACCTCTGTGGTGCTGGCAATTTGTTCGCTGGTGGCGTTAATTGTGGCGATGGCTTGGCGCATGCTACTCACACCATTTTTAGCAGATTTTTCCACATCATTGGCCACGCCCGCGGCTTCTTTTGCGTGATTAGCCACTTCGTTTGAGGCGGCGGACATTTGGGTAATGGCAGTGGCCATTTGGTCGGTGCGCTTATATTGCTGCTCTGTGCCTTCTTGAATGGTTGAGGCAATGCTGTGTAGGTCGGCAGATTTTTCTGCTAATTGAATGATACTGGAATTAATCGCGTTAGTACCTTCAATGAGGTTGAGTTGCAATTGCTTTAAAGCTTTATAAATTTGCGCAATTTCATCATTGCCTGGATGGTGACTCATCTCAAACTCTAGTATTCCATCAGCAAGGTTGTGAAGGTAGGTGTGGGCATTTTTCATGGGGGCCACGATCCAGCGATTTATAAATATGATGGATGCAGCTAATAAAGCAAGCATGGCCAAAACAATGGTTGCGATACCCGATATGATAGTGCTTTGTGCTGACTGAGTGGTAATAGCTTCTTGGTTTTGGGCTTGTAAAAGTGCAACGCTGGTAATTTGTTTGGCTATTTTGCTAGGGGCACGGTCTATGCCTGTTACCGCTTTATCGCCTTCTTTAGGGTCAAAGCTTGCATTAATAAAGGCTTGATAACCTTGTTGGTATTTAGGCAGCAACGCTTTATGTTCGGCAAGGAATTTTTGGGTAAGTTGCACCGTCTCATCGTGAGTGGAAATATCTAAGATGCTTTGACCCACACTTTGCACAGTATCGTGCTGTTTTTTAAATTTGTTCCAATATTTTTCGCGCTTGGCAGTGTCATAGCCTCTAAGCAGCACATTTTTCCATTCTTGCACTTGGGTTTTGAATTCAAGGTTCATTTTATCGGCGGCTAATGCTGCTTTCACATCGTGAGCCAATACGTTTTCAAATTCACCAATACGATCACTAAGAGAGAAAAACGACAAAACACTGATGAGGCCTAACCCAAGAATGCCTAAGCCAATGATGGACAATAATTTGGTTTGTAACCCAGCAGACTTCATAAAAAGTAACCACAGTAAGACATAATGCTTAAGTTTAGCCTAAGGATCCGATTCTGCATGGCTTACATGACGCTAATTGCCTATAAACGAAGTCCGCCATCTACTTCAATAATACGGCCTGACATATATTCATTTTCTAATAAATACACCACACTGTGGGCGATTTCTTGAGGTTGCCCCATGCGCCTAAGGGGAATATTTGCAGTGATCTTGCTTAATACCTCGGGTTGAATTTGTGCGGTCATGTCGGTTTCTATGAAGCCGGGAGCAATGCTATTGGCGCGAATGCCGAAGCGGGCTAGCTCTTTTGCCCAAGCCACGCTTAATGAAGCAACACCTGCCTTGGCCGCGCTGTAGTTACTTTGTCCCATATTTCCCGCCCGGCTAATGCTGGATATATTAATGATGCAGCCGTTTTGTTTGTGTTCAATAGCCTGTAAAGCAAACTCTCGACCACACAGGAAAACACCGGTTAAATTAACATCAATAACACTTTGCCAGTGCTGCAGTGACATTTTCTTAAGTCCTTGGTCGCTTGATTTAATTAATAGGCCATCTCTTAAGATACCGGCGTTATTTATTAGGCCATTTAAGCCACCAAGGTCCTTGGGAATTTGAGCAAACGTGGACTCCACCTGAGCTTCATCGGCCACGTTACATAGGTAAGTGGCGACATTGGGGCTGCCATTTTCAAGGCAGGCAGATTGGCACTGAGCCAGTTTCTCAGGATTTAAATCCACCAGAGCCAGCGTGGCCCCTTTTTGGGCTAAGGCCATGGCCATGGTTTGCCCTAAACCCTGAGCGGCTCCTGTAATTACGATAACGCTGCGGCTTATGTCCATGGCTAACCCTTTAATATATGACTGCTTTAGTGTTAATTATGGCCGCTATTCTTCGTTTTTGGCAGGTTTTGTGTAATTAATTGTAAGTGGGATAGAAGGAGGGGTAGTCGTTGTTGAGATGGATGTCAGTACTTAGGGTTTGCCGAGAGCAAAAACCCTAAGTACATCCTGTACATAAAAAAGCCACCCGAAGGTGGCAAGCGGTCTACAACGAAGGTTGTTCTTTAGTGTTCTCTATACTTGAGCATAGCTGTCGCTTAGGGCATCGAAGAATTGTTCTCTTAATTTACTGACTTCGCGCTTGAGTTCTTGGGCTTCTTTGTCGTTTAAGTCCTTTTTATCTATATAAAAGTGACGTCTGAAAAAAATCACCTTACTTCTGAATTTCCTTAAGCTTTTATATAAGGGCTTTTCATCTAGCAGTAATAGCTTAGATTCGGCGGCAGTTAAGTCATTAAAGCTTTGTACGAGCTCATCCACTACTAAGTACAGCTCAGACCTGCGGCCTTGTGGCCAATCGTAGCGATTTTGCGTGGCGTTCATGTACTCCTGAATTAATTCAAAATACTTCATGAATACATGGTGAACTTGCTCGGCTTGTTGAGCAATGCCTTCCATCAAGTCTCGTTTATGATCAATTTTTTGCTGATTTCTATTTTGTTTGGTGCGAATTCCCGATAACCAATAGCCAGAAAGCCCTGTAATGAGAGCTCCCAAAGCCACTTTAATACTGGTATCCAATAGCTCTATGACTTCTACCATAATTTTCTCGTGTCAAAAGTTAAACTTATTCCTTGAAAAGCAAGAACGGCACCACTATTAAGTATGGGTAGACAATATGAGAGATGAAATGAAATTTTTAGCCCTGTTTTTGTTAATGCCCCTTTTAGAAGTGGCCGTATTTGTTCAAGTTGGGGGCGAGATCGGTGCCTTTTGGACGCTGGCGTTAACGTTGGGAAGCGCCGTATTAGGGGTTTTCTTGGTAAGAACCCAAGGGTTGCGCACCTTTATGGCAGCTAAAGTACAATTGGCTCAAGGAGAGACCCCTGCAATGGCGGTGGTTGAAGGCATTATGTTGCTGCTGGCGGGTGTTATGTTAATGGTGCCTGGCTTTTTAACCGATGCATTAGGCGCGTTAATTTTAGTGCCGTTTATTAGGGCCTCATTGGCAAGCTCCGTTCTTGAGAAGGTTTTTATAGCTCGTGCACAAAGTGGATCATTCAAACAAAATCAGCCAACTGATAGCCACACCATCGAAGGCTCTTTTCGCCGCGAAGACTGATTTGGCAAAATAACCAAGAAAAAATGACCTCGGCTATTGAATTCTGTATTCATGGCCCCATTTTGAGTACACGACATCCTCTTGTTATAACAAGTTTATATAACGAGTGACGCGCCCAAGGGTTTGATGGGCGATATAGAATTTGGCTTTAAGCCTAAGAACAAAAAATTAAAACAAAATCGTTTGGAGACAGCTTTATGAAAATCCGTCCATTGCATGACCGCATTGTTGTTCGTCGTAAAGAAGAAGAAACCAAAACAGCCGGTGGTATTGTCCTTCCTGGCGCATCTGCTGAAAAACCGAATCAAGGTGAAGTAGTGGCAGTGGGTACTGGCCGAGTTTTGCAAAGCGGCGATATCCAACCAATGGCCATTAGTGTTGGCGATACCGTTTTGTTTGGCCAGTACGGATCAAACGTTGTGAAAATTGATGGCGAAGAGCTATTGATTATGAATGAAAGCGACATCTACGGCGTTATCGAATAATTTAGTTTCGACTCCGTTTAAAGTATCTAATAAATAATCGAATTAAAATTTAAGGAATCGCCCTCATGGCTAAAGAAGTTCAATTTGGTGATAGTGCCCGTCAAAAAATGCTTGCTGGTGTAAATATCCTAGCAGATGCAGTACGCGTAACTTTGGGCCCTAAAGGTCGTAACGTTGTTTTAGATAAGTCTTTTGGCGCACCGACCATTACTAAAGATGGTGTTTCGGTTGCGAAAGAAATCGAACTTGCCGACAAGTTTGAAAACATGGGCGCGCAAATGGTTAAAGAAGTGGCGTCTCAGGCCAATGATAAAGCCGGTGACGGAACCACAACTGCCACCGTTTTGGCTCAAGCCATTATTAACGAAGGCCTTAAGTCAGTTGCAGCGGGCATGAACCCAATGGATCTTAAGCGCGGCATCGACAAAGCCACTGTAGCGGTAGTGGCTGAATTGGCTAAGTTGTCTCAACCATGTACTGATACTAAAGCCATCGCACAAGTAGGGACGATCTCTGCTAATGCTGATGAAACGGTTGGCGCTTTGATTGCTGAAGCCATGGATAAAGTCGGTAAAGAAGGGGTTATTACCGTTGAAGAAGGTTCTGGTTTAGCAGACGAGCTAGACGTAGTAGAAGGCATGCAGTTTGATCGCGGTTTCTTGTCTCCTTACTTCATTAACAACCAAGAAAAAATGACCGTAGAAATGGAAAATCCATTGGTTCTATTGGTTGATAAGAAAATTGATAACCTACAAGAAATCATTCCAATATTAGAAGCGGTAGCTAAGTCTGGTCGTCCTCTTTTAATCATTGCTGAAGACGTTGAAGGTCAAGCACTTGCCACATTGGTAGTAAACACCATGCGCGGTACTTTCAAAGTAGCAGCTGTTAAAGCTCCTGGTTTTGGTGATCGTCGTAAAGCCATGTTGCAAGACATTGCCATTCTAACGGGCGGTAAAGTGGTTTCTGAAGAAATAGGCATGAGCCTAGAAGCGACCACTCTTGAAGATTTGGGTACCGCTAAGAAAGTGGTTATCGATAAAGAAAACACAGTTATTGTTGACGGTTCAGGAACTGAAAGCGACGTTAAAATTCGTTGCGAGCAAATTCGTGCTGAAGCTGAAGCCTCTAGCTCTGACTACGATACAGAAAAATTGAACGAACGTTTGGCCAAGCTTGCTGGCGGTGTTGCCGTTATTAAAGTAGGCGCTGGTTCTGAAATGGAAATGAAAGAGAAAAAAGACCGTGTTGAAGATGCACTTCAAGCAACACGTGCTGCCGTTGAAGAAGGTGTTGTAGCCGGTGGTGGTGTTGCTTTGGTTCGCGCCATTAGCTCTGTGACTGTACAAGGCGATAACGAAGACCAAAACGTGGGTATTGCTTTGGCTCTACGTGCAATGGAAGCGCCAATGCGTCAAATTGCTAATAACGCCGGTGACGAAAGTTCAGTGGTTGTGGATAAAGTAAAATCTGGTGAAGGCAGCTTTGGTTATAATGCCGCCACTGGTGAATACGGCGACATGATCGAAATGGGTATTCTTGACCCTGCTAAAGTGACTCGTTCATCTTTACAAGCAGCGGCTTCAATTGGTGGCATGATGATCACAACAGAAGCCATGGTTGCCGATATTCCAGAAGAAAAAGGTGCTGCTATGCCTGATATGGGCGGCATGGGTGGAATGGGTGGCATGGGCGGCATGATGTAATATCGCCCTATTGCTTATTTATTAGACGCAGTCTTTTAAATTTAAAGCGGGAGGCAAGAGGCCAGCAAGTTATGCTTGATGGCTTTTTGTTTCCCGTTTTGCGTTTTGGTACGCAAATCTTTGTTTTAATGGCTTTTTTGTCATTTTTTTACACACTTTGAGCACATTTTTGTAGGGCTGTGCAGTTACAGCAATGATTCCCTGCTTTACAATGGTCGGCTTTAAATTTGAGTAAAGGTGTGGACGCTGTGGCCGAGGCCAAATCCAGTCGCAAATTAGTAGTCGTGAGCATATTGGCATATTTCGTATTTTTGCTGGTTATGTTTCCACTTAATATTGCCTATAAATTGATCGACCCTAAAGGTTTACCCGTTCAAGTAGTATCTGTTTCCGGAACACTCTGGGATGGCCATCTTGTAATTAAACAGTCATTGATTGGGCAAACGCAATTGGATTGGACGTTATCCCCCATGGCGTTATTGACTGGGGAAGTGAACAGTCAGTTCAGTGTGAAAAGTGCTCAATTTGAGGGGAAAGGTAATGTCTCATTGGCTATGAACGGTGATATTGCTCTCAATCAGGTGAGTGCTTATGTGGATGCAGCACTGATTAACAAGCCATTACGCAGCCAAAAAGTGAATGTGAATGGCGATTTGGAACTTATTCAAACCAATATTGTATTTAATATGAAGGAAAAAATAACCTCATTTGCCAGTGGCCGATTGGTTTGGGCTGGGGGAGATGTTCAATACCCTAAAGGCAGAAGTAAAAAGTCGGCTAATTTACCCATGTTAATTGCTGATATAAGCAGTTTAAACGGTGAGTTACTGGCACAAGTGCATACCGATGACGGTTTGAATGTGGCCAAAGGTAATTTGAAAGCCGATGGTTGGGCGAGCATAGCCATACAAAAACGTATGATTGACCTAGTGGGCGAACCTTGGCCAAATAAGGCCAGCGCCGATAGCGTTATTTTTGAAGTATCTGAAAAAGTTTTTTAGCAAACACCTAATAAGTAAAAGGAAGTTTTGTGCATTGGAGTGAACATAAAGCAATTGAGCCCAGCATCACCTTAGTTAAGTGGGTGTTGAGTTTATGCTTGGCCTACCAAGGGGCAGTACTAACTTGGTTAGTGCTGGACAGCCCTGTGCTGGTTTTACCTGAAGCCACTCAAGGTAAGGCCAGTCAATCCCAGCAAGCCCAATTACATGACATGGCGTCTTGGAATATTTTTGGCAAGGCGGATGAAGCGCCAGTGGCTCAGCAAGAAGAAATTAATGCCCCCAAAACCCGTTTAAGATTGGTGTTAATGGGCGTGTTTGTGAGTAACCCCAAAGAAAATGGCAGCGCTATCATTGCCGAGCAAGGTAGAGAAGGTGAGTTCTTTAAAGTAGGCGATAGAGTCCAAGGGCGTGCCCGTTTATCTCAAGTGTATAATGATAAAGTTATTCTGGATAACAGCGGTAAACTAGAAACCCTTACATTTGAAGATGCGGCCAAATTAATGAAGGGCATAACAACGGCAGATAAGGTGGCTAAAAAGCCAACTTCCTCCAGGAATAAAAAGAACTCAGCAAGAAATTTTAAAAGGCAATTAAGGGGCATTAAAACCCCTGAAAAGTTTGTTGATTTTGCCAAGGAACAATTAGAAGACCCAGAACAAGCTATGAAAAATATGGGGCTGCAAGCAGCTGGCGATGGTTATTTATTAACACCATCAGCCACCATGTTAATGAGCTTGGGAATGAAAGCTGGGGATAAAATTATATCTGTGAATGGAAACTCTTTAGGAGATCCAACACAGGACAAAACCATCATTGATGAAGTTTATTCGTCGGGTAATGCCAGTATTGTGATTGAGCGTGGCAGCCGACGTATGACTATTAATCACTCGTTTTAATTATGGCCATGAATATGAAAATAAAAAAGTGGATCGCTCTTGTTGTCTTTTTAGTGGCATTGCCGATGTCGCCCTCTTGGGCTGAAGATGAACAAACATGGAAAGTGAATTTAAAAGAAGCGGATATTAAAGCCTTCATTTCACAAATAGCCAATATTACCGGGTACAGCTTTGTTATAGACCCCAGGGTAAAAGGTAAAGTCACCATCGTGTCTGATACTTCCATGAATAAGCATGATGTGTATCAGATGTTTCAGTCGGTTTTAGGTGTACATGGTTTTGCCGCCATTCCTGCTGGCAGTGTCATTAAAATCGTTCAACAAAATAACAGTAAGCAAGAAGGTGGAATGCCGGTTGGTGTTTCTAAAAAAGGCGCCGAGCTTATTACTCAGGTAATTCAAATTAAAGAAACACCCGCATTAGATTTGGTGCCGATTCTGCGCCCCATGGTGGCTAAGTATGGTCATTTGGCCGGTGTTAAAAGTGCTAATGCATTAATTGTGACAGACCATGCTTCAAATGTACGCCGTTTAGAAAAAATCATAGAGCGCTTAGATGGCTCAGGTGTTTCAGAGCTGGAAGTGGTGCAACTGGAAGAAGCTTGGGTAGGAGACATTGTAAAAGTATTAACCAGTTTAGACCCTGAAAAAGTAAGTGAAGGGGGCAAGGGTAAAGGGGTTAGCGGTGTTGCCGGAAGAATTCGTGTAGTGGCCGATGAGCGTGCTAATCGCTTAATCATTCGAGGTGAAAAAACGGCTCGCGAACGAGTGAAAAAACTTATCGCTACTTTGGATCAGCCTTCTAAGTTTTCAGGTACGGCCTCTGTGTTGCGCCTGCAGCATGCAGATGCCAAAGAATTGGCTGAGTTGTTAAAGAATCTTATGGGCGATGTGAAAGATGATAAAAATAAAGCCGCCAGTAAGGTCAGCATATACGCAGATGAAGGTTTGAATGCGCTGGTGGTAAGAGCAGAACCTTCTGTGATGTCAGAAATTAAAGAAGTGGTCTCGCAACTGGATATTCGCCGCGCTCAGGTATTAATAGAAGCAGCTATTGTTGAGGTCACAGGTTCAGTGGATGATCGTGTAGGCGTGCAAATGGGGATTGTGGATGTGGATGCCTTAGACGGCGATAGCGATTCCACCACGCCATTAACAGCCACCAACTTTAGTGATGGCGGAACCAGTTTATCTCAGTTTTTAACGGGTATCTCGACTGGTGCACCTACACTAGGATCAGGTTTTACTCTTGGGGCAGGTGGTAGTTTAGCCAATGGCAACGAGTTTGCGATCTTAGTACAAGCGCTAGAGTCAGTCAGTAATGCTAACCTTTTAAGTACGCCAAGCATCATGACGCTTGATAACCAAGAAGCAGAAATTATTGTGGGTCAAAATGTTCCTTTTGTAACAGGAACATCGTCAAGTACTTCAAATTCTAACCCTTTTACAACCATTACTCGTGAAGATATAGGTACCACGTTAAAAGTGATCCCTCATGTTCAAGACGGTAAATTTATTCGTTTAGAAGTAGAGCAAAGTACAGAAAGTGTTGAAGATACCGTAGTAGAAGGGCAGGCTGATTTAATTACCAACAAGCGCTCTATTAAGACTCAGGTATTAGCCGAAAACGGCGAGATTGTGATGCTGGGTGGATTGATTCGAGATGCCGTTCAAGAAAGCCAAAGCAAGGTACCTTTCTTGGGGGATATTCCTATTTTGGGTTGGTTGTTCCGTTCATCAAGTGAAAGTCACGTTAAGCAAAACTTGATCGTGTTCATTAAGACAACCATTGTGCTTGATAAACAAGACAGCTTGGACATTATTCGTCGTAAATACGACGGTATTTATGAAATTGATTTAAGTGCAGAAATTGGAGCAGAAGGGATCGACGCGAAACTTAATTCAATTTTTGAACAGTAATATAGACAAAATAAAAGGGCTAATAGCCCTTTTATTTTGTCTACTTATATAACTTGAACGTGAAATCGCTCTAGCATTTTAATTAATTGTATTAATGGCAAACCAACTAAAGCATTAGGGTCATTGCCTTCTAGCCGCTCAAACAAACTTATTCCGAGTCCTTCTGATTTAAAGCTGCCAGCACAATTGTAAGGCTGTTCTTTTTGTAAGTAGTTTTCAATTTGGTTGTCGCTTAACTCTCGAAAATAAACATGAAAGGGCTCAATGCACTCTTCAAATTGGTTGGTGCCAGCATTAAATACACATAAGCTTGTATAGAAAGTAACCGCTCTTCCACTGGATTCTTTTAATTGCAACGTAGCATTTTCATGGTCATTAGGTTTGCCAATTATTTTCCCATCTAGTGTGGCGCACTGGTCACTGGCAATAATAATTGATTGGGGGTGTCGAACCGCAATTGCTTGAGCTTTTAGTTTGGCTAAACGCTTAACCATATCTTTAGGAGATTCCCCTTCCAGTGGAGTTTCATCAATATCTGGGCTGTCGCAGTCAAAACTTAAATCTAGTTTTTCAAGAAGGGTTTTTCGAAAAGGGGAGCTGGAACCTAATACTAATCGGGCCATGGTGCGTACCTAATATAATTTGGTAGCTAGTTTACTTGATGTGAGGCAAAAAAAAACAGGCTCAAGAGCCTGTTTTTTGAGTGACAGCTGGAATTACTTAGCGAAATTTTCGTTAGCAAAGTTCCAGTTGATCAATGCCCAGAAGCCTTTAAGGTAGGCAGGACGTAGGTTACGGTAATCGATGTAATATGCATGTTCCCAAAGGTCAACTGTCATTAAAGGTGTAACGCCTTCTTCAGTGATTGGGGTACCAGCATTAGAGGTGTTAACGATGTCTAAAGAACCGTCTGCTTTTTTAACTAACCAAGTCCAGCTTGCACCGAAATTGTTTACAGCTGAATCATTGAATTTAGCTTGAAACTCTTCAAAAGAACCAAAAGCACTGTTGATAGCGTCAGCAATGGCACCTGTTGGAGCGCCGCCGCCGTTAGGGCTTAGGCTGTTCCAGTAGAAAGTGTGGTTCCATATTTGTGCGGCATTGTTGAAAATACCACCAGAAGAAGTTTTGATGATTTCTTCAAGAGATTTTGACGCTAGGTCAGTACCTTCAACTAGACCATTAAGTTTAGTCACGTAAGTGTTGTGGTGCTTACCGTGGTGAAAATCTAAAGTTTCTGCAGAAATATGTGGCTCAAGTGCGTCTTTTGCGTAGGGTAGTGCTGGTAATTCGAATGCCATTTTGGCTCTCCTAGTAGTGTGGAACTCTCAATCATCAATCAATTTGCAGGTGGCTTATAATGTACCTACATTTGGGTAGCGCAATAATACCATTAGATTTACTCCTTATCTAACCATGAAACGATTGTGGAAATTAAATGTAGGCTTGTGGCTTGCATCGCGTACTGTGACTTGCCAAATATTTACTGCCTGCGACAATGGGGCTAGATTATTAACTCATTATACTGCCTAAATGGTTGACTATGAATAAAGATAAAGAGCCCGAACATCTGGCATCCTTTGCGATGAGCAAAGAGGAGATCGCTAGCCGGCAGCGTGTGACTAAAAACCCAAGAAGCACAAAAAATAGTCAGCCAGCAGCTACCAGCAAAGCTTTGTGGGCGCTAACGATATTTGCACTGTTAGTATCAGGAGCTTTACTGGTGCAATTTCAGCAGGTTAAAAAACAGTCAGCTTTACAGTTGCAAGCCATTACTATTTTACAAGAAAGGCTTATAGATACAGGTGAGCAATCGAACTTATCGGTTGATGCCATTAAAATCATAATGAATGACCAAGACCATGAAATTCGTAAGCTGTGGGACTTAGCGAATAAAAGTAATAAAAATCAAATAAGAAAGAATAAGCAGAGACTTGATGAGCAAAATAAACTGATTACTAAATATGCAGGGAAGGTAGATTTAATCGGTAAGGATCAAGCTAAGTCAGAGAAATCTCTATTAAAAGCCATTAAAGACAGTAGTAATGAATCCAGCCAAGGGCTTAGTCAGCTTCAATCTAATGTTGATGCTCAGAGCGTTAAATTTGATAAAAGCATCGCCAGCTTACCTAAAAATTTATCAAAAACATTGAATAGCTATGATGCCAAAATTAAGGCAATCCCCAAAGGACTTGCTAAAACACTAAAGGATCATGGCAAGGGCATTAAGGCCATGGATGCGACTCGTTTACAGCTAATTAAACGCATTAATGCACTTGATAAAGAACTTAAAGCCCTGAAAAAATCTCAGACTAAGAAAGTAACCGCACCAGCGGCGAGTTAGCCTATATGTATAGCATTATTGAAAAGCAGTTAAAGCAAAAAGAGTACTTGGATTTTAATCAATTCTCGGATGCCGTATTAAGCCAAGATAAATCGAATAGTTTATTGGCCACTTTAGAGTTGAGTTTAAGGGCTACTTCTATTGGTCAGAGTTTTGCCATTGGATACCGTTGTGCATTGCAAGCATTATGGCCCAGTTTGAAGCAAGGGCAGTGGGCGGCTTTGTGCGTCAGCGAGGCACAAGGCAATCACCCGCGCCAGATTAAAACAACCGTGAATGAACAAGGTGTGCTTGCTGGGCATAAAAGCTTTGTGAGTATGGCCGAACAGGCCAAGCAACTCATTGTAATAGCGAAAATAGCAGAGCATGAAAACCGCCCCCAGTTAAAGGCCGTTCTGGTTTCTCAAGACTTGGCTGAGGTGTTAACACAACCCATGCCTAATATTGGTATGCTGCCTGATATCAGTCATGGCTCTATAGAACTGAATGATGCACAGGGGACCATTCTACCTGGTGATGGATATACTGAATTTAGTAAACGGTTTCGCTACTTAGAAGACATTCATGTGCTTATGGGGTTTACGTCACTGATACTATCAACATCTTTA
Organism: uncultured Bermanella sp.; assembly: GCA_913058575.1. Classification (GTDB taxonomy): domain Bacteria; phylum Pseudomonadota; class Gammaproteobacteria; order Pseudomonadales; family Oceanobacteraceae; genus Bermanella. The sequence continues at coordinate 96,961 of CAJXRF010000003.1, forward strand.
CGCTTTAAACTAAAGCCTGAAATTACAGAAAAAAGTTTAATGCTGATATCTGCCATATTAAACCAAGACTTAAACGATACTTATTGGCACCACCTGCATATTTCTGCACTTTTTAAAGAGTTTGTAGAGTTAGTGGCAGAGTTTGAAGAGAATATTCAGGATGTACCCAATGGTTTTTCTGAAAATTGGCAGCGGGATAAAAAAATATTCTCGATTGCTTCAAAGGCTCGTTTAGCGCGCACTGAAAATGCTCGAGCGGCACTTAATACAGTACTCAGTTTCTAATGAGCATTAGGGGCGCGGGGTGGATTGTAGAGTTGTATTATTTAGGATGCCTGAGCTAGACAGCTCTCCCATTAAGGAGCTGCTTCTGCCAGTACTCCTAGAAATTAAACTGGGGGGTATTTCAATTGATTGCGAGCTGCTTCCAAGGAAGTTCGCCTTTTTATCTTCTAGCTTTAATCTATTTATACTTATGACTTCATTTTGTTGAGTTTCATTATTTTCTAACATGCTTAGATTAGTTTCTTCGAGATCATTAAGATTAATGGGATTCAATTGGATACTCTGGGCCGTTGTACGCTTATAACGGTAATTGTTACTATAATCATAATGGTGAGGCCTTTCTTTAGCTTCGTCCACAGCTCCAAGTAAATCGTTGGAGTAGTATCCATCTATAGGTTCAATAGAGTTACTAGTCATTGATACAGTTAGGATAAGTAAGGTTAGTACAATTATTTTCATGAGCAGTATTCTTTAATTATGGTCTAGGTGTGCTTGTAAGGGTTGAACCTGATTGAACATTCTTAGTAGTGACAAGCTCACCATTAGGGAAACGATATGAGTTAAATTCCAGAATTAAATTGACTGGGGGTAATGATACGTCATTATCTTGTAGGTCTATTTTAGCTGGTTGTGTAGATTGAATTAACTCTGCATTTTTATTGTCTTGCTCAATGGTGGTAATTCTTTCGTTACCCGCAATATTTTCAGTTATCTCACCACCTGCTGCCGTTGCACCCAAGGCTCCTTCTAGGTTGGTTTCATCCAGATCTTCAAATTCCATCTTAGGTAAATTGAAAGACTCTGAAGTGGAGCGGTTGTACCAATAGGTGTGAGAGTAGTCTAATTTTCGAGTGTTTTGTTCCGCTTCTAATACAGCAGCATTGATATCATTGCCATAATAATCCTCACCAATTCGTATTCCTTCTTCGGCAAGGGAAAAAGGCAGGATAAATAGCGGAGCAAGTACAGCCATTAACTTGCAAAAGCGTGAGTGGTTACGTTCCATGAGTGCTAAATCCAAAGCTGTAGTTTTGTTATTTTTTGTAATTATGGCATCATGTGGGAACTTTTGGAAAGCCTTCGCAACAACTTATCAACGATGGCATATTGAGTCTAAAATGATAAAAATAATACTCAGCTTTTTTGTAACACTCGTACTAATAACTACCTCTGGCTGCCTTCATATATACCAATCACTTGGTCATAATTTTGGTGCGTATGTCTCAACTGTTTCAGGTAAAGAATACGATCAGGTAGCCAACCGCTGGGATTACGAAAATAAAGCCCTGTTATATGTATATCGGCCAAATAGCCAATGGGCGGCCGATGAAATTGAAGCACCCAGCTTCTATTTAGATGATGAACGGGTATTTAATATTCGTGCTAACGGTTATACCTGGTTTGAATTAGAACCGGGTGAATATGAAGTGATTATGCGACGTCCATTAATGGGGCTTGAAGGCATTAAAACCGAAAGTTTTGAATTTGATTTAAGCCGCATAGCGCAAATGAGCTTGGCTGTAGAGGCGGATAAAGTTTATTTTTTGCGTTATAGTGAAATTGATCCACCGGCTATTGAACATCAAACTTTGGCTGAAGATATTCCTTTAGGAGATGGCCCCTTAATGTTAGTGGCAACAGAGTTGGCTCATGATGAATTGAAGGTGACGCGAATGCTGCCTGATGGCGGGCGCTTTATTAAATCTAAAGGACCATTATCCGAGGACGAATTGGAAGAAGTATTTGATAGTCGCGTTATCAACCTAGATGACGAAGAAGAGGTTCAAGACGAAAATACCATGAAATGGTGGTGGTAAAAAATGGGCTGACTTAATTTAAGAAAGCCCTTTTTAAAATCAGTTTATAATGGTTTTTAAATACTGATTTAAATGAGATTGCTGTTTGACTGATAAAAATAGGCCAAGTTTACTTCTTCGCCATAGTAAGTCAGCAGCGGTTCTTACCCACTCATATTCCACAAGATAATCTACTTCTCGCTTATATAAACCATGGCCAAAATCTTCACCCATATCCTCAAGAGCATTTGCTTTTTCTAAAAATATTAAACACAGGGTTCCATAAGCATCGCTATAACGATTGATAGTCTTTTCGTCTAACCATGAATACTGTTTTTTTAGAATAGTTATAAATTCTGCTTTTCCTTCAGGAAAATCACCCCCTGGTAAAAATGCTTTTTGTGTCCAAGGTTTTTCCATTTCTAAAAAATATGAAGAGAGCTTCTCCATTGCCGCTTCTGCTAATTTACGGTAGGTGGTAATTTTCCCACCAAATATGGACAATAACGGGGCCTCGTTCGATTCACTCATGGCTAATGTGTAGTCTCTTGTGATTGCTGAGGGGCTGTCAGATTCGTCGTCACATAATGGGCGAACACCAGAATAGCTCCACACAATGTCTGTTTGGGTTAGTTTTTGTTTGAAGTGATCATTGGTAATCGTCAGTAAGTAATCAATTTCTTCTTGGGAAATTTTTACTTGTGACGGGTTACCTTCAAACTCCACATCTGTCGTGCCGATAATTGAGAAATCTTCAAGGTAGGGAATAACAAATACAATCCGTTTGTCTTCATTTTGTAAAATGAAGGCTTCATTACCTTGATGGATTTTGGGCACCACTATGTGGCTACCCTTAATTAATCGAATACCATATGGGCTTTTAGAGGTGGTGTTTTCTTTAATGAATTTTGCTACCCAAGGACCAGCTGCATTCACTAGAGCTTTAGCGGTTATGGAATATTGCTTACCGGTTTCAGTATTTTCCATTTGGCATTGCCAAAGTTTGTCAACTTGTTTAGCAGAAATACAACGTGTTTGGTTGTTAATATTGGCCCCTTTGTTTTTTGCCTGAAGCAAATTTGTAATGACCAACCGAGCGTCATCTACCCAGCAATCAGCGTATTCAAAACCTTGTTTAATATCGCTATGCAATGGGGAATTGCCATTAAATTTTACTTTCTTGGTTTTTTTTAAAGTCTCACGTTTACCCAGTTGATCGTACATAAATAAGCCGGTACGAATCATCCAAGCAGGTCTTAGATGTGGGCGGTGGGGAAGAATAAAGCGCATAGGTTTAACTAGATGAGGCGCATTTTTAAGCAGTGTTTCTCTTTCTTTTAGGGCTTCTTTAACCAGCCTAAACTCATAATGCTCCAAGTACCTCAAACCACCATGAATAAGTTTACTACTGGCTGATGAGGTGGCAGATGCAAAGTCATTTTGCTCACAAAGGTAAACGCTTAACCCGCGACCCGCTGCATCCGAGGCAATACCAGCACCATTGATGCCTCCGCCTACGACTACAAGGTCAAATTCTGTAGAAGTCATAATCCCTGATTCACTTTGCTCATTAGTGTTCGATAGTAAACCTTAAAATGTTCGTAAACAAACATTTTAGTAGGGTAAGTATTCTAAAATGAGCAGAAGTGGCCACTTTCAGTCGATTATTGGCATATATTGAGTGTGATGTTGTGTTCTTTGAGTTGTTTAATGATAAAGGCGTTCGGAGGCGAGTCAGTAAAAACTTGGTCTACCTCTACGATGTTGCCTAAGCGAATGGTGGCATTACGGCCAAATTTACTGTGGTCGGCTGCCAATAAGACCTGGCGAGAATTTTTTACAATGGCTTGTGAAACTCTTACTTCGCGATAATCGTAATCCAGTAATGCACCGTCTTCATCAATGCCGCTAATGCCTAAAATGGCAAAGTCCACCTTGAATTGGTTAATAAAATCTTCAGTGCTTTGCCCGACGATGCCTCCATCTTTACGCACACTGCCGCTGGCCACTAATATGTCAAAATCTTCCTTGTTACTAAGGATTTTGGCCACATTCAAATTATTAGTAATAACCTGAAGGCCGCTATGGTTCAGTAGTCCTTTGGCTATTTCTTCTGTGGTAGTGCCAATGTTGATAAACAATGATGAGAAATTAGGAATGGCTTCGCAAACAGCAGCAGCAATACACTGCTTTTGGGTCTGTTGCATGACTCTGCGTTCAGAATAGGCAGCATTGCTAACACTGGTATTGGTTGCACCGCCATGGTGCCGACTGATTTGTTGTTTGTCTGAAAGTTCTTTTAAATCTCGGCGAATAGTTTGCGGCGTCACTTGGCAGCGTTTAGCAAGGTCTTCATTGCTGATGTAGCCATGCTCAGTGGCCAGTTTTAGAATCAAATCGTGACGGGCTTGCTTAGCCATAAAGTGGATTACCAAGAATGTGTATCGTATTAAAAAAAATATTGTTCGTATATGAACAATATTATTCGTTTATAGGCGGCTACTATAGTAAATGTGAAAAGTTAAATCACTAAAATATAAATACTGTCTAAATGGTTATGTATTTGGGTGGGGTAATTCCTTTAAATAATTTTCACTGCGGGTTTTGCATTAATGCGTCTTGCCACGCCACCATGCTACAATTCGCCCATAAACTGGCTCACGCCCACATAAGAAATCATTGAGAGAAAGCTCTATGACTGTGATCAAGCAAGAAGATCTAATTCAGAGTGTTGCAGATTCCCTGCAGTATATTTCCTATTACCATCCGTTAGACTTTATTAAAGCAATGGAAGAAGCCTACCACCTTGAAGAGTCTCAAGGTGCCAAAGACGCTATTGCTCAAATCTTAATTAACTCTCGTATGTGTGCCCAAGGCCACCGTCCAATTTGTCAAGATACCGGTATTGTCACTGTGTTCTTAACCATTGGTATGGATGTGCGCTTTGAAGATGCCACCATGGGTGTTGAAGACATGGCTAACGAAGGGGTGCGTCGCGCTTATTTATTGCCAGATAATATTCTTCGTGCATCTGTATTAGCCGATCCTGATGGCAAACGTGCCAACACAAAAGATAATACACCTGCAGTTATCCACACCAAATTGGTGCCAGGCAATACAGTTGATGTACACGTAGCAGCGAAAGGCGGTGGCTCAGAAGCTAAATCTAAATTTGCCATGTTAAACCCATCAGACTCTGTAGTTGACTGGGTACTTGAGCAAATTCCTAAGATGGGAGCTGGCTGGTGTCCACCAGGTATGCTGGGTATAGGCATTGGTGGTACAGCAGAAAAAGCCATGATGATTGCAAAAGAAGCTTTGCTTGAGCCAATTAACATAAAAGAACTGCAGAAGCGTGGTGCGCAAACTCGTTCTGAAGAGTTACGTTTAGAGTTGTATGAAAAAGTAAACAAACTAGGCATTGGTGCCCAAGGTCTAGGTGGATTAACCACAGTACTTGACGTAAAAGTAGCCGATTACCCCACTCACGCAGCCAACAAACCTGTGGCCATTATCCCTAATTGTGCGGCCACTCGCCATGCACACTTTGAATTAGACGGCTCTGGTCCTGCACAATTGGAAGCGCCAAAACTTGAAGACTGGCCTGAAATTTCTTGGGAAGTGGGCGAAAGTGTTCGTCGTGTAGACTTAAACACCATTACCCGTGAAGAAATGGCCGATTGGAAAATAGGCGAAACCATTTTGTTAAATGGTAAAATGTTAACCGGTCGTGATGCCGCTCATAAACGTATGGTCGACATGATCTCGAAAGGCGAAGAGCTGCCGGTTGATCTTAAAAACCGCTTCATTTATTACGTGGGCCCAGTGGATCCTGTGCGTGATGAAGTGGTGGGGCCTGCTGGTCCAACAACCGCTACGCGAATGGATAAATTTACCCGTATCGTGTTGGAAAAAACTGGCCTAATGGGCATGATTGGCAAAGCCGAACGGGGCGATATTGCCATTGAAGCCATTAAAGATAACAAAGCTTCATACTTGATGGCGGTAGGTGGCGCTGCTTATTTAGTATCGCAAGCAATTCGCAATGCTAAAGTGGTGGGTTTTGAAGACCTAGGTATGGAAGCCATATATGAATTTGATGTGGTGGATATGCCTGTCACGGTAGCGGTCGATGTGGAAGGTAATTCTGTACATAAAACTGGCCCACAAGAATGGTATGCAAAAATTAACGCTAAAGAACTTAGCTAGTTAATTACTGTTCGTGCTACTAAAAAAAGCCGTCATTTCGACGGCTGATGATAGAGCCCTTCCCCTAAACTGGAAGGGCAATACTGCCAATAATCCTACAGCCAATTCAATTTCAAAGCCTAGTTTGACGACTCTTCTTCTCTGTGTTCAATCATCCCACTACTAACAATAAATTTTAAAACTAAAAACTCATTAAATATTAGGCCGCTTAATGCTTGAAAAATAGGTTTGCAAAAATCCAAATCTGGTCTAGTTAGGTCCACATTCACGCATTCACAGTTTATGAGCTATATTTAGAAGTGCATAAGCTTAAGTATGAAGGCCAAACATGCGCATTCAGAATAAGATAACCCTTAGTTTTACTTTGGTGCTGGCCGTTGCGACCATTACGCTTAGCTTAATTTTATCAACGGTGTCAGAAAACAAAGCTGCTAATGCGGTACGTTACCAAACCGAACAGCGCTTCATTGGGTTTCGTGATGTAAAAAAAGAACAGATCGAAAACTACTTTAAAACCATTGAGCGCCAGGTGGTGACATTGGCAAACTCCACCATGACTCGGCAAGCTGCACAGTCTTTTAAAGATGCATTTCATGGTTATGTACAAGAGCGAGAAATAGGAGACTCTGCCAGTCAACGAGATGCGGTCTCAAATTATTATCAGAATGAATTTGGCAATAAATACGTCGAATTAAACCCAGACAAAAAAGCCAATACTCAACAGTTGGTTAATCAGTTAGATGAAGTGGGATTGGCCTTACAATACGACTTAATTGCCGACAACCCAAACCCTTTGGGCAGTAAAGACGCCATGGTCGAAATGGCTAATGCCACAAGCTACGCAAATCATCATCTTTTTTATCACCCCGCTTACCGCCAATACCTTAATGAATTTGGTTATTATGATATTTTTATTGCTGATGCCAAAACAGGGCATATCGTCTATTCCGTTTTTAAAGAGCTGGATTATGCTACCTCCCTTTTAAATGGCAGCTACGCCCAGTCAGGTATCGCTGAAGTTTTTAAGGCTGCGCTAAATTTATCTGAAAACCAAACGGCTGTTACCGATTTTGCAGCCTATCCGCCATCTTATGAAGCGGCCGCCTCGTTTATTGCCAGCCCGATTATCGTCAATGGCGACAAAGTAGCAGTACTTATTTTTCAGATGCCGGTAGATCGCATTAATGAAATTATGACTTATCACGAAAAATGGCTAGACCGAGGCTTGGGCGAATCGGGAGAAACCTATTTAGTGGGGAAAGACTTAACGCTCAGAAGCGAAAGCCGCTTTTTACTCAGTGACAAAGACAATTATTTATTGGCACTGGAAAAGAGTGGGGTTGAGGAGCAAGTAAGAAATGAGATCTCGGCTAAAGGCGGATCGCTGGGGTTGCAACCGGTTAAAACTCTGGCTGCCAAACGGGCTTTGGCAGGTGAAACCGGTTTTGATGTGATTTTAGATTATCGTGATGTGCCCGTGTATTCAGCGTATGCGCCTATCGAAATAAAAGGCCTTAACTGGGCCATATTAAGTGAGATTGATGAAGAAGAGGGCTTGGCGGCCACCATGGCGCTGCGCGCCTCTCTCACCACTATGTCGGTAGCGGTTACTTTGGTTATGCTGGTTCTTGGTATGGCGGCAGCTCACTTGGTGGGACGTGTTCTTTCAAAACCCATTCAAGATATGTCTGAAACAGTGGAGGGTATTTCGCGCTCTTTAAATGTCAGTACTCGCTTAGATATTAAATCAGGGGTAAAAGATGAATTGGCTGACATGGGCAAAGGCATTAATCATATGTTGGCGGCATTTGAGGATGTGTTAAGTAATGCTAAACAAACCAGTAAAAAATTAAATGGCTCAATCATCGCCCTTAATGATGGGGTGAATAATGTTGCCACCACATCCAATCAGCAAAATGAAATGACCTTATCACTGTCAACCGCCATAGAAGAAATGTCATCCACCTCTGAAACCTTAAAAGAATCGGCAATTAACAATCAGCAAGCCAGTTCTGAAACTGTCAATCAAGCGAATACAGGCTTGCAAACGGTGGAACATAATCAACAGGTTACCACTCAGTTAAACGATGTTTTGCAAGAAACCTCGCAGCATGTTGAGGAAGTTGCCCATTTGGCCACTAATATTGTCTCGGTGCTCGATACCATTCGCAGTATTGCCGAGCAAACTAATTTGCTGGCTTTAAATGCTGCCATAGAAGCGGCTAGGGCTGGTGAGCAAGGGCGTGGCTTTGCCGTGGTGGCTGATGAGGTACGTTCACTCGCGCAGCGTACTCAAGACTCCACAACTGAAATACAAACAATTATTGAGGAGTTGCAGCATGGTTCAAACTCTTCAGTTAATGCAATGAAAAGTGCCACTGAAATAGTTGAAAAAACACTGGATTCAGCCGCACAAACTGGCGAAGCTTTTAAAAGTATCAATAATCAGTTGGCGGTGATCGCTGAGCAAAATGAGCAGGTAACCAACGCCTCTTCAGAACAAACTTCGGTGAGTTTAGAGATGGCAAAAAGTGTCAGTCAAATTAGTCAGTTGGCCAATGATAATCGTGATCTAATGGATAAGGTGTCGTCTATTAATCAGCAGGTGGGAGAAGCCAACCAAGATTTAGAAGGGTCCATGTCACGATTTACTGTGGGTGATTAATCAAGGGTGATGAAAAAAATTAATTATGTCTGAATTAGAACTCCTAGAATGGCTAGACTTTGAAATTAATGAGGAAAAGCTTACTAAGCAAGAGGTAATGAAACTCAATAAACACGTGCCCGAATGGCGAGTATTTGAAGATAATAATTTTCAGAAGCTACAACGTGAATTCAAATTTAAAAACTTCATAATGGCCTTAGATTTTACCAATCGCCTAGGTAGGTTATCTGAAGAGTATAATCATCACCCACAGATAGTTTTAGAATGGGGTAAGGTAAGCCTCACTTGGTGGAGCCATAAGCTTAAAGGTTTGCATCAAAATGATTTTTTTATGGCTGTTAGGTCTGAGTTGCTTTATCAAGAGTGTTAAATTAATTGAAATAAACTCAGTGTTCAAGGCGAATACTGTTTACCTGTAAGGCGTTTCCATCACAACCATTGGTTGTTAAGCTTATGCTCCAGTTCTGTTTCATGGCAGTTAATACGAGTAAGAATTTTCGCTGGGCGACTGCATCGTATTCATTGTAAAAGCGAAATAAATTGGATGTTTTCCCCCCGCATTTGTGAGCCTTATTACGGGCATAAATATCAAAAGGGGCCTCTTCATCGTCTTCTGATTGTTCAATACCACTCACAATTAAGCCACTGACGACTTTATCTTCACCCAAACTTAATGAGCTTAATAATGCCATCGTCAAAAGGGCTAATATTCTAAACATTATTTAAAACATTCCTGGGCACTGATGATTTATTTCTCCTAATTATGTGTTCGGCTGAAATGTTAAAAACTAAAGCGTGTTCCTAAAAATAGATTAGACGCATTTATTAGCAGCTAGGGTCAGATAAGCTATGCTTTACATTATATGATTGGCGACATTGGATGATGCCAGGGATGAATAAGGATTACGGGCTTGGCTCGTTAAAAAAAGTATTTTTTTTGACAGTGCTCGCGTACTTTAGCGTTAGTTTCTCGGCGCTTATCAATGCTGAAACCCGAGTCGTCAACTCTGGATTACCAGACTTGGACGCTGCACCCAGCCAATATGCAGGTTTTTCTCGTTTATTAGATGACGAGAGCATTCTTGTTCCTGAAGAACTATTAGATATCAATAAAGACATTAAGCGTATCGCTTTCTATCACAATGGCGATCGGCTGCACCGAAAAATCCCCAAGCAAGTTCACCTAATGGTTGAAAATAAACTTTTTGGTAAGTTTATGGGTTTAGGTCGGTTTGAGGTAATTGATTGCATTGAATGTCGCACCACCCGAGTAAATTTTGAAGATTCACGCATGCACATCAGTCAAAGTGCGCAAAGTAATCAGGATTTAAGAGAATTATCAAAAAAAGTAAGGGTGGATGCATTCTTGTTGTGGAGTGCCAGCATGCACGAAAATAAATTTACCGTGAATTTACGAATGGTCAGTTCGAGAAGTAATGAAATTTTATGGCTAAAAGAATACGTTAAAAAGACAACTCGTCAACAAGAAGAATTGGAGTTTGAGAGTATTGAAATGGAATTTGTAGTGAGTGCATGGGGATTGGGTGCTGATCGAGGAGGGCTAAACGGCACAGCCGATGCGGAGTTAAGTGGCGTAACTGGTTTTGGTTTAAGGCGTCGAGAATATACCAGTTTAAACAAGGATATCGAATACAGTTTAGGGGTTGAGTATTTTAAAAACTTCTCCTCTACCGACGAGTTCAGTGTGAGCGGTATAAATCTAGAAGGACGTGTGTTTGTCAATATCGAAGCCATGAAGGACTGGGTAAAAACCAAAGCATACTTGGGTGTGGGTCAAGCTTTTTTTAGTGGAAGCCATGGTTTGATGTTGAAGTTTGGGTTGGAATTTCCTTTTGTTACTAATGGTTTTATGGCCTTAGGGGCTGTGTATTTAGTGCCAGAAGAAGTGGAATGGGACAGTGATGCAAATTACGAGGAGAACTCTGAATTTGGTGGCTCTGGCTTGGATCTAACACTGGGTTATCGGTTTTAGGTGATGTTATGAAAATTTTAGGCGCAGTTTTAGTGATATTGTTAAATGCTTGCTCTCTTGGCCAGTTTGAAATGGAGCAAGACCCTTTTGCAAAACAATTACCAGGAACCACCCATAGGACAGATCTAGAAAAGGAAGCTGATTACGCCAAAAAAAATCATGGCATAGTAAATATACATCGCCATGGTCCTGGCTATGATGTGATGCTGATGCTAAATGCAGGTGAAAGTGACATTATTTTCAGTATGGATATGCCTCAAGGTGGCGAGACCTTTATGCCTGAAATAAGTGATCAAGCAAGAATACAATCTAGGCTTGATGCTGAGGAAGAGAAAAGCATAGAAAAAGTGGATAAAGATGGCAATAGAATTAAGGAGGAAGACGAATTCTTTAATAAAAAGGCCCTAAGTTTATTTTCTGAAGCCACGAAACATATTTTAAGTGCGCAAGCTTTATTTTATCGAAAATCTTATTGGAAGGCCCTTGAAGAAACTAATATGGCCATGTCCTTAGTGCCATCGTCAGCCCAAGCTTATGCTTTAAAGGGCAGTATATATTATAAAATGGGTCGTAAGAGAGATGCGAAAGTTTCCTGGAAAAAAGCCTATAAGCTCGACCCGTCACTAACGGAAGTTAAAGAAAGTTTAAAGCTTGTTAACTAGGTGTAAGTATATGTTGAGCCGCCTTTTATTCTCTTTTTTAATAATGGCATTAATATTCTCTTGTAGAGTGTTTTCTGCCGACACCATAGAAGTGGTGACTAAAAAGGATGACTTAGAAGAAATTCAATTGAAATCGCAATTGGAAGACCGATTGGCTCGAGATATTCAGGCTTATTTGGGCAGTAATCGCTTTATCATTAATGTAGATGTCACGCTTCAAAAAGTAAGGCAGGTAATTAAACAAGACATACCAAGTAATAAGCAGCCTCAAAATTATCGAGATAACTCTAATTATCCCAGAATTAATTTTCCAAAATCTAAGGCCGCTGAAGAGGCAGAGCCTGAACCTAACTTACCTGGTTTATTATATGTGGAAGTACCAGCGGACAAAGAAAAAGACGCTGAACTCGCCTTCATGAAGGAACAAATACAGCGCCTGCAAAATCAACAGTCTCAACCTCAATGGAATGGCGACAAAAATGGAAGGGAAAAGCCCAGTCAAACTGAAAAAACTGTGGGAGTTTTCAATAAGATCATTAAGTTAAGAATAAACTTAATTGTGGAGGAAAGTATCAGTCAGGAGAAAGAGAATTTTTTACGAAATCTGATCTATCAAAAGGCTGCGTTAAATGATTTAAGAGGGGATGAGCTAAAAATAATGCGTACAGAGTTTTCAGCCTTGCCTGTAAGTATGTTAAGGGAAAATTCAGTAGAAATTGGTCAAACCTGGATGGATGAAAACTTTAGTGCGTTAGTGTTGGGTTTGCTGTCTTTTTTAGCGCTTTTATTGTTAATGTTGATCGTTATGTCCATGCGTAAGAAACCAGAGAGCGAGAAAAATAATTTAGTTGAAAAAACTCATGATTTAAAAGAAAACGTACCCAATGTATTGCCTGTGGAGAACGAGCAAGTAAATGAAAAGTATCAAATGCAGAAAACCCGCCAAGAAATTATTTCTTTAGGTTTAGGCCAGCCCCAGCATGTTCAATATGTGATGGATCAACTGAGTTCACAACAAGAAAAAATACCCATGGTAGCTTCTTTGTACAAGGTGCTGGGGCGCAGTTTATTTCGTTCAATTTTTCCTAATGTGGACCAGCTTAAACTTCAGAGTATTATGGCGCACTTGGCGGACCAGCCTCCAGAGGAAGAGCAGCAACATAGGGACGTGCAAGACTTTTATTTAATGCTGCAGCAAAGAGTGCAAAACACAGAAATCAAAAAAGCTCACCCCTTCGAATTTTTAAATAGTTTAAATGACTCACAAGTATTGTATTTAATTCAACATGAAGATGTGCGTATTCAGGCATTAGTTGTGAGCCAATTAGATGCGGATCAAGGTGCGCGAGTATTAAATAGAGTGCCCAGTCAAACTCAAGCACAGGTGATTAGTGAGTTAGGTCAATTTGAAACCTTTCCCATGGATACCTTTCAAGATGTGGCTGACCGCTTAGCCAAAAGTGCTCAGCAAGTTCCCAGCTTTGAAAATGTTAATGCTGACGGCTTGGGAATGCTCATTAATATGCTAGATAGCATGAGTTCATCTGAAGAAGCGAAAGTATTAAAACGCTTAAAGCAAGATAAGCCCGATAGCTTTTACCGGTTGCGCCAACAATATTTTACGTTTTCAGATGTCAGTAAAACGCCTCGTCAGATATTAAGTAACGCTTTAAGAGAAGTGGAACGCAGCTTTATTGGTCGGGCCTTATGCAATACGCCAGATGAATTTAAGGTACATGTACTCACATCTCTAACCCCTAAGCTAAAAGCCATGGTAAGAGAAGATTTAAAGCGTAATGAGGGCCGAGTGGCGGTTAAAGAAATCGATCAAGGGCGCCGTGCGATTGTTCAAAAACTAAGAGAATATATAAGCACTGGAAAATTCACCATGGCTGACTTACAACAAAATAAACGAGTTCAATCGTAATGATAAGTTTTAGTACGCTGATTGGTATTACGGCAGGTGTTGGTTTATTTGTTGCCGCCGTGATCACCAGTACTGACAATTACATGATGTTTGTCAGTGTGGCCAGCGGGATGATGGTGGTGGGCAGTACTTTTGCAGCATCACTCATCAGCTTTAGTTTTATGGAGGTCAGTCACGCGATAAAGGCCATGTTTCAAACGATTCTGGCCGGTAATACTAGCCAAGGGCATTTGTCTGACTTGGTGAAACGCTTTATGGAGCTTAGTAATATTTATCGCGATGGTGGGATTACTGCGTTAGAAGACTGCCAAACCAAGGCCGAGAAGAAAGACCCATTAATGGCATTGGGTATTGAATTGATGGGGTCTGGGTATAAGCAAGGGGATATTCGCGTCATTATGGGGGATGCCATGGACAGTCATTGGCAGCGCCAAAGCTTAGAGGGGAAAATATTAAATACCATGGGCGTGTATGCCCCTGGGTTTGGCATGGTCGGTACCATAGTGGGCCTAATTATTATGCTGGACAACATGGGGGGGGACATGGCTAACCTGGGCAAGGGTTTAGCGTTAGCTTTAATTACCACCCTTTATGGCGTGTTGTTGGCTAACTTGCTTTTTAAGCCCACTGCCGCACAGGTTACCGAGAAGCAAGAACAAGAATATTTTCGCCATGAGCTGATAACGGATGGCTTTGTCATGTTGGCTGAGAAAAAAGATTCTTTGCTTATTCAAGACCGCCTTAATGCTTATATTAAGCCCAGTAAGCGCTATCAACCTGCTGACGCTGGAGACTGATATGTCTTTGGTCTTACTCAATGAGCAATAAAACCGGTAAGCGTGGCCTAAGACGTCGCCGTCAAACCTTTGATGCTGATGGCGAAGGCTGGATTGTCACCTATGCCGATGCCATTACCTTGCTGTTGGCTTTTTTTGTGATGATTTTATCTGTGTCTGATCTGAATCAGGGCAAAGTCGAGGCGTTATCAGAGGGCTTGGCTGATGCCATATCTAACAGAAAGCCCGTTACCCCTTTTACCGACATTAAAAAAGAACTGGACGAAATCATCTCAGAGCATGATATGGGAGAGAACGTCAGTGTGAATATTGATTCTAAAGGGGTGAAAGTAGAGTTTTCCAATTTCTCTCTTTATGACTCGGGCAGCGCTGCTATAAAAGCGGAAGCATTACCCATGCTAAATGAAGTCAGCAAGGTCATTGCCACCACCACTCATGAAACACACCTAGTTGAAATAGAGGGCCATACCGATGATGTGCCCATTCGCAGTGCGCGTTTTCCATCCAATTGGGAGCTTAGTTCTTCTCGGGCCAGCAATGTGGTGAAGTATCTTCTGGGTAAGGGCATTAATAAAGAGCGGCTTAAAGCCTCTGGTTATGCTGACTCTAGGCCTAAGAGTGCTCTGGCAGAGGGCGAGAGCATGAGTGATAAAAAGCGAGCAGCTAACCGGCGGGTGGTTATTTATGTTCGCCGATACTAAATTTTAATTGTTTAAAATTTAAGCTAATCTTGGTGGGAGCGAAGTAGGTTATTTTTTGAGTCTTGCACCATTTTGGAAAAGACTTTGTCAGATGCTTCTGGTAAACTGCAACGCCATCTTATTCACACAAATCCAACACATTTATTCGGATTCACCAGTTTATGTCGACTCGTTTTATTTTCGTCACCGGTGGCGTTGTCTCCTCATTGGGTAAAGGCATCGCTTCGGCATCTCTAGCGGCTATTTTAGAGGCCCGTGGTCTGAATGTGACCATGCTTAAACTGGACCCCTATATAAATGTAGATCCAGGTACCATGAGCCCATTTCAACATGGTGAAGTATTTGTGACCGAAGACGGCGCAGAAACTGACCTAGATTTAGGCCACTATGAGCGTTTCATTCGCACCACCATGTCTAAACGTAATAACTTTACCACTGGCCGCATTTATATGGATGTTATCCGTAAAGAGCGTCGTGGTGATTACTTAGGCGGAACAGTGCAGGTTATTCCTCACATTACCGATGAAATTAAACGCCGCGTATACGAAGGTGCCGAAGGCGCTGAAGTGGCATTGGTAGAAATTGGCGGAACCGTAGGTGATATTGAGTCTCTTCCTTATATGGAAGCGGTGCGTCAGCTTAAGCTAGAGCTTGGCAGTAAGCGTGCCTTGTCCATGCACCTAACTTTGGTGCCTTATATTGCAACCGCCGGTGAAACTAAAACCAAGCCTACTCAGCACAGTGTTAAAGAATTGCGCTCCATTGGCCTTCAGCCAGATATTCTAATTTGTCGTTCAGATCATCGCATTGATTCAGGTTCATTACGTAAAATTGCTTTGTTCACCAACGTTGAAGAGCGTGCGGTTATTCCATTAGAAGACGCCGATACTATTTATCGCATTCCTTCATTGCTAAAAGCCACTGGCCTTGATGATTATGTTATCGAGAAGTTTGGCCTTGAGTGTGATGAAGCGGATTTGTCAGAGTGGGACGCGGTAGTGGATGCCAAGCTTAACCCTGAAAACGAAATTAACATCGCCATGGTTGGTAAATACATGGAGTTGCTGGATGCTTATAAATCTCTAATTGAAGCCATTGACCATGCTGGCCTTAAGAATCGTACTAAGGTCAAAATTGAATACATCGATTCAGAAATCATCGAACGTGATGGCTGCAGCATCCTTGAAGGTAAAGACGCCATACTTGTGCCTGGTGGCTTTGGTCACCGTGGTGTAGAAGGTAAAATTCGAACCGTTCAATATGCCCGTGAAAACAAAGTGCCTTATTTGGGTATTTGCTTAGGCATGCAATCGGCCGTGATTGAATTTGCTCGTAATGTTTGTGGGTTAACCGATGCCCATAGTACCGAATTTAATTTAAATACCGCTGATCCTGTTGTGGGCTTAATTACCGAATGGACCACATCTGAAGGCGATAAAGAGCAACGTTCTGAAACATCAGACCTTGGTGGAACCATGCGGTTAGGTGGTCAAGAATGTCGTTTAACGCAAGGCTCTTTATCTGCTGATGCCTATGCCAGTGACACCATTATTGAGCGTCATCGTCACCGCTACGAAGTAAACAATAACTATCTTGAAGTGCTTGAGAAAAATGGCTTGCGTATCGCTGGTCGTTCTATGGATGGCAATTTAGTTGAGGTGGTTGAAGTGGTTGATCACCCATGGTTTGTGGCTTGTCAGTTCCACCCAGAATTTACTTCAACACCGCGTGATGGGCATGGTTTATTTACGGCCTTCATTGCAGCAGCGAAAAAACAAGCTGGTGTTGCTTAAACAAAATTCGAACAAATTATCTTATTAATTAGTTATTAAAATTTTATTGGAGACAGAGTTTACTATGTCTAATATCGTCGATATTAAAGCTCGTGAAGTTATGGATAGCCGCGGCAACCCTACGGTTGAAGCAGATGTATATTTAGAAGGTGGTTTCTTCGGTACCGCTTGCGCACCTTCTGGTGCTTCAACCGGTTCTCGTGAAGCGCTTGAGCTACGTGATGGCGACAAATCTCGCTATCTTGGCAAAGGTGTTTTAAAAGCCGTTGCCAATATTAACGGTGCTATTAAAGACGCTGTATTGGGTATGAATGCGGTTGACCAGCGTGCCCTTGACGACAAAATGCTTGAACTCGATGGCACTGAAAACAAAGCCACCTTAGGTGCTAACGCCATTCTAGCGGTATCGCTTGCTGCTGCTAAAGCGGCCGCTCAAGCAAAAGGTGTTGAATTATATGAGCACATTGCGGACTTAAACGGCACTTCTGGCCAGTACACCATGCCGTTGCCTATGATGAACATTCTTAACGGCGGCGAGCACGCTGATAACAATGTGGACATTCAAGAGTTTATGGTTCAGCCAGTGGGCTTTACTTCTTTTAGCGAAGGCTTGCGTGCCGGCGCTGAAATTTTTCATACCCTAAAGAAAGTGCTTCAAGAAAAAGGGTTGAGCACTTCTGTAGGTGATGAAGGTGGTTTTGCCCCTGATCTTGATTCAAATGCCCATGCCCTAGCCATGATCAAAGAAGCGGTTGCTCTTGCGGGTTTTGAATTAGGCAAAGACATTACACTTGCCTTAGATTGTGCTTCTTCTGAATTCTATAAAGATGGTAAGTACGATCTTGCTGGTGAAGGTAAAGTATTTAGTGCTGAAGAGTTCTCTGATTACTTGAAAGAGCTTTGTGATCAATACCCAATTGTATCGATTGAAGATGGTCAAGATGAGTCTGATTGGGCTGGCTGGAAATACCAAACTGAAGTGCTAGGCGATAAAGTTCAATTGGTGGGTGATGATTTATTTGTAACCAATACTAAGATTTTAAAGCGCGGAATTGATGAGAAAATTGGTAACTCTATTCTGATTAAATTCAACCAAATTGGCTCACTGAGCGAAACATTGGATGCCATTAAAATGGCTAAAGATGCTGGTTTCACAGTTGTTATTTCTCATCGCTCAGGTGAAACAGAAGACACAACCATTGCTGATTTAGCAGTAGGCACATGTGCTGGTCAAATTAAAACGGGTTCACTATGCCGTTCTGATCGTATTTCTAAGTACAACCGTTTATTGCGTATTCAAGAGCAGTTAGGCGATAAAGCCGTTTATAATGGTTTGAAAGAAGTGAAAGGCCAAGCGTAACAGGATCTTTTAGTGCGCTTTAAAGCACACACGTAAATAACAAAAGGGAAACATGGTTTCCCTTTTGTTTGTTTGCTCAAATAAAAATAGGGTATACCCCTAGTATTTACACTATAACCGTTTACTAAGCAGGATTAACGGCTTGTTTGGTAAGAGTGAATAATAATAAAAATGTCTGGCAAAGCCTTCAATAAAACCCTATTTAAACAGCATGCTTGGAAGCCTTTAGCCTTGGTTATCTTTGGGTGGTTGATGTATCAGTTATGGTTTGATGAAACGGGTGTCTTGGCTAATTTGTCTATGCGTGAGCAAATAGAAAATCAAAGAGAAATCAATATTGCCAAGCAAGCTCGTAATCAAGTGTTGCTTGAAGAGGTGCGAGCGTTAAAGTCAGGAATGGGCAGTATTGAATCAAAAGCTCGAAAAGAACTGGGCATGCTTAAGCAAGACGAAACCTATTTCATTATTGTTGAAAAACAAAAAGGATCAAAGGAATGAGTCAGTTATTATACGCTGTCGTTCCGGCTGCTGGTGTGGGTGCTCGAATGAAAGCAGACCGCCCAAAGCAGTACCTATTACTAGAAGGGAAGACGGTTCTAGAGCATACCGTTAACAAGCTACTCGAATTCACAGAAATTGAAGAGATTGTGTTACCGGTTAGTCCACTTGATGGCTACATTTCTGATTTAGCCATTCATTCTCATCGTAAAGTGACATTATGCGAAGGGGGAGAAGAGCGCTTTCATTCTGTCTTAAATGGCTTACAAACGTTACTGGATAAAGGCGCTAGCCCAGATGCTTGGGTAATGGTGCATGATGTCGCACGCCCCTGTATACGCTTGGAGGACCTTAAAAACTTATATAAAAATGCCAGCGAGAGTGGCGTTGTTTTAGGCTTGCAAGTACGTGACACCATGAAACGCACACAGGAAAATGCTCTAGTAGCCAATACCGTTGATCGAACAAATTTATGGCATGCTCAAACTCCTCAATTGGCTCCGCTGGGCACCTTGTATGACGCCATAACCCAATCTGTAACTGATGGCATTGCTATTACCGATGAAGCATCAGCGTTAGAGCACTGCGGTATTATGCCTAGAATGATAGCAGGGCACCCAAGCAACATTAAAATTACTCAGCCTGAAGATTTAGAGATGGCCAGAGCATTTTTTCGGTTGAACGAATCCAAGAATCATCAAGAGTAATTAGAAATGCCTTATCGTATCGGCCACGGATTTGATGTTCATAAGTTTTCAGAAAAGAAACCACAAGCAAGTGTCATCATTTGTGGAGTTCATATTCCCTATGAAAGCGAGTTACTGGCCCACAGTGATGGCGATGTAGCGTTGCATGCGTTATGTGATGCCTTACTGGGTGCTGCAGCACTGGGCGACATTGGCCATCACTTCCCTGATACAGACCCAGCTTTTGCCGGGGCTGATAGTCGTGATTTATTACGCCAAGTGATGAAAAGTATTACAGACCAAGATTACAAAGTGGTTAACGTTGACCTGACTATAATGGCACAAGCACCAAAAATGGCGCCGCATATTGAAGCCATGCGCGAAAATATTTGCCAAGATTTAAACGTGACGCTAAGCCAGGTTAACGTTAAGGCAACCACCACAGAAAAATTAGGCTTTGTGGGGCGTAAAGAAGGCATAGCCGTAGAAGCGGTTGCCATGCTAAAGCACATTGGAAGCATTGATTAATATATGACAACATTTAACAACCAATGGCCAAAAGCCTACCCTGATCTTGCGGTGAGTGGTCAATTTCGTGTGCAGGATGAAGATTTCCAAGTAACCGAATTAACCAATCGTGTGCTTAAAAAAGAAGGACCGCATTTATTCTTATTTGTAGAAAAAAAAGGCGCCAACACCCATTGGTTAGCCCGTAAAATTGCTAACCACGCACATCTAGATTTAAAAGATGTGGGCTATGCCGGCTTAAAAGACAGGCATGGTGTTACCCGTCAGTGGTTTAGTTTACCTGTGAAAGAAAAGGCGGTGGATCTATCTCATTTATTTGCAAAAGATGAATTTACGTTATTAAGCCAAGGTTATTACGGCGTTAAATTAAAACGCGGTGCCTTAGGTGGAAACAGTTTTCGATTGGTTATTCGAAATATCGAAGGGGATAAGCAAAAACTAGAACAACGCCTTGAGTTAATTAGACAAAGAGGCGTGCCCAATTACTTTGGCCCGCAACGTTTTGGTAATCATTTCGAAAACCTTAACCAAGCTCAAAATATGTTCGAGCATGGTAAGCGCCCTCGCAATAAACAAAAAGGTTCCATGTATGTTTCTGCGGCCCGTTCGTATTTGTTTAATGAAATGCTGGCAAAGCGAGTTAATCTTTTAAGTTGGGATACTCCAATGGCAGGTGAGGTATTTGGCTTTGCCGGTAGCCTCAGGGGCTTTAGCCAAGAAAATACACCTGAAGAAAATAAGCGCTGGCGCGAAAATAAAATTCATCCTACCTGTGCCCTTTGGGGTAAAAATGAGTCTTTATCTATCTCGCAATTGAAAGACATAGAAGATTCAGTGGCTGATGAGAATGAAGTCTTCAGTGAAGGCTTAGTCAGTAAAGGCTTAAAACAAGAAAGACGAGCCAGTCGTATGTTGATCCCTGATTTATTTTGGATGTGGCAAGGGGATGATTTAGTGTTACGTTTCTCGTTGGCATCAGGCTACTTTGCAACATCCTTGCTTAGGGAATTGGGCGACATTCAAGAATATTCTAGAGAGTACCCAATTGAAGAGCCCTCAGGAGAATAATATGGAATTACTGCTTAGTAACGATGACGGTGTGCATGCCATTGGACTGGTAACGCTTGCCAAACACTGTGTTGCAGCTGGTTTTAATGTGCAGGTGGTGGCACCTGATAGAGACAGAAGCGGTGCCAGTAATTCTTTAACATTGGATAGCCCATTACATCCTATTCAATTACCTAATGGTTTTTTCAGTGTGAATGGCACGCCTACAGATTGTGTCCACTTGGCCATTAATAGTTTATGTGACCCTATTCCAAAGCGAGTAATAGCGGGCATTAACGCCGGTGCTAATTTAGGGGATGATGTTTTGTATTCCGGCACTGTGGCAGCAGCCATGGAGGGCCGGTTTTTAGGAACAGCACCTATCGCGGTATCGTTAGTGGGTCATCAGCATTTTGATACCGCCGCGCAGGTCACTTTAGAGCTTTTACCGCAGCTGGAAAAATTAGCTTTGGCGGAGCGCTTAGTGGTGAACATTAATGTGCCAGATGTTCCATACGAAGACTTAAAAGGCATTGAGATTACACGTTTAGGGCATCGTGAGCGCAGTGATAACCCAGTTAAAACTCAAAACCCAAGAGGCAAAGAGTGTTATTGGATTAGCGCAGCCGGTCCAGCCGCTGACGCAGGCCCAGGTACTGACTTTTATGCCGTCTCTCAAAATAAAGTATCGGTGACACCAATACACGTGGATATGACGGCCTATGAAACGCAAAAAACCTTAGAAGGGTTAGCTTTGTGACACCACTACAATTACAAGGCATAGGCATGACGAGCCAAAGGACTCGCGATCGTTTAGTAGGGCGTTTAACCGAACAAGGTATTGAAAACCCAAATGTCTTAGAAGTAATGGGCAATACTCCACGTCATATTTTTGTAGATGAGGCCTTGAGCCATAGAGCCTATGAAGATACCGCACTGCCTATTGGATTTGGGCAAACCATAAGTCAGCCTTATATCGTGGCTAAAATGACTGAACTATTAATTAAAACAGGTCCCTTGGAGTCGGTATTAGAAATAGGCACTGGCTGTGGATATCAAACCTTGGTTTTATCGCAATTAGTGAATCGTGTGTACAGCATTGAGCGAATAGAAGCCCTGCAAAAAAATGCCAAAAAGCGCTTATCTTTGTTACGTGTTAATAATGTGAAATTTAAATACGCAGATGGTAATTGGGGGTGGTCTGAAGAAGGAGGGTTTGATGCGATACTGTCAGCTGCCGCACCTGAAGTGATTCCACCAGAGTTAATTACTCAGTTAAATATAGGTGGGCGGTTAATTATTCCGGTAGGTGTGGGTGATCACCAGCAGTTAACATTAGTCACCCGTGAAGAGGGAGGCTATAAAACCAAAATATTAGAGGCGGTTAAGTTTGTGCCCATGTTAAGTGGCACCAAGAACCTGTCTTAAAAAGTATCCAATTAATATAATTAAACGCGCTAGATTTGATGTCTGGTGGGTAAGGAAGATAAGGCTAGGCGGTATGTTGAATTTTTTTAAAGGCATGGCCATGGGGGCCGCGGACATTGTGCCTGGTGTCTCAGGGGGAACCATCGCGCTGGTAACGGGTATTTATCAACGATTAATTTCGGCCTTAAAAAGCATTGGCCCAAGTACGCTTGTGTGTTGCTATAAAGAGGGGATAAAGACAGCTTGGCAGAAAATAGACGGCACTTTTTTAGCGACACTTTTTGCCGGTATATTAACCAGTATTGTGCTTTTTGCCCGTGTGCTTCACTACGCCATAGAGCATTTTCCTATGTTTATTTGGCCCTGTTTTTTTGGCCTAGTGCTGGCGTCTGCCATTTATGTAAGTAAAGAAGTGGGTAAATGGAATTGGCAGCGAGTGGCTATGCTGGCATTGGGAACTGCTATTGCTAGTATGATTAGCCTTGCATCGGGGGCGCAAATTGAAGTAACCGCCTTAAGCCTGTTCCTTTCTGGGGCTCTAGCTATATGTGCGATGATTTTACCTGGGATTTCAGGCAGTTTTATTCTGCTTCTTTTGGGCATGTATGCTCATGTAATAGGCGCAGTGAAGTCGTTTGACATTGTAACGCTACTGATATTTGGCAGCGGTTGCGTCGTTGGACTGATGGTGTTTTCGCGTTTTTTAGCCTGGGTATTGGAGCACTTTAAACAAGCCACTTTAGCTTTGTTAACGGGGTTTATGTTGGGAGCGTTGATTAAACTGTGGCCTTGGAAAGAGGTTTTAGAGTATCGAACCAACAGTGCGGGAGAGCAAGTGGCTTGGTTAGAGGCTCCAATTGTGCCATGGCTTCATAATGACCCCCAATGGCTAATGGTTGGCTTAGCTGCAATATTGGGTTTTGGATTAGTTTTGATACTTGAACGCACGCTTAATAAAAAATAAGATCAATAACTGACCAGAGGTTAACCGTTTTAGTCGATTATAACGTGTGTTTATTTGGGAAAAGATGTGCAAAAAATTGGCAATCCCCCAACTAGAGCACGAGAAATTTGAAGTTCATCATTTTTTTAGATGAAATTAGAATTTCAGGTTTAATTTTAATATTAGAAACATATAAAAACATTATTAATAGTGGATGCCTAAAAATTGCTCATCACTAAGCGTCAAAAAATACAGCATATCCCGCTAAAAAAGATGACTTTCAGGTTGTGGCTGACCTTGTGTGTCTTATTTACTCTTAGTGCATGCAGTGGATTTGTCTCAGTTGAGGAAAAGTTCGACTCTGGTGTTAGGTTCCAGTCGGGCAGTAAAGTGCATGTGGTTCAAAAAAGTGAAACCCTTTTCTCATTAGCGTGGCGCTATGGCTGGGACTATAAGTCGTTAGCGAGTGCTAACTCCATTGCTGCGCCTTATATTATTCATCCAGGTCAAAAGCTTCAGGTTGGCCAGCCTAAGTCAATTAGATTTCAGAGTGCTGGCAATACAAGCAAAAGATTGACGAATCCTCCTAAGAGTGGATCTTCCAATGTGGCCAGTGCCCGTAAAAGCACACATAAGACGCCAAAGGTTAACCGGGATAGACCTAAGTCGCCAAAAAGCTGGAATAAAAGCACTTCCCCAAAATGGTCTTGGCCTGCCAAGGGTAAGTTAATCGCCAAATTTTCAGCTAAATCCCCTGCCAATAAGGGGATTGATATTGCCGGTAGGTTAGGGGAGTCTGTAAGTGCAGCAGCGGCAGGATCGGTTGTCTATGCAGGTAGCGGATTACTTGGATACGGCAATTTGGTAATCATTAAACATAACGAACAATATCTTAGCGCCTATGCGCATAATAAACGTTTGTTAGTGAAGGAAAGCCAGAAAGTAAAAGCCGGACAGACCATTGCTGAGTTGGGATCAAGTGGCACGGATAAAGTAAAATTGCACTTTGAAATTCGTCGCCAAGGGAAACCGGTTGACCCAATGTTATATCTACCAAGGGCGAAAAATTAAGTTTTTCCTTGGTGGTGGGGACTTAATTTTTTATTCTTTTTGTTGTTAGTTAGGCCAGTTTTTAATTCTTGGAACGACTTTTGAATAGTTAAAGACGGTGACGACATAATAACAATGATACTTGGCGGGGCGAGCTATGGCGGTTAAAAAGGAATTACAAAATAAAGAAGTAGAAACAGATTTGGCGTTGGCGGACACCAAAACTAAAGCGAAAAAGGCCACTAAAAAAAGTGACACTGAAGTTATAAGCGCAATTGGTAAGGATACCGAATCTCAAAAAAATCTTGATGCCACTCAATTATATTTAAACGAAATTGGCTTTTCCCCTTTATTAACCCCTGAAGAAGAAGTGCATTTTGCACGACTGGCTCGTAAAGGAGATGAGAAAGGCCGTAAACGCATGATCGAAAGTAACTTGCGTTTAGTGGTGAAAATTGCTCGCAGATATGTCAATAGGGGATTGACCTTATTGGATCTTATTGAAGAGGGAAACCTAGGCCTTATTCGGGCAGTTGAAAAATTTGACCCAGAGCGGGGATTTAGATTTTCAACCTACGCCACGTGGTGGATTCGCCAGACAATTGAGCGAGCCATCATGAATCAAACCCGTACTATTCGTTTGCCCATACACGTTGTTAAAGAATTAAATGTGTATTTACGGGCCGCTCGAGAGCTTACTCAAAAGCTTGATCATGAGCCCTCAGCTGAAGAAATTGCCGATTTATTAGAAAAACCCGTTGCAGATGTAAAACGAATGCTAGGTCTAAATGAAAGAGTGGCCTCAGTGGACTCTCCTTTGGGCTACAACAGTGAAAAATCAATTTTAGATACCATAGCTGATGAAGCGGCTGGTGACCCTTGTAAGCTCTTGCAAGACAACGACATTAGCCAAAGTCTTGACCGCTGGTTAGAAGATTTAACCGAAAAACAACGTGAAGTCATTGCTAGGCGTTTTGGCCTAAGAGGATATGAAACCAGCACACTTGAAGAGGTTGGTCATGAAATTGGGTTGACTCGTGAAAGAGTAAGGCAAATACAAGTTGAAGCCTTAAAGAGAATGCGAGAAATAATGGAAAAACATGGTTTAAATGCACGTGCCATCTTTGGTGTTTTAGAAGCTTAAGCGATCAGCTTTAATAGATCGCTCTTCATGTTTTTAGGCGGATGAATACAATTCGAGTACTTAAGCCCATGTGGAAACACATGGGTTTTTTTATGGGGGTTAAGTTTTCTTTGTTGAATACTTTTAATGAAGCGAGTTTGTGAAAAATACCTTTGACGCTTGATTTGATTCGATGGGGTATATCCAGTCTTGATCAGATTGTTGAACGAAGCCGCTACGCGGCAAAATAGCAAAATCTAACTCCTCAACAATAATTTCTTTACCTACTCA
>CAJXRF010000004.1 GCA_913058575.1 uncultured Bermanella sp.
CAAACCAATAAACAGCCGCTAATATCTTGGCTTAAGCTTGGGCTAGATCAGGCATTTTATTAAACCAAGGCTGGGCCTTTTCTAATTGAGCGGCCAATTTGAATAGGGTTAATTCATCGCCATGGTTGAACATAAAGCTGCGATGTCACCAAACCAATAAACAGCCGCTAATATCTTGGCTTAAGCTTGGGCTAGATCAGGCATTTTATTAAACCAAGGCTGGGCCTTTTCTAATTGAGCGGCCAATTTGAATAGGGTTAATTCATCGCCATGGTTGAACATAAAGCTGCGATGTCACCAAACCAATAAACAGCCGCTAATATCTTGGCTTAAGCTTGGGCTAGATCAGGCATCTTATTAAACCAAGGCTGAGCCTTTTCTAATTGAGCGGCTAATTTGAATAAGGTTAACTCGTCGCCATGGTTGAACATAAAGCTGCGATGTCACCAAACCAATAAACAGCCGCTAATATCTTGGCTTAAGCTTGGGCTAGATCAGGCATCTTATTAAACCAAGGCTGAGCCTTTTCTAATTGAGCGGCTAATTTGAATAAGGTTAACTCGTCGCCATGGTTGAACATAAAGCTGCGATGTCACCAAACCAATAAACAGCCGCTAATATCTTGGCTTAAGCTTGGGCTAGATCAGGCATTTTATTAAACCAAGGCTGGGCCTTTTCTAATTGAGCGGCCAATTTGAATAGGGTTAATTCGTCGCCAAAGGGTGCCATAAACTGGGTGCCGCAAGGCAGTCCATTAGGGCTCCAGTGTAGTGGTACCGACATGGCAGGTTGGCCGGTTAAATTGGCTAACTGTGTGAAGGGGGTTTTATCTAAATTCTTACGGGCTTCTTCTTGAGTGAGCTCTATAAGGCCTTTTTTAAATAGCCGTGCTACTGAAGACCCCAACGCATTGGCAATTTTAGTTTGGATACGTTTACCCGAACTCATCTCAAGTGAGCCCACTTCAACCGGCAAGGCCGCCACGGTGGGGGTCATGAAAATATCAAATTCTTCATGAAACACATCAACCGCTTGTTTAATTTTAAACCAGTCTCGTTTAGCACTGACAAAATCTCCTGCCGATAAACACTCACCAATAAGTGCCAAGAAGCGCGTACCGTCTTCTAGTTTGTTGGCTGCCTGCTTGCCTAAGGTTTTGGCGATGTAGGCGGCATCGGCTGCGGTGTGTCCAAAGTACATGGTGAGGTAGCAATTTAATAATAAATTGCCGTCTACTTTTGGTTGCTGCTCTACCACTTCATGACCTAACTCTTGCAACAGCTTGACGCTGTTTTCAATGGCTTTAACGCACTGCGCATCCACATGGCCACCGTAAGGGGATTGCGTGGTAAAACCAATACGTAACTTCTTAGGGGGTGTTTGCAGGGCGTCTAAATAACTTTCACTAGGCTCGCCAATCACATAGGGGCTACCAGCCTCGCCCCCTTGGGTGGCATCCAACATGGCAGCACTGTCTCGTACCGATAAAGACAAAACATGTTCGCAGGTGGCGCCATCCCAGTGCTCGCCATAATTTGGGCCGCTAGGGTTACGGGCCCGGGTGGGCTTCATGCCAAATAATCCGCAATGAGACGCAGGAATGCGAATAGAACCACCGCCATCGCCCCCAGAGGCCATAGGTACGATGCGTGATGCTACCGCTGCGCCACTGCCGCCACTTGACCCTCCTGCCGTGTGCCCAGGATTCCACGGATTACAGGTGGCGCCAAAGGCCTCGGGTTCGGTAATGCCCATTAAGCCCAATTCTGGCGTATTGGTTTTACCAAAGATATTCACACCGGTTTGTTTAAAGCGTTTAACCAAGGTGGCATCTTCATGGGGAATGATCCCCTGATAGGCGATTGATCCATTACTGGTGGGTACGCCTTTAATGTCAGCCAGTAAGTCTTTAAGTAAAAACGGCACCCCACTGAATATCCCTTCTGGCAAGCTATTATGCGCTTGTTGGGCCTGCTCATATAAAGGATTAATAATGGAATTAATATGAGGATTAATGCGCTCGGCTCGAGAAATAGCTTCTGTTAATAACTCTTGGGAAGTAACCGTTTTGTTGCGTACCAGCTCGGCCAAACCTAGGGCGTCGTACTGGTGATACTCTTTAAATCCAGGCATGAGAACTCACTTTTTATTATTTTTTAAAGTTTGATAAAGGTTTATGTGGGGCAAATATTGCCAGAAATAATGTGGCTTTCAATGAAATAAAAAAGAGTTTTATGTGAATTTTGGACAAGCGTAATTGTAAAAAAGGGCCGTATTAGGCCCTTTGTAGTATAAGCGTGATCGATATAGGGAATGAATGGCTGATGATGCGTTATTTATAAAAGTTAGAGCGCCCTTCAGGCTGCAAGCGAAAACGCTTGTAACCCCACTGGTATTGCTCTGGGCAATCTAAAATGCATTGTTCAATGCTTTGGTTTAAAGCGGTGGCAGATACCACAGGGTCTTCGTGACGAATATCTTCATTAGCAGGTTTTAACACTACCTTGTAACTGCCATCGTCTAGACGCATGGCATAGCAACACAGTAGGAAGGCTGGGGTTTTCTTGGCTAAATCACCAATTAATTTACCGGTTAAAGCACTTTGCCCAAAGAAGGGGGCAAATACACCGCTGCTTGGGCTAGGTTCTTGGTCTGGTAACACCGCGATTACGCCCTTTTTCTTAAGAATTTTAAATAACGCCATGACCCCTTTACGATCGGCTGGCACTAAACCCACGTCCACGCGTTTACGTGTTTTAAAAATAAACTTATCCATGGCGGGAATCTTGGCGGGTTTATACATGACGGTCATAAACAAATGACGGCGGAAAAAGTGATTCAGAATTTCCCAGTTACCGTGGTGAGGGGCAATTAATATAATGCCATTTTCATCACTTAAGGCTTTTTGCAAATGCTCAATACCTTCCACTTCAGTGATTAATTTATGCACTTTTGGAATGGGCCACATCCAAGACATACCCATCTCTGTGTAGGTTTTCCCCAGCGCCACTAAGCTAGATTTAGTGGCTTGGGTGAGCTGTTTATCATTGTAATCAGGAAAACAAATAGATAAGTTTTTCTTGGCCACCTTAGCGGTGCCAGTGTTGGTGTACCACATGATTTTACCAATGAGCGCGCCTAGCGCTTGCGCCATGGATAACGGCAAAAAAGAAATTAAACGGATAATGCCAATTCCGATATATACAGCTGCGTTTTTCACTAATAAGACTCCCTGAAGTGAGCCAAGGGTACATATTTTTATAAGGCTTGAAAACCAGTAGGGCAAAGGCCTGAGAGCTTTAATTAATATAGGGTTAAGAATAATGGGGGAATTGCCCTATAATTGGCAAAAATTAATACAATTAATGCAGTAAAATACACAATCATGAAAAATAAATATGTGAGCATTGGCTTAACCAACCCGCAAAGTCCAACCAATGTAGGCGTGGTGATGCGTGCAGCTGGCTGTTATCAGGTGGACTCAGTATTTTATACCGGCCGACGTTATGCCAAAGCTGCTAAATTCCACACCGACACCCATAATTCCAGTTCCAAGATTCCCTTAACGGGTGTGGACTCCCTATTAGATGCCTTAGAAGGGGAAGCCATCGACAGTGACATGAAAGTGGTGTGTGTGGAGTTAGTAGTCGGCGCCACCCCGTTACCTGAATTTGTGCATCCTGATAAGGCCATTTATATCTTTGGCCCAGAAGATGGCACCATCGAGCAAAAAGTGGTGGATAAAGCCCATGCTGTGGTTTATGTGCCCACGGTGGGCTGTATGAATTTAGCCGCCACAGTGAATGTTTTGCTTTATGACCGCTTAGCCAAATCTGAAAATAACTTGGCCAGCGATGAGCTCATTCGCAGCAGTCGCGACATCAATAATCATGTGAAAGTGAAAAAAGACCCAGCCTAACGGTTAAGTGTGTACATTCATGCAAAGCATTCCAGATTTATTATTGCAAGACTCACAGCGCCTAAGAATATTAAAGTTACTGGCAACAATAGACTTGAAAGATGCTCATATTGCAGCAGGCTTTGTGCGCAATATGGTATGGGATGCATTACATGAAAAACCCACACCTACGCCGTTAAATGATGTGGATGTGGTATTTTTTGATGCCAACGATAAAGACAATACCCTTGCTAAAAAGGCTTTAAAAGAATTACAAGGCTTAGATGGCAGTGTGCCTTGGCAAGTGAAAAATCAAGCGCACATGCATTTAAAGAATAACGACAGAGCCTACCTTGATATTGGCGATGCCATGTCGTTTTGGCCAGAAAAAGAAACGGCTATTGCGGTAAGTATTACCCTTAATAAAGACATAAAAGTAGTGGCGCCCTTTGGCACAGAATCATTATTTAAGGGCTTAATTACCCAAAACCCTAAGCGTGCTAAGTCGGTATTTTTACAACGGGTTTATGCCAAAGGCTGGCTTGAAATTTGGCCAGAATTAAAAATCATTAAATAGCACCGACTTAAAAAGTGCGCATTAAGCAAGTTCAGAAAAAGGAATTACCAGATGGAATTGGATCACATTTTTATTTGTGTCAGTAAAGGTGCTCCTGAAGCACGCGAATTAATTGACTTCGGTTTAATTGAAGCAAGTTCTAACGTGCATCCAGGTCAGGGAACCGCCAATAGACGCTTTTTTTTCCATAATGTTTTTTTAGAGCTTTTGTACTTAGAAGATGCCACAGAAGCCAAAAGTGATGTGACCGCTAACACAGGTTTATACGAGCGTTGTTCATTTTTAAACGATGCCAGCGCTTTTGGATTTTGTTTTAAGCCAAACCACGAAACACAGCAAAAACCGAATTTTAAAAGCTGGCAATATAAGCCGGTGTTTTTTCCCGCGCCTAATTGCGTAGAAGTGGCAATAGCCCCTTATTGTGAGCCCATGTGGTTTTTCATTAGCTTCTTAGGCCCCGCTAATCCAGCCAAACAAAAAGAGCCGATCCATCATGATGTACCCTTACAGTATTTAACTAATACTCGTGTGTTTCAGCCCCTCAGTGAAGCCCCTTCTGATGCTTGGGAAAAGGCCAATCAATTAGCCAGTTTCAGTGTGCTTAATCACCCTGAAACCCTGCTTGAATTGGAGTTTGATCACCATCGTGAAGCGAGGGCTCATGACTTCAGGCCCGCTTTACCTTTACGAATAAAGTGGTAGGCCATTAATGCCTGTGTAATTCAAACTTAAAGAGGCCCTGCAAGGGCCTTTTACTTGTCAAACCTCAGCTACACTTATTTATATTTAGTCGTTTCTAAAAGGACATTATGTTCTTATTTTTTCGCCATTTTCTCATAGCAGCTGTGGGGTATTACCTAGCCGGTCAATTGGGCTTATTGTTAGCCATATCCCCAGGCTTTGCGTCAGCTGTCTGGCCTGCTTCTGGGTTGGCCTTGGGCTGTGTGCTGTTAATGGGGCGCTACAGCAGTCTATTGGGTGTTGGAGTTGGCTCGTTCTTTATTAACCTTGGAGTGGCCAGTCAAGGCAGTTCACATATTGAATGGGCCATGGTGATGCCCAGTTTAATTATTGGCTGTGGCGCCATGTTTCAGGCTCGAGCAGGGGTGTATTTATTTAAGAAACTGCTTGGTCACTACTCCCATATAGACTCCCCTAAAGACATCATTCGTTTTGTCCTCATTATCGCTCCCTTAAGTTGTTTCGTTTCGGCCTCGGTGGGGGTGACTGCGCTTTTTAGTCAGGGGTTTATTAACGCCGATAATCTAGTCTTTAGCTGGCTAACGTGGTGGGTGGGGGACACCATTGGTATTTGGCTTGTCACACCCTTAATCATTTCGCTTTTCTCTCCCCATGAGGAATTAGCAATAGAGCGCAAAGCGCATGTCATACTGCCCTCATTTTTGATATTTATTGGGGTGATGACGCTCTTTTATATTTCAACGGAGTCTCGTTATCAAAATATACTCAATGAAATACAAGGGAACTCTAAACGCTTTTTTATCATCATTGAAGATCGATTAGCCAGTTCAAGGAATAAATTAAATTCTTATTTAGCATTTTATAGGAGCTCCAATTTCGTCAGCAGAGTTGAATTTTATGAATTTTCTCGAATACTACTGGCCAATGACTCAGTCTTTCAGGGGGTTGGTTGGACTGAGGTTGTGGCAAGAGATGACAGAGCAAGGTACGAAAATGAAATAAGAGATTTGGGCTTTAAAGATTTTACCTTCACCGAGTTCTCCAGTAATGGCAGCTTGCGGCAAGCCTTGGTGAGAGAAGAATATTACCCGGTATTGTATATTTATCCATTTGAGAATAATAAGCGTGCATTTGGCCTTAATTTAGCCGCCAACCCCGACCGTTTAAATGCATTGTTAAAAGCTCGAAAGGAAGATAATGCCATTGCAACAGCACCAATTACGTTAGTTCAAGAAAGCGGTGATGAGAAAGCGGTTATTTTATATTTACCAGTGACCAGCATAGATAACGAATTTAAAGGGTTTGTGAGCGGAGTATTTAGGGTAAGTGGTATTTTAGGGCGTGTGGTAAATGATGCTGAAAAATTAAATTTTGGTATTAAAATAAAAGATGTGACGGACCCTCATAACCCTAAATCGTTATTAGACTCCCTTCAAAAACCTCTAATAAGCTTTGATTCTATACATGAAAAAATGAAATTTGGTGAGCGAATATATGACGTGGAGTTTTACGCCAATACTGATTATTACTTGGCTTCTAAAGATTGGAATAGCTGGGCAATTTTAACGTTAGGTTTTTTTATGGCAGCCATGCTGCAATGCCTGATACTCATTATTACGGGTAATACTCATAATATTCGTAAAGAGGTTTTAAAGAAAACCCAAGATTTATTACAAGCCAAGAAAGTTGCTGAGATGGCCAATAAAGCTAAGTCAAACTTTACCGCCAATATGAGCCATGAAATTCGAACCCCTCTAAATGCTATTATTGGGTTGGTTAACTTATGCTTGAAAACCCCTTTATTGCCTTTACAAGAACGGTATTTAAAAAAAGTACAGTTATCATCAGATACCTTGCTATCGCTTGTTAATCATACTCTTGATTACTCTAAAATAGAGTCAGGTAAACTTGACCTTGAAGAAATTGAATTTGAACTGCCGCACTTATTGAGAAAAATCCATGCCATATTTTCAACTCAAGCACTGGATAAAAATATCAAATTTACAGTTAAGCTACCTGAAAAGGTACCCAATATATTAGTGGGTGATCCGTTGAGGCTTGAACAGATTTTATTGAATTTATGCAGTAACGCTTTCAAATTTACATTTCAAGGTGAGGTGACGCTTAAATTAACGCTCATAGAAGGGCCTGAAGATAATAAAATTAAATTGCTATTTAGCATCAGTGATACCGGTATAGGCATTCCACAAGAACAGCAGGAATATTTGTTTGAATCTTTTCGTCAGGCGGATAGTTCAACCAGCCGTAAATTTGGCGGCAGTGGGCTAGGGCTTGCGATTAGTAAACAGTTGGCTGAATTAATGGGGGGAGGCATTAGTTTGCAAAGCATTGAAAATGAAGGCAGTTGTTTTGATGTTCATTTAACTTTTAAATGTATGGAAAAGCAAAGCTATATTCATCGGCATGACATTGATTTTCTAGAAATAGATTCAGACACCGAACCGGCGATTGTGGCTGAGGATGCGCGCAGTCACAAGGAGCCTGAAATGAGCATGCCCCTTAAGGGCGTGCGAGTATTATTGGCCGAAGACATAGAAATTAATCAGATGATTGCCATGGAAATGTTAAACGGTGCAGGGGCCAGTGCCAGTGTTGCCAGTAATGGCCTAGAGGTACTGGATATTTTAAAACAAGAAAACATGTTTGATGTCATATTAATGGACATTCAAATGCCAGAAATGGATGGGTATGAAGCGACGAGAGAAATTAGAAAAAATAGCCAATATGAAAATTTACCCATCATCGCCATAACCGCCAATGCCATGAGCACAGATATAGAGCATTGCATGAAAATGGGTATGAATGCCCATATCTCAAAGCCCATTGATGAAAATGACATGATCGAAAAAATTCTAGGGCAAGTGAATAAGAGAGGTATTGGATGATCAGGTGAATGGCGAGCTAGTGGTCGCCAGTTATTTTACACAACTTTCAAATACAGCATCACTTAATTTATGTTAATTATTAATTTGCTTATCAATACCCTTCAGCCCTCTCGGTAATCCCTCAGCCACAGATAAAACATTTAAAATTTACATTTATCATTGAAAGCATTAGTCAGTAAAAGAAAGTGTAGCGAAAGGAAAGGGCAGTAAAAATGCGCCTTTCTTAATAAAGTTCAACATATGATCTAAGCTATAAAAAAATGCCCAATAATTGAACGTTTAGATAGGTGATTTATGAGTGATCATGTTTATAAAAAAGTAGAGTTAACGGGTAGTTCGGCCATTGATATGGAAGGGGCGGTTAATAACGCCATTGCCAAAGCGGGCAAAACCATTAAAAACATGGACTGGTTTGAAGTGATCGATACACGTGGGCATATACAAGAGGGTAAAATTGCCCACTGGCAGGTGACCATTAAAGTGGGCTTTCGCTTACAATAGTAAAGTTTAAAAGGCTGGCTTAATCAGCCCCAAAAGGGGCGATTAACGAGCAGTGATCATTGATTTTCAAGAATGACCTTATCTTGTGGTTTAACTTTACGAAGCCCAAGAGTGGCTTGAATTTCTATTTGTTGGCCGCCGCGAATAACCCCTAAGCTAATTTTATCCCCAGGCATTAAATCGGCAATTTGGCGCATGGTATCTGTGCCTTTGTTGGCTTTTTGGCCATTATAGTGAGTGACAATATCCCCTTCTTTAAGGCCGGCCTTTTCAGCCGGTCCATTTGCAGCAACGCCTACCACCACTTGGCCGGTGAGTTGTTCAGGTAGGCCAAACACCTCTTTAAGTTTTTTGCTAAGCTCTTGTGTTTCTAGGCCCAACCAACCTCGCACAACTTGGCCATAGCGCAGTAAATCATCCACCACCGAAAGGGCATGATTAAGAGGAATGGCAAAGCCAATTCCTTGGTTTCCCCCTGATTTACTGTAAATGGCCGTGTTGATGCCGACTAATTCACCTGATGCATTCACTAATGCGCCTCCGGAGTTACCTGGATTAACCGCTGCGTCGGTTTGGATGAAGTCTTCATAAGTGCTAATGCCCAATTGATTTCGCCCCGTGGCGCTGACAATGCCCATGGTTACGGTTTGCCCCACGCCATAGGGGTTGCCAATGGCTAGGGTTACATCACCCACTTGCATAAATGGGTTGCGGGCAAAATGAATAACGGGCACATCTTCTAATTCAATCTTTAACAAGGCAATGTCAGTTTCGCTGTCTCGGCCTATGACCACCGCGTTACTGGTGCGGCCATCCTGCAAGGCCACTAATATTTCATCTGCCCCATGTATGACATGATAATTGGTGATCACTAAGCCCTCTTTACCAATGATGACCCCTGACCCTAAGCTATTTTTTATACGGTTTTTAGGGATTTTGGCGCGGTCTATGAAGCGATTAAAATAAGGGGTGTTAAACAAAGGGTGGCTTTGGGCCCGCACGGTTTTACTGGTGTAAATATTCACCACCGCAGGGGCTGCAATGTTCACAGCAGGAGCGTAAGAATGAGGTGCAACATTGGCAACGTGATTGGCAATTTGCTGGTTAGAATTGGGCACAAAATGCAAGGCTAAGCTTGCGATGACCAATCCCATTAGAATAGACCAGGAAAAAAAACCAGGTTTTTGCATGATTTTAAAGACTCTTGATTCTAAATAATTAAAAATAGGCAAAGTTTACGCAAATGGTGACAGGATATGAAGCTTCACGAACTGACCAATTACTTAAATACGCAACTGCAAATAGAAAAGTTTCGTGATTATTGCCCTAATGGCTTGCAAATAGAGGGCAAGCCAGAAGTAAAACGTATCATTACAGGTGTGACAGCCTGCCAGCAGTTAATAGACGTGGCCATAGAAAAGCAAGCCGATGCCATATTAGTTCACCATGGTTTTTTCTGGAAAGGCGAACCTGATGCCATTGTGGGCATTAAGAAGCAACGTATTCAAGCTTTGTTAAAACACGACATTAGTTTGCTGGCTTACCACTTGCCATTAGATAGCCATGTTAAATGGGGTAATAATGTGCAACTGGCCCATGTATTAGATTTTGAAATCACAGGCCCCATTGATCCGAACGATGAAACGGTGCCCGGTTGCATAGGGCGACTACAACAACCCATGACGGCCAAGCAATTAAGCGAGCATATTGCATTGCGCTTAAATCGCCCACCACAACACATAGGGGAAGAAGACGACATCATCAACAGCATTGCTTGGTGTACGGGGGGAGCCCAGTCCTACATGAACTATGCCATCAATCAGGGAATTGATGCCTACTTGACGGGGGAGATTAATGAACCCAGTGTCCACAATGCCCGCGAATCAGGCACCCATTATTATGCCGCTGGCCATCATGCCACCGAACGTTACGGTGCTAAAGCATTAGGGGAGCATTTAGCAGATGAGTTTGCTTTAGACGTTGAGTTTGTTGATATTGATAATCCGGTTTAGAGCGGTGTAATGTCCTAATCTATGATCGAACATTTGCATGGTTCTACATCTCATTCATGCCAGAGCGTGACTTTACCACTCTTTAGCAACAAGCTTTATATGGTACTTTGGCAAACATTGTTAATTAAAAATTCAGGTGAATGGGTTGCCAAAGAGTAATACACAAAAAAAAATGGATGTAGTGGTACTCTATTCCTCAGGGCATTTAGGCAGCGCCCTGATTATGAATAAGCTGCTTAACATGCCAGAGATCAATATTGTGGGCGTGGTTAAGGCCCAGCCATTAAAATTGTCTTTGCGTGGCCGTGCCAAAATTAAACAGCATTTGAAAAAAGTAGGTTGGCGTTTTGCGGGTTTATTATTTTGGCAACGTTGTATTCAAGCCTTTGGGTATTTACTGACGTTCATTTTTCCTTTTTTATCAAAACGTATTAAACCTGCTTGGAAAATCGCCAAGGATAAAAGTATTCCCGTTTTTCACTGTGGGAATATAAATGACCTTGAATGTCAGCAATTTATTAAAGATTTAAACCCTGATCTTTTAATCTCAGCTTATTTTTCACAAATTCTTAAAAAAGAAATAATTACTTCGCCTAAACTTGGTGTGCTTAATGTTCACCCTGGTTGGTTGCCGGAATACAAAGGGGCCATGGCCTATTTTTGGGTCTTAAGTAACGGTAGTGATCGCGGCGGCGTAACCGTGCACTGGATTGACGAGGGCATTGACACAGGCACAGTGTTGGCACGCCGCTCATTTGCACTAAAGGAGCAAGCCACCCAAGAAACGGTTTTAATGTACACCGCGGTGATAGGTGCCAAATTAATTGGTCGGGTGGTAAGGCGCTTGTTGGCGGGTGAGAATCCGCAATTGCACACCATTCACCCAGAAGAAGCCGATGATTATTACCCTATGCCTGGTAACAAAGATTTTAAACGTTATTTCAAACAGAGGCGTTTTTTTCGTATTCGGGATGTTTTGGGATTATTGGTACTGAAGCGGTATCGTTAGGCGCATGGGAATTAAAAACTTCTAATGTAAACCTTTATTAGCTGGCATTGCTACTCACTTAGCCATTGTTATGTTTTTAAATTCTAATGCAGTGAAGTGCCTAGCAGATGCGTTAGGCAAAAGAGCCGTATAAAGGCTTAAAGTACGTAAAAGTTGGCTTACAACACCAATGAACACAAGTAGCTATTTAATGGCCAGTTGGTTAGGGTTATTTTTACTTTTATAGTTAGGCCTAATCATGATCGCGAAAAATATAATAAAAATAATACCGCTAAAACTATTCAGTGTTCTTTTAGCCGTTATCGCCTTAGCTCTCATCACGGTGCATCTTATTTATGGTGGCAGTGAACACATGCCCGATATTACCACATCACCCATTATGCCAGCGTCATCATTAGAAGTAGTGGCTGAGCTGGATATGCCGCCGGGCAATATGGCGGTCTCTTCACAGGGAGAAATATTTTTTACCTTTCACCCAGAAGCCAGCCCTGAAATACATGTGGCTAAATGGCAAAATAATCAGGCGCTGCCCTATCCCAATAAAGCGTTTAATACCGGGTTGAATGATAATGGTGAAAGCCTAGATGTGTATTTTGATGCCCCGCAAGGCATACGTATCGATCAGCAAAATAGACTGTGGGTACTCGATCATGCCAACCATGGGTTGGGTCAACCCAGACTGTTTGCTTTTGATTTAAGCTCAAACAAGTTAGTGCACCAGTATGATTTTCCCACCAGTTTGGCAGGCATTGGCTCACACCTAAACGATTTTCAAGTGGATGCCAGTGGGCAATACATTTACATTGCCAATGCCAGCATTATACGTAAGAAGCCGTCAGTGATTATTTACGACGTATTAAACAAACAAAGCCGTGAAGTATTGGTTCAGGATGTTTCTGTCATGGCGCAACGATTTACGCCCGTGGTACAAGGGCAGCTTATGTTGAAGTTTGGTGTGTTTGCCATTCGCCCTAATATTGATTCCATCGCACTGGGGCGAAGTGGTGAATGGTTATATTACGGCGCCACCGCTCATCAAAGAATGTTTCGAATTAAAACCAAGGATCTATTAAATAAAGCATTAACCCCTGAGCAATTGTCAAAAAGGGTAGAAGACTTTGCTGCCAAAACTGCCAGTGACGGCATCACAACAGATTTAGCCGATAATATTTATATAAGCAATGCAGATCAATCTTCCATTGATCGAATTGATGCAAACGGCCAACTACAAACCCTTATTCAAGATGATATTTTACGCTGGCCTGATGGCTTTAGTTTTGGCCCTGATGGTTGGTTATACTTAACCAATAGCGCGCTGCACGAAGTCATTATGAAATCTCAAGATCACATTCGCCAGCACGCCCCGTTTCACATCGTTCGCTTTAAACCCGGTACCAGCAGCATTGCCGGGCACTAGTTTAATTGTCGGTGTATTGATCTGTTGTTTTAAGCGAATGTCTATTCCAAAAAGCGGCCAGCAATGAGCCGCTTATATTATGCCAAATACTAAATAGTGCCCCAGGCAAAGCGGTTAGTGGTGTGAAGTATTTAATAGCCAGCGCCACCCCTAATCCTGAATTCTGCATACCCACCTCAATGGCAATAGCTTTAATATCTTTTTGTGAAAATCCACATAAGCGCGCTGCCCAATAACCCATGAGCAAACCTAAGCCATTGTGCAAGGCAATGGCCAATAATAGAGAGGCACTCACTTGCGAAAATTTATTGGCATTTAATGCCATGACAATGGCAATGATGAATACAATGAGTAGTGTTGCCACGTGTGGTAGTAAGTGATCTATTTTTTTTACCCAGCTACTAAACCAAAATTGTATTAATGTACCGGCAATCACAGGTAATAATACAATTTTACAAATGGTTAGTAGCATGGGCAGTATGGCAATCTCGATTATGTGACCTGCGTAAAATTGAATTAATAACGGCGTAACAAAGACACCTATTACTGTAGAAGTAAGAGTTAGCGTGATTGATAGCGCCACATTTCCCCTAGCTAAAAAGGTCATGACATTACTGGCGGTGCCACCCGCGCAGCATCCCACTATTATGAGTCCCACCATCAGCTCAGGTTCTAGGTTCAATATTTGGCTAATTAAAAATGCTAAGAAAGGCATCACGCTGTATTGTAAAAATAAACCGAGCCCAATTCCTTTCGGGCTGCGCAACACCCTTACAAAATCGTCACGGGTTTGTGTTAGCCCCATGCTAAACATAATTAAGCCTAGCATGGGAACAATGGCGATTTTTAAGTCTGTTAGAGCTTCTGGCCACATAAGGGCAGGTACGCAGGCTAAAATAGCCAGTATTGGAAAGTACATGAGTTCTCAGTTTATGGGCAATAGATCAAAGACAGGGGCGAGTTTGCCCTATTCATTATTTTTGACAGTATAATATACCTATTTAAAATCCATGCATGTTTGTTGATAAGAGTAACTTATGAAAGCCAATGCCCGAATATTGTTGGTGGAAGATGAACCCAGCATTGCCGACAACATTCAATATGCTTTAAAAGCTGCCAGTTTTGAAGTGGATTGGAGTGCCAGTGGACAAGAGGCCTTAAGGGCCTTCTCAAACCAAACACCCGATTTAGTGATTCTCGATATTGGTTTACCCGATATGGATGGCTTTGAAGTGTGTCGAAAATTAAGAGCCTTATCAGATTTACCTATTTTATTTCTAAGCGCTCGCTCCGATGAAATTGACCGCGTAGTTGGCCTTGAACTAGGGGCTGATGACTATATTTGTAAACCTTTTAGCCCCAGAGAGCTGGTGGCTAGGGTGAAGGCTAATTTGCGTCGCACTCAGCTAACTGTAGCTGCTGAATCCGGTCAGGCTCTTAAAAAAGTGGGGCAATTAAGTGTCGATGTGACTTCTCGTATTGTGCAGTTTTCAGGGGAGACTGTAGATGTGACGCGTTATGAGTTTGGTATTCTTGAGGTGCTCATTGAACACCCTAAGCGCGTGTACTCCCGCGAAGAGTTATTGGTAAAAGTATGGAGCGAACCGGATAGCAGTGCAGACAGAGTGGTGGATACCCATATTAAAACCCTCAGAGCGAAACTGAAATCCATCGATGCCAATACTGAAATAATCAAAACTCACCGAGGCATTGGTTATAGCTTGGGTGACTGTTAATGCCTTCAATTAATTTAAGTGTGCGAGTGTTTTTGGTGTACTTCACGTTAATTGGCGTGGCGGCTTATTGGGGCTTTAATGTAGTCTCTTCCCAAGTGAAACCCACCATACGCCAAGTTACTGAAGAATCGTTAGTGGAATCGGCTAATCTGTTGGCCGAATTTGCTGGACCAGTATTACAAGATGCCACGGTCAAAAAAGAATTTACCAAACACGTAGAGGCTTTTATTAAACGCCAATATCAGGCCACTATTTTTGGTGTTAAAAAAGAAAGCACCAGTACCCGCATTTATATTACTGACAAGCAAGGCATAGTGATTTTCGACTCTGAACATAAAGCGTTAGGGCAAGACTATTCTCAGTGGAATGATGTGTATTTAACCCTTAAAGGGGAATACGGAGCACGCAGTACTTGGGAGGACCCTAATGATGAAAGCAGCTCTGTGATGTATGTGGCGGCACCAGTGATGGTAGAAAAAGAAATCATTGGTGTGCTGACATTAGCCAAAAAAAATCAATCTCTTCGTCCCTTCTTCGCCTTAATTGATAATAATTTAAAATACTGGGGAGCGTTGCTGTTGTTATTGTCGTTATTGGTCGGTGGTGTGTTGTCTTATTGGTTAACTGGCTCTATTCGTCAGTTGGTAAGCTATGCGAAAAAACTCACAGGGGGAGAGATGCTTGAACCACCTGTCATGGGTGAATTAGAACTAAATACCTTGGCATTAGCCATGAAAACCATGCGCCAAGAGCTGGCTGGCAAAGAATATGTAGAAGAGTATTTATTAACCATGACCCATGAAATGAAAAGTCCACTCTCGGCCATTATGGGCGCAGCTGAACTGATCACCCCGCAAATGCCAGCGCAAGACATAGAAAAATTTAGCGGTAATATTCAACTCGAAAGCAAACGTCTTAATGGGTTTATCCAACGTATGTTAGAAGTGGCGCGCATTGAAAATCTGGCCAACTTAGAACAGGTTGAGGCTGTCAATGTGAATGATTTAGTCCAAAAAGTGATCATGCAGAAAACAATTGAAGCGCATCAGAAAAACATATCGATCACTTTTCACGCAACAGAAAAGCTATGGGTACAAGGTAATGATTTTATTTTGCAACAGGTCATGGATAACCTTATAGGAAATGCCCTAGAGTTTTCGCCTATAAATGGTGAAATTATTATCGCAATGTCAGCTTTAGAGAATAGCAATAACATTCAAATACAAATACAAGACCAAGGCCCTGGTATTCCTGAATATGCCCGTGAACGTATTTTTGAGCGCTTTTATTCCTTACCAAGGCCCGATACAGGAAAGCGCAGCTCGGGTTTAGGGTTAACCTTCGCCAAGCGGGCCATTGAATTACATGGTGGCGTCATCACGCTTGAAAACCTTTCATCGATAGGCAGTGAAGTGACAATTATCTTGCCGAAGGTGCTTGTGTAAGCAAATTGATGCGATAACGCCCTCTGCCCACATAAAGTACACACTAAACACATTCTAAACACATGGCAGTGGAATAACCTTAAGGCTTCTAACTTTGAAGGCCTAAGCCATGAATAAAACGTTATTGATTAAGGGTGGTGTCATCACCGTCATTGCCATCATACTTTTGGTGGTGTTGGCCAGTGTCTCGGGCACCATAGGCGAGCGCCAACATTATAAAAGCAGTGCCAAAGCATCGGTAGCCAAAAGTTGGACCGGTGCGCAGACTGTATTTGGCCCTATTCTAGTGGTGCCTTATACCCTAAAGTGGGATAGCCAGGAGTGGTCTGAGAATGGCAAAACTAAAATTGTGCGCCACCATAAGCGTAACGGAACTCGTTATATATTACCTGATACCACAAAACTTCAGGCCAGTATCGCCACTGATATTCGTTATCAGGGGATTTATAAATTGCCGGTTTATTCAGGGGAGTTAAATTTATCAGGGCAATTCTCTAAAGCTAATATTTTAGAAAAAACCAATGTCGCTTTGCCTCATGAGAAGGCTCAGCTAGTCTTTTCCCAGCCTTATTTTTCTTTAGCCGTCAGTGATGCACGGGGCATTAATAGTGTCCCTATTTTGAACTTGGGTAAGAAAGAGTTTGAATTTAAAGCGGGTAGTCAACTGACTTTTATGGATAAGGGTATCCATGCCCAATTACCTTTAGAAGTTGTCAATGCTCTAACCGGAGTGAATGACGGTGTGCAGGATTTACCATTCTCACTTAAGCTAAGTTTACGCGGTATGGACCGCATTCAGTTTTTCCCCAGTGCCCTAGATTATCAATTATCGCTAACCTCTCCATGGCCACACCCTAAGTTCTACGGAGACTTTTTGCCTTTGTCGCGCACGGTGACTAGTGAGGGTTTTGATGCTCAGTGGCAAGTGAGTGCCTTTGCCAGCAATATTGAGAAAAATGTATCTGCCTGTGAACAGGGAAATTGTAAAGCGCTATTAGCTGGTGGTTTTGGTGTGGAGTTTATTGAACCTGTGGACGTGTATTTACAGTCTGAGAGATCGCTAAAATACGGTTTCTTATTTATTGGTTTGGTATTTGTGGCATTCTTTATTTTTGAAATATTAAAAAAGCTGCCTATTCACCCAGTGCAATACGGGTTGGTGGGTCTAGCCATCGCCTTGTTTTATCTATTGCTTATGTCGCTGTCTGAGCATATTAATTTTATGTTGTCTTATCTTATTGCAGCGTTAGCATGCGCTTCATTAATTAGTTTTTATCTTGTGTATGTGCTGCGCCATGCTAAGACAGCAGGCATGTTCGCAGCCTTGTTGGTGCTTTTGTATTTCACACTGTACATCATCGTGAGTGCCGAAGACTTTGCGTTGTTAATGGGTTCACTCTTGGTATTTATCGTGCTGGCAGTGGTGATGGTGGCCACCCGTAATATAAATTGGTATGAGGTGGGTGATGGCTTTAAAGCGGAGGTGACACAGGAGAAATAAAACACTCTCTAAGGTCGCCGCTAGGCTGGTTGCGATCTTAGCTAAAGTTTTATCATGCTTGTATTACTGTTCATGAAATCATAAAGAACTCACATTTAAGTGGCGGATCATTGTCGTTTTTAAAAGAGAATGTGTGGATAAAGGGGTCGCCCATTCACACGGTAAATGGCTGAAGGAATATCATAATGACTAAGTTTAATTTACTACGGTTACTGCTTTTAGGGGCTGGGCTTGGCTGGGGGTTAACGATTGTAGGTGCTTTTTTGCCATGGGATTGGGCTACTGAACACCTAGAGAAGTTTGGTGGCAGTGGCGAGATTCCAAATGATGTTATGCTTAATTATTGGATGAGAATGGCATCAGGGGCATTTGGTATTGTAGGAGCCTTCTTTTTATTGGCCGCTTGGAAGCCCTTTTTCTACAAAAATATTATTCCTGTTTTGGCCTATGGCAGTCTTTTAGAGGGGGCCATTTTGTTGTTTTATGGGCTTAAATTTGAACTTCCACTTTTTCCATTTGGACCCGATGTGGCCATTGCATTAATTCCAGGCATAGGAATTTTATTATTACGCGGTGAGCTTAATAGTCATATGCCCTAATAAGAGCATACGGCTAAGCTTTATGGTGGCCGCTGAAAGAGCGCTTTAACTCTGATGACTTTGCTTTGTCTAATTAATCAAAGCCATGTAAGTTGAAGCATAAATAGATGTCTATATCAGGCTTTTTTATTATCCTCCATTATTATTTTTAAAGTCGTAAGTGCTGTGTGTGACCTGGCAGTTAAATCATTTTGTAGGATGGAAATTAAATCACTATTTTTATTCAAAGCCGAATTTCGGCTGTGATACTGCAAGTTAATATCACAAACTTTTTCAGCTGACTCTTTAAGCTCTATGGTCATTTGTGGCAATATTTCAGCCAAGTCTCCGTGGGTTTGAAAAAATTGATTTTGAGTGCTGTTTACAACGCTGATAATAAG
Source organism: uncultured Bermanella sp. (assembly GCA_913058575.1). Classification (GTDB taxonomy): domain Bacteria; phylum Pseudomonadota; class Gammaproteobacteria; order Pseudomonadales; family Oceanobacteraceae; genus Bermanella. The sequence continues at coordinate 18,684 of CAJXRF010000004.1, forward strand.
TTCTGATTCTCCATCGGGCATTAACAGCACTTCTTTGTACAGTTTTCCTTTTGTGCCATGAGCTAGGTCGTTGAATGATCGAATGTCAATGACGCCTGGAAACCAGGTTTTATAATTCTCCATATTACTGACGAATTTAAATAAATTTTCAGCTGAGGTATTAATGGCGATAGAGCGCTGGGCAAGTTTAATCATTTTAGCTCCTAAGTTTGAGTGTGAATAACAATGCAAGGGCACTATAAAAAATCCATTGATTAACTTAAAGTAGTTAGTGGTTAATCTTAGAATAACCTTTTGGAATTCTATTGTGTTGGCTTAGTTGGGTTAAAATCCAGTTTTAAAGGTTATTTATATGAGCAGAATTGTGAGTTACCAAGTATTTGTAGAAGTAGTGGAAACTGGCAGTTTGATACAAGCAGCTGCCAAGTTGCATTATTCCCCGGCGGCTTTGAGCAAACAAATATCTAAACTAGAAGAAAGCTTAAATGTACAATTGTTTCATCGTTCTCATAAGAGACTGGATATCACTCAAGCGGGTAGGCAATTTTATCCAAAATGTAAAAGTATTTTAGCGGCTATCAACCAAGCAGAAGATGAGTTGTTGGCTGAACACGAGGCCGTGGCAGGTACTTTGTGTGTCACCTTGTCTAAAGCATTGGCCCGCTCTAATGTATTTGATGCGTTATCAAGTTTTGCAAAGCAATATCCAAAAATTAATTTTGACATTCGCTTCAGTGACCAGTTTGAAGATATGCACAATGAAAACTTAGACTTTGCTTTTCGTTTAGGAACACTCAGTGATCATAGCCATGTGGTGGCCATACCATTAATGGATACCCAATTAGTAGCATGTGCTACTAAAGAGTATCTGTTAAATAACGGTACACCACAGAGTTTTTCAGATTTAGGGAATACAAAATTAATAACTCAAACGTCCCAACAGCAATCGCAAGCCTTAAAACGCTTTTTTAAAAAGGAAAAGCTGTCTTGGCAAAATCTTGATCATCATAGTTGTGATGATATTGAGGGAGTTTATCAGGCCGTAAAATCCGGTATGGGCATAGGGATGTTATTGGATATTGCCACACAAAAAGAATTAACAAGCGGTGAATTTAAGACTGTTTTATGTGAACGCAATCTGCCCCGTAAAAAATTGTATTTAATGTATAAAAAAAGTCAGTGGCAAACTCAGGCTCAATTGGCTTTTAAGCGCTATATGAAAAAAGCGTTAGGGGATCAGGTTAGGACTGGTTGACGTATTCTAAAATCCACGAGGGCATCTTTTGGGAGGCGCCAAAATGCTCCATTAATGTGAAGTGAATAGTTGGGTGATTATGTTGTGCTTGGCTTAAAAGCTTGGGTAAATCATCCGCAACATGAGAGCCTTCGGCAAGAAAGTAGGGCATGAGGGTTATGTCGTTACAGCCTAGTTGAGTCAGCTCGTCTATGCTGGAGGCCATTTTCGGTGTAGCCAATTCAAGAAAACAGTGGCGTACATGTTCAAATGAACTGGGCATGGCAGCGACCTTTTTGGCCAGTGTCGCTATTTCAGCAGTAGAACTGGCTTTACGGCTACCGTGAACAATTAATAATAAAGCTTTCATGGGAAAAATCTTAATTGAAAGGAGACAAATAACAGCGTTTCTAGCATTAAAACGCCCAGCTACTTTACCCTGATAAGCTTCATTTTGCGAATTACACCGCCTAATTTGGCTTGCCAAGTTAATGCGGGCTAAAGTGTAACCTTTCTAAAAAGCACAAAATACTTGCTGCTTTCACTTGCAATAAGTTAATTTCAGCCGCCGTTCATTATTTGAACAGTTATCTGTGCAAAATTCACCTTATGCCTGTTTACAAGCATTCCCGCTAGAGTGGTTTTCGGGTAAAGTGGTGGGCTTTTATTTTATTCTTTGGCACGCTAAATAGTATGTTTTTTGAACAGGAACGTGTGCAGTTTTTTCGCCCCCTCACCAGCAAGTACCGTGAACAAATGGTGGAGTGTCTTAAGGAACTGTATAAACAGCTTTTCTCCAGCTCCCATGCTGGCTCCAGCGATTACGGGCAAGCTTTAAGCCGTGAGAGTTTGCTTAATATTTTCTCAGAAGCGTTAGTGCGTGCCCCAGTGATTCAGGATGACAGCGATGATGAAGAAAGGCGCTTTAAAAGTCACAAAGAATTAGCGTCTTGGCTACTCAATACCATGATCGAACATGGCTGGATTGAAAAGCAGGTGGACGAAGCTACCTTACAATCCAGTTTTAGCTTTAGCCGTTGGGGCAGACAATTTGTTGAGCCCTTCATGGATGGCCAGCGTTCTCAACAGGTTGCTCGCCACCGTAATACCCGAAATGTTCGAAATGCCCTTGAAAGCTTTTTAGAGCATGGGGAAGTATACGATTTACTAGATGCTTTTGAATTTAGTGAGCGCATCATTACAGATTTTACCGATGTAATTGGTGAACTGGACGAACGTAAGCGAGATTTAGTACGCGAAATGGAAGGCCAGGGTATGGCTCAGCATGCCAGTGAGCAGTTTTTTGATTTCATGGAAAAACGCTTCCAGCCTGATTTATCGGTGCGGTTATCTGCCGATAACGTTGAAAAATATCGCAGCCAAATAAGTGAACTGGTTGAGCAAGTGCGTCACAGTCCAAATGAATTTAAAACATCCGCTGAAAAGCGTTTACGAGAATTACTGCCCGATCAAGTGAAAGGCAATAGTTCTTTATTATGGCTGATACTGGATGATATCGAGCATCGATTAAAAAGTGCTTGTGAGCACATTCTTCCCTTGGTACGAAAATCTCTACAAAATTTCACCAAACGCGCCGATATTATTATTCGTCAAATGAGTTATTTGGCCAGTCAAAAGAACAATGACGTAGTGGCGGTGTGTAAGCAACTTTCCAGTTTAAAGCCTGCCGAGCAAAATGCTCAATTGGATCGTGTTTCGCAATTAATGGCAGTACCGCAATTAGGTTTTGTGGATCCAGGCCAGGTTCGTTTACAACCTCCACGCCGGCGTACGGTAATTGATAGTGCGGTTGACGAAGGGCTTGAAAGCGTTGATCAAGGTAGCCGTCGTGAATTGTATGTGCAACAGGCACTAGATCAGGCGTTCTTCGTGAACAACAACCAAGTTCGCACGTTTATGGTTGAACAATTTAAGCAACGTAACGAAATTCGCTCTAGCGAAATTCCGGTTAATTCAGCTAATGATCTATTGGCAATTGCTCACGTAGTGAGTATTGGTGCGGTGGATAACTTATCCAGTGAATATCATTTCGAATTAAAATGGATCGATCAGCAACAAGATGAATACTTTGCTCAAAAAGATGTCTTTAGTATTCGCTTAATGAAAAATGAAAGCGCTGTTGTTTAACGCAGCCGTTAAAATACGATTTTTTCAGTCTTAAAAATGCGCTAAATTTTAAGGCTTGAAACCAGGAAAAACATGTTAAATAAAATAGAACAGCTTCTTGATAAAGAAGGCATCATTTTAAAAGAGTTTACCGAACTGCTCATTCGCTTAATGGATTATGGGGTGATTTGTCGCGACGAATCTCAAGTCGAGCAAATTCTTTATGACCGCTACTTACGTATCGAACAAATCATGCAAGATTATTTGTCATTAATGGGCATTCGCTTGCAACATGATCGCCGTTTTCAGTTTGTACGGTGTTACCCACCGGGTGCGCAAATCCCTGGTATGGAAGATGACGATCAGCCATTTAATGGCGGCCTACGAGTACGTTTATCTCAAAACGAAGTGGCCTTGGTATTAGTGCTGCGCAGTCAATACGACAAAGCATTACGGGAAGGCATGGTTGATGAGCAAGGTTGTGTTTTAGTTTCGCTTGAATCGCTTAGTATTGCGTTGAAAAATTTACTGGGCCGCAGCTTGCCAGATCAGTTAACCGAGCGAAAAAATTTATTTCGTCGCATGCGTCAATTACGCCTTATTCAATTAAGTAACGAAGACGCATTAGACAGCAGTGAATTTTGGTTAAAGGTTAGACCTATGATCATGAGCTATGTCAGTGATGATGTGTTAAGCAGTTTGCTCAATGAAGATGACACTTCCATGAAGGAAGGGCTTTCTAGTCAAACAGATGAACCTAGTCAGGTTAACGAGCCAGATGAAGCTAGTGAAATAGAGGCTGATGAAAGCCAAGAGGAGACAAACTAATGTTCTTAAAAAAGTTTGTTTATGTTAATTGGAAAAATATTCCTGCTACCGATTTTGCCAATTGTGAAGCGCGACCTATTAATATTCTAGTGGCCGGCAAGGAGGGATAACTCATGTTTTTGAAAAAGTTTGTTTATGTTAATTGGGGAAACATCCCTGCTACTGACTTTGAATTCGGCCCAATAAACTTATTAAGCGGTGGCAATGGTTCAGGTAAAACCACCGCCGCGGATGCCATTCAAACTATCATGACAGCCGCCCATGATAACTTATTTAACTACAACCCAGGTCAAGACGAATCCACACAAAAAGGTCGCGGTAAACAAGTACGAACCTTAGCCAGTTATGTGTTGGGTTGTGATGATGGTTCGTATGCTCGCCCAGGCGGTGCCAATGGTTATTTAGCAGCGGTCTTTCACCCAACTAAAGGGGAAAGTGCTCAACCCTTTACAGCCATCATTGGCGTCAGTGCCTATATCGATAACGCCGCAGGTAAACCAGTTGCTAGGCAAAGTGATTTTTTATTAATGGTGGTATCGGGTCACGAACTGACTCAAAGTGATTTTTTATTGGAAGACACTAGCAGTAAACAAGCAGTGGGTGTGGATAAAATATTTAAGCGTTTGCAAAAACGTTGCGGTCAGCGTGCAGTGGAAAAGTACGACACTAAAAAGCAGTATCTGCGTCGTCTCTATGGTGCATTACGGGGTCGTGACGATGCCGTCAGTGAGCGCGAAGCATTAAATGCAGCAAAAGCTTTTTCACGCTTCATGGCTTATAAACCGGTAAAAAGTATTAACGGTTTTGTGGCCAATGAAATACTCGAGAAAAAAGATTTAGGCGAAGCCATTAGAAGTGTTAGTGATCTGATGAAGACTATTCACTCAATGGAATCTGAGTCAAAATCTTTAATGGCAAACATTGAAATTTTAACTAACGCAAAGGTTCATAGCGAAGTTTATATTGATCAGTGGATTAACTTTCAAATAGCGCATTATGTGTCTGCCAGAAGCCAGTATTTAGAAGACCAAAAACTTTACAGTGACGCTAAACATTATCAGCAGTCATTGCGGGGCGATCTAACCAATAAAGAAACAGCACGTGAGGTTTCTGGTGGTAGACGAAACCAAGCCAGAGAACAGCAAGTTAGCTTAGAAGCGCGCCGTAAAGGCATTGCGGTTCTAAAGGATAAAGATCAACTAGAGCAAGATATTGAAGGCTATAAAAAAGAACTTCAGCACCATTCAACTTTATTGTTAGATCAAGATAATCAATTAAAATTCACTTTAGATGCCACTAAAAGTATTGTTAAATCTTTACTAAATACCAGTATAGGAATAGAGATTCCAGCTTTGAGTGATCGCGGATTTTTAGCGAAAAGCAAAGAAATGTTAGTTCTTAGTGAGGAAGGGCAACTTAACTTTTCAGCGATTCTAAATAGAGATATGATCGATATTTCACCTTTAGAAGCGCATCTAGATCAATCGGTTAAGCATCAAGAGCAAATTAATCAGTGGTATGACAAGTGGTTTAGTGCACAGTTGTCAGCTAAAGGTATTAGCTTGCGGGATCAATTACAGCACCTAGGAATTAGTCGCGATCAAAAACTTAAAAGTCAGCAAAACAAGATTCAGCAGATCCAGCGTGATATTAATCGATTAGAATCCAGTCAAGTTAGTTATCCGCACTTTGTAGAAGCGGCTCTTGATGCCATATCAAAAGAATGCCCACAAGCAGACCCTAAGGTGCTATGTGACTATGTAGAGATTATGGACGGCGCTTGGCAGAATGCTATTGAAGGCTACATTGGTGGTGCTCGCTTCTCTATTATTGTTGAGTCTGATTTTGAACGTGATGCCATCAGCATTGTACGTAGTATGCCTGGTGGCAACCGTGCGAGGGTTATTCAGGGCAGTAAAGCTAAGCAAGATAGCGACCGCTTGAAAGTGCCCCATAATTCCATTATGAATTTAATGAAGTTTGATCATGCTACAGCCAAACATTATTTAATGGCCAGCTATGGCAGTGTCGAACAAGTACCAGATGCAGCGACCTTACGTAAGACCCGCCGTGGTCTAACGCAAGATGGTATGGGGTCGGGTTCTTATTCCATGTATCGTTGTGACATGAATGATGCTGAGTTGGTGTTTGGTCAAGGTGCTAGAGAGCGTGCACTAAGTGCTAAGCAGCGTGAACAGCAGAGCCTTGTCGAGCAAGCAAATTCAGCTCAAATTAGTTTACGTGAGGTGCAGGACTTACTTTTATCTGTTAATCAGCTACGTAACTTAAGTTACGCTGACCAGTTGCAGAAAATGGTTTCGGTGAACCGTCAATGCCAAAACTCTGAGAAGCAACTAGAACAAATAGATTTGTCTGACGTTGAGGAAATAGAACGTGAATACGAAGGCATAAAGTCATTAGTAGTAGAGCTTGATCTGTACATTCAGGCACTTGATACAGAGCTAGGTGTATTAGCGCAAAAGCTACAAGAGAGTGAAAGGCAATGTAAAATATTAAGCGATAAACAGGAAAAAACCGCATTAGACGCTGAAAAAAATGAAGATTATTTACGCACTATTTCAAAAATATGGCCAGATTTCGACGCTGAAAAACGCTTGGAATCAGCCGATAGCGAGGCTGCTTCTACCTCGGCAGAAATAGCAGCAGCCCAACATCGTTCAATCCTTAGTGAACTAAACAGTCGAGCACATGCCTTAGAAAGTAAAATCAGAGAACACAATCAGGTATGTCAAACTGAGGACTCAATCGTTTATACCTTGAATTTTAGCGATGAGCATAATGTAGATTTCTTTCAAGGAATATGCGGCATTCAGCGTGAGTTAGAGCATTTTCATAATCGTTTAAAAAACAATATTCTTGTTGAAAAGCAAGATAAGTTATCCAGCTTAAAAGACAGTTTTGACAATGCGTTTGTAACCAATCTTTGCCATAGTATTCACCAGTCTATTAGTGACGGTAAGCGCGTATTAAAAGAACTAAATAAAGAGCTGATGCACCACAGGTTTGGTACGGATAAGGAGTCGTATCGCTTCGCTTGGGAATGGGTACCTGAGTTTAAAGACTATTGGGATTTCTTTGAGGAGGTTATAAAAAATCCATTTATAGGCGAGGGGCAGACCTTGTTTGAAGTGGAGTTGAGTGCTAAGTCTATTAAAGTGCGCGAACAGCTGATGTCTATGTTGCTCGATGACGACGAACAAAAAGCCATGCGTGAGCTTGATCGTTTATCGGATTACCGAAACTATCGCTCTTACGAAATTTATAAACACCCTGAAGGTAAAGAGCCTATTGCTCTTTCGCAATACGGTACCGGTTCTGGTGGGCAGTTAGAAACCCCTGCTTATATTATTCGCAGTGCCGCTATTACTTCGGCGTTCCGCTTCAATCAAGGGGACAGTCACTTGCGAATGGTACTGGTAGATGAAGCTTTCTCTAAAATGGATGAAACCCGTTCTAAAGAAGTGATTAACTACCTAACCGAAAGCCTAGGGTTACAGTTATTGTTTATCATGCCTACCAGTAAGTCTGGGCCTTTCATGGACTTAATTAGTAACCAGTATGTGTTTAGCAAGGTGCCGTTGACATCGGGCAATCGTGGCGAATTGAATACTCGGGTACTGGTGGATAGGCAACAGTGTAACCAGGAAAAAATTCAAGAGTTGTGGGCGCATCATAGAAAAGTGGTTCGCCAGCAAGCCGAATTGGATTTTATGGAGACTTTTTCTTAAAAAGCAAGAGATTTTATCTAAATTACAGTGCAGTCACGAGCGTCTTATAATTTTAATTTAAGATCTAGGCTAGTCAGCTAAACCTAGATCTCTAATTAATATTGACTCCTGATGTACATCGGTAAACGTAGCCATACTTAAATGTTTGCGTTTCTCCATTGCATCATAAGCTGGTTGCCATTTTCTAAGGGCTGGATATTGATTTTTTAGTGATTCAAAAATCTGGTTGCCTTTATCATCTAAATCTCCCCAATAAAGCTTATCGCCTTGAATGTCAGACCATAAATCGTAACAAGCTTGCTTAATATGATCACTTACTTCCCTACTAGCATGAAGGTCGACAATATCTAAATTACTAACATCTGATTTCGTCACTCTATTACCAAAGCCATACACTAGCATCCAGTCGACTGGCAGCTTGTCTTGTAGATAATGATATGTATCCATGTTCTCAACAATTAAACACTGCTTGGGAATGTTTCGTGCGTAAAAATTAAGTATAACTTTCCTAGGCCTAATATTTAGGGATAGTTGTGGATGGACAGAAATTAAATCGAAGATGTCCTTGTCTGTTAATTCTTTTGACTTGTTTGTTAATAGCGCAGATAGCTGCTGTTGAGATAATTTTTCTTTTGCAAGTAAGCTAGCAGCTTTCAATATGTTGTCTAGCGCCTCTTTTGGTGAGCTTCCCCAGTGTTCAGCGTTAAAGTTTTTATACTTTAAGCATTGAATATCATGTCGATTATGAATAAGGCGCAGCCATTCATTTTTAAATTCAAGCACTGGGTCTGGAATAAAATTAGAATAGTTGATTAGCTCGGGCATATAATCTAGCTTTAATTTGAAGATTAAAGATGTGATACCCTCTATTTCATCTTGATGTTTAGGTTTTAAATCATGAATCCATGGCTGCGTATTCTGTAAAGTATTTAATTCGTAATGTAGATAGTCGTCTGAAATATCAGATAAGTTATTGACCCCTTTTAGAAATTTTTTAGTTTTAAGGTTTATTCGTAAGTCTTGGTTCATTGAGGTTGGATTATCCTTCAATGCAACTCTTATAATATGCTTTATTAATTCATCTTCAGTCATAATGTTAATTCTTGATATAATATTAATTGGAGTCGGTCATTCAATTTTTGTGGTAATTATCCCCTTAAGATATGATCACCTAATCAATCCAAGAGTATTTAGTAATTACCCTGATGTAAATTCAGCCTTCTAGGCTAAACTTATGGAATAGGCACAAAAAAGGCAGCTTCCATGCTGCCTTTTTTGCTTTTTCGGACCAGTTAAGTGCCTAGGCATCTTAAAAAGGGTGCTTTTAAATTGGGTTAGGAGACCGTGATGAAAAGCATGTTACTTCTTATGACGCTGTTGTTGGGCATAAGTTCCGCGGTGGCTGAATTAGATTTAAGAAAGTTTCAGTCGCCAATATTAGATGCTCAAGCCAGTGCAAAGAGTGGCTTACCTAGATTTACAGCCTATATTGTGGATAAAAATGAAGCACCGCGCATTCCTGGTGTGGATGCTGATCAAAAACGCATCATTAAAAATAAATACGCTCTGCGGGTTATGAACGAATACCGCCTCTATGAGAGTAAGGCCACGCCTAAAAAGACATCCTCCAAGCAAAGGCTCCATGAAAAAATGTTACTGGAGCGATACTGCACCCGCTATAATCGGCAATTGCTAAAGTTATTGGGAATGTAAATGAAAGGCTGTTTTGGGTGTGTCACCCATTGGATGTGTCATAGTGATCTTTCTTTTATGACGGTGACGATTTAAATGGAGTGTCGATTAGGCTGTGGAGCTTGCTGTATTGCCCCCTCCATTAGCAGTGCTATTCCAGGTATGCCAAATGGCAAACCAGCAGGAGTACGCTGTGTTCAACTTGATGATCACAACCTATGTAAACTTTTCAATCTACCAGAACGCCCCAAAGTGTGTTTTGCATTTAAAGCAGATATGCATGTATGCGGCGATACTAATCAGGCGGCCATGGATAATCTCATTCACCTTGAAGCTATTACCTAACGGCATTGAAAACTATGTATCGAATTAATGTGTATATCCCTTCAACTCATTTAGAGGTGGTTAAAAATGCCATGTTTTCAGCCGGTGCAGGCCGTATAGGTACGTACGATCAGTGTTGCTGGCAAGTGGAAGGGCTAGGGCAATTTAAGCCGTTAGCTGGCAACCAAGCCTTTGTAGGCCAGACCAATAAACTAGAGCAGATTTCAGAATATAAAGTAGAAATGGTGTGTGAGGATGATGTTATTAAGGCGGTTCTTCAAGCTATGTTGTCTGCCCACCCTTATGAAGAAGTGGCCTATGATATCAATCTAGTCATAGACCCTTCTTCGATTAGCTAGATTACTTTCAGGTATTAACCTTTAAGCGCTCGTTAAATTTAATATCGAACACACGGGTTTTTAAAACACCTGCATCTAAATCGTCTAGGTAGTGTTTAAGGGTTTTCTTAACGGTAGGAAACGCAATTTCTTGCCAAGGAATGTCTTTCACATCAAATAGCTTTACGTCTAAACTTTCACTGGTACTTTGAGCGTGGCTGGCGTTTGGCATATTAGCCAAAAAGAACACATGTACCTGCGAAATATGCGGCACACTAATGGAGGTGAGCAGTTGATCGCAGCTTACGTCAATGCCTGCTTCTTCCACTGTTTCTCGAATAGCGCCTTCTTCTAGAGTTTCCCCCTCTTCCATAAACCCTGCTGGCAAAGTCCAAAACCCTTTTCTGGGTTCGATAGCCCGTTTGCATAGCAGTATTTTGCCTTCAAAAGTGGGTAAGCAGCCGGCAATAATTCTAGGGTTTACATAATGAATGGTGCCACACTGGGTGCAAACCGAACGCTCGCGATTGTCCCCTTGTGGGATTTTTTTTTGAATAGGGTGTGCGCATTCACTGCAAAATTTCATGTCAGTTCCTTTGGAACCCGTTCTTTAATTAAAAATTTAGTTAAGGGTTAATTAAAGAGTTAACTGGAGAATAATTAGGGCTGAGTATAGCGGGCATGGGGTAAAGAAGGCAAAGCCGTGATCAAGCGAGCACGGCATAAAATGATTAGCCCAGGCTTAACCTGGAAAAGACAGCACGGTGGCAGGTTCTTCCACTGCAATCGGTTCGGCGTTTTCATCTACTTCAATATAAGCTTTTAGCTCGTGCAAAGAATCGTGCATCATTTTACTGATTCTTAAACAGGCGGCCATGGGGCTTTTGGCTAAGCGGCGTTGGCCATCTATTTGAAACTGCAGGCCAGATAAACGCTGGCGATAGGCCTCAGGTGCACTATTGATGGTAGCTTTAACGTGCTCAAGACGTAGACGTTCTAAGGCTTCAGGGTCTCGCTGAGCCATGTCCCGTAACTCTTCAAAACTGGGCAGTGACTTGTACATACGCATTTCCACTTTATTCAATTCATTGCATACCTTTGCTTACTAAATATGGTTATAAGCAAAAGGATGAATATATTTGTTTGTAATTCTTAAGTACTAGTCTACAGGGGATAGGGGCTTTAAATAAGCTTGAAAAGGCTGGCTGATTAAGGCAGGAATCGCTAAATAGCCCTTGTGTGCATAGTGACAAGCCCCTAAGGTGTTCGATAAATATCTTTTAAATACAATGGCTTATGGTGTTTTTTGGGCTCATGTTGAATCTTATTAAGACGCACAAGTGATAAGTACTATATTGTTCAGTCCAAAGTCTTATAAGGTGATAATTGAATTCTGTGACGTGGGTAGATTTTGTGGTTGATTTTTAAACAGGTTTTCGTGGGGTTGACGGGTATAATCGGCTAAATAGTTGAAATTGATGATTTTTTTGTTACTCATTATCATGGATCTTTTTACATTGGTTGAATTGAGTTACGGGTGAATAGGTTTCTAGCGAGAATTCATTGGCTGTTACTGAATGGATTATTCGCTAAAATATCCCTTAAGGGAGAGGTTACGTATATGTCGTTAAGTTTGTTGGTCAGTGGATTCAGCACTTTTGAACCCAGAATAATTGAAAACTCTAATTTAGCCACGGCTGCAGTATTAGTGGCCATCACCGATGAAGATGAACCGGAAGTTATTTTAACGCGTCGCTCCACGCAAATGCCTACCCATAAAGGTGAAGTAGCTTTTCCTGGGGGCAAAACCGAATTAACCGATGAAGACTCTATCGCCACTGCATTAAGAGAAGCCCATGAAGAAGTGGGTCTAGAACCTTCTTTGGTGAAAGTGATCGGTACCATGGATCAAGTTATTTCTCGTTTTGGTTTTTTAGTCACCCCTGTGCTGGGTATTGTGCCTAAGGACATAACGCTTAACTCCGACTCCCGAGAAATAGACGCCATTTTCCGCGTCCCTCTTAAATTCTTTTTAGAGGGTGAGCCTGATCAAATTGATCAATTTGGCAGCTTCCGCGGCCCTCGCTGGTATTACCAAGATTTCACCATTTGGGGGCTGACCGCCATGATGCTGGCTGAATTATTTAATCGCCACTATGACGCTGGTTTTGAGTTAAGCCTCGGAGACATGCAGGGCTTAGTGGATAATAATTATAAATAAGGGAACACATGATTTATTCATTGGGGGATAGAAAAACTCAAATTGAAGGTGATGATTATTTCATTGCCGATAATGCCCAGTTGATAGGCAGTGTGGTATTAAAAAACAATGCCAGCGTTTGGTTTAATGTGGTGATACGTGCCGACAATGATGTGATTACCTTGGGTGAAAACAGCAATGTTCAAGATGGTGCCATTCTGCATACGGACCCAGGCTTTAAATTAACGCTCGGCACCGGGGTAACCGTAGGCCATAAAGCCATGTTGCATGGTTGCGAGGTGGGTGATTACACCTTGGTGGGCATAAACGCGGTGGTATTGAACGGCGCTAAAATTGGTAAGCATTGCTTAATAGGGGCCAATACCCTAATACCTGAGGGCATGGTGATTCCTGATGGTTCTATGGTGATCGGTTCCCCTGGAAAAATTAAGCGCGAGCTGACTGATATGCAGAAAAAGCATTTAGAAATGAGCAGCGAGTTTTATGTTAAAAACTTTAAGCGCTATAACAGTGATTTAAAACCGCAAACCGAATTTTAGGATTTAACTGGCCCACTTTTGTTAAAGATGAAAATCGTTAAAAAAGATGGGCGCTTTTAAAAAGTAATCGAGTAGAAAAATGAGCGAAGAGAAATACAATATTTTAGGCATGGTAAAATCTCCTTGCGTGGCCATTTGTGCATTGGATGCCAATGATTTATGCATAGGCTGCTATCGCACCGGTGATGAGATTACCCAGTGGGGCGAAATGAGCAATGAGCAAAAGCGCGACGTCATTAAAAAAGTTGCCCAACGTGAAAAAGAGTCTGGCAATTTCATTGCTCTTTAACGCCTATCAATAATATTAAGGATTAACATGTCGGTACAAATAGGCACGCCCTTGTCTGCTACGGCTAAGAAAGTTTTATTGTGTGGCGCAGGAGAACTGGGCAAAGAAGTGGCCATAGAACTTCAACGCTTAGGGGTAGAAGTGATCGCGGTTGACCGTTATGCCAATGCGCCTGCCATGCAAGTGGCACATCATAGTCACGTGGTAGATATGCTTGATGGAAAAGCATTAAGAGAAGTCATTGAGCGTGAAAAGCCCGATTTAATAGTGCCGGAAATAGAAGCCATTGCCACCGATACCTTAGCCGAATTAGAGCAAGAAGGTTTTCATGTTATTCCGTCTGCAAAAGCCACTCAGCTCACCATGAACCGAGAAGGTATTCGTACCTTGGCAGCGGTGGATCTAAATTTAAAAACCAGTGAGTATGTGTTTGCTCAAAGCAAACAAGATTTTTTATTAGGCATAGAAAAAATTGGTTTCCCCTGTATCGTCAAACCCATTATGAGCAGTTCAGGTAAAGGGCAGTCCCTAATTAAAAGTACCAGTGATGTGGACGCCGCTTGGGAATATGCTCAAGAGGGTGGTCGCGCTGGTAAAGGCAAGGTCATTATTGAAGGTTTTGTTGATTTTGATTTTGAAATTACTTTATTAACGGTTCGCCACCGTGATGGCACGTCTTTTTGTGCACCCATTGGGCATCGTCAAGAAGACGGCGATTACCAAGAATCTTGGCAGCCCCAAAAAATGAGTGATGCGGCATTGTTAGCAGCACAAAACATGGCTGAAGAGGTAACCGCTGCATTAGGTGGTAAGGGGTTATTTGGCGTTGAGTTGTTTATAAAAGGTGATGAGGTGATTTTCAGTGAAGTGTCACCGCGTCCTCATGATACTGGTTTAGTGACTTTGATTAGCCAAGATCTTTCAGAGTTTGCATTACATGCCCGTGCCATTTTAGATTTACCTATTCCTGCTATTAAGCAAAATGGGCCAAGCGCTAGCAGTGTTATTTTAGTGCGTGGGGAAAGTCGCCAAGTGGCTTTTTCAAATTTGGACAATGCCTTAAGTATTGCCAATTCTCAACTGCGTTTATTTGGGAAACCTGAAGTGGCGGGTACCCGTCGTATGGGGGTTGCTCTAGCTGTAGGACAAACCACTGATGAAGCGCGTGATTTGGCTAATCAATGTTCGTCTGCGGTGACCATTACGCTTTAGTTAGTTACCAGTAATCATGCTCTTTTTGTATTCAGAGCATGATTATTTACGCTGCAGGCCAATGGCTACAATTCCAAATATTACAATTCCCCCACCCATTAACTGCGTACCATTTAAAAATTGCCCTAGAAATAGATAGCCTAAAAATAATGATGCCACCGGCTCAAAATTTAATATGGGGGAGTTCCGGCCCATGTCTAATTTTGCTGCTAATACAAATAACAACGTAACAGCAATACCATACAGTATCGCCAACATGAGCAAACCTAACCAGCCTTGTGAGTTTTGAGGTAGATCTAAGCCGTTAGGAAAATAGCCGCTTATTCCCAATAACCCCATCAATAGCACCACGCCAAACATGGTATAGCTACTGCGCACTGAGCCTTGCAAGGGGGCCAATTGATATTGTGTTATCCACATGGCACCCGCTAATAAAAAAGCCGAGAGCACACCAAGCAGCACGCCCATGGACCAGTCTTCATTTACACTTGAAGTAACACTTGAATCTAGGTTTAAAACCAAACTTAACCCCAATAAAATAACCCCTAAAATAATAAAGGTGATTAGGTTGGCTTTTTTCTTTCCCATTATCCAACTGCACATAATAAATATCATGGGCCAGGTATTCACCAGTAACAAGGCCACCGCCACAGGAATGCGGGTGATGGCGGAATACAAACAAAGGCTTTGTGCCGCAATTAAAATTACAAGGGTGACTTGCCATTTTATCAAGTGCGTTGGCATTTTGAAGGATGCTTTACGAATGAGAGCAATGCTCAGCATAAGCAGTAATGCCGCAGACCCTCGCGCCAATACGGCTAACAATAAGCCTGTGCCGTTATCAAATGCAAAGCGTGCTGCGATATGATTGCCAGCAAATAAAGTGGCAGCAACAATAAGAATGCAAATAATAATCGGGCGAGATAAAAACTCGTTAGAGGGCATATTAATTAAATGTCTAATTAGGAGCGTAACGCTAAATTGATGTCAGATCTAAAGTTTAGATCTGACATTCTAAGTTGATGTTCACGACGAGCTTTGCTGGATATGGCGTTTCATTATTTTAGCATTGGCAATGGTGTTAGCCTGTACTTTGAGAATTTCAATTTGATAATTCTCAATCCTTAAACAAACGTTACTTTCTGGAATGGCTTCTAATGCTTCAATGATCAGGCCACTGAATGTTTTTGGGCCATCTACCGATAAATCAAAAGACAATGCCTTGTTCAGTTCGCGAATGGTGGTGGTGCCGTCCACAATGTAACTGCCATCTTCTTGTGGGGTAATGTCTTGGCTGGTGGATGAAATGTCAGTGGTAAATTCGCCAACAATTTCTTCTAGAATATCTTCTAGGGTGGCGATGCCTTGTACTTCCCCGTATTCATCTACCACAATTGCAATTCGACGCTGCGCACTTTGAAAGTGAAACAGCTGGTTATGCAGCTGCGCGGTTTCCGGCACAAAGTAAGGCTCGCGAGTGGCTTGTAATAACTCGGCCTTGTTAAATGATTCTTGTGCCAAAACCTTTGCAGCATTTCGCATGTGCAATATGCCAATAATGTTGTTTATATTGCCTTTCCAAACAGGCAGGCGAGTGTGTTGGCTATTACGTAATTGCATTTCTATATCGCGAATAGAATCATCTAAATCGATCCCGGAAATTTCATTTCTGGGTACCATGATGTCGTTCACTTTTACGGTTTCTAAATCCAAAATAGACAACAGCATTTGCTGGCGTCTTAACGGTATTACCGCGCCAGCTTCATGAACCAAGGTGCGAAATTCTTCAGTGCTTAATAAGTCTTTACTGTTTTGATCAATGTCTAAGCGGGTTAAACGAATAATGAAATTGGCAATGCCGTTGACGACCCATACAAATGGCATCAGTAAAATGAGCAAAGGCTGTAATAGAAAACTGGCTGGAAAAGAGATTTTTTCAGGGTGGTTTGCAGCAATGGTTTTAGGGGTTACTTCAGCAAAAATTAAGATCACTAGGGTGAGTAAAATAGTGGCAATGGTGACACCCATTTCAGGGTTGTCGGCCCAAATACGCTGAGCGATGAGCGTGGCAATGGAGGCCGCTGCAATATTAACAAAGTTATTGCCTATTAGGATCACACCAATTAGTCGGTCGGTTCGGGCTAATAGCTTGCTAGCGCGCTTTGCACCCTTATGGCCTTGCTTCACCATATGACGTAAACGATAGCGGTTAAGTGACATCATGCCCGTTTCAGAGCTGGAGAAAAACGCAGAGAAAACGATCAGAAAAAACAAGATTGAGAATAATATACTGAGTGGGATGTCGCTCACGAAGAGGGCCTAGTGACTAAAAAAGCCTAGACTAAACCTTTTTGTGGGTGATTTCTAATACAAGTTGATGCTCGCGCAGAGCGGATACAGAAATACCCCCAAGGATAATGGGGGCTAAGGGCGGAATTAACCCCGCTGAAGAATGATCTCCAGCACCAGCTTGCTGCCAAAAAAGGCCAGCACCAAAAATGACATGGCGGTTAGCGTCCATTTCGAGGCCAGCAATCCACGCCAGCCAAAACGCCAATGGGCAAATATCAAAAAGCTGAATATTCCCCAAGCAATTAAGGTAAATAAGGTCTTATGCAGTAAGTGCTGAGCAAAAAGGTCATCTAAAAACACAAAACCTGAAATGATGGCCAAGGTTAATAAAGCGGTACCAGCCCCAAGCATTTCAAATAACAGCTTATCCATGGTCTGCAATGGTGGCAGTACTCGCATGATGCCACTCATGTGCTTATGTTTGAGTTGATGGTTTTGAACCATGAGTAAAATGGCTTGAAAGGCGGCAATGGTTAAAATGCTGTAGGCCATGATGGATAAAATAATATGGGCGGTTAACCCTGGATCCCAATGTTGGCCATCTAATGGACTAGCAGGCACTATTAGATTTACCAGTAACAAAATAGCGGCCATGGGAAAGATGCCCAGTAATAAGTTCTCCAAGGGCTTTTTAATGGCGCTTAATACAATGAGTGCGCTGATCACCAAGGCGATTAAAGAGCCCACACTAAAGAAACTTAATGGGATATTTCCAGTGGCCAGCATAGGCGCAAACCAAGATACACCATGAAGTACAGTGGCCACCATGCCCAACGCTAATACTTGCTGGCGGTGATTAGGGCTCGATTTTGAGAACGCTTGAACCTGGCGAAAAGTGCTAAATAAGTACAGAGCGATGGCAGTAATTGCGAACAGCTTGGCCATGTTGGGGGTGATTTCCTGCTTTGCATGAAGTTTTTATTGTAGAAGTACACGGCCTTTGATGAATCTGGCTTTGTAAGAGTGAGTTCTTGTGGACTTCCCTATATAATGCTGACCAATTGTGCACACAGTGGCGTCAGATGTATAGGGTTAGACGACAGCCCGAAGAGCGCGGGTCTTAAAAACGACCTTTTTGTGAAATAGACCGCGCAAGCCAACGTAATTGATAGAGATGTCCTACGATGTTTGAAAATTTACAAGACCGCCTCAGTGGCGCTTTGCGCTCCATCAGTGGCAAAGCAAAAATTACCGAAGACAATATTAAAGGTACGTTACGCGAAGTGCGTATGGCTTTATTGGAAGCCGACGTGGCCTTGCCCGTTGTGAAAGCGTTTACCAATCAGGTAAAAGAGCGTGCTGTGGGCAGTGAAGTATTAAAAAGCTTAAGCCCAGGCCAAGCCTTTCTTAAAATTGTCCACCAAGAATTACAAAGCGTCATGGGTGAGGCCAATGAAGGCCTAGATCTAGCCGCTAAGCCTCCGGCTATTATTCTTATGGCCGGTTTGCAAGGTGCGGGTAAAACCACCACCGCTGCGAAACTGGCGCTTTACTTAAAAGAGCGCGAAAAGAAAAAAGTTATGGTCGTGAGCGCCGACGTTTACCGTCCTGCCGCGATTAAACAGCTAGAAACCTTGGCCAAAGAGGTGGATGCATTATTTTTCCCATCTGACATTAGCCAGAAACCTGTAGATATTGCTAAGGCTGCTATCGCTGAAGCTAAGATTCAGTTTGCTGACGTATTGATCGTGGATACCGCCGGTCGCTTGGCCATTGATGAAGCCATGATGGCTGAAATTCAACAGTTACATAAAGCCATTGATCCTGTTGAAACCTTGTTTGTGGTAGATGCCATGACAGGTCAGGATGCTGCCAACACAGCCAAGGCCTTTAACGAAGCCTTGCCGTTAACGGGTGTGGTACTAAGTAAAGCCGATGGTGATGCTCGTGGTGGTGCGGCGCTATCGGTTCGTCATATTACTGGTAAGCCATTGAAATTTGTGGGCATGGGCGAAAAAATTGATGCCCTTGAGCCGTTCCACCCGGATCGTATGGCTTCGCGCATATTGGACATGGGGGATGTATTGTCCCTTATTGAAGAAGCCGAGCGTAAGATTGATAAAAGCAAAGCGGAAAAACTGGCTAAGAAAATCAAGAAAGGCCAAGGCTTTGATTTAGAAGATTTCCGCGACCAGCTTATTCAAATGAAAAGCATGGGTGGTTTAATGGGCATGGTAGACAAGTTACCTGGCATGGGTAACGTTGGCCAAGCGGCGGGTCAGATGGATGTGGCTGAAAAGCAATTGCGTCAAACTGAAGCGGTGATCAACTCTATGACACCTTTAGAGCGTCATTTCCCAGACAAGATCAACGGCAGCCGTAAAAAGCGCATCGCAGCGGGTTCCGGTACCAACATTCAAGAAATCAACCGTGTGCTGAAGCAACATAAGCAGATGCAAAAGATGATGAAAAAAATGTCGGGTAAAGGCGGCATGCGCAAAATGATGGGCGCCATGAAAGGCATGGGGGGAGCGGGCGGCCCTGGTGGAATGCCGGGCGGTGGTATGCCTCCTGGTATGGGCGGTGGCGGCTTCCCATTTAAATAAGCGATCAAGCAAAAATATTAATACAAGCCGGGCATGCCCGGCTTTTTTACGCCCAGGGATGGGCGGTATCTTAAAAATGCAGGGGCAATTTTTAATGGTATGACCAGGGATAGGCTTCCTATTGGAGTCGCTCCTTATATGGACGGCATCTTGGCTCTATTGGGAGTCTGAGCTAAGAAATGCCCTAGATGAATGATTTCGCATTATGATAAAGACCCCTACTAATGTTCAGGATAGGTATCAAAAACCCTTAATTTGGTTAGCATAAAAGTGGTAGATGAAAGTAATCGTACAAAAAACCAACAAAATATTAGTCGATTATTGCCAATATTGACGGTATAGTCAGTTTTTATTTCATACTATGAACTTAGTCTTATTTTCTGTTATTTTTCTTGTTTATACTTGGGTACAACAAAAATAACGGGTAGGTCCTAGGCTTACTTATAAGGGGAAACCCGAGGTGTAGCATGATAGTCAACTCTTTTTGTAGACTCTACTTTCGCTCATTTAGCCAGCTGTTGTTGGTGATGCTTACCGTTTTTTTGAGTGCTCACGGGCAAGCCAAAACCTATACAGTAGGTGTTGAAGCGGTTAACCACTTTCCTCATTATGACTTTAATGGCGAGAAACCAAGGGGCTATCTGGTTGAGGTGATTAATAAGTTCGCCGAATCTCAAAATTTTGATATCGACTTTAAAATCATGACGGTAGACGATCTTTGGAGCGCCTATATCAATGAAGAAGTGGATTTTCGCCTGCCGGACAACCTGTTATGGCAAAGAGACATTAAGAAAGAATTGTCAATTACCTATAGCGCGCCTATTGCCTACTTTACAGATGGAGTGGTGAGCCTTTATGAAAACAAAGACAAGCCTTTAACCAAACTTGGCACCATAAGGGGTTTTACGCCTTGGGGTTACCAGGGAGATATTGAGTCTGGTGAGCTTGAATTGGTGACAGAGGAGAGCTTGAAAGACTTAATGGCAGGTCTTTATTCAGGGCGCTTTGATGGCGTGTATTACAATGTAGAGGCCTTTACCAAGCTTGTTCAAGAGGCTGGGCATCCAGCCACCAGTGTGGCCTTTCGCCGTAATCTGGTGAAAACCCGTTCTATATACATGTTGTCTTCAATTCACCATGGAAAATTGGTGAAAGAGTTGAATCAGTTTCTGCGCACCAATAAAACATGGGTGCGTGAGCGCAAAGCCCATTACGGCCTTAAATAATCCCTTTAGCTGGTAACACAAGAGTTACCAGCTAACCTTTCTTTGTTTGCATAATTCCTATACAATTCGCGCCCCTAATAGTGCATCTACCCTTTTGGTAGTTGCTATTTGTCATGGTAGGTCATGTTAAAGCCTGCCCATAATCGAGAAGGTACTGTCGTATGGTAGTAATTCGCTTAGCCCGTAGTGGCTCTAAAAAACGTCCTTTTTATCATTTGTCTGTTGCTGATCAGCGTTTCCCACGTGACGGTCGCTTCATCGAACGTGTAGGTTTCTTCAACCCTGTTGCTCGTGGTGCTGAAGAGTCTCTACGTGTAAACCTTGAACGCGTTGAATACTGGATGAGCAAAGGCGCTCAGCCAAGTGACCGTGTTGCCAAGTTAATTAAAGAATCTAAAAAACAGACTGTAGCTTAATTGATACTGGTAATAAGAAATTTTGATGAATAAAGCACCTGATAATTTAGCCGTAATTGGCAAAGTAACTGGTGTCTATGGCATCAAGGGTTGGGTAAAAGTCTATAGTCATACCGAGCCCATGGAGAATATATTCTCTTATGGTGACTGGTTTGTGAATATGAACGGCACTTGGACTCCAGTTAAAGTCCGTAATTGGCGCCCTCATGGTAAAGGTCTAGTGGCAGCACTGGATGATTGTGAGGACAGAACATTGGCGCAGAAATACTGCCAGTGTGAAGTAGCGGTTCTTAGAGATGCGCTACCCAGTTCTGACGATGGCGATTATTATTACCATCAATTAGAAAGTTTGTTAGTGGTTACCACTGACGACGTGGTTTTAGGCCGTATAAGCCATCTTTTCAATACCGGTGCTAACGACGTAATGGTCGTTAAGCCGTGTAAAGAAAGCATTGATGGGCGTGAGCGTTGGCTGCCATATGCAGATCCATGCTTACAAAATATAAGCCTAGAAGACGGCGTTGTTAAAGTAGATTGGGATCCGGAATTCTAATCATGCAGTTTGGCATCATCTCCATATTTCCTGAGATGTTCCAGGCGTTGACTGAGCAGGGCGTAACAGGCCGCGCAGTCACCAGCGGTTTGGTCTCTATTGACTGTTGGAATCCAAGAGATTTCACCACCGATCGGCATCAAACCGTAGACGACCGACCTTATGGCGGTGGTCCGGGCATGGTTATGAAGGTTGAGCCGTTAGCGCAAGCAATTGACGCGGCAAAAGCCAAATTAGGGTCGCAAAGCAAAGTGATATATTTGTCTCCGCAAGGTCGTAAGCTTGACCAAGCAGGGGCAGAAGAATTAGCCAAAGAAGATGGCTTAATCTTTTTGGCTGGTCGTTACGAAGGCGTAGACGAGCGTTTGATTCAAACGCAAGTGGACGAAGAGTGGTCCATAGGCGACTACGTGCTAAGTGGCGGTGAACTGGCAGCCATGGTGATGATGGATAGCATTATTCGCTTGGTACCAGGGGTTTTAGGGCATGAGTTAAGTGCAGTTGAGGATTCGTTCGTCGACGGTTTACTAGATTGCCCTCACTATACTCGACCGGATAATCATAACGGTGAGCAAGTGCCCAGCATTTTGTTAAGTGGTGATCATAAAAAAATTAAGCAATGGCGTCTTAAGCAGGCGTTAGGGCGGACCTGGCAACGTAGGCCGGATCTGCTGGAGCAAAGGCCGCTCGATAAAAACGAGCAAGCGCTTTTGCAGGAATACATGCGCGAAGTTCAAGGCGACACTTGAACCTATCCGTCATTAATTAGGAGCTAGCCATGAGCAGCAAGAACAAAATTATCCAGGCCCTTGAGTCTGCACAGCTTAAAACTGACGTACCTGTATTCGGTGCCGGTGATACCGTTATCGTTCAGGTTAAAGTAAAAGAAGGTACACGTGAGCGTCTACAGGCCTATGAAGGTGTTGTAATTGCTAAGAAAAACCGTGGCCTAAACTCTTCTTTCATCGTTCGTAAGATTTCTAGCGGTGTGGGTGTTGAGCGTACTTTCCAGACTCACAGCCGTTTGATCGATAGCATCGAAGTTAAGCGTCGTGGTGCTGTTCGTCAGGCCAAGATCTACTACTTGCGTGAGCGTAGTGGTCGTTCTGCACGTATCAAAGAGAAGTTGGCAACTCGATAGTTACTTTACGGATGTAAGGTTAGGATTTTACTCCAAGCAAATCCTAAGTACTTACATCCTTGTAAGTAATGTCGATCTGTTAGCAGAAAAACGAAAGGGTCATTCGAAAGAATGGCCCTTTTACGTACAGGACGTACGTCAGGATTTTTGTTCCAGACAAATCCCAAGTACTTACATCCTGTAAGCAATGCCGAGGAGCCATGGATGGTGGCATCGGTATGGCTCAGGTGGTTTGTTGTGCATTCAAGCTAAGGCTGGATGGTGGCATCGGTATGGCTCTGGTGGTTTGTTGTGCATTCAAACTAAGGCTGGGTATAGCTCAGATCTGTTGCTATATATTCAAGCAAGGCGCCACCGATATGATCCAAATCGATTGCCCTAAATTCGAGTTAAAGCACTTAGTCCTTCCTTAATAACTCCAAAATCACCCAAAGAAACTCACCGTTCCAAACACCCCATAGCTCACTATTTTTACATAAGGCCTCCTACCCATAGGCTTTAAGGTTTTTTAAAGAGATTTTTGTCAGGAATTCATCTCACTTTATCAAGTGATCGCTGGAACTCCTTGCAGAGTTAGTGCTCTAATACTGTGACTTAAATTATTAGAGAACCATCATGCGGATTATCTTGTTATTTGGCGCCGTTTTAGCCTCGTTAGTAACACTTAGCAGTCAGGCAGAAGAAAGTGCTGAAGAAACCATATCTAAAGCCTTGCGTGCAGCGCAGCCTAATTTAATTTTACAAAGCGCTACTCAGGTTGAAGGGCAGGCTCTTTACGAGGTTGAGCTAACATCGGGGCAGGTGCTTTATAGCACGCCAGATGGTAAGTACTTTGTGTATGGCTCTTTGTTTGAGGCCGGTGACAACCAGTTGGTCGATTTAACCGCCAAGCGTGGTGATGCTAAGCGTCAGAAGTTACTAGCTTCCGTTAATGCCGATGACATGGTGGTTTTTCAAAGTAAAGGTGAGCAAAAGGCCGTTGTTAACGTATTTACCGATGTGGATTGTGGCTACTGCCGTAAACTGCACCGTGAAGTGCCACGTTTAAACGAGTTGGGCATTACCGTGCGTTACCTAGCTTACCCGCGTGCTGGTGTGTATAGCGACCAAAAGCGCACCAAGTTCACCGGTTCATACAAAAAATTGAAATCCGTATGGTGTGATGCGGATCGCCCTGCAGCCATGAGCAAAGCGAAGGCAACGGGCTTTATTAAAGAAAATCTAAACTGCGACGCCCCTATTGAGGCGCAGTTGGCATTAGGTGAGCAGTTTGGTGTGCGTGGCACCCCAGCCTTAATCTTTGAATCCGGTGAGTTAGTGCCAGGGTATATGCCTGCCGACGAGCTAGCGAAGAAGCTAGGTTTGTAAATATAAAGCTTAATTTACACCTCCTAAAAACCGCTGAATGTTGCCATTCAGCGGTTTTTTTCATTCTGTGGCCAAGCTGCACAATATCCATGGGCTAGGCCCCGTCTTTCTTGCTTTTTAATCGTATTTTTAGCGCCATTTTTAGTTATGTTGTGGTACATTTACCCCCAAATTTTTCAGTCGATATGTCGCACCACGACAATTACATAATAAGGGTGTGACGACAGCATAACGGAGAGAGTGTTGTGAAGCCGATTAAAGTAGGTATCTGTGGTTTTGGCACCGTTGGTGGTGGCACCTTCAACGTATTAACAAATAACGCTAGCGAGATTGCTCGTCGTGCGGGTTGTGAAATAATTATTGAGCAAGTTGGCGCTCGTCGCGATAACGCCGACTGCGATACCAGCAATACCAATATGACTACGGACATTTTTGATGTGGCCCGTAACCCTGAAATTGACGTTGTTGTTGAGTTAATCGGTGGCTATGACGTGGCCAAAGAATTAGTACTTGAAGCCATTAAAAACGGCAAGCACGTAGTGACGGCCAATAAAGCCCTTATTGCTGTGCACGGTGAAGAGATTTTTGCTGCCGCTAAAGAAGCAGGCGTTACGGTTGGCTATGAAGCCGGTGTTGCCGGTGGTATCCCTGTTATTAAAGCCATTCGCGAAGGTTTGGCGGCCAATAAGATTAATCGCTTGGCGGGTATCATTAACGGTACTGGTAACTTCATTTTGACTGAAATGCGTGACAAGGGCCGTGCCTTTGAAGATGTATTAAAAGAAGCGCAAGATTTGGGTTACGCAGAAGCTGACCCTACCTTCGATGTTGAAGGCATTGATGCCGCCCATAAGCTTACTATTTTGTCATCTATTGCATACGGTATTCCGCTGCAGTTTGATAATTGCTTTACCGAAGGCATTAGCAAAATCACTCGTGAAGATGTGGAATACGCTGAAGAGCTGGGTTACCGCATTAAGCATTTGGGCGTGAGTTGTCGAACTGTTGCCGGCATTGATTTGCGGGTTCACCCAACCTTGATTCCTGAAGCCAACATGATCGCAAAAGTGGATGGTGTAATGAACGCCGTGGCTGTGAATGGCGATGCTGTAAACGACACCTTGTTCTGCGGCCCTGGCGCCGGTGCTGGTCCAACCGCATCTGCTGTGGTGGCGGATATTATTGATATCGCCCGGGGCATTAAAGTTGAGCCGCTTTCTTATAATTCTTTGGACGATGTAAAAGTACTGGCTATTGATGAAATTGAAACCAGCTATTACTTGCGCATGCAAGCGGTTGATAAAGCCGGTGTATTGGCTAACGTGGCAAGTATTTTAAGCAATAAGGGCATCAATATCGAAGCCATTATTCAAAAAGAGCCAGCGCCTGATGAAACACTTGTGCCTTTGATTATGCTGACGCACAAGGTTCAAGAAAAAATCATGAACCAAGCTATTAGCGAAATAGAGTCTCTTGCTGGCATTAATGGCAGCATCACGCGCATTCGTGTTGAGCACTTAAACTAATTTTAAAAATTAAAGGCGTTTTATAAACGATAATAAATGTTTGTAAAACGCTTTAAATATTATTGTGATGACCTAATTTGGGTTAAGTAATTATGATGAAATATATTTCCACTCGTGGAAACGCACCAGAACTAACATTTGAAGAAGTATTACTAACCGGTCTTGCTGACGACGGTGGCTTATACGTTCCGAAAGTTGTGCCACAGTTTAGTCAGGCTGAAATTGAATCTTGGCGTGACCTTCCCTATGCGCAGTTAGCTCATAAAATTATTCTGCCGTTTGTTGAAGGCAGTGTAGACAGTGATGCCTTAAAAACTATTCTTGATGACGTGTACGGAAGTTTTGCTCATAAAGCAGTGGCGCCTCTTCAGCAGCTTGACCATAACGAATACGTGTTAGAACTTTTCCATGGCCCGACCCTCGCCTTTAAAGATTTTGCCTTACAAACTCTTGGCCGTTTATTAGATTACATTTTAGAGCGCCGTCACGAAAAAGTAGTGATCATGGGTGCCACATCCGGTGATACCGGTTCGGCCGCCATTGAAGGCACCAAGGCGTGTCGTAATGTGGATATTTTTATTTTGCATCCGCATAACAAGGTATCTGAAGTTCAACGCCGTCAAATGACCACAGTTGAAGGGGATAATATTTATAATATCGCCATCAAGGGTAACTTTGATCAAGCACAAGAAATGATTAAAGCCAGCTTTGCTGATAAATCTTTCTTGAAAGGTGAGCGTAAACTGGTGGCGGTAAACAGCATTAACTGGGCACGTATCATGTCTCAGATCGTTTACTACTTTTATTCTTCGCTTAATTTGGGTGGGCCGCTTCGCCCCATGGCTTACTCGGTACCAACCGGTAATTTTGGTGATATTTTTGCCGGTTACATGGCCAAGAAAATGGGCTTGCCAATTGAGCAATTAATCATAGCCACTAACAGCAACGATGTATTGCATCGCTTCATGAGTAAAAACCAATACGAAGTGCATGAGTTGTTACACACCATTACGCCTTCCATGGATATTGCTGTGTCGTCAAACTTCGAGCGTTTATTGTTTGATTTATACGATCAAGACGGGCTTGCGTTGGCTGAATTAATGACACGCATGAATGCTAAAAAGGACATCGTAACCCTCGATGACGACAAGTTAGCGAAAGCTCGCGAGTTATTTGATTCTTACGCCTGTGATGAGGACACTACGGTTAAAACCATGCAAGAAGTGTTTGATGAAACCGGTTACTTGTTAGATCCACACACCGCCATTGGTGTAAAGGCAGCCCGTACTGTACGTCGTAATAAAGATATTCCAATGATTACCTTGGGTACAGCTCACCCTGTGAAGTTTGAAGAAGCGGTTAAGCGTGCGGGCTTTGAAATGCCAACATTGCCACATCACTTAACAGACTTGATGGAGCGTGAAGAGCGCCTTGATGTATTGCCAGCTGATTTGGCTGAAGTACAAAAATTTGTGGCTGAAAAAACCTTTTAAATAATTTTTACTGTTTTTAAAAAAGCCGAAGCCGTATATTACGACTTCGGCTTTTTCATTTCTGCCATTCTAGAAATATAAAATAATCGTCATTGGGAAAACTAAGTTATGAGCGTTCAAATTCAGCGTCGACCAAGTGACTCTTCACTGCCCTTGGTAGATCGAATTTTACACGGCCGTGGTTTAACTCGTGATGCATTGGCTTATAGTCTTAACGGCTTGGCAGACTTTTCATCGTTAAAGGATATTGAAAAAGCCGCTCAGTTATTGGCTGATGCCATTGAGCAAAAAAAGCGTATATTAATTGTTGGTGATTTTGATGTGGACGGTGCCACCAGCACAGCACTGGCGGTAGATTGTTTACAAAAGATGGGGGCCACTTGGGTGCATTATCTAGTGCCTAATCGGTTTGAATACGGCTATGGGTTATCAACGCCCATAGTGGACCTTGCTCAAAAAGAGTATCAGCCAGATTTATTGGTGACGGTGGATAATGGTATTTCCAGCTTTGAAGGGGTGGCGCGTGCTAAAGAGTTAGGCATGCAAGTGTTGGTTACCGACCACCATTTAGCTGGTGATGGATTACCCAGTGCCGATGCCATAGTGAACCCTAATCAACCTAACTGTAAATTCCCGTCTAAAAATGCTTGTGGCTGTGCGGTGATTTTTTACGTGTGCTGCGCGCTGCGGCGTCATTTAATTCAGCAAGGTACGCCACAAGAAAACTTGCCAAACATGGCGGGTTATCTAGATTTAGTTTCCCTAGCCACGGTAGCCGATGTGGTGCCGCTAGATGATAATAATCGCATTTTAGTGGAACAAGGCTTGCGCCGAATTCGCAAAGGTGTCGCGCGCCCTGGTATTCAATCATTATTAAAAGTGGCTAAGAAAAATCAAAGCCAACTCACCAGTAAAGATTTTGGTTTTGCATTAGGGCCAAGACTTAATGCCGCAGGGCGCATGGATGATATGAGCATAGGCATAGACTGTTTGTTGGCTCAAGATCCTGATAGAGCCTATTCAATTGCCCAGACTCTGGATGAATTAAATCAAGACCGAAAACTTGTGGAAGGGGGTATGCAACAAGAGGCTTTAACACAATTAAATAAACTGCCCCTTGATGATATACAGGCCGCCAATAGCCTGTGCTTATTTCAGGCTGATTGGCATCAGGGTGTTATAGGATTGTTGGCTTCACGCCTTAAAGAAAAATTTTACCGGCCAGTGATTGTGTTTGCGCCAGCCGACGAGGCGGCCGTGGGGGAAGATCAAGAAGTGAAGGGCAGCGGCCGCTCTATCCCTGGTTTTCATTTACGGGACGCCTTAGATTTAGTGGCCAAACGATTGCCCCATGTATTATCTAAATTTGGTGGCCATGCCATGGCGGCGGGTTTGTCCATTAAGAAAAAACACATTGAAGAATTCAAAAATGTTTTTGAAGAAGTGGCATCTGGATTACTCACTGAAGATTTATTGGTGAATGTACTGATGACAGACGGTGCTCCATCGCCACAAGATTACAATGTGAACATGGCCAGAGAATTACGCTTCGTGGCCCCTTGGGGGCAAAATTTCCCAGAACCGTTATTTGATGCGCAGTTTGATGTGGCGAATTTTCGCTTAATTGGCGCCGACAAGAATCATTTAAAATTAACCCTGCAAGATCCTGTGAGTCATCATGTCTACGATGCCATTCTTTTTAATATTGATCGCTTTAATCTAGAGCGAAGCGACATAGAGGCCAATAAACTAAAACATGTGCATGTGGTATTTGAAATGGATGTAAATGAATTTAGGGGAAATGAAAACCTGCAATTAATGATTCGTCATCTAGTACGTATATAAGTAGGTAAGAGCGAATTTCACAGCCATTTTCAGTGAATATGTTCTTTCCTTCCATATGATCCTACTCTTTAATAAGTCGCAGTTTTATTATAAAAATAAGTAGGTACTCACCATGTCATTGCAAAACTCCTTAAGTCACGAAGAGCTAGAAATGTTTCGTGACATGGCTAAAAAATTCTTAGCCAAAGAGATCGAGCCTAATCACCCTCAATGGGAAAAACAAAACTTCCTGCCCCGTGATATGTGGAACACTTTAGGTGAAGCTGGGATGTTGTGTGTGGACTTGCCGGTTGAATACGGTGGCAGTGGTGTAGATTTTCGTTTTTCACAATTGATTTTAGCCGAAATCGCTCGTCTAGGTTTTGTAGGGCTGTCTGGTAGCGTTGCCATTCACAGTGATATTGTGGCGCAATATATTTTTAATATTGGCAACGAGCAACAAAAACAGTTTTGGCTACCCCAAATGGCCACAGGTGAAGTGGTCACGGCCATTGCCATGACAGAGCCAGGCGCCGGCAGTGATTTACAAGGCATGCGCAGTACCGCCATTAAAGAAGGGGATGAGTATATTTTAAATGGCTCTAAAACGTTCATTACCAATGGTGTGAATGCCGACATGGTTATTGTATGTGCTAAAACCGACCCCAAAGCGGGCGGAAAAGGCATCTCTTTATTCTTAGTGGATGCAAACTTGCCAGGATTTACCAAGGGTAAGCACCTTGAAAAAATTGGCCAACATGCAGGGGATACCGCCGAATTATTTTTTGAAAATGTAAGTGTGCCAGCCTCTTCTTTATTGGGTGAGGAAGGCAAAGGCTTTAAATACTTAATGCAAGAGTTACCCCGCGAGCGTGTTTCTATTGCTACGTCTTCAGTGGCAGCAGCAGAAGGGGCATTAGACTGGACCATTGAATATGTAAAAGAGCGTAAGGCCTTTGGTCAAAATATCAGTCAATTCCAAAACACCCGCTTTAAACTGGCCGAAGTGAAAACAGACATTGAAATTAACAAGGCTTATGTTGAAAAGTGTGTGGAGAAATACATGGCAAAGGAAATGACCGTCACTGAAGCGGCCATGGTGAAATTAGCTGCCACGCAAATGCAGTGTCGTGTGGTAGATGAATGTTTACAGTTATTTGGCGGTTATGGCTATATGGCTGAATACCCCATTGCCCGAGCTTATGTAGATGCGCGCGTGCAAACTATTTATGCCGGTACTTCTGAAATTATGAAAGAAGTGATTTCGAGAGATTTATTGGGCCGTTAAGTTAAAAATAAACGCTAGAAAATAAAAAACCTGATTCATGAAAGTGAATCAGGTTTTTTGTTTTTTATATTAAGTGCTTTATTAAAACCTAATAATTACTTAGCAGCCTCGAATGCAGCCATGCTTTCAATAATGGCTTTTTTAGCCGCGTCGCTATTAGCCCAGCCTTCCACTTTAACCCACTTGCCAACTTCAAGATCTTTGTAGTTTTCAAAGAAGTGAGCGATTTGATCGCGTAGCAATTTAGGCACGTCTTCAATGTCATTAACGTCTTCGTATGCTTTGCTGATTTTAGTGTGAGGCACGGCTAGCAATTTAGCGTCTTCACCGGCTTCGTCGGTCATGTTTAACACGCCAACAGGGCGACAACGAATCACCGACCCCGCTTGTACTGGGTAAGGGGTGATGACCAATACATCTAACGCATCGCCATCATCGGCAAGAGTGTTGTTAATAAAACCGTAGTTGGCAGGGTAAAACATTGGCGTGGCCATGAAACGGTCAACCATCAGCGCGCCGCCCATGTCTTTGTCAATTTCGTATTTAATCGGGTTTGAGTTTGCAGGGATCTCGATCACCACATAGATGTCTTCTGGAGCGTCTTTGCCGACAGGGATTAAATCATAGCTCATGCTGAATCCTTTATTGTACTGAGTGGCCAGAGGTTATCTAACCTGAGTTTTTAGAAGTTTGGCAAGATTATACCGCCCACAGGCCTATGGGGCTAGAACGCAGTGTGAGGATCGGTGGCTATAATAAAAAGGCGTTTAGCATCATTTTGATGCTAGTTGAACTTCAATTTGACGAATTACCCATTTGATGTATAGTTAACGTATTCGCGGAGGGCAAATAATGCAGGCAGACTACCATGACCCTAAGGCTGAGATCATCGCTCAGATAGGCTTATCCAGCAGTACATTCGATAACCCCAGTGTTTATATAGACACGGTGCGTTCAGGCATTACCGGTAATGTGGCTAAGCGCATTCTGGAAACTTTTGATGTAAAACGCTCGGTGGCCGCCAGTATTCTTCAAACCCAAGAAAGCAATGTGGCACGGCTTTATAATCGCGCCAACATTAAAGGCAACGTGGCAGAAGACCTGTTGCAGTCTTTAAAGGTGAATTTAAAGGCCCTAGAAGTGTTTGAAGATAAAAGCTTAGTGAGCCAGTGGATGGAGACCCCAATTCCAGTATTGGACGGCAATACGCCCAATAGCCTGATGGATACCTGTGAAGGGCGTTCATGGATTATCGCCACGTTAGACAGAATTGAATTTGGTGAATTTAGCTAGCTTATGAGTTAGTGCACGTGAAAGAAAAAGTGAAAAGAACACGTTAACTGAGTCACCCCAAATAATAAAAGCAAATCGCATTTGGATTAGCATGCGTATTTATAGAATCAGCAAGCTGCAATACATGGAGCAGTATTCCGGTCGTGGCGCCAGCTACCTGCATGGTGGTCGCTGGAACCGAGCGGGTCAGCCTGTGTTGTATTTTGCCCAAACCCCCGCGTTGGCCATGCTAGAAATGGCCCACTATTTACCTAGCCCAAGGTTAGTGCCTGCGTCGTTTCGCATTGGTGAATACCATTTTCCCGACGACATAAGCCAAATAGTTTTACCGACCCCTTTCCCTGAAAACTGGGACGCGAACATGTACCCTAAATCGACCCAAAATGCCGGTGGCGATTGGCTAGAAAATGGTGAGTCACTTATTTTGTGGGTGCCTTCCACGGCCTTGCCTATGCAAACACAAGGCATGGATCGAATTGCAGTGGTGAATCCTTTG
Organism: uncultured Bermanella sp.; assembly: GCA_913058575.1. Taxonomy (GTDB): domain Bacteria; phylum Pseudomonadota; class Gammaproteobacteria; order Pseudomonadales; family Oceanobacteraceae; genus Bermanella. The sequence continues at coordinate 50,759 of CAJXRF010000004.1, forward strand.
CATCCTGATATTTCAAAACTGCAACTGATTTCAAGCGAAGGTAAGATTTATAATGAAAGGGCGTTTAGGGGAATGCACTAAGTATTAAAAATTAGCGCATACAAAAGGCAGAGCAGATTAAACCTGTACGCTGCTTTTTTGTCTCCACTTAGGCAATACTAACGGCACTTACTAATAAGCTGCTTTAACTCAGGAATACACGACCCACAATTGGTTCCCGCCTTTAATTCTGTCCCCAACTGTTTAGTAGTTTGGCAGCCTTTTTGCCGAATGGCTTTTTCAATGGTTTTCTCCCCCACACTGTAACAAGCACAAACTATTGCACCAATATCTTCACCCGCCGGTGCGTAACCGCTTAATAACGCATGGCGAGCGCGAGTGGTGAGTGCAGGCTGTGTGAACTGCATGGCTAACCAAGTACGTTCAGGTAAATCGGTGTTGGGTGACATAAACGCCACTCCCTGTAGTTGCCCTTTTTTATCAACCAAGGCCAAGCGATATAAGCCACTATCGGCATCTTGATAACTTAATATTTCCAGCTGCTGGGCTTTGGCGGCCGCTTCATTGGGTAGGCCTAACCAATTAAGCATTTGTTGAATGGGCTCTTTTACTTCTTTGTTGTGGGCTAATTCGTAGCGGGTGTGTTGCTTGCCTTTAACGCTTACCAAGTAATCCACCTGTGGCCAGTTAATTTCTTCACGGCTTAATACAAAACCGTACCATTTAGCTTGGTAACCACTCACTTTAACCGGTGTAAATTTACTTTCCGGTTGTTTAGAAAATTCATCCACCGCAGGGTTCACGACACTGTTTATGCGCCCAGTTTTAGATAGCTGAGATGTCCAGTGCATGGGGGCAAAAATGTCGCCAGTTTTTACGTCGTCAGTAATATTTAATCGCCCCATCATTTCTCCCCAATGACTCGTTACGGATACTAACTGGCCGTTGTTAAGCTTGTGCTGCTTGGCATCATTTGTATGCATTTGCACAAAGGGTTCGCTGATGTGTTGATTTAATTGAGGCGCAAGGGCGGTACGTGACATGGTGTGCCATTGGTCACGAATACGGCCACTGTTTAACGCCAAAGGAAATTCTTGGCTAGGTAAGTTTTTAGGCAGTTTAGGGGTCAGGGCTAAAAAATTGCCTTTTTGTGTGGCGGTATAAAACCCACCCTTGGCAAAAAAGCGTGGGCTGCCTTTAGGGTGATCACTATTAACTGGCCATTGGATTGGCTGAAGATTTTCATATTCTTCGTTGGTGATACTTTGTAAGCCAGAAATATCAAAGTCACGACGACGGCCAATTCCATTTTTAGTTGAGTGGTTTTCAAACCCTGAAAGCGCTGCGTGTTCGCGAAAAACATCAGCGGCGCTTTCAAAGGTAAAGCCTTCTTTAAAATCCATTTTTTTTGCCACTTGGCAAATAATCCACCAGTCGTGCTTGGCTTGGCCGGCGGGTATTAATAGCCCTCGTTGGCGGCTAATGCGACGTTCGCTATTGGTGACGGTGCCACTTTTTTCGCTCCACGGAGTGGCGGGCAATTTTACATGGGCTAAATCCATGGTGTCGGTTTTTTCTATGCAATCGCTTACCACTACTAGGTCACATTTTTGTAAGGCTTTTTTTACCTTGTCGGCATTGGGCATGCTGACCACTGGATTCGTGGCCATGATCCAAACGGCTTTTATTTTTCCTTCATCAATGGCATCAAATAAATCCACCGCCATTAAGCCTTGGCTTTGCGTGAGGCGATCGGTTTTCCAGAAGCGTTTAATACGGTCTAAGTTGTCTTCAGTGAAATCCATATGGCTGGCAAGCGTATTGGCTAAACCGCCCACATCGCGCCCACCCATAGCATTGGGTTGGCCTGTCATGGAAAACGGCCCCATGCCCGCTTTACCAATTCGACCTGTGGCCAAATGGCAATTGGTAATGCCATTAACCTTGTCTGTGCCAGAGCTGCTTTGGTTAACGCCTTGGCTATAAAGCGTAACGACCTTTTCATTTTCGCTAAACCATTCATAAAAAGTTTGCAGGTCTTGTTTGTTTATTCCAAGTGTTTTTGCTGTGGTGTCTAAGTTGGCACTGCTGTTTTTAGCTGCTTGTAAGCTTTCATCAAACCCTTGGCAGTATTGCTGAATGTAATCTAAATTAAGGTGTTGATTATCTGCTAAATAGCTTAATAAACCATTAAATAGCCAAACGTCAGTGCCTAGGTTTAAAGGCAAGTGTAAATCGGCAATGTCACAGGTATTGGTTTTTCTAGGGTCCACCACCACCACTTTTACATTTGGGTTTTCTTCTTTATGTTTTTTTATACGCTGAAATAAAACAGGATGGCACCAAGCGGTATTGCTGCCCACTAAAATAATTAAATCGCTTTGTTCAAAATCTTCATAGCAGCCCGGAACGGTATCGGTGCCAAAAGCACGTTTGTGACCTACCACCGAACTCGACATGCATAAGCGGCTATTGGTGTCCATGTTGCCACTGCCGATAAAACCCTTCATGAGTTTATTGGCCACATAATAATCTTCGGTTAATAGCTGACCTGATCCATAAAAAGCCACAGCATCGGGGCCGTGTTCATCAATGACTTTTTGAAAGCCTTGTGCCACTGTATTTAATGCATCATCCCAGCTGGCCGCCTTACCATTTACAATGGGCTGTAATAAGCGTTCGTTTAATCCAATGGTGTCGGCTAGGGCACTGCCTTTACTGCAAAGGCGCCCATAATTCGATGGGTGACTCGTTAAACCTTTTACACTGATGCTACGAGTATCATCATTAATTTGTGCATCTACCCCACAACCCACACCGCAATAGGCACAGGTGGTGTGTAGGTTACGAAGCTCGCTGTTAATGGTTAATGAGCTTTTATCACTGGCAAGGATTGTATTGCTCATTTTGTTTGGCCTTTTAACACTGCTTGATCTGATTTTTTTTGTTCAGGCTTTTCATTGGCTATTTCATCGCATAAGCCACGACCAAACATTAAGTAAGGGCGTATCTCACTAAGGTCTTTTTTCTCATCCAATAACTCATTATAAAAAGCCCCTTCTTGGGTCTCGCCATATAAAACAGCGCCCACTAGAATATTATTTTTTAATACTAACTTTTTATATATGCCCTGTTGCTTGTCACGATATATCAGGGTTTCAAGTGGTTCGCTACCTTCTTCATTTTCTGTTTCGTTAATAACGCCCACTGAAAAAAGATTAATGCCGGTGACTTTTAATTTCGTTGCGCTGGGCAAGGTTTGATACTGCGCCACACCGTGTTCACTTAAATGATTAGTTAATACTTTGGCTTGATCGTAAAGAGGAGCTACCAAACCAAAAGTGCCCCCTCGGTGCTGAATGCATTCCCCTAACGCGTAAATTTTAGGGTCGTAGGTTTGTAAGGTATCGTTAACCACGATGCCTTTTTCACAGTGCAGGCCAGCGTCTACCGCCAATTGCATATTAGGGCGTATGCCAATGGCCATGATGACAATGTCGGTTTCTAAAAAACTGCCATCTTTAAAATGAATTTTAGTCACATCACCCGTGGCATTGCCTTCTATGTATTGGGTTTGGGCATTCATTTTAAAGTTAAGTCCACGGGCACTGAGTTCTTGCTTTAAAAGCGTGCCGGCTTCTTGGTCTAGTTGACGGTTGAGAGGCACTACATTGCTGTGTACCACGGTCACTTCCATCCCGCGGCCACATAAGCCCATAGCGGCTTCTAAGCCCAAAAGACCAGCCCCTATCACCACGGCTTTTTTATGTCGGTTCGAAGCTTCAATCATTTTTTCCACATCACTTATATCGCGAAAGCTCATTACGCCATTAAGTTCAGTGCCTTCAATGGGCAAGATAAAGGGCTTAGAACCGGTGGCAATAATTAAGCGGTCATAAGGTGTTTGCTGACCATCAAGGGTGGTGACGGTTTTATGTATTCGATCAACCTTGGTGATGGCCTTCTCTTCGCCCACGTATAGATCAATGCCGTGTTGTTCGTACCAGGGGCGGCCAAGAATCATGATTTCTTCTAGGGTTTTTTCGCCGGCCAGTAAAGGGGACAACATGATGCGGTTGTAGTTGCCGTAGGGCTCATTGCCAAATACGGTAATGTGGTATTTGTCGGGACTGCTGCTCATGAGCTCTTCTAACAATTTAGCGCCAGCCATGCCGTTGCCAATTAATACTAATTTCGCTTTCATGAAAGCATCCAAAAAGGTTGATGTAACCAATAGAGCAAGGGGCGTACCAGATGACTGGAGGCCAGTAACCATAGGGTTTAGAGCGCTAAGTATAATCTAAATTAGCAGGTTCGTCGCCCAAACAGCACCAACATGGAGCATTGTTAAATTCTATGGTTATCCCAATTCGGTGCATGTAAGACAATTTTTAAGGGGGTTAACCATTCTTCTAAAAAATAGCGGAGGTGACGAATGGCCTTAGACCGAGTATGCATTAAGGCCAATAGCGATAGACCAGCAGCTATAATTAATACAGGTGGGGTAACCAGTTGCACCATCTAAAAACGTTAAGGCTAATGTTAACAATTCGCTGGATGGCTTTAGTCGCCACCAGCTCACCACGCATGTAGGCAGATCCGTTGTACTGGTCATGTAATGGGGTGGTTCTTGATCACGTTAATTAATGGTGATGGTGTAAAGTGATGCGCTTACGAAGACTGTATTCTGAAATCATTAGCCATGTAAGAGCGTTTACTCTTTTTAAACACAAGTTGACAGGCTACTTATCACTTTTTATTTTTGGTTGTTTCATATTTGGGGAAGCAAATGCCTTTGAAAAAGATCGCCCACTTAAGGCCGCCACGCTGGATTACCCTCCTTATGAGTATTTAGAAAATGGAGAGCCAAAAGGGATTGCGGTTGAAATAATACAAGAAGCGCTTAGAAGAACGGGGGTGAACCAAGTTGTTTTTGAATTTTATCCGTGGAATAGGTCTGTTCATTTAGTGCGTTCAGGTAATAGTGATCTTTTATTTAATGCGGGAAAAAATGCAGCCAGGCAGCAGTGGGGAGACTATGTTGAAAGCACGCTTATATTACAAAAATATGTTCTTTTTAAAAGAAAAGAGTTAACGATTCAGGTCAATGCTCAGTTCGATAACGTATTTAATAATACCATTGCCATTAGGCTTGGCTATTTATATGGCAGTGGTGTATTTAAGCAAGCTTTGGAAGGGGGGAAGTTTGGAGAAATATTCTATTCTAATTCAACCAAGCAGAGCATTGATTTATTGTTGGGCAAAAGAATCGATTTTTTTGTAGGAGATTATTTACCTATAATGCATTTTATTAACAAGAATAATCTTATAGATCGAGTGGATGTAGTTAAAGAGTCACAGGATCACTCTAAAAATATGGAAGTACTGATTTGGCCAACGTATATTCTTTTTTCTAAAAAAAATATTAACCATGAATATGTTAACGAGGTAAATTCGGCTTTACAGAAAATGAAGGCTGATGGTTATGTTGAGCGAGTTTTGGATAAGTACAAATATTAGTTAAAAAAGATTTAAAAATGAAAAAGGGTTGTCGGCATTAGGCAATCCGACAACCAAAAAAGGTTTCTCTATCTTAAGCTTCTCAATTCATATCATTCTGGCACAGCAAGTAGCCGGAAAATGACGTGTCTTGAACAGTTTAAGTGGGTGGAAATATGGCCGTGTATAAAGCCATATTGTTACACGCTCAATTATGTTTGTTATTGTGAGCGTGCCCATTCGTTGTGCAATGAAGGCAAGGCCAGCATTGCCGAATTAACAATAACCCTCATAAAATTTTTATGGTAATTACTGTTAATCGTTATTCTCTAATAGTTCACACCTAATGTTCAGAGGCCACTATTTAGTTGCGAAATTAAGCTGCCACTAATACGCGCTGGCCTTCAACTTTTACTTCAAAAGTAGGTATGCTCACGCTGTCATCTTCTAAGCATTTTCCACTTTCTAATACGTAATGTTGTTTGTATAAAGGGCTGGCAACGGTAAGTTGGCCTTTAATATCACTGATTAAGCCACGGCTTAATACGTTGGCTTCACCGATCGGATCAAAGTTACCCACAGCGTATAGGCTACCGCTGCTGGCAGGGCGAAAGATCGCTACTTGTTGGTCGTTAACCAAAGCACAAACACCTGTGTCTAGATCTATGTCGGTTAGTGCGCAAACGTCTGTCCAGTTACTCATGTTAAAACCTCTTTTTCTTAAACGAATTTGAATGAACTTATTAAAGAGTACAGCCCGTATTTAAGGGGCTGAAATAATTGCTTAACCAATGGCGATTAAGTCTTCTTTATTTACACGTTCTTCTTTAGTAGCAGGACGAATTTGATCTCGTACTTCTACAAACTGAACGGCTTCATCTTTCTTTTCGCTGTTAATAAAGTGGCTGAAACGTTTTAGTTTTTCAGGTGATTCAAGTGTGGTTTTCCATTCGCACTGGTAGGTGCCGACAATGGCTTCCATTTGCTCTTCAAGCTCAGCTGCGATAGTGAGTTTATCGTCTAGAACCACTTCTTTTAAATAGTCTAGGCCACCTTCAAGGTTGTCCATCCATACGCTGGTGCGCTGTAAACGGTCGGCTGTTTTCACATAAAACATTAAGAAACGGTCAATGTATTTTATTAAGGTTTCTTTATCTAAGTCTTGTGCCAATAGGTCGGTGTGACGTGGCTTCATGCCACCGTTACCACATACATATAGGTTCCAGCCATTCTCTGTGGCAATGACACCGACATCTTTTGATTGGGCTTCAGCACACTCACGGGTACAACCCGATACAGCAAACTTAATTTTATGAGGAGAGCGTAAACCCTTGTAGCGGTTTTCTAATTCAATGGCCAAGCCAACAGAATCTTCTACGCCGTAACGACACCAGGTAGAACCCACACAAGATTTAACGGTACGCAAAGACTTACCGTAAGCGTGGCCGGTTTCAAAACCACCGTCTACTAAACGCTGCCAAATCTCAGGAAGTTCGTGTAACTGTGCGCCGAATAAATCCACACGCTGACCACCGGTTAGCTTGGTATATAAACCGTAGTCTTTGGCAATTTGGCCCACTAAAATTAGGCCTTCTGGGGTTACTTCACCGCCGGGCATACGTGGTACCACAGAGTAAGTACCGTCTTTTTGCATATTACCCAAGTAGATATCGTTGGTGTCTTGCAAGCCGATGTTACTGTCGGTTAGAACATAGTCGTTCCAGCAAGAAGCCAATATGTTCGCCGCGGCAGGCTTACAAATTTCACAACCGTGACCTTTACCGTGTTTTTCTAGTAATTCGCTAAAGGTTTTAATGCCTTCAACACGAACGATGTTGTAAATATCTTGGCGAGTGTAAGCAAAGTGCTCGCAAAGGTCGGTATTAACTTCGACGCCTAGGTTGGTTAGCTCGGCGTTCATCACCTGTGTCACAAGAGCAGTACAACCGCCACAAGCGGTAGCCGCTTTGGTGGCTGATTTCACATCGCCAATGGTTTTAGCACCATCTTGAACAGAGCAACAAATGGCGCCCTTGCTCACATCGTTACAAGAACAAATAACCGCAGTATCCGGTAATGCACCCGCCCCTAGAGTAGGTTTGGCTGCACCATCAAGGGCTGGCAAGATAAGACCTTCAGGGTTTTCAGGCAGTTCCATGTCGTTTAGAACCATTTGTAGTAGGTTGCCGTAATCTTCGGCTTCACCCACCATCACCACGCCAAGTAAAGATTTCTTGTCTGCACTGACCACAATTTTTTTATAAACTTGGTTTACTTCGTCTGTGTAGCTGTAGCTTAGTGAGCCTTCGGTACGGGCGTGAGCATCACCAATTGAGGCCACATCTACGCCCATCAGCTTAAGTTTGGTACTCATGTCGGCACCTTCAAATAAAGCCTCACCCGATTGCGTTAAATGCTGAGCGACCACTTTAGCCATGTTGTAACCAGGGGCTACCAATCCGTAAATCATGCCGCCCCATAGTGCACATTCACCAATGGCGTACACGTCTGGGTCACTGGTTTGGCAATGGTTATTAATTTGAATGCCACCACGAGGGCCCAGTTCAATTTCGCTTGAGCGTGCTAAGGCATCTTGTGGACGAATACCTGCACTGAAAAGAATTACGTCGGTTTCTAATACTTCACCATCGGCAAATTCCATTTTATGGAAACATTCGTCACCGTCTGAAATATTCTGAGTGTTCTTGCTGGTGTGAACTTTTACGCCTAATTCTTCAATTTTGCTTTTTAATAATGCGCCGCCGCCATCATCGACTTGCACCGCCATTAAGCGTGGTGCAAATTCAACCACGTGAGTTTCAAGCCCTAAATCGTGCAACGCTTTGGCCGCTTCTAGACCTAATAAACCGCCGCCAACGACCACACCCACTTTACCATTTTGAGCGCTGGCTTTTATGGCCTCTAAATCTTCAATGGTACGGTATACCAAGCAGTTTTCACGCTCGTGACCCGGTACTGGTGGTACAAATGGGAATGAACCTGTGGCCAAAATGACTTTGTCGTAACTTAATTTTTCACCTTGATTAGTGGTGATGATTTTATTGGTGCGATCTAACTCAGTGGCTTGGCAATTAAGTTTTAATTCAATGTTGTTCGTTTCGAAGAAGCCTTCAGATACAAGGCTTAAATCTTCAGCTGTCTTGCCAGAAAAGTAAGAGGTTAGGTAAACACGGTCATAGGCAGCGCGTGGTTCTTCGCATAAAACTGTAATTTGATAGTTTTGAGCTTGGCCCATTTCCACAAGACTTTCTAAAAATTTGTGGCCTACCATGCCGTTACCGACAACGATTAATTTTTCTTGGTTAGACATATTCTCTCTCCGTACCCTGGGGTTTGGTCAATGCTAATTATAATATTACTCTAGGTTTAGCAATGCCCGTGCCACATCTGTAAGCTCTTGATTTTAAAGGGCTCCAGCTAATTTCATTAAGTTTCAAGCGGGTTGAATTGAACTAAATGCTCATAACTGGTGCACCCCTGCTAGGGGGGGGTGCGCTCATCTGGTGCGAGGGTGCAATCATTAAATGATTACCCAGTGTTTAGTTAAGTGGTTTTATTTGGTCAGCTTGGCTAGTTGGCGTGATACGCGTTGGATTCTGTTTTTTAAACATTCATTAAATACTACAAGATTTATTTCATGGCCCTAAATTAAAATAGTACCGATATAGAGGTATTGTCTATTTGTGGCGTTATATGAAAATGCGAACTGCAACTTACGACTAAAGTTTAAGTCTTACTGTCTAACCGCTGTGCTACTTAAAAGTTGAGTGTGAATCAGCTCTATTAATTAGATTCTCTTTTTTACAAAACACGTATGACAATTCATATCTCTGTATAATGGTTTAAATGATTCCCCTGGATCCTCATGCACGTGTCTCTTCTTTAATGCTGAAAATACCAATAAATATAATATTTGCCTAAACAGAATTTCCGCTTAGCCTAAAGAAAAATTAATTATCTAGACAGGATTTGATCTGAGTCCTAAAAAGAACGGTGGCATCATTTAAGATAGTAAAATTTATGAATGAATATAGGAAACTGCTATGAAATATTATATATGGCTTTTAAGCTTTGCATTATTAGCGGGCTCGTTAAATAGTTACGCACAAATTGACGATTTATCTAAAGCCATTAATGAATCTGGGCGTTTACGAATGTTGACGCAGCGATTATCTAAGGCTTATTTATTAAAAAACATGGACATACAGCCCAGCAAAGCACAGTTGCAATTTACCACTGGCATTGAAAAGTTTAATACTAATTTGAAGGAGCTGACTGCCTTTAGTGAAAAAACAAACAGACCAGCGCCTTTATTGGAGACACTGAACTTAATTGAACAAGAATGGCTCGCATATCAACAGGCCTTATCAGGGACACTAGATAAAACGACCGTTGATAACTTATTGGCATCAAGTGATCGAACATTATTGGCTTGTGAAGCATTAGTGAGCCAACTTGAAAAAGCGGCTGAAGTACAAAGTGCCCAATGGGTGAATCTTTCAGGCCGTCAACGTATGTTGAGTCAGCGTATCGCCAAATTATATTCAGCTATTAGCTATTCCGACGGTAATGAAATAGGTCTGGCTCATATAGAAGAATTAAATGATGCGGTGACAGAGTTTGACTTAGCTCTTGATAAGCTGCTTAACAGCCCAGTGAATACCCATTTTGTTAATCATAAATTAAAAAAGGTGGCGACCCAGTGGAATTTCTCTAAACAGGGTTTTAAATTGCTGGGTAAGGGCAATAGCACTCCGTTAGTCATCGCCATGACGACCGAGACCATGCTCAAGCAAATGAATGACATTACTGAATTATACGAAGCCTTGGCCAAAAAACAAAAAAGCTAGCGTCTAAGGATTGGAATACAGTGAATGAATCTTGCTGTATTTATGGATCTAAGTTAATTGCCAAATGGTGGTGAGTAATTATTTAAGCTTACTCATATTTGGCAATGACTTTATTTAGATGGTCATTGTTTTTAATAATTGCTTATTCTTGATCAAAAAACCGTACAAACCTCTGCTATTCCTTGGCTATTGACGTGGTATTAAGTTTTCCTTAGATGTAGATCAAAACCTATGTGCTTTCAGCAAGTATTTTAGTTGTCAGTGATGTGATTTGGCGGTTCCATTAGGCACGTCATACACGATGCCAGTAGGCTCTTTTGCTAATTCGTTTATCATGAAAGGCCGATGGTGGGCATATTGATAATAATCCTAGAATTTGACAGTATTTGTATTAGGTCAATAATGAAAAGTACTATTTAAAGTAGTTTATATTATATCAATATGATTTATTTTCTTTGAGGTAACTTCAATTATAAAAATCAAAACCTGCTTTGACGTAGAAATAGCAAAACGAGAGAGGATGTTGGAAGTGTTTACTCTGTCATTACCTCAGTAGAGTTCAACGAAAATTCATATCGTCCTTGATTGAATTCTTGCTCATAACGAAGGGTGCTAGCGGTAAAATATTATGGCGCTATATTTTGGCTATGTGCTTTTTTTTGTTGTCAATTTCCTCATATAGTGCGGTGATGTCATTCATTTGTTTGAGAATACTTTCAGTGGTCATGAATATGACTAAGGGTGTGCTGCTGCCTTCACTTAATACGCGAAAACCCTGCTTAGAGAAGTTCCATTGAGTGGCCACTTTTTTAAGTTTGTGGTTCACATAATGTGTGTTGTCTGGGCTATCTGTTAATTCTTGAAGAGCTTTGTCAAATTCGCTTACCGCTTTTTTAAGGCCTTTATGATAAAGAGTGTTATCACCTGAAAGACTGATGGCGGTATATAGTTTTGCTATACGTTGGCTCAGCATACGTTGGCGTCCAGATAAATTTACCCAACGGGCACTTTGGCGTTGAGCGGTTTTCTCTAGTTGCACAACGAGCTTCTCACAAGCCATTAGCGTGAGATCACTTTGCTTTAAAATTAGTTTAGCTGAATAATTTGCAGAATAATCATCTAGCTCAAGCATAAGAGTTTTCTTATATTTACCCCAGTTTTTTTCTATCTCATTGATCGTTTCGTGTAATTCAGCAGAATCTTGTAATGCAGCACTGAAAATTTTTAGCTCGCTGATATTTTGTTCAAATTTGGCAACACTTTTTGTAAATTGCTGTTGCGTGACTGCGGGTTGGATATCCAGTGCTTTAAGTAAGTAGGCCTTTGCCATGCGCTGGGTGAGCATGCGTAAGCGTCCAGATTCGTTGATTGCTTGTGAAAGATTATCTATTTTAGCTTGAGCGGGTAGTGCAGTCAGTGCCAATACCAAACTGATGCAGTATATAAATGCTTTCATTTTATACGCCTTGTTGATTGCCGTTATACTTCTTAGGTGTTTGGAGAGTAAAAAGTTAAAAGCTGTTTTAAAGCAAAAAGGGCCGCATGATAATGCAATGGACGAACCATCATGCTGCCAAGGTTGAGACACTAAATTTCGTTGTTATTAAAAGTTAGCTTTAGTGGAAGCTAGTTATTTAAAATTTAGCGGTGCCAGTCAGCCATAGTTTAGTGATGTCTATGTCGCCGGTTTCTTCGGTAGAAAAGTATTGGGCGACTTTTAGGCTAGCGCCAAAATCTCCGAATTTTTTAGCTACTAAAAACCCCATTTCTGAACCTAAATCGTCACTGCCTTCTACGGCATCAAATTTATGAAGTTGGGCCACCAGTTTTACACCGCTCACTTTAGTGACAGCGCTAAAGTTAACATCTTGAATGCCATTATTGCCGCCACCTTTTAAAAATTTATCTGTCCAGCCAAAAAATTTGTGGTTGGTTCCCAGTGGTGTGGCAAAAGCGGCTTCACCATCATCACTGCCAAATACTTCGTAACCTAGTTTAGCGGTGACCCCAGCAATTTTTTGTCCAATTGAAATATTATAATACAAGGAGGTAGTATCAGCTGTGGCAGTGCTTTTATCTTGAGTGGCTAGCTCTGCTTCTAATAAAATGCCACTGACAGAACCAGCTGTGCGTAGACCGAATGTATCGAAATCTACCCCAGAGTTTTCTTGCCCCATATCGTCTATGCCATAGTAATAAGCGCTGGCTGATAAGTCTTTGCTGATTGCGTATTTAACATTTAGTAAATTAATGTCCTCTTTTGTATTGGTGTTTGTAATGCTGTTTCGATTATTTGCAGCCGCTAAAAAGATAGTGGTGTTGTCAATAGATTTGTTGGTGATGGATATAGCGTCAAAAGTGGCTTCATCTTGACGAAATCCTACACCACCAACGTGACGCTGATTATCAAGGTTAATTCTTTGGTTACCCGCTTTAATGGTCGACCCAAATCCGTTGTACTGAAGGTAGGCTTGGTTTAATTGTGTGGTCTCTTGGTCAAGTACGACATCTTTGTTATCGGTGTTGTCGCCGTCGTTGTCATAAAACTCATCAGTGATGTGTAGAGTACTGTCACCTTCTACCAATAATGATAAACCAGCAACTTCTGCTGATTTAAAAGTAATACGAGATTTTAACGTGTTCGCCAGTGCTGAGTCGGTAGTGCCATTATCAACATCTGCACTTTCCACACGATATCGAAAATTTAAATCTAAATTACTCTCCTTAATAAGTTCATCAAAGCTTTGTGCTTGGGTTGTCATGGCCATGCTTAGTGCCAGTGTACTAATGGTGCTGGCGATTACACTTTTTTTAAAGTTTTTCATTTTCTATCTTCCTTTAGTGGGTCAGTTATTTTTTAAGTGGTAAGGATAAAGTTGATAGTGAAACCATTGCAGTGGTTTCACATTTTAGTTTCTTAAAATTTATATATGTGTAATTGCAACCGGTATGCCAAACCTAATTTTTTTTAGTAAAAAATAAAAAAATTATTCTATTGTCAAAATAGAGCACGAAAATGTTTCTTTGTGAGGCGCTGAGTTTGTAAAGAAAGTTTTATGGTGCATGAAAAGTGTTAATAAAGTGTGCGCTTCACTTTTAGGTGGGAGTTTAGTGGTGCATAAAAAACGCACAGTTTTGGAAGGTAGGGAAGCTCTTTGATAATAGGTTGAGTTTTATTGGTGCGCGCGGTTTTTTGTGGTTGTGCCCAAGTGCTGTTTTTTGCACTAAGTGAATGCATAAAGGGTATTTTGTAAGAAATACCTCTGCTTTTTAAGGGTTTGGCATGGCTTCTGCTATTTAAGTGACATCAATTTAATTCTTACATTCATTTATTAAACGGAGAATCTTGTGTCAGACACGGGACTTAACCTGCTCAAAATTAAAGAGCCTAAGATAAAAATGCTGCATGTCAGCTGGTTTGCTTTTTTCTTAACCTTTGCCGTGTGGTTTAACCACGCACCATTAATGGGGTTCATAAAAGAAGCATTTGATTTAACTTCGCAACAAGTGAAAGCATTGTTGATTCTTAACGTGGCGTTAACGATTCCGGCGCGCATCATTATTGGTATGTTGGTGGATAAGTTTGGTCCTCGACATGTTTATTCTGGCCTTTTGTGGATCACGGGTATTTTATGTATGGCCTTTGCTTTGTCAGAAACCTATGAGCAACTTGCCATTACGCGTTTCTTGATGGGCTTTGTAGGTGCAGGCTTTGTTATTGGTATTCGCCTTGTGGGTGAGTGGTTCCCTGCTAAAGAAGTGGGCATTGCTGAAGGCGTTTATGGTGGTTGGGGTAACTTTGGCTCAGCGGCCTCTGCTATGTTACTGCCTACTTTGGCCTTGTTGTTTGGCGGTGAAGATGGCTGGCGTTATGCGATCATGAGCACGGGTTTAATTGCGTTTGTTTATGGTTTTATTTTCTTTAAGGTAGCTCGTAACACACCTAAGGGCTCTACTTACTTTAAGCCTAAGAAAAATGGTGGCTTACAGGTGAGCTGTAAAAAAGATTTATACTTTTACTTAGCCATGAATATCCCTATGTACATAGCCTTGGCCGTTTTAACTTGGAAGCTATCTCCTAGCAATTTGGGTTTGTTGGGTGAAACGGGTTCAATCTGTATATATGTCGGTTTGGTTGTGTTGTTTTTTTATCAAACTAAACAAATTTTTAATGCCAATAAAGAGCATTTAGCGCAGCCTGTACCTGAGCTACAACAATATAAGTTTAAGCAAGTGGCAATTTTGCAGTTGGCTTATTTTGTAACCTTCGGTTCTGAGTTGGCGGTGGTTTCCATGTTGCCTCTTTATTTTATGGATACCTTTGAAGGGTTGTCTGCGGTAATGGCTGGTTTACTGGCTTCAGGCTTTGCCTTTATGAATTTGGCAGCGCGTCCAGGCGGCGGTTGGTTAAGTGATAAGTTTGGTCGTCGTAAAACCTTGTCTATCTTAATTTGTGGCTTAACCGTGGGTTATATGGTGCTTAGCCAGATCGAAGGCAACTGGTGGATTCCTTTAGCTGTGATTGCCACCATGTGCTGCAGTTTCTTTGTGCAAGCGGGTGAGGGCGCGGTATTTGCCATGGTGCCATTAGTGAAACGCAGCATGACCGGACAGATTGCTGGAATGACAGGCGCTTATGGAAATGTGGGAGCGGTAATCTTTCTAACGGTTTTATCATTTGTTGATTACAGTACCTTCTTCATGGTGATTGCAGCCTGTGCAGCGTTAATCTTTGTGGCTGTACAGTTCTTAGAAGAGCCTGAAGGTCATGTGGCGGAAGTGAATGAGGATGGTTCGGTTGAATTGATCCAAGTGGGATCGTAATGCCTAACGCTTGTTGATTTTACTGACTCAAAAAGGCAATGGCGCAAACTAACCAGTGCGTCATTGTAGTGCGATCTAGTGTTTTCATTGGCTTAAGGGCGCATCTTTATTGTGCTTTTTTCCTTTGAAACTAAATATATTCCTTTAAAAACAATGCCTTACGGTGTTGGCCTGTCTCTTGCTATACCTTGGATATCTAAATTCTTAACCCTTTAATGCATTTTATCCAGAGGTTGTAATATGAGCGATCCCGGTTTTAACGTTTTCAATTATAAAGATCAGAAGATCCAGGTTTTACACCTGGGTTGGATTGCTTTCTTTATTACTTTTTTTATGTGGTTTTGCCACGCTTCCTTAATGCCGCTCATTAAGGAATATTTTGATTTAACATCCGGTCAAGCCAAAGCGTTATTAGTATTGAACGTAGCGTTAACCATTCCTGCCAGAACCATCGTCGGCATGTTGGTAGACAAGTATGGTCCAAGGCTCATGTTCAGCGCTATTCTCGTGATCAGTGGTATCTTTTGTTTAGCCTTCTCCATGTCACAAAACTATAACCAGCTCGCTTTAACGCGCTTCTTACTGGGTTTCTCTGGTGCGGGTTTTGTTATCGGTATTCGTTTAATGACCGAATGGTTCCCGGTTAAACAAGCGGGTACGGCACAAGGGGTTTATGGCGGTTGGGGTAACTTTGGTGCAGCCGCAGCTGGGTTCATTCTTCCTGCATTGGCGGGTTTTTATGGCGGTGAAGAAGGTTGGAGATATGCGGTGGCCACAGGTGGTGTTGTCGCCATTATTTATGCGTTTGTTTTTTATCGCTTTGTAAGGGATACACCAAAAGGCAGTACTTATTTTAGCCCTAAAAAAATGGGTGCTATGGAAGTGACCAGCAAGTTTGATTTTTGTCTTTATATTTTAATGACCGCGCCTATGTTTGTGGCCTTGGCCATTTTAAGCTGGCGTTTGTCGCCTGCGGGCATTGGTTTATTGAGTGAAGGCTTTACTTATGGCATTTATGCTTTTCTGGTTTTGTATTTCTTACAGCAGGTTTACAAAATTTACTCAGTCAACAAAGATAACCTAAAAGTAGAAATCCCTGAATTACACCAGTACAAATTTAAGCAAGTGGCAATATTGAACTTGGCTTACATGGTGACCTTTGGTGCTGAAGTGGCGGTGGTTTCAATGCTGGCATTGCACTTCACCAGTTTATTTCCAGATTGGTCTTTGCCTAAGGCCGCTGCTATTGCCGCATCTTTCATGGCTATGAATTTATTTGCTCGCCCATTAGGGGGTTATATTAGCGATAAATTAGGTCGCCGCTTAGCTTTATTGGTCGTGTTGGTTGGATCGGGTATTGGTTTCTATGTGTTAAGTTTAATGGACGCAAGCTGGACGACATTTGACGTATTGGCGGTGGTGATTCCTTGTTCTTTCTTTGTGCAAGCAGGTGCAGGTGCTGTGTTTGCTGTGGTGCCACTCATTAAGCGTCGTTTAACCGGGCAAATTGCCGGTATGACAGGCGCATATGGAAACGTGGGAGCGGCTACTTTCTTATTGGTGTTTTCACTAAGCGATGCCGCGACCTTCTTCAGTGTCATTGCAGTTTGTACCGCAGTGGTCTTTGTATTAATTGCAGTGTTTTTAGATGAACCGAAAGGCCATATTGCTGAAATTAATGAAGATGGCAGTGTGGAATTAATTGAAGTTTCGTAATGGCTTCACGTTTATAGCGTGGTGAAGGTTTTGTCTTGCCATGTAGAGTTTTAGTTAAGGGGCTTTGCGAGTGTTGCAAAGAGCGCGAAGCCCTTTAATTAATCTCAAAACCCAGAGTCATGGGGGTAGTTTTCTAATTTAATCTGCAACTGATTCATTGTTGGATAATACTTGAATGAATCCACTTTATAGGGAATGAGTAATTGCAGCGCACAACGTCTTCAAGCATGATGCCAGAGTACGCCACACCTAAAATAATAAATGATTTCAATGAAGATCAGCATGATTTGGAGGCCGAGATGTATCTAGACGCTCAACTTGAATTAACAGTGGGTCAAGCCACTAATGCTGGCAAAAAACCTCAGAACGAAGATTGCATTGGCATGCGTATTCCAGACCAGCCTGCACTGACCATTAAAGGGGTGGTGTCGGTGATTGCCGATGGTGTGAGCGCCGCAGAAGCGGGGAAAGAGGCCAGTGAAACCTGCGTTAGAAATTTCATTTCAGATTATTACGGTACACCAGATGCTTGGTCGGTAAAAACCGCAGGGCAAAAAATTCTATTGGCACTAAATCGATGGTTGGTGGGGCAAAGCCAAATAAAAGGGCATGTCAGTACCTTAAGTGCATTAATTTTAAAATCTCAGCAAGCTTATATTTTTCATGTGGGTGATACCCGTATATACCGAATACGGGGGAATCAATTTGAATGCTTAACCCAAGATCATTGTACGGTGATTAATAAAGACACCACTTATTTATCCCGGGCCATGGGCATGGACAGCCGTTTGGAAATGGATTTTCGTCAAGTAGAGTTAGAACAAGGGGATGTGTTTTTTCTAAGTACCGATGGCATACATGACTATATTTCTGAAAAAAATATTTTAAGTATTATTCGTGATTTCCCAGGTGACTTTGAAAAAAAATGTGCCCAGTTAATCGATGCCGCTTTAGAGTCGGGCAGTGAGGATAATTTAAGCTGCCAATTGCTTCGAGTTGATTCTCTACCCAGTGCCGACTCCCAAGATATATACAAAAAATTATCAGATCTTAAATTTCCACCGCCTTTAGAAGTAGGGCAGTCTTTAGATGGTTATCAAGTTTTAAAAGAATTACATGCCAGTCAGCGTAGCCAAATTTATTTAGTAAAAGACAAAAATGATCGGCGTTTAATTATGAAAACCCCTTCATTAAATTATGAAGATGATCCAGCCTATATTGAACGTTTTATATTAGAACAATGGATTGGGAATCGAATAGATAGCCCTTATGTGGTGAAAATAGCCGATTCACAGGCTATAAAATCAGCTTTGTACACACTCATGGAATACGTTGACGGGCTAACACTTGAGCAGTGGATTAAAGAAAACCCCAAGCCTGATATTAATGAAGTGGTGCGCATCAGTGAACTAATTAGCCGTGGTTTACGGGCTTTTCATCGTAAGGATATTTTGCACCAAGATATTAAGCCCGACAATATTATTATTGATCGAGAAGGTATACCAAGAATTATCGATTTTGGTTCGTGTTTTGCTGCTGGCGTAGATGAAATTCAAACGCCATTTGAACGGGATCATGCATTGGGAACAGCCTTATACAGTGCCCCTGAAACCCGCTTTAGACAAAAGAAAACCAAAAAATCAGATTTATTTAGTTTAGCGGTGGTGATTTATGAAATGCTCACAGGGAAAATGCCCTTTGGTAAACAGCTAGAAAAACTTACCGATCAAAGAAAAATTAATGTCTTGCGTTATCGCAGTGCTTTGCAGGATAACCCCATGGTGCCTTATTGGATGGATTCTGCATTGGAAAAAGCGTTGGCTCCTATGCCTGAGCACCGTCAGCAAGCCATGTCTGAATTTATTTTTGATTTAAAAACACCTAATAAGAAATTTCGCCATAAGCGATTAGTACCTTTAATTGAGCGTGACCCTATAAGGTTGTGGCAGGGTTTGGCGGTGCTGCAAAGTATTGCCATAGTGGTGTTACTTAAAATGTTTGTTTTTTAAACAACTTAATTCTGCTTAATGGGTATTACTGATAGTAAGCTTGGTGAGTTATTACGCTAAATAGTTACCTTAACGAGATAAAAGCCCAATAATCATAAAAAAATTATGTTTATTGGGCTTTTGGGTTTTTAATAGGCCCAGTTTCACGTTGACTGGGAAGAAATTTTAACATTATGCATATTCATATATTAGGTGTTTGCGGAACCTTCATGGGCAGCTTAGCCCAATTAGCGGCCGCCCAGGGCCATAAAGTGACGGGCTCGGATCAAAATGTATATCCCCCCATGAGCACCCAACTAGAAAATGCTGGCATAGATGTTATGGCGGGTTTTCAGGTAGAGCATTTACAACCAGCCCCTGATTTAGTGGTCATTGGTAATGCCATGAGCCGAGGCAATGAGGCGGTGGAATACGTATTGAATCGCCAGATTCCTTATACCTCCGGCCCTGCCTATTTAGCGCAACATATCCTTAAGGGAAAATGGGTAATGGCTGTGGCGGGCACTCATGGTAAAACCACCACTAGCAGTATGTTAACTTGGGTATTGGAAGATTGTGGTTTTAAACCGGGATTTTTAATTGGTGGCGTGCCTAAGAACTTTGAAGTATCAGCTCGTTTAGGTGAAAGCGATTTTTTTGTGGTGGAAGCCGATGAATACGACAGTGCTTTTTTTGATAAACGCTCGAAATTTGTTCATTACCAAGGACGAACGGTGATTTTAAACAATTTGGAGTTTGATCATGCAGATATTTTTAAAGACATAGAAGCCATTAAAACTCAGTTTCATCACCTAGTGCGCACCGTGCCTAGTGACGGTTTAATTATTTACCCTAAACAAGAAAAGCACATCAAAGACACCTTAGAGCAAGGCTGTTGGACACCTGTTTCTATTATTGGTGAAGATTGGTGTTACCAATTAATAGATGAGGCCGGTTCGCAATTTAAAGTGCAGCATAAGGGCGTGGATGTGGGAGAGGTAAATTGGCAACAAACCGGTTTACACAATGTGATGAATGCCATTGCCTGCATCGCGGCTGCTTATCATGTGGGAATTTTGCCTAAGGATTCCATTAGTGCGTTAAATCGTTTTGAAGGGGTGAAACGCCGTATGGAGCTAATCACCAATGCTCGCGGTGTGAGCGTTTATGATGATTTTGCTCACCACCCCACCGCCATTAAAAGTACTCTGCAAGGGCTGAAAAACAGTGGTCAGTTTAAGCGCATTTGGGCCGTTATTGAGCCAAGATCTAACACCATGCGCATGGGCATTCACAAGCAAGCATTACCTGACTCTATTCGTGATGCGGATCAAGTAATTTGGTTTCAGCCTAAGGGCTTAAACTGGCAAATGGATGACGTGATTAACAACTGCAATAAAATTGAGCAAAAAGCCGTTTTGTTTGATGACGTAGACGCTATAATCGCCCACCTTTTAGAAAATGCTACGCAGGGTGATGCTGTGGTGTTAATGAGTAACGGTGGATTTGCCGGTATTCACCAAAAGTTGGCGGATGCCTTAAAAGCTTAATAGGCCAACAAGTTAGTACACCATTACTGTAAATAGGGAGTGAGGGACATGATAGATAAACCGATTACTCTTGCCATAACAGGTGCCTCAGGTGCGCCCTATGCTTTACGCCTTTTGCAATGCTTGGTAGCAGCAAAGTGCACAGTGAATGTATTGGTCAGTAAGGCCGCTCAGGTGGTATTGGCTACAGAAACCAGCCTTAAATTACCCGGCACGACCGAAAAAATGCAAAGCCATTTAACGCAGGTTTTTAATGCACAAGAGGGTCAAATTAACGTATTTGGTCGCGAGCAATGGTTTGCCCCTGTGGCCAGTGGTTCTGGGCGTAACGGCCCCATGGTGGTGTGCCCATGTAGTACCGGTTCGTTATCGGCCATAGCAACGGGTGCCAGTAATAACCTGATAGAGCGTGCGGCCGATGTGGCCATTAAAGAAAAGCGTTCGCTTATTTTAGTGATTCGAGAAACGCCATACAGCGCGATTCACCTTGAGAACATGCTAAAGCTTGCCAATTTAGGCGTGACCATCATGCCAGCAAGTCCGGGGTTTTATCACGAGCCCAAGTCAATGGAAGATTTGGTGGACTTCATGGTGGCGCGCATATTGACCCATTTGGGTATCGAGCAAGAGCTCATGCCTTTTTGGGGCGAAAAGAACTCTTAAAGCCTAAGCACTTTTAGGCTTAGTAAACCTTATACGATTGTGAAGTTAGGAAGTAAGAAATGAAGTTAACAGAACGCGATATTAAAGTAGCCATAGTGGCAGCACTGGTGGCCTTTGTGGTTTCTGTGGTGCTGTTGGATATGAAAGGCTACATAAAGCATGTGGGCTCAGACGACGCTGCTGTGGTGGAAGAATTTAAATTGGTGGTAGTGGGGGCGGCTGAAGTCACTCGAGTATCTTCTAAGTCTTCAAATAAAGAAGCCTTCTGTGCAGATGGGCATTTATTGCTGCGCCCTCAAAAGAACAACAGCGGTAACGATGTGGCTGGTTTGCTGGTTGATGCTAAAAATCGAGCCATTCTTTGCTCGACTGAATTACCTGCCCCAGGCTTGTAATTCTTTTGAATGGCTGAGTTGTCCCTTTTTCGTGAACCGTAAAAAGGGGCCATTCAGTCAGTTTAAGCAAAACGCCTGAAGAATTGCGCAAATTGACTCCGTTGCTTGATTTTTCACATTTGCCTTTTAAAATCCTTAATTAAATGGATTTACACTGCTAGCAGTAGAAGCTTAATCACATGAATAATAAAAATAATAGTGAATTGAAAAACAAATTGGGCCGTGAAATTTGGCTATTTGAACAATGGCTGAGCTCAATTGATGGAGAGGCGGGGGAAACTCAAGAGCGCATTCGCAGTGCCTATGAAGAGTGTATTCGTATCCGCCAAAACCAGCTTGATGAATTGCTCAACGATAATATCCCCATGTTAACCGAGAAGTCCTACTAGAGCTTTGTAGTAGATTCGCTTCTAGGCTGATAAGCTAGCGCAAAATAATAACAATGACGCACAGTCTCGCAGGTACACTTTCATGGGTAAACTCGCCTTATTTTTAATGTCCTTTGGCCTCTTTGGGCTTATTAGTTCTTATTCTCATGCTAAAGATGTGGATTCAGACGGTGACGGTGTTTTCGATCGATACGAGAAAATGCTCAAAACTGATCCCAATAACCCTAAGAGCAAGCCCAGTGATTTAGACGGTGATGGTATTCCTGATGGTTTTGATCTAGACATTGACGGCGACGGCGTAAACAACTGGCAAGACCCTTTTCCTCGAAATGCCCAAGAATCTGCCGATGCTGACGCTGATGGGGTAGGCGATACTCTAGATGACGACAGTGACGGCGATGGATTTAGTAACGCTGAAGAAAAAGCAGCCGGTACCAATGCCTTTAATAAAAACAGCTTCCCTGATAAAACAGGCCCGGCCTTACATGTATTAGAAACCCTAGAGAATAGTGATAAGCGCATTGTGCATATTCGTGGTATGGCGTTTGATAACGGCATGGGGGTTAAAAAGGTACAGGTGGTGAATGAAGACGGCGACATATTCATGGGGTATTTCGAATACACCACCCATTTCAATGTGAAGGTTCGTCTTAATCGTGGCGATAATGAATTACAGGTGGCAGCATTTGATTCGGCCAATAATGTCAGTCGGGAGTTTGTGAATATCAATTATAATCCTAAGTAGAGCGTTTTTGCGCAAACTTGTTCTAAGCTCTATGAAATCATTGGCTAAGCTAAAAAAAGACCGTGATTTCAGCCGCACCCTAGGCATGAAAAAGGCGATAACAAAAACAACTTGGTTATTCGCCTTTTTCCTTTTTTAATAATAGCTGTTGGTTCACAGGCTAATGATTAAAGGCCAGCATTCTTAATGTCATTTGCTGTTGCTTATGAACTTGCTCGCTGGCTCGTTGCAGGAAGTTTTCGGCATTTTCATTACTCTTTAAAGTGGCAAGGCCGGTATTCAATTGCAGTTCGCCCACATCCCCCCAATGAATTTCATCTAAGTGTTGCTGTAGTCGCTCTCGTAACACCATGACGCCTTCCATGGGGCAGTTGGGCAATAGTATATAAAACGTGCCCTTGCCATTATAGAAAATTTCATCCCCTGCTCTTAATAGTGTTACCAACTTTAAGCGAAATTCCTTTAACACTTTCACGCTGATATCTCGACCATGAATTTCTAATATTTGCTGGTAGTCATCTATGCTCATGGCAAACAAGGAGAGCGTGCGCTTGGTCACTAAACTGCGTGCAATTTCTTGATGTAAAATATTTAATAAAAAGCGGCTGTTATAAGCACCTGATTGATAGTCGGTAACCGCTAAATCTAAAAGGCGCTTTTGCTTTTCTGCATTTAAATAGGCGTAACATAACGAACAGCTATCGATTAATACATATATGAGCATGAGTCGAATGCACACTTGTAAATCGTAAATTAAAATAAGTTGTGAAAAGCTGCTTAATAACATGGTGATGTTTAATGCATAGGCCCAAGACAAGGGCAGTGCAAAGTAAGCAAATATTGGAAAGGTATAAATCCACTGGATGGTTAAGTCCGGCTGAAAGCTAAGCTGATATTGCATTAATAAAGCAATGGCGGTAAGCGTTAATACGTTAATATACTTACTGTAAGATTGGTTACGGTTCATGCTTGAAAAAATGGCCGCAAAACTGAGAACCGAAATAGTCACAAGGTTAATCAATAAAATATCATAATGGCCAAACCAGTAATGGCTAATACTTAATATCACACTGACCGCAGCATAAGCCCCATATAAAAGTGTTAATGCTGGTCCTTTTTCCATACTAATGGAAAACATAAGCACACTCCTGCCTGGCAATGTCTATTAAGGTGTTTGCCGTATCGCCTACGTTTAAACTGGCTAACCCCACTTGTATATTTTTTTTATGTTTCGAATCAGGAATGTTTTCCAGCATGGCTTTCGCTTTGTTTAGCGCTTCATGAGTGGCGGTGTGAGGCAAGATAATCGCAAAGTCATCTAGGTGTAACCGGTAATAACGATCAAAAGAACGTAAATCCGCATTAATGCAGTTGGATATGTTTTGCAAAAAAGAAAGGGGCACGCGCCGATAATTGGTGGTGCTAGGTTGCAGCTGTATGTACATCAATAAAAGACCAGTGCCCTCTCGTTCTGCACGGGTGATTTCAGTGGAAAGAGTGGGCCTTAAAAACTTCTCTTTTTGCGCACCCGTGTCTAGATCTTTGCTTATTAAGGGCTCTAGCAATTGATTGGTACGAGCTTTAACAATGGCTAAAAATATTGCCACCGTCGTGATGACCGCAAAGCTAAACAATATTTGTGGTTGATGTAATGGATTTGAGAAATTTAGCAACATGTAGAACGCTAAGGGCAGATAACACATTAAAAGAAATAATGCGTGCCGCATGGGGAATAAGAAAAATGCCGCAATGGGGTAAAAGTATATCCAGTAAATATTGTTACCGTGGCCGTAATCACAGGCAATAAATATAAATGCGGCCAGCAAGAGCATATATAGCCACTTTAAGTAAAAGGTCTTCGGTTTTTTTGTAATGGTTGCTTGATACAGCGCATTGGCTGCCAGCACGGTGGCCAGTGCGCCAGTCATAATGGAAATAATGTAATCAAATGACAGGTAATTTAGATAGGCGATCAAAAACAAGGTGATGACACTGACGGTGTTGTAAATGATTTTGGCTTGGTTCACTTTTAGGGGCGCTTGCATCAGGATTTGAATGTCCGTTTTCATCTAGCTTAAGCAGGCTAAATTAAGCCTTAATTGCGATTATTGTCCCCAGACACCCTACCAGTGATGCTTTTCTTGTTCATCATTTGGTGGGAGCCAATATATAAGGGTATAATCGCCCAATTACACTTTCTTAACTATTTCTTCTTAAATTACCATGAAGGCAAGCATGTGAGTATAAACCTCACTTCTGCTTTCATAATAGACCTTTTTAGGGGCCAATAATGGATGTTAAAGCCTATATGCAGCAAGTTGGCGTACAAGCCCGTGCTGCCAGCGCTGCAATTGCGAAAGCAGATTCAGGGCTAAAAAACAAAGCACTGCAAGCCATCGCCACGGCCATAGAGAACAGCCGTGAAGTATTGATTGCTGCGAATCAAAACGATATGCGCCGCGGACAAGAAAACGGTTTAGATGCCGCTTTGCTAGACCGCTTGGAACTTACTCCTGCGCGCATTGATGCCATGTTAGAAGGTTTGCATCAGGTAACAGCCTTACCAGACCCAGTTGGCGGCATGACCGACCTTGATTATCGCCCCAGTGGCATTCAAGTGGGTAAAATGCGCGTACCTTTGGGCGTCATAGGCATTATTTACGAGTCACGCCCTAATGTGACCATAGAAGCCGCTAGTTTATGCCTTAAATCGGGTAATGCCGCCATCTTACGTGGTGGCAGTGAAGCCATTGAATCCAATCAAGCCTTGGCTGTGTGTATTCGTGAAGGTTTGGAAGTGGCGGGTTTGTCAGAATTTACCGTGCAAGTAATTGAAACCACCGACCGCGCCGCAGTAGGCGAATTGATTACCATGTCTGAGTACGTCGATGTGGTAGTGCCCCGCGGTGGTAAAGGGCTAATTGAGCGTATTAGCAAAGACGCTAAGGTAACGGTTATTAAGCATTTAGATGGTATTTGCCACGTTTATATTGATGATGATGCTGATATGAGCAAAGCCGTTAACATCGCCATTAATGCTAAAACTCACCGAAACGGCACCTGTAACACCATGGAAACCTTACTGGTGGCTGAATCGGTTGCTCAAAAAGCGTTGCCACAATTGGCCACCGCTTACGCTGAATTTAAAGTTGAGCTAAGAGGCTGTGAAAAAACGAAGGCTATATTAGCCAGCGTGATTGAAGCCACTGAAGAAGATTGGGGCACAGAATATTTAGGCCCGGTATTGTCTATTAAAGTGGTGGCGGACATGGCCGAAGCCATCAAGCATATTAATAAATATGGTAGCCACCATACCGATAGCATCATCAGTGAGAATTATACTAAGGCCCGTGAATTTTTGCGCCAAGTGGATTCAAGTTCTGTCATGGTGAATGCATCAACTCGTTTTGCTGACGGTTTTGAGTATGGCTTAGGTGCTGAAATAGGCATTAGCACAGATAAAATTCATGCCCGTGGCCCAGTGGGGCTTGATGGCTTAACGTCTCAGAAGTGGATTGTTTTAGGTGATGGACACATCCGTCATTAAGGCTCAGTGTCAAGATAGACAGCAATATGTGGTATTAGGTGGGACTTTTGATCCTATTCATGACGGTCATTTGCTTACGGCCAACGCCTTAGCTGATAAATTGGGTTATGATTGCGTGCATCTAATGCCTTGCGGAGATGCTTACCACAAGCAAGGCTCTAGCAGTGCGTGTCATCGCTTAGCCATGCTTGAATTAGCTTTGCGTCATGAATCTAAATTGCTAGTAGATGACCAAGAGACTAAGCGTGTGGGAGCCACCTATACGGTGGATACCCTATCAAGTATTCGCCAAAATATAGGGCCAAGTGCGCATCTTGTATGGATAATGGGCAGCGACGCTGCGCAATCACTAACAAGTTGGCATAACTGGCAGGCACTATTTACACTGGCTAATATAGTGGTAGTGGCAAGAAATGATGAATTGCCGGCAGATTTAAGTGAGTGGCCTGCAAAATGCTTTACCGATATTAACGAGTTCAAAAAGCAGCCTTATGGCTGTTATCTGCTAACGGCTTTACCGCCAGTGGCAGTATCTTCCACCCAGATTCGTCTGCAAGTGGCAAACCAAGAGACTGTGGAAAACCATGTGCCCCAGTCTGTCATTGATTACATTGAGCAGCATGGGCTCTACCGAGGCGAAAACTGAATCCAATGGATGCAGCAGCACTGAAAAAACTTGTGATTAATTCACTTGAAGACCTAAAAGCCCAAGATATTACTGTTTTGGATGTAACCGGCCGCACTTCTGTGACCGATGCCATGATCATTGCCACAGGCACCTCTAGCCGTCACGCTCAAGCGTTGGCTGAAAACGTATCTGAAAAAGCCAAAGCCGCTGGCGAAATGCCATTAGGCTCTGAAGGTCGTGGCGACAGTGATTGGGTATTGATCGACTTAGGCGATGTTGTCGTACACGTTATGACAGCACAGTCTCGTGAATACTATGATTTAGAAACCCTGTGGGGTGAATCGGAAGCGACTAACTAACGGTTATGCGCATACGATTGATTGCAGTGGGCACAAAAATGCCGTCATGGGTGGAACAGGGCTTTGCTGAATATGCAAAGCGCCTTCCTCATGATTGCCGCATAGAGTTGGTGGAAATCCCTTTGGGTCACCGTGGTAAAAACCAGCCGATTAATAAAGCCATAGAACAAGAGGGGCAGGCCATGTTAGCGGCCATGAAACCTCAGAATACTTGCGTGGCATTAGAGGTATTGGGTAAGCCTTGGAGCACTGATCAGCTTTCTAAGCAAATGAGTAATTGGCGCATGGAAGGGCAAGACGTGGATTTGCTAGTGGGTGGTCCCAATGGATTAAGTCCGCAATGTACTAAGTTGGCCAAGCAAAAATGGTCATTATCCCCTTTAACCTTGCCTCACCCCTTAGTTCGTATCATGCTAGCGGAACAGCTGTACAGGGCTTGGACCATCCTGAATAATCATCCTTATCATAAATAATGAGCCACTTGTGATAACTCTAATTAGCGCAGCAGAAACAACCAATCGATAATAATAAGAATAGCGACCCATAATTAATGAGCTTTGCCTTAAAGGATGCCACACAGGAAAAAGACATATTTGCTCGGCGAGCGTATCTAGCTGCTTTCTGTGTTATCGGCTTATTTATAGTGTTGGCATGGCGTATGGCTTTTCTGCAGGTGACTCAGCATGAGGTCTATGCCAGTAAATCTGAAAACAATCGAGTTCAATTACAACCCGTAGCTCCCATCCGTGGTCTTATCTTTGACCGAAACGGGATACTGCTTGCCGAAAATCTTCCCAGTCATAGTTTAACCTTA
The DNA here is from genome assembly GCA_913058575.1 of uncultured Bermanella sp. Lineage (GTDB taxonomy): Bacteria > Pseudomonadota > Gammaproteobacteria > Pseudomonadales > Oceanobacteraceae > Bermanella. The sequence goes on from CAJXRF010000004.1 coordinate 78,747, forward strand.
GTGCCAGAGCGTATTGATGATATTGAACAAACTCTAGCCCTTATCGATACCATAGTTGGGTTAAGTGACGATGAAAAAGCCAGCTTTAATAAGCGATTAAAACAATGGCGACGTCCCTACGAAGCCCTGACTCTCAAATATCGCCTTAGTGAAAGTGACATTGCGAAACTCACGGTGAATGGTTATTTCATGCCTGGCGTACAGGTAGAGGCTGAGCTGGTGCGTCATTACCCAAGAGGCAGCGACTTTGCCCACGTTCTGGGTTATGTGGGGCAAATGAATGAGAAGGAAAAGAAAAGCCTAGACGCGGTGCAATACAAAGCGACACGGCGTATTGGTAAAGTGGGTATTGAGCGTTATTACCAAAGTTTATTGCATGGTGATGTTGGTTATCAAAAGGTAGAAACTAATGCCCAAGGGCGCATTTTAAATGTGCTAGAGCGTCAAAGTCCTAAGCCTGGTGGTAATTTAACATTAAGCCTTGATGCTAATTTGCAGCAGGCGGCCATGAAAGCTTTTGAAGGGCGACGAGGATCTTTGGTGGCCATTGACCCCAATACCGGGGGCGTACTGGCCATGGTTTCAAGCCCCTCTTTTGATCCTAATGAATTCGTGAACGGCATTAGCTATAAAAGCTATAACGCACTGCGTGACTCTTTAGATAAACCTTTATTTGATCGAGCCAGTCGTGGTCAGTATCCTCCAGGCTCTACCATGAAGCCTTTTATCGGTTTGGGTTTTTTAGAATCAGGTGTCACTAACTGGCAAGAAGGGGTGGAGGACCCGGGTTGGTATAAGCTTGAAAACGATGAGCGAATATACCGAGACTGGAAACGAACGGGTCATGGTCATAGCATTGATTTGCGCCAAGCTATTATTCAAAGTTGCGATGTGTATTTTTACGAAATGGCCTTTCGTACTGGCATAGATAAGTTACACCCATTTTTAAGTCGATTTGGTTTTGGTCAAAATACGGCGTTAGACATTGGAAATGCTTTACCTGCATTATTACCCGATAGAGCTTGGAAAAAACAACATAGGCAGCGTTCTTGGTACGCTGGCGACACCCTTAATTTAGGTTTAGGGCAAGGTTTTATGCTGGTTACGCCATTGCAGTTAGCCACCGCCACCAGTGTATTTGCTGCCAAAGGAAAGTGGCATAGATCTAAACTTGTGCAATTTATCGGTACTGAGCCCTTGGTTGAGGAGACTAAGCCCGAAGATGTGATCATTAAAAACACTGATGACTGGGATCGAATGAATCGTGCCATGGAAGGGGTTATTAGCCACTATAAAGGCACTGCTAGAAAGTTGAGTGAAAACTTATCCTATCGATTTGCAGGAAAAACCGGTACTGCTCAGGTAGTGGGCATTAAGCAGCATGAAGAATATGATTCAGAAGCCCTATTAGAGCGCCAGCGCGATCACGCATTATTTGTGGGCTTTGCTCCGGTGGATGCCCCTGAAATAGCCATTGCAGTGGTGGTTGAAAATGGCGAATCTGCAGGGCGCACAGCAGGCCCCATTGCTAAAACCGTATCGGATTATTATTTGGCATCTTTAAAATCTAAGGCGGCTAAAAATGATCAGTAACGTCATGTTCAATGACGATGATGGAGCTGAATATGTCAGGTGACTTTAGTCGTCAATTAGACGATTCCAATATGGGCGGTACTCGCTCGTTATGGCATAAAATTCACATCGACTTCACATTGTTTGCTTTATTGCTATTGCTCATTGGTTGCGGGTTGTTTGTTCTATACAGTGCCAGTGGACAGAACATGCACATGGTTTCGCGGCAGATGGTGTATTTCACTATCGGTTTAGTCATTATGCTCATCATTGCCCAATTTAACCCAAGATGGTTCATGATGGCCGCCCCTTGGATGTACGGGGTAGGAATTGTGGCACTAATATTAGTATTGGTTATGGGCGTGGGGGCCAAAGGTGCCCAGCGTTGGTTAAGTATTTTTGGTGTGTTTCGGTTTCAGCCCTCTGAAATCATGAAGCTTGCTGTACCCATGATGCTCGCTTGGTTTATGGCGTCTAAACTATTGCCACCCAATATAAAAACCATTGCTCAAGCGCTAGGACTGATATTTATCCCTACACTATTGGTCATGAGGCAGCCTGACTTAGGAACCTCCCTTTTGATTGCTGCTTCTGGGTTATTCGTATTGTTGTTTGCAGGATTGAGTTGGCGTTGGATTGCTTTGGCTTTAATGGTGGTGTTAGCGGCGGCTCCTGCCATGTGGTATGGGGTGATGCATGACTATCAAAAGCAAAGGGTATTAACCTTTATGAGCCCTGAAACAGACCCATTGGGTTCAGGCTGGAATATTATCCAAAGTAAAACCGCTATTGGCTCCGGTGGCATTGAAGGAAAAGGCTGGCAGCAGGGCACGCAATCTCAATTGGAATTTCTACCAGAGCGCCATACTGATTTTATTATTGCCGTATTTGCTGAAGAGCAAGGTTTGATTGGTGTATTAATGTTGTTGGTTCTGTATTTGCTTATTGTTATGCGGGGCCTTTATATGGCGTCCAGAGCACGAGACAGTTTCTCTCGCTTGCTGGGTGGTTCACTCATCGTGACATTTTTTATATATGTTTTTGTAAATATTGGAATGGTCAGCGGAATATTGCCTGTGGTGGGTGTGCCCTTGCCATTGATCAGTTATGGTGGAACATCTATCGTTACCCTAATGGCAGCGTTTGGTGTGATAATGTCGGTTTATACACACAGACAGATCTAGCTGGCTGTTGTAACTAATTTTAGCGTTAAAGAGGTTCATGTGGTTTCAGCAAGTGTGCTAGTACTTTTTGGTAGTTTATTTTCATCATCGGGCGATTATGTGGATCACCCTAAGATGCAGCCTTTCATTGATGAAATGGTGGAAGAGCATCAATATGACGCCACCGCGTTAAAGAATGTATTGTCTCAAGCCGAGCGTAAAGAAAGCATTTTAAAAGCCATTGCTCGTCCAGCTGAAAAAACGAAAGCTTGGCATGAGTATCGCGATATTTTTATCCAGCCTAAACGAATCAAGGAAGGCAAAGCCTTTTTACAAGAATACAAAGAGACCTTTGATATCGTAGAAGCCAAGTATGGCGTGCCTCGTGAAATCATAGCGGCCATTATCGGTGTTGAAACCTTTTATGGGCGAAACACAGGAAGTTACAGGGTGATAGATGCCCTTGCCACGCTGGCCTTCGATTATCCAAAGCGGTCTTTATTTTATCGCGAATTAAAAAATTACTTTTTAATGGTACGGTCTAACAATTTAGACCCCCTTGAAATTAAGGGCTCATATGCAGGAGCCATGGGGCTTGGGCAGTTTATTCCTTCTAGCTACATCAGTTATGCGGTGGACTTTGACGGCGATGGCTTTAAAGATCTTTGGCATAACCGTAAAGATGCCATAGCCAGTGTGGCTTATTACTTTAAACGCCATGGCTGGAAAAAAGGCGAAAGCGTAGCGGATCGCGTGACATTATATAATACCGACGCGGATCACTTTGCCAATGAGTCTTTAAAATTAAACGGTAACTTACAAGTGTGGAAAGAGCGCGGTGTTAATGTCCCTAAAGGACAGCAAGAACGTGACGCAGCTTTATTTCGCTATGAAAATGAAGATGGCATGGAATACTGGTTAGCTTATAAAAACTACTATGTTATTACTCGCTATAACCATAGTCGCTTATATGCGCGGGCTGTATATGAGTTAAGCCAGGCTTTGACAAAATAATGTTTAGGGGCTTGAAGCTTGCCTGCTTAATGGTGCTTTTGCTGCAGGGGTGTACAGTATCTCGTTACCAGCAAGATGTTGATAGCACGCCTTCCTATAAAAATATTGAACATTTAGTTGAGCCCAAACCAGTCCGCCAGCCTTTAAGTCGCCGAGGTAATGCGGATGAATACGAGGTATGGGGCCAAACCTACCAAGTGTTGAAAGGCTTACGCGAATACAGTCAAATAGGTACCGCTTCTTGGTATGGTCAGAAATTCCATGGCCATGAAACCAGCAATGGCGAAATATTCGATGTTTATAAGTTCAGTGCCGCCCACAAGTCTTTGCCTTTACCTAGTTATGTAAAGGTGACGAATCTTAAAAATAAAAAAAGTTTAATTGTGCGTGTAAATGACCGCGGCCCTTTTCATGGCGATCGTTTAATTGATTTGTCATATGCGGCAGCCATGCGTTTAGGTTATGCAAATAAAGGGACGGCTCAAGTAAAAGTAGAGTTAGTGGCTGCCCCGCTAAGCGCTCAAGAAGCGCTAGAAGCTAAAAACAGACACCTGCAAATAGCGGCTTTTTCTGCCCAGCAATCAGCCGTTAAATTTAAAAATACCTTATCAAATATCGTCAAGGCCCCCGTGTATTTAAGTCAGGCAGCCAACGAAGGAAAAACCCTACATAAAGTACGTATTGGACCTGTGTCGATCAAACACGCTAAAGAGATACAGTCGACCTTAAAGTCTCACCAAATTCAGCCCGGTTTGTTACTGCCTTTAAGCCTTTAATGCCCTGTCTAGGGCATTTTCCTTAATATGAAGTGAACGTTTGCCAAGAGCTAGACTTGCTCGCTTAACAAACGCCCACACCATGCTACAATGCCTCGCAATTTCATTCTGATATTAATTCTGTACCATGCGTATTTTATTATTTGTAGTTTTGTTTGTAGCCGCCCAATTGTCGTTGGCTGTTCCCAGTATTATTCCTAAGCCCCCCTCGCTGGCGGCTTCGTCATATATCCTCATTGATGCCAACAGTGGCAAAGTCTTAGTGGAAAAAGACGCTGACCGTGTTTTACCTCCCGCTAGTTTAACTAAGATGATGACCAGTTATGTTGTGACCGAAGAATTGGCCTATGGCAACATTCAAGAAGAAGAAACGGTTCGTATCAGCGTGAAAGCTTGGAAGGCCGAAGGGTCTCGTATGTTTATTCAAGAAGGTAAAAATGTATCCATAAAAGATTTGTTGAAAGGCGTCATTATTCAATCCGGTAATGATGCCAGCATTGCTTTGGCCGAACACATCAGTGGCAGCGAGGATGCGTTTGCTGATGTAATGAATCAATATGCCGCTCAGTTGGGCATGGTGAATACGCACTACAATAATGCCACAGGTTTACCGTCTAAAGGGCATCATAGCTCGGCTCGTGATTTATCTAAGTTGGCCAAGCACATTATTTATGATCACGCTGAATATTATCCTTTGTATAAAGAAAAAGCGTTTACGTACAACAACATCGAACAGAATAACCGGAATCGTTTGTTGTTTCAGGATCCAAGTGTGGATGGTTTGAAAACAGGGCACACAGAAGAAGCGGGTTATTGCCTTGTTGCCAGTGCGCAGAAAAAAGGCATGCGTTTAATTTCAGTGGTCATGGGAACCCGTTCAGACAGTGCGCGCGCCAGCGAATCTCAAAAACTATTAACCTATGGCTTTCGTTATTTTGAAAGCCATGAATTGTATGGCCAGCAAGAAACGCTGCAAACTGCACCGGTATGGTTAGGTGAAACAGAAGAGCTAGCACTAGGGGTGAAGGATGGTGCGGTGATTACCATTCCTCGTGGCCAGAAGGGCAACCTAAGCATTGAGTACAGTGTCGATGAAGTGGTTAAAGCGCCTATCAGTAAAGGTGTTGAGTATGGCCAAATTAAGGTGTCACTCGATGGCGAAATCTTAATAGAAAAGCCTTTGGTGGCTTTGCACGACATTAAAGAAGCAGGCTTTTTCGCAAGATTGTGGGATTATATTAAACTCTTCTTTTATTCTTTATTCAGTTAAGCACTTGAAACAGCCTGCTTTTGAAATCATATTAAGGCAGGCTCACATAGGAAATAGCAGTTAAGTAAATGGCCAAGAAAGCAGCTCCCCCTAAAATTGAGTTCCCCCACCCTAATTACCCTGTAAAGGTCTTGGGTGAAACAGCTGACGATTATGAAGTGTTCATTGTGGATATCATGCTCAGGCATGTCCCTGACTTGAACACAAAAAAAATGAAATCAAGCCAAAGCAGTAATGGCCGTTTTACATCGATTACTTTTTTTATTACCGCCACCGGCATCGAACAACTAGAAGCTCTGCACAAAGACCTTATTCAACACAAGCGTGTGCGGGTCGTGCTTTAATTAATAGTGAAGTTGGAGCTTCACAAAACGCTCAAGGGAAACTTATTTGATGAACGTTGGGGTGCGCTATCTAGGCGAGGGTCTAGACTATGAGCCTGTTTGGCAGGCCATGAAAGAATTCACAGACCGTCGTGATGAGCACACACAGGATGAAATCTGGATCTTGCAGCACAAGCCTGTGTTCACTCAAGGTCAAGCAGGTAAGCCCGAGCACTTATTATTGACCGGTGATATACCAGTTATACAGGCCGATAGAGGCGGACAGGTGACTTATCACGGCCCTGGGCAAATTACAGCGTATATCATGGTGGATTTAAGGCGATTAGACCTAGGTCCGCGCTCATTGGTAACTGCCATAGAGGATAGCCTTGTGGCTCTATTGGCGCAGCACCAAATTGCCGCCTACCCCAAAAAAGATGCACCGGGTGTATATGCCGGTGAAAGTAAAATAGCCTCTCTAGGCTTACGAATTCGTAAAGGTTTTAGCTTCCATGGATTGGCTTTAAACGTAGATATGGATTTAGAGCCTTTTCATCGCATTAATCCTTGTGGTTATGCGGGAATGGTCATGACCCAAATGGCCGACTTTATAGATAAGCCCGATATTACGGCCATTGGCCATGAATTGGCCGAGCAGTTAACAAATTGTCTGTCCTACCAAGGCAGGCAAGATTTAGGTGATAAATTGCCATGAGCACAGAAAATAATAAAACCAAAGTTGATAAAAAGCAGGGCGTGAAAAAACGCGGCGCTGAAAAAGTTGCTCGTATTCCAATTAAAGTGATTCCCACTGAGATCATGCCACGTAAGCCCGACTGGATACGTGTGCGCATTCCTGCCAGTCCGAAAATCAGTGAAATTAAACAAAAGCTACGCAAGCATGGTTTGCATACCGTATGCGAAGAAGCAGCTTGCCCTAATATTGGTGAGTGTTTCGGTGGTGGAACCGCCACGTTTATGATTATGGGTGATATTTGTACTCGCCGCTGCCCATTTTGCGATGTCGGCCATGGCCGTCCTAACCCTTTAAATGAAGATGAACCTCGTGAGCTGGCAGAAGCCATTGCAGACATGGGTCTTAAGTACGTGGTGATTACCTCGGTAGATAGAGATGATTTACGTGACGGCGGTGCTCAGCACTTTGCTGATTGCATTAGTCATTCCCGTGCTAACAGCCCAAAACTAGAAATTGAAGTGCTGGTGCCTGACTTTCGCGGCCGCATGGATATTGCACTGGATATTTTGGTTCAAACCCCACCAGATGTGTTCAACCATAACTTGGAAACCGTGCCATCTCTTTATAAAAAAGTACGCCCAGGTTCAGATTATCAATGGTCGCTGGATTTATTAAAAAAATATAAAGAAAGCCAGCCCGATGTATTAACGAAATCAGGTTTGATGCTTGGGGTAGGAGAAACCAAAGAAGAAGTCATTGAGGTAATGAAAGATATGCGCGAGCATAACATCGACATGATTACCTTAGGTCAGTACCTGCAGCCTAGTAAGCATCACCTACCCGTTGATCGCTTTGTTCATCCAGATGAATTTGATGAATTGGGCAAACTAGCCACCGAAATGGGATTTAAACGAGTAGCCAGTGGCCCAATGGTGCGCTCTTCTTATCACGCCGACCAGCAAATGAAAGGCGAAAGCCTTGGTTAATGGTGTGGTTTATTTCACTTAAGAGGTTCAGTTACCTCTTAAGTGAAATGCCTCATTAGTAAAAACTCAAAGTATATTGCTAATTAAACTGATCAAAAAACAGGCAGAATACATTTTTATGGACTTTAATTAGTCTTAATACTGCTCTTCTTGAAAATAATATCGTCGATAAAATTGAGGTTTACCCCCAGTTTCCGGTGATAACGTTCCTAAGTAGACCAGTATTTTGTTATTTTACTGTATTAGTTTTGTTCTATTGCTCGAAAGTGGTTATAATCTCGCGCGATTTATATACACCTTTAAAATTATCTTCAGGACCGAGCATCTGATTCATGGCTAAACCTGGCAAGCGTTCAAAAAATTCACAGAAACGTCCTACCTACAATAAAATACTGAAACAGCAAGAAACCATCGAAGGCGAAGGTGAAGGCATTGTTGACCAAATAGCGGCTCTAGAAGCGCTTTTGGGAGGCGGTTTACCTGAACCAGAAGAAAATGAAGTACAAGAAGTTGATACCGAAGAGCAAGAGCGTCTAAAAGCTGAGCGTGAAGCTCGTAAAGCTGAATTAGAAGCTTTAGAAGAGAAGCGTATTAAAGCTCGTAGTGAACGTAATGGTTCCCGTGGTGAGCAGCAAAAAGATTTAATTAAGCAGCAAGAAGAGCGGGAAGCTCGCTACAAGGAAGAGCAAGAAAAACTAAAGGAAGAGTTTCAAGGTAAGAAAGAGCTGAAGAAAAAAATTGCTGAAGGCAAGAAAGAGCTTAAGCGTCTTCAGAACATTAACAAGCTTGGAAACTTAAATGCCGCTCAAAAAGTGCGCATGGAAGAATTAGCTGAATTTGTTAAGTCTGGTGTTTTACCTTCAGCGAAAGCTGATGAAAAGCCTGCTGCTAAAAAAGCACCGGCTAAAAAAACAACAGCCAAAAAAGCAGTAGCTAAAAAAGCAGTAGAAGCTGAAGAGTCTGAAGAGACTCCTAAGAAAGAAACCGCTAAAAAAACCACTGCTAAGAAAACCACAGCGAAGAAGACGACGGCCAAGAAAACCACGGCTAAGAAGACGACCGCTAAGAAAACCACGGCTAAGAAAACAACCGCTAAGAAAACGACAGCGAAGAAAACGACAGCCAAGAAAACTACGGCTAAGAAGACTACCGCTAAGAAAACGACAGCGAAGAAAACGACAGCCAAGAAAACGACAGCAAAAAAGACCACAGCTAAGAAAGCAGATAAATAAATCTATCTGTCTATTGGATGTAAAAAAGCCTGCTTATGCAGGCTTTTTTTATGCCCAGGGATGGGCGGTCAATTTTTGTTCCTTACAAAATGGACATTTCCACCGTCCGTGGTGGTCGTATCTTGAGTTTTCAGGAGCAAAACGAAAGGTGTGCCCAGGGATGGGCGGTCAATTTTTGTTTCTTACAAAATGGACATTTCCACCGTCCGTGGAGGTCGTATATTGAGTCTCAGGAGCGAGGCGAAAGGTATGTAGGGGGGTTGTTGGTCGTATCTTTCGATTTCAGAGGCTAAGTAATATAGCTCCTGAAATCGATTTATAGTCCTAGCTGCGTGGGCAAGCGTTAGTAATCAAATTGATCAAGGTGCATTAAGAAATCCGCCTTGCTGATCTCCCCTAATACTTGTGCTTCCTTAATGGTGTTGCCATCTAGCCCATAAAAAAGTAATGCAGGAGGCCCAAATATTCCATTCGATTCTAAATAAGTTTTATGAAAATCATTGAACTCAGTGATGTCTAGTTTAATGGTATCAAAGTGACTTAGCTGGTCTTGAATGTCAGGGTCTGCAAATAAGGTTTTTGCCATTATCTTGCATTCAATGCACCAGTCGGCATAAACATCCACCATGACTAATCTTTCAGAGTCTTGGGCGTCGCTAAGCAGTGTGTTTAGCTGGGCTTCGGTCGTAATGGTGGTGAATATATCCTTGCTGTTTTGCTGCGTGTTTTGAGATGTGCCAGCAGCGCCAGTGGTAGGCTGCGCTATTGTATTTCCTTGAGTGACGAGATTAAACATCAATAATATTGCCAAGGCAAAAGCGAGCAGCGCCAAGCCCTTAATGAAGCGTTGCACAGAGGTTTGAGCACTTTCAAATGCGCCTAGCACCACAGAGTAACAGCCTAACAATACAATCCAGCCTGCCATGTAAATATCTTCAGGTAATACTCGCCCTAGAATCCATAAGGCAACCGCCAGTAGCAAGACGCCAAAAAAGTGTTTTACCTTATCCATCCACATGCCGGCTTTGGGTAAAACCGAAGCGCCTGTTGTGCCAATGGCAATGAGTGGAAGACCCATGCCAAGGCCAAGGGCAAATAGCGCGAAGCCACCCAGTACAGCATCCCCTGTGGTGCTTATGTAAACCAGCGCGCCTGCTAAGGGGGCGGTAACACATGGGCTTACCACAATGGCACTGATGGCCCCCATGAGAAAAACGCTGATAAGCCCGCCACCATCTTGCTTCTGGTTAAGGTTGTCTAATGGCTCTTGAATAAAGCGCGGTAAGCGAATCTCGTAAAATCCAAACATGGCCAGAGCCAGTAAGACAAATAACCCGGCAAACACCCCAAGAACCACAGGCTGCTGCATGTAAATTTGGATATTAAAGCGCGCGCCCATTAAGCCCACCAACATGCCAGCTAAAGCAAAGGTGATGGCCATACCTAGTACATACGCGCTTGAGAGCATAAAGCCTTTACGCGGCGTTAGATTTTTTTGTCCGGCAATCACACTTGAAAGAATAGGCACCATGGGCAGCACGCAAGGAGTAAAAGTTAGTCCGATGCCTAATAGTAAAAAGGTGGCCACAACGGCCAAGGCGCCTGCATTGTTTAGAAATCCTTGAATACTGCTGGCATCGTTCAAATCAGCAATGCTTGTGTCTTGCTTTTGAGCTGGCATTTCAGTGCTAAGTGGTGAATTTGCTGATACGGCTAGGGTAACTTTCTGTGGGGGGTAGCATAGACCAATGGCTTTATCGCACCCCTGGTATTTTAATGTGATGGATTGCGTATGAGCAGGCAGCAGGCTGCGATTAATAAGGAGTGTGGCTTGATTGAAAAATACAAATACTTCTCCAAAACTTGGATCTTGTATGGTTTTCGCTTCCTCTTTAAAAGCGAACTGCTGATAGCTTGAACCATCCTCTAAGGTGACTTTTATGCGGTCACGATATAAATATACCTGCTCGGCCAAATTGAATTGAACCATTAAGTTGTCATCTAGAGTTTGACTGTCTAGCTGAATGGCCTTTTCGACAGGAATGGCGGTATCACGCTCAAATAAGCCCGCCCAACTCATAAGGGGTATGAGTAAAGTGAATAAAAATATTAAACGAACCATCATGTGTGCGTTTCTCGTTGCCAGTATTGTTTGGGTTTGGTGATGTAGGTCGGCTAAAAATCAGCGCCATTAGAAATATACTACAAGAATTAAGATTACAAAGATGCGAAGAGGTTCGACTAAAAAGGAAATGCGGCCAGCGATTTAACGGCTGGCCATAATGTTAGTGTGTGCGCTCAATGGCAAGGTCGGCTAAGGCCATCAGGGCAGACTTGGCATCAGAATCGGTCAATAGATTGATAGCTTGCTTAGCCAGCACCACGTGCTCTTGGGCTTTTTCGTTGGTGTAATCAATGGCACCGCAGCTTTGAACTATTTTAATGATCTCAGTGAGCTCTTCAGTGCCCCCTTTACGAATGGCGGCGCGAATGAGCTGTGCTTGATCTTGTGGAGCGTGCTGCATGGCATATATAAGGGGCAGTGTTGGCTTGCCTTCAGCAAGATCATCACCTACGTCCTTGCCTAATTCTTTGGCGTCTCCCACGTAATCCAATACATCATCGACCAATTGAAAGGCCATGCCAATATGATGGCCATATAAACGTAATGCCTCGGCTTGCTCTGTATTGGCATTGGCCAGTATGGCAGCTGAATGAGAGCTGGCTTCAAAGAGCATGGCGGTTTTACCCTGAATTACATCGCGGTATTTATCTTCGTTTACATCTGGGTTTTTAACATTCATAAGTTGCAACACTTCACCCTCTGCAATGACGCAGGTGGCTTGGGAGAGTGTATCCATTATTTTTAGTGAGCCTAGGTTCACCATCATTTGAAAAGCGCGGCTGTATAAGAAATCCCCAACCAATACACTTGGGGCATTTCCCCACTTGGCATTGGCAGTGGCTTTGCCACGGCGTTGATCAGAGATATCCACAACGTCATCATGTAAGAGTGTGGCGGTATGCAAAAACTCTATAATAGAAGCTAGTAAGGCGTGGTTATTATCTTGGTTATTGTCCGTGTAACCCAACGCTTTGGCTGCGAGTAGCACTAATAAGGGGCGCATGCGTTTTCCGCCACTTTCTATAATATGCTGGCCAATTTTTTCAACCAATGGCACGTCACTGTGTAACTGCTTGATGATTAATTGGTTTACCAGCAGAAAATCCTGCTCTACAACCTGGTAAATGTCTTTGACTAACATGTACGACCACTTTCTTTAAAGAGGCACGTATCCTAATGAGGAGGGCCTAAAGAGGCAAGGCACAGGGCTAAAAATGGCATGAAAAACCCCAAAAAAGTGGCATTTGATGACATAACCCTAATGGAAAAAGGCTCGCACAGCAGGGGCTGGGTTGTTTTAAGGCTTGCCTGCTTTGCTATCCATATTTATTTACTATATAATCCGCGCCCGACTTGTTGGACTTGTTCCCTACAATAGAGCCGCCAAAGCGCAGTTCATAGAAGTAGGCTAAGTAACAACCCAGTGCAAGCGTGTAAAATTAAGTCCTGGAGACGAAATATGTACGCAGTGATCGTAACTGGCGGTAAGCAGTACCGTGTTGAAGAGGGTCAAACCCTTAAAGTAGAAAAAATTGAAACAGCAACTGGTGAAACAGTTGCTCTAGAAAAAGTACTTCTAATTGGCAACGGCGACGACGTTAAAATCGGTCAGCCAGTTGTTGAAGGCGCTAAAGTAACTGCTGAAGTTATTGCTCATGGTCGTCACAAGAAAGTGAAGATCATCAAGTTCCGTCGCCGGAAGCACTCCATGAAGCAAATGGGCCACCGTCAGTGGTTCACTGAATTGAAAATTACTGGCATTTCTGCTTAATTTTCATTGAATTGAACGGCCTTAATCACCTCTGTAGTTAAAACGGTAGATTAAGGTGAACACGAATCAAAAGCGGACTTATTGTTGGTAACGGTGATGTGTCTGTGAAGGAGAAAAGGTATGGCTCACAAAAAAGCCGGTGGTAGTACTAATAACGGTCGCGATTCCCAAAGTAAACGTCTTGGCGTTAAAGCTTTCGGTGGTCAGTTCGTGACAGCTGGATCAATCATTATTCGTCAGCGCGGAACGAAAGTTCACGCAGGTGATAACGTAGGCATGGGCCGCGACCATACTTTGTTCGCAAAGGCTGATGGTTACGTTCAGTTTGAAAAGAAAGGCCAAATCTTCCGTAAGCAAGTTAGCATCGTTTCTAAAGCGAGCTAATCTTACCAAGATGAAGCTGTAAGAAAGCCCTGTCGCCTAACAGCACAGGGCTTTTTACGTACAGGATGTATGGATATAAAGTGTCATAGAATTGCAGGAGCAAATTCTATTGGTACGTACAGGATGTACGGTATCCTAAAATTGCAGGAGCAATATTTTAGGGTAGTACAGGGCAGATAATGGCTTTTATATTATCTGGAGTCCGCTATTTTTATAGTGCAGATGTACAAGATTAAAAGCTCTAAAATTGCAGGAGCAATATTTTAGGGTAGTGCAGGGCAGATAATGGTTTTTATATTATCTGGAGCTCGCTATTTATAGTGCAAATGTACAAGATTAAAAGCTCTAAAATTGCAGTAAAGTTTTTATTGGTGAAGTGTAAAATCTTCGCAAAAGTGAAAAGCAAATACACGTAACCCATCTGGAAAAATATGAAATTCGTTGACGAAGCAAGTATCAGTGTAGAAGCCGGTAAAGGTGGTAATGGCTGCCTGAGCTTTCGCCGTGAGAAGTATATTCCTAAAGGTGGCCCAGATGGCGGCGATGGAGGCCATGGGGGCAGTGTATTTTTAGTAGCGGACATTCAAGTAAATACCTTAGTGGATTTCCGTTATGTGCGCCGTTATAAAGCTGAAACTGGTCAAGGTGGAATGGGCAGCGAAATGAGCGGCCGCCAAGGTGAAGATTTATATTTAAAGGTGCCAGTGGGTACCACAGTAATAGATGAAGACACTTTAGAGGTGTTGGGTGATCTAACTGAAGATGGCGAAGAATTAAAAGTAGCGCAAGGCGGTCAGCGTGGCTTGGGTAATATACATTTTAAAAGCTCAGTGAATCGCGCCCCACGACAAACCACTCAGGGCACTATGGGTGAAAGTCGTAACTTAAAATTCGAAATGAAAGTAATTGCCGATGTGGGCATGCTGGGTTTACCTAATGCAGGTAAGTCATCTTTTATACGTGCAGTTTCTGCCGCTAAACCAAAAGTAGCCGACTACCCATTTACGACTCTGGTGCCGAACTTGGGTGTGGTAAGTGTTGCTAAGCATAAAAGTTTTGTGGTGGCCGATATTCCAGGGCTAATTGAAGGTGCTGCAGAAGGGGCGGGCTTAGGCATTCGCTTCTTAAAGCATCTAGTGCGTACCCGTATCTTATTGCATGTGGTAGATATGAACCCATTTGATGGTTCTACTCCTGCGCAAAATGCACAAACCATCATTGATGAGCTTGAAAAATTCAGCCCAGAACTTGTGAATCGTGAGCGTTGGTTATTATTAAATAAATTAGACCTTGTTCCAAAAGACGAGCGTAAAGCTCGTTGTAAAGAGGTGACTGACGCGCTTAACTGGACGGGGCCTGTGTATGAGATTTCAGCGATTAGCAAAGATGGCACCGAGCAGATATGCTTTGATATTATGAGCTTCTTAGACGAGCGCGCTCAGGCCGCTATTGAAAATCCAGAAGTGCTAGAGCAAGAACAAGAGCATCGTGCCCAGGTAGAAGAAGAAGCCCGCGAGCGCATGGAAGAATTAGCCGAGCGCCGCAATGAGTTTCGTGCTGCCCGTAAAGCAGATAAGTTGTCTAGCCAAGATGAAGATGATGAAGACGACGATAGCGATGATGGCAGTGGTACAGAATTTATTTATACACACGAATAAGTCGCACAAAATAGCTGGGTTTACCCGGCTATTTTTTTGAGTTTTTTTGTAGTCAATTTAGCAACCAAACATTAAACGTAGAAAATATTATGTCCCGCCAAGCTCTTACAAGTGCCAAGCGCATCGTCATTAAAATTGGCAGTGCTTTACTGACCAATGATGGTGCTGGCTTAAATAAAGATGGCATTGCTGGTTGGGTTGACCAAATTGCAGTGCTTAAGCAGCAAGGTATTGAAATAGTGTTGGTGTCTTCGGGCTCGGTGGCAGAAGGCATGACACGGTTAGGTTGGAAAAAACGCCCAAGTGCACTGCATGAATTGCAAGCGGCCGCCGCGGTGGGGCAAATGGGTTTAGTGCAATGTTATCAGGCTAATTTTTCTCGTCATAATTTTAATACCGCTCAGGTATTATTAACCCACGCTGATTTAAGTAACCGCACCCGCTATTTAAATGCACGCTCCACATTAAAAACCTTAATTGATTTAAACGTGGTGCCAGTCATTAATGAAAATGACACAGTCATTACCGATGAAATTCGCTTTGGTGATAACGATACCTTAGGGGCATTGGTGGCAAACCTAGTGGAGGCAGATGCATTGATTATGCTTACCGACCAAGATGGGTTGTATACCGCGGACCCACGCAAAGATAAAAGTGCCAAGTTAATTGAAAGTGCTCGCGCAGAAGACCCTGCTATTAATGCCATGGCGGGCGACGGTGGTGCGCTCGGTCGTGGTGGCATGGTTACGAAAGTGCGTGCAGCAAAACTGGCGGCTCGCTCTGGTGCGTGCAGTGTCATAGTGGGTGGCAGAATTGAAAATATTTTAACGCGCCTGCAAAATGGTGAGGTACTAGGAACATTGTTAAACAGTGATCAAGAGCCTATGGTGGCGCGTAAACAATGGATTGCTGGGCACTTGCAAACTCGTGGTGAGCTTACGTTGGATGACGGTGCGGTAAAGGCTTTGCGTGATAAAGGTAAAAGCTTATTGCCAGTAGGAGCAGTAAGCGTGACGGGGGATTTTAATCGCGGCGAAGTGTTAGCCTGCGTTGACTCAAAAGGTGATTTAATTGCCAAGGGCTTGGTTAATTACAGTGCGCTGGAAACTCAAAAAATACTAAAAAAAGACAGTAAAGATATAGCCTCTATTTTAGGCTACATGGATGAACCAGAGCTTATTCACAGGGATAACCTAGTATTGGTTTAAGAGTTTTAACTATTTAAATATTAAAAAGCCCGCTAAAAATATTTTTTAGCGGGCTTTTTGTTTTCAGTTGGTGGAATTTAGCAGGTATAAAAATTACTGTTGGTAGCCATTGGGATTTTTGCTTTGCCAATTCCAGCTGTCTTTAACCATGTCATTTAGGGTTAGCTCAGTGGTCCAGTTTAATTCTTTTTGTGCTTTGTCTGCATTGGCATAGTAGGCGGTGACATCACCAGGGCGACGATCCACTATTTTATAGGCAATGGTAACTTTATTTTCTTCGGAGAATGCTTTAACCATTTGTAGTACGCTAACACCGCTGCCGGTGCCTAAGTTATAGGCTTGAGCGCCATTAATACCTTCATTCGATAGTAATTTTTCTACGGCCTTTACATGTCCTTTAGCTAGATCAACTACATGAATATAATCGCGCACCCCTGTACCATCAATGGTGTCGTAGTTATCACCGAATACAGAGAGCTCTTTCCTGCGGCCGATTGCTGTTTGTGTAATAAATGGCATTAAATTATTTGGTATGCCACTAGGGTCTTCCCCTAGTGTGCCTGACTTGTGGTTGCCCACAGGGTTAAAATAACGAAGTATGGCAATGCCCCAAGGGTTTGCATTATTTAATTTGTCAGCTGCAGGTAAATCACGCAGCATTTCTTCAATGATTAGTTTCGAGCGTCCATAGGGATTGGTGGCAGACAGCGCTGCTTGCTCTGTTAATGGTAAGGTTTCAGGTGATGGGTCGCCATAAACGGTAGCGGAAGAGCTAAACACTAATTTTTTAACGCCCGCCTCTTCCATGGTTTGGCACAAAACCAATGTGCTGTTGATGTTGTTGTCGTAATATTTAAGTGGTAGAGCACAAGATTCACCCACTGCTTTAAGTCCAGCAAAATGAATGACGGCTTCAATTTGGTAATTTGAAAAAATTTGTTTCATTAATGCGTTATCACGTACATCGCCTTCTATAAAGCCAACCGATTTACCGGTGATTTTTTCAACGCGCTTAAGGGCTTCAAAACTTGAATTCATTAGATTGTCTATTACCAGCACATTGAAATCATTTTGTAATAATTCAATGCAAGTATGACTGCCTATGTAGCCGGCTCCGCCGGTGACTAAAATCATAATTTATCCCTAGGTGCTTAAAATTACGCGCATTATGCAGTGTTATTAAAGGGTAGACAATTATTGCAAGCGTGACATAATGCCCACTTTTTACAATATCCAATAATTATTCTTGACAGGGAGGTGTTATGAGTGGACAGGGATTGATTCGTGCGCATCAAGGTAGTTTTGGCTTGGGTTACCGCATTATAGATATTCTTTTTATTGTGATTGGTTTATCTGTAGCCACAAAAGCTTATGGAATTGAGCTTGGGTTACTTTATTTCTCAGCCATGTCTATTGCTTGTTTGGGCTTTATTTTGTTTGCTGAAGCCATGGGAGTTTACCGTTCTTGGCGAACCGATTCCGTATTACGCATGATCTTAGTCACCTCTGGTTCTTGGGTGGCGGTGTGTATGCTTATTTTACTGGTGGGCTTTTTTGCAAAAATCAGTGAATCGTTTTCTCGGGTAGCCCTTGGCAGTTGGATGCTGGCCACCACTTTATTATTGTGTGGTTGGCGTTTATTGTTTCGCCAAGTATTAAATGCCATGCGAGCGAAAGGCTACAATACCCGGCGGGCGGCAATTATTGGCTTAAACGAATGCGGCCTTAAATTAAAAGCTCAGCTGCAACAGCATCCTGAATTTGGTATTCGCTTTGATGGTTTTTTTGACGATCGCTGCCCCAAGCGTATCGCTGAAGATTTTTCTAGTGACAAAATTGAGGGCACGCTTGAAGACTTGTTGGTTAAAGCGCGATCAGGCGAGTACGATATTTTATTTATTGCCCTGCCTCTTAAAGCTCAAGAGCGCATTGCCCATATTTTAGAAGAGTGTGGCGATACCACCGCCAGCATTCATATTATCCCCGATTTCTTTACCTATAATTTGTTGCATGCTCGTATGGGGTCTGTGGGTAATATGCAAACCGTCAGCGTATACGAAACGCCTATCTTAGGGTTTAACGACACACTTAAGCGTTTATTTGATATTTCTTTCTCTTTGGCTGTATTGGTATTTATTGCCATTCCCATGTTATTCATTGCGGCTGCCGTTAAATTTACCTCCCCTGGGCCGGTTATTTTTAAGCAAGTGCGTTACGGTTTAGACGGTAAAAAAATTCTTGTGTGGAAATTCCGCAGTATGACGGCCATGGATAATGGCGATAAAGTGGTGCAAGCCACAAAAGGGGATGCACGCATTACAGCAGTGGGGGCATTTATTCGTAAAACTTCTTTAGATGAGCTGCCGCAGTTTATTAATGTTTTGCAAGGCCGTATGTCGGTGGTGGGGCCTCGCCCCCATGCTGTGGCCCATAATGAAGAATACCGTAAGCTTATTTCTTACTATATGTTGCGCCATAAGGTTAAGCCGGGTATTACCGGTTGGGCGCAAATTAATGGCTTTCGGGGTGAAACCGATACCCTTGATAAAATGGAAGGCCGAGTTGATCACGATTTAGAATACATTCGCAATTGGTCCCTTTGGATGGATATACGAATAGTGTTCTTAACGGTCTTCAAAGGGTTTGTTGGCAGTCATGTGCATTAGCCTAAAGCATGCTCAATATACAGGCTTAGCTGCGGAGGCTAGATAAAATTAAGTGACATTGAAAAGTAAATTAAATTTTTTGTTGTTTATTTTTTATGCTGTATTTTTAGCGGCTTTAACAATCTTTAAGTCACTAAAAATATTTACGCCAGAACTTGCCTTTATAGAGGCGAGTCTGGGGGGTGATAAGCTTGAGCATTTTTTTTTAGCCCTGCTGTTATCTCTTTTAGTTTGGCCAGTGGTATGGGGTTTTAATCATGGGCGTTTGCCGAAAGTAATAGTTACGTTTTTCACCCTACTGTTATTAGTATTCGCATTGCTGCTTGATGAGCTTCATCAGTTTTTCATAAGCTCCCGTCATTTTGATTGGCAAGATATCGCATTTGGGGTGGCAGGTTTATTAGTAGGCTTGATATTGAGGGTGCTAATAATGCGTTTTTTATTTTTAAATAAACTTTCTGTAGTCGCTAAAAAATAAATATCAAGTTTTTTATGTTTTTTTGGTCGATTAGAGGGTGACAAAGTTCACAACTGCATTTAGTATTCACGCAGATTTTTTATACGTTCAATTTTGGAGTTCAATATGAGTGCTTGGAAGCTATCCCCGTTAGCCATTGCGTTAGTTAGTGCGCAGTCTTTTGCCGTTCAACCTGTTGGTGTGGCCATGGGCAGCGGTTTTACTTTGTTGCCTAACGTAGAAACCACTATTGAGAGCAATGATAATATTTATGCTCAAGACAGCAACGTAGTTAGCTCTACCCTTACTCGTGTAGCGCCTTCTTTTGCGTTACAAGGTGACATGGGTCAATTTAAGCTCGACAGTTCTTACACATTAGAGCAAGGCATTTACGACAAAAACAGTGATGACGATTACGTTGATCAAAACCTATCTGTTGGTGGTGACTATGAGCTTAACGCCCGTAACCAACTAACTGCTGATGCAATTTATAATGTAGGTCACGATGCGCGTGGTTCTGCAAAGGGCTTTGAATTTAATGGTATTAGCTACGCTAAGCCAGATGAGTTCAATGAAATCACCGCTGGTGTTGGTTATACTTTTGGTAGTGAGTCAGCTCCATTTAATCTTGATCTTTCTGCTCAAAGCTACCAGAAGCGTTACGATAACAATGAAGAAAACACTAAAACTCGTGAACACGATAAAATCAATTTAGCTGCGCAGCTTTCTTACATTGTTAGTTCTGCAACTGATCTATTGGTTAAGGTAACTAATACTGATATTAGCTATGAGCATGCCGATGCAGCTGATCGCGAAGGAGCTGAAAGTACTGTTCTTGTGGGTGCGAGCTGGGATATTTCTGGTGCCACCACTGGCGAATTTAAAATTGGTGTAAGCGAGCGTGAATTCGATCAAGCCGGTACCGATACCGAAACGAACCTTAACTGGGAAGGTAACCTTACTTGGCAGCCACTAAGCTACTCAACGGTTACTGTGTTTACTTCTCAAGCAAGTGCTGAAACCTCAGGTGCCGGTGACTTTATCAATAGCTCTTATTCACTTGTATCTTGGGATCACGAATACACTAACTTTGTATCTGCGGGTATTAAAGCAAGCTATGGTGAAGATGAGTACGAAAACTCAGCAAATGACCGTAATGACATTAATACAGCTTATGGTGCACAGCTAACTTACTCACCTAAAAGCTTCTTAGATGTGACAGTTGCTTACGATCTTGAAGAGCGTAACTCTAATGTTGCCAACCTAGATTCAGAAGCAAATATCTTTAGCTTAGGTTTAACTTTAGCCTTATAAAGCCACCTTCGTTATTGTATAATAAACGGCCTATTTTAAGGCCGTTTTTTTTTGGGCTTTGGAAAGCCATAGACGTATTTAATTACAGGATGAAGTTATGGTTCGCTTGCTGAGCGGTTTATTGTTATTGGTTTTTTCTCAGTTGAGTCTATCTGAAGCGGGCTCTAATTCTGAGTCTACTCATTATAAAATGGGGGCCGGTGATCTTATTCACATTGCCATTTACGACGAACCAGATTTAACACTTGAAGTGCGAATCGGTCTGTCTGGTCAAATTGCTTTTCCTTTACTGGGCGACATAGAAGTCTCTGGTTTAAGCCCAAAAGGTTTAGAGAAAAAATTAACACAAGGCCTTAAAGGCCCTTACCTTATTGACCCAAGTGTTACGGTTTCGGTTGTGGAGTATCGTCCTTTTTATGTGAGTGGCGAAGTGGAAAAACCTGGCAGCTATCCTTTTCACCCAGGGCTAACTGTAGATAAAGCCATTACTATTTCCGGTGGTTTTACCGAGCGCGCTTCTAAAGACAGTATTTATGTGGTGCAGGATCAATCTGCAGGCGTTGATAAAATGGAAAACATAGAAAAGAAACAAGTGAAACTGTTTGATGTTATTCAGCCAGGTGATGTTGTAACGGTTGAACAAAGTTTCTTTTAAATACGGATATAAGCTAGAAGTAAATGTTATGAATAAACCCTCCGCAGTAGAAGTGATTGACCTCGCCCATTATTGGCATGTGGTACGTCGCCAACTTAAAAAAATTGTCGCATTATCATTAGTGGCCACCATTATTTCGGTATTAGTGGTGTTGTCATTAACCCCTAAGTACAGTGCCACTACCACCTTGCTCATCGAATCAGAAGAAGCCCGTATTCTGTCTATTGAAGAAGTGTATGGCATGTCTGGTAATTCCTCGGAATATTTACTGACTCAGTTTGAAATTTTAAAGTCCCGTGCTTTAGCTGAGCGTGTCGTGAAGGAATTAAACCTAGTAAACGTAGCTGAATACAACCCAGCTCATTCTAGTAATGCCAAAGGCTTTTCTATTAAAGAAATGTTGTTAGGGGAATCTGAGCCCTTAACAAAAGAGCAAATACTGGCTAAAACCGTAGATAGCTTTTGGGAAAAAATATCCATCTCACCGGTGCGTAAAACCCAGTTGGTGAAAATATCGGTAGAAAGTGAATCGGCACAATTGGCTGCAAAAGCATCTAATGCAGTGGCTACCGCGTATATTCAATCTCAGTTAGAGGCCAAGGTGGGCTTAACAAAACAAGCAGTAGATTGGCTATCGGAGCGCATGGGGGGCTTGAAGAATCGCCTAAATGAATCGGAAGATAAACTACAAGGCTTTCGTGACAAAAACCAATTGGTTGATGTTAAAGGGGTGGGTACCTTAATCGCAAAAGAGTTAGATCACATTACTGAAAAACTGGTAGATGCCCGCAGCAATCGCTTAGAGTTTCAAAGTACTTACCAGCAATTACAAAATATTAAAGAGATAAATTTTGAAAGTTTAAGTGGCTTACCTGTGATACTGCGTCATCCTTTGGTTATTAAATTACGTGAAAATGAGTCGGCTGCCGAGTTAAAAGTGGCTGAACTTTCTAAGCGTTACGGAGCCAAGCATCCGCGCATGATTGCTGCTCAGTCTGATTTGTTGGCCGTGAAAAATTCCATGTTAGTGCAAATGAAGCGCCTAGCCAGTGGTATTAAAAATGACTTTTTAACCGCCCAAGTGCAAGAAAAGGCCCTAGAAAAAGCCCTTAAAAAAGCCAAAGAAGAAGTAACGGTAATCAATAGAACTGAATTTGCCCTAAGCAGTTATGTGCGAGAAGTGAAAGGTAATCGAACGTTATACGATACGTTTTTAAAGCGTATTCGTGAAACCTCTGAAACCGGTTCTTTACAAACAGCTAATGCACGTATCGTAGACCCAGGTGTGATACCAGAAAAACCAGTAAAGCCTAAAAAGTCGTTAATTGTAGCCTTGGTAATGATAATGAGCTTGATGTTAGGGGTTGCCTTGGCTTTCTTGTTGGACGCCTTAGATGCCACCATTAAAAATGCCGAAGACATAGACCATAAATTAGGATTTGCCCTGTTGGGTATTTTGCCGTTACTTAAAAGCACCAAAGAAAAAATAGACATCGCCATTACCCCTGAAAAAGCCCCCATAAGAGCCTTTGTACACGGGGATAATACCGGTTTTAAAGAATCGGTTCGTACCCTTAGAACCGGTGTAACCTTGGCAAGTCTTGAGTCCCCAGTGCAGGTAATGCTGTTTACCTCTACTGTGCCTGGTGAAGGTAAAACCACCACCTCGGCTAACTTTTCAGCAGCTTGTGGGCAAATGGAAAAAGTATTGTTAATTGATGCGGATATGCGCCGTCCCACCATTGCCAAGCAATTGAATATTCCTGCCAGTAGCAAGGGATTATCTAACGCGGTGGCTTACCCTGATACGCTAGATGAAAGCATTCACCACATAGAAGATTTAGGCATTGATGTCATGCCATCGGGCCCTATTCCCCCTAACCCTCTTGAGTTACTGGCCTCTAAAAACTTTCAAGAAGTATTGGCACAATTAAAAGGCCGTTATCAAAAAATCATTATTGATTCGGCCCCTACTCATATTGTCAGTGATGCTGCTTATTTATCTACCTTGGTAGATGGTGTGGTGTATGTGATTAAGGCCGACTCCACCAATGATAAATTAGTGAAAAGCGGCTTGCGCCGTTTAGATGAATCGAATGCACGAATTTTGGGTGTGGTACTTAACCAGTTAGATTTAGAAAAAGAAGCCAAATATGGCGGTGACTACAGTTACAGCTATGGGGCTTATGATTACAGCACTAACACCTAAATATTATAAAGCCCTTGCCATAAGTCTATTGATATTGGCTGTGGCAGCTGTGCATGTTTTTGTTGGGTCTTTATTAATTGAGCTAGGTAAGTCTGGGCAGGTTAGTGATCAGCAAAATCATTGGCTTGATGCTGCTGAATTTATCTCTTGGCAAAACCCAGATATTTTTGAAGCGCAGGGCAATTATTATCGCCAGCAAGCCTTCATAGTAGATGAAGGGCTTAACTCGGATAATAAAGCCCAAGTACAAAGCCTAGAAAAAAGCCTTGGTTACTGGACGTTGGCCATTGGTGCCAGTTCCTTGTGGCCTTATTATCACTTGAGTGCTTTAGATGTAGAGGTTTTACTTAATAAACCTGATAAAGCAATTCAAGCGCGTATCGAGAATATTATAAAGCTTGCCCCAAACGAGCGTGGGCTGGATAAAAGCCTGCTAGAAATAGCCTTTATTGCTTGGCCTAAGCTAAATAAAGTTCAGCAGAGTTTTATGCTTGAAAAACTAGCCACAACCAGAGGTGGGGTGTTAAAGCGTGTGTTTACCCAAGCCAAAAAAATGGGCAACCATTCCGCCATTTGTGTGAACCTGCCTTGGAAAAAAGTACGGCGCTTGTGTCGGTAAACTTTAAGGCCATGATAAACTCATGGCTTAATATGCGGCTAGCCTAAGTTAGTAATTAAATAAGCTCTTTAATAATAAAGTTATTGCCCTGGTAAGCGCCCCCTTCAATATAAAAACGATTTCCCATTTTCACCTCGCCTTCACTGACATTGTGGCCGTGAATTAAATAATCAATGCCTGTAATGCTGTGTTGCGAGCCTGAATTAAAAACACTGCGCGACCATATACAACTTTGTAATTGTTTTTCAGTAAATTCATTAAGTTCGTGCCAGTCATCTGCTGGAAAGTCAGCATGAATAATGCCGTATTTACAGTGGCCGCTGCCTTCTACTTCAATGGCCATGGGCAGGGCTTCAATGGTTTTAAACCAATCAGGCCATAAGCTAGGGTTGCTGCTGGCAATCCAGTCGCCGCCATTTTGTAACCACAGCATTTTTTGCTGGCTTATTTTATATTTTAGCGCGCATACCATCATGTATTCGTGATTACCCAGTACCGAATAAAGCCAGTCTTCTTTTAAAAGCGCCAGTGCTTCAGCAGATTCACGCCCCCGGTCTATTAAATCACCGGTGCAAATTAATCGGTCTTTTTCAGTGTTAAAGTCTAAGGCTGATAGTTGCTTGAGTAACTGATTAGTTTGGCCGTGAATATCCCCCACCGCAAAATCACGTCCTTTTTGATTGATAGATAGCTTTAAAAGAGTGTTGGGTAGTTTCATATTTTTAACAATTAGTGTGTGTGGCGGCTAGTGCGGCTGGGGCTCCAGCGTGCAATGCAAGCAAGGGCCAATAAAAAAACAAACATAAAAGCATTGGCGGGTATTTGCAGGTTAAAGTCTACCGCAGAATGTATAAGAATGGCCATTAACCCCATGGTGGCAGCAAAGCCCAGCCCTTTATGCAAACTACTTTTTCGTAAGCGCATAGCTTGTATGGCCCAGTAAAGACACCACAATACGGCCATGGCTAAGCACATAAAGCCAATAACGCCGTACTCAGCTAAAAACTGCAGGTAATCGTTATGAGCTTGATCGTAAAGCTTGTCGCTTCGCACGTCGGCACTTTTGTGAGAAGGGTATACATGCTCATAAGAGCCTGCACCTATTCCCATTATGGGATACTGCTTAAAAAGGTTAAATGCATCGCGGCTTACTTCATCGCGACTCTCATGTTCACTGCTGGTATTTTGTAAGCGCTGTGCCACTTTTTCTACCCCAAAAAAAGTACCCACTATGGTGATATCAATAATCAGTAAACTGCTTAATAAAATAACTGTAGAGCGTGACTTATTGCGCATTAATAAAAGCGCCAAAGCCCCTGTGATCATTAGGCTTGCAAAAAACGCACTGTTGCCCATGCGTGAGCGGCTTAATACTAAGGCTATTACCATGATGGCCAGTAGCAGTCTCATGATGATTTTAGGGCTTAATAGGGTTTCGATGGTTTGCCTTAGTTTTTGCTTCCAGTTTCCTGTGGCTTGCTTGCTTTGCGCTAATAAAAAACCAATGCCTATGGCTAGGCACATTTCCATGTAGCCGGCAAAGTGGTTGCGGCTAATGAAGGTGCCGGTGGCTTTGCCTAAGTAGGCGGGTTTTTCTATGAAAAACCCCCACTCAAGTTTCGTAAGCACCATGATAGCCCCGTATATGGCCTGAAAGGCGGCGGCTAAAATAATGACCCAAATAATGCGATTAATTCGCTCTTTAGTATGCAGCACCAGTAAAGACAGGGCGAAAAATGAGCATAAGGATAAGCCTTGAATTAAATATTGGTAGCTAAAATGCTGGGCGTTTGAAAACCCAAAGATAACTTGAAGCATGACTATGGCTTGCCCTGCCAGCAAAAGAGCCAAAACCGGCAGGGCTTTGCTGAGAGCTTCAGGCAGTGCAATAACATTAAGGGATTTAGAGCTAGCTGCACTAAAGCGAGCATGCAATTCAAGTAACAGTAAGCTGAAGGTGGTTAAGTTGTATACGCTCCAGGCCCAATCAACATTGCCAGCAAAGGGAATAGGAAGAATAAATACAAGGGCCTGATAGGCTTGCCAGCGGGTCATAGGTGTTTGCTTTAAATGCTATAGAAAACAAAAATGCCCAGTTAAAACTGGGCATTTTTTCGTTAAGTATAATGCCTATTTAGGGCAGTTAACTTAGTTAGGGCTGATGTTAGGAGCTGCTGTTGGTGCAGTGACAACGACAGGATCTTTTTTGTTGCCAGGTCCTTGAGCTGTAGGAGTCAAAACTTGTTCAGGTTGAGCACCGGCAGCAATTAGCGCTTTACCCGCGGCATCTGCACTTACACCAGCATCGGTTGCAATGGCTAAAATGTCTTTAACAGCAACGCCTGCGGCAAAAAGATCCGCCAGTACTTGATCGGTACAAGCGGCTGTATCACAGCTTGCATTGGCTGCTGCGAAGGCATCGGCAGCAGATACGCCACTTGTAAGATCAGATTGCACAGAGGCAAAAGCAGGTAGTGCGGCGCTCAATAATAGAGCCATTGCAAGTTTACGCATAATTTTCATTCCATGAGACTAAGTATTTAGATGGGGCACAGTATAGCGATTTATAAAGTGCTGCCAACTGTTTCACAGATATTTCATAAAAAAATAACCATTTAAGTAAAATTAATTAAAGGCTTCATTTGAAGTAAGAAGATTTAATGAGGAGGTTGCTGAAAAATGAATAAACAAACCATATAGCCACTTGGAATAGCGTTTGCCATTTCATTTAGACTATATTTGGCGTAATATGCGCACAAAATTTGAAGTGGCGCACATAAAGGATGAGCGCAGTGTGTTTGGCGGTGGATATGCCCAAGTACTTCATAAACCTTTCAATGGCATGATTCATTCACAATTGATGAAGGAATGTAGTAGGCATTATTTAGTCTATCTCATTAATATATTGTGCCCCGCAGCGCCCATTTTATCTGTCTAAAATGAATCAGTAGCGAATACCCCCTAAATATGAGTGTGCGATAAGTTAAAATATGAATAAATTGCATCTGGTAACCAAAGCAAAAGATATGTTTGAGGGTAATAAAGATTACTCTTTTGTGAATCCTTATTCGTTAGCCATGTTGATTAAAACTGGACGGGATTATAGCTCTATACGGTTTGGAGTGGATGGCGGGTTGCTTGCTAAGGTATTGAGTGTGTTACTCGGAGTAAAAATCAATCGAATTAGCTTTGACTATACATCTATTGCCAAGGAGGTGTTTGAAAAGGCGCAGCGCATGGGATTAAGGGTGGCTCTTATTGGATCAGAGCAAGGTGAGCTTGATCTTTTCATTGCAAAAATTCGTGAAGAATACCCTAGATTAAATATTTTCTATGCTCATTCTGGCTATTTCAATGAATCTGATTTACTTGGTATGACACAAGAGGTAGTAAAAGGAGATCTTCTTATCTGTTCAATGGGGGCAGTGCGCCAAGAAGATTTCATTTTGTCAATGCGAAGATGTGGCTTTAAAGGGGTCTCTTATACATGTGGTGGTTTTTTTCGTCAGTATGCTTCCGCAGAGAATGCTATTTATTACCCTGGCTGGGTTAATGATTTAAATTTAAGGGCGTTTTATAGGATGTTTAAGGAACCACATACTATAAAACGTTATTTTTTTAGTTACCCTATTTCTATACTTAATTTAATTCTCTTGCGATTAATTCGTAAGTTGCATGTTGTTGTAAATTAAAATCAAATGATACATTTTAATCCTATCTTGTTATTTCACTGGCTAGTTATTTCTTTAGCTTGTGTTGTCTTTGCCTTGGTTGATGATAAGGCCACGATTTCAGCTATTGTCTTTGATATATACATAATCGCACTGGTTTTCTCTGTTTTCTTTAAAGCAAAAGGCATAGGTAAGTATTTTTACCCTTCACTTTTAATTATATTTACAATATTTTCTTGGCAATTTTATTTATATTATAGTAAGGAACTATTGAACGGTGGTGAATGGTATGCCTTTCTAAGGTCTACAAGGTTTTTATTTTATCTCTTATCTTTTATCTATATAGGTGAGGTTGTTAATTCAAATCAGTGGGGAGGGGCGGTATTAGAATTTAGCGAGTATAAGAGGTTTGTTACTCGTCTGATGGCTTTGTTTGCGATTGTTTATTTGTTTCAAATGATTTTTATCGGAGAGTATAGGCCTAAGCTTTACTCTGAAAATAATTATGAAATTCCTTCTGTTCTGCTATTGATACTATTTTTGCTTTATTTGGATACAGGGTCGAATGAGAGTAAATCCTTCCCTTTATTAGGAGGGTTATTAAGTGTTTTATCAATGTCGAAGTCAGGTATTTTAGAGGCTGCCTATGTGCTACTAATGGGTAAAAATAAGAAGGTTTCGATTAAGTCTTTGGTTATTTTGCTTGCTTCAGGCTTTTTTGTCGGTGCAATAGTATTAGGTGTTTTTTTTGTACGAATGGACGGAATTGAAATTGGGTCATTGGATAGAGTTAGATTTTTAATAGTTTTTTGGGATCTAATGGTGGATTCTAGCTTTTGGGAGATAGGATTTGGGCATGGTGCTGCTTCACAATTGACATTTTCTTCATGTATGGAATTGAAATACTGGGCGGCAGCTGTTTCTAATGATTATGCTTTCTGCGACGCGACTGTATTTCATTCTTTATTTCTTAAATTGGCTTATGACTTTGGTGTAATGGGTTTAATGCTTTATTTGTACGCTTGGTTATATTTTCTTCGAAGATACTTTGGTAAAGCCTTAGGTTTAAAGCTATTCGTGGTTGTTTTTGTTTGTTCTTTGTCCGTTAGTGGATTTAGTAACTCAATTGTTATTTGGCCGTTCTTTTTTGCATTGGTGTATTTAAGATTTCAGTCTAACAATAGTGAAACCTAAATATGCTTCTAAATTTTACTGGGTATTCTGAATGAGGGAAATTGTGAATTTAATTGACATTCGATGCATAACTCCAGGTGTTGGTGCTTTCATGCATCGATTTTACGATACCTCTCCAATTAGCCCTTCAGGCAAATATATTGCTGTAATGCATTTTCCATTTGAAGACAGGAGTCCCTCACCTGGTGATCAGGCAACCGTTATTGTTATGAAATTACTTGACTCAAGTGTTGTCTATGAAAGCAAAACCGCAGCCTGGGATACGCAGGTTGGTGCGCATCTGCAGTGGGGAGCAAATGATAGCGAGTTGTTTTTTAATAGAATGAACCCCAAAACCTGGGTGCCGTACGGGGTTAAAGTTGACCTGTTTTCTAAAAATGAACGTAGTTTGTCAAATACTGTTTATATGGTGTCCCCTGATGGGCGTCTATGTTTAAGTCCTTGCCTCAGAAGAATAAGCTTGGCGCAAGCGGGTTATGGTGTTTGTGTGCCAAAAGACAGTATTCCTAAGAATGACGGTGCTTCAATGTCAGATGGTGTGTATATAACAGATACAGAAACGGGAAGCTCACAGTTGCTAATTAGCATCGCCAGTATAGTGGAGCAATTAAAAGAACATTTTCATGATGTTGATGTGTCCAGTGGCAGTTTCTATGGCTTTCATACCAAGTGGAGCCCAGATGGACAGAAAATAATGTTCATTCTTCGCTGGTTAGCGGAAGGCGAAAGAAAAACAAAAAATTATTTAATTACCATGAATGCAGATGCTTCAAATGTTCAATTAGCATTGTCTGCAAAACGCTGGGTTGGAGGTCATCATCCTAATTGGTGTCCGGATAGTACCTTTATTATTATGAATTTAATGTATCGAAACCAGAATGTTTCTTTTTATCGTTTTAAGAATTTTATGGAACGTGTCGCACGAAAACTAAAATTTAGATACTTTACAAATGCAGAGTACTTGCGGTTGGCCAAAATTAAGCATGATGGCAGTGAAATTATAATGTTGTCAGGGACTACTTTTGGTTCAGGGCATCCAACTATGCACAATAGTGGTGAGTTTATTGTGACTGATGCTTATCCAAATGAAAGGGTGTCATTTTCAAATGGTAATACCCCTCTACGAATGATTCAATTGAACTGCGATAAAGAAATATTATTGGCCAAACTTGATACGACGCCAGCTTATAATGGCGTTAACTCTGAGTGGCGAATAGATCCTCACCCAGCTTGGGATAACACTGGGCGCTACCTAACATTTAACGCAGCTATAAATGGTGTAAGAAAAGTATTTGTAGCTGACTTTAAGAAAGTATTCGAAAGTAATGAGTTGGCATTATGAGTTTGCTGTCTTCGGATTTGTTTCAATCGCTACTATCTTTTGTTATCAAATTACTGGCAGGTTTTGCTAGTTATTTTTTGTTTGCTTATTCTTCTAATACACTTGGTGCGGTTGAATTTGGTGTGTTTAGTTTCTATTTTAGTATAGTCATGTTAGTAGCTTCATTTTTTAGTTTTGGACAACAAACTTTTTTAATGAAAGAAATTCCAAGTGCCTTGCTGAGTAATGATTTACCTAGTGAGAAAGCGGTATATAAGTTTTCAAGTGCAATGACCATCGCTGGTGCTTTATTGGGTGCTGTAACGTTTTTTGTAATAGTAATGATTGTTGATGATAAAGCTCAAGGAGTTGCTCTATGGGGAGCTGTTTTGACAGGCTTATTTTGTATCTCACAGGCAACAATTGGCGCACTTAGGGTTCAGGGGTATGCATTGCTAGCTGTAGCAAGCCGTGATTTGTTGTGGCGAGTTCTAACTATTGTAGTGGTTTTTTTATCTGTTATTTATTTCACCTTGGTTTTGGCTAGTTCGGAACTATTATTACTTTTTTCATTAAGTTTATTGCCTGTGTTGTGTTTACATTTTTATATTATTTTTAAGGCGTTGGTGTCTCGTTATAATGAAAAATCTGTAAGCTTGCGCTGGAAATCATGGGGAGGTGCTAGCTTTGGCTTTGGCTTGATAGCGTTAATATCCAGTGCTGATATTTATGCTTATACAATTGTATTGAAATATCTATTGCCAGTAGAGGTTGTGGGTGGATTTTTTGCTGCATTAAAAACAGTAGAGCTGCTTAATATATTTTTGATGGCAGTGACGCTAGTGCTAGCGCCATATTTTTCTACTTTAATTTCAGAAAAAAATTATGTCGGCCTGCAGAGGAAGTGTAATGTTGCTTTAGTTCTTCAGGGTACTCCTGCAGTTTTTTCATGTGTGCTTGTCTTATTTTTTGCGCCAAATTTCCTTGGTTTTTTTAGCGCTGAATATGAAGTTTACTCTAGTTTGCTTAGATTACTGACAATCGGCATGTTAGTTAACGCATTGACGGGGGCAACGGTCTTATTATTGCAGCTAGGAGGGATGCACTGGAGGCATGTGGTCTATCAGGGGAGTTCTTTGTTAATATCAATTGCTTTACTTCCTGTCTTTGTTCATTACTTTGGTTTTAATGGGGCTGCTTTGTCCTTCATTCTTTCTAAGGTTTTATGGAACCTATTAGCTATTCTTTCCATTAAAAGCAAGTTACAGGTAGACCCTTCTATTTTTGCATTTTTTAGTCAGAAAAGTAGGTATTTTGATGTATTGGTTTCGGATTTACTTGCAGTTAAAAAGTAAATGCCAAAGTGGGAGTGTAAGAGGATATATGGATAATTCTTTTTTTAGTATCAATACTCAATTTGAGAACGTTGGTGATGCCCTAATAAATAGGGAAATGATTCAGCTTGCCGCAGAGAACTCAAATGTTTTTGTTGATTTTAGCAGATGCCCTTTGGAATTTGTCGATACACTTGACTTGAACAACAATGTTAATCTTTCTGCTGTCAAGGGAGGGTTTTTGGGCTTGTGCTTTAAAATGTTGAAAATGCGATTTAAAGGGCAGGCTTGCTATTACTTTCTCAGTCCAGGAGGGTATTTCGGAGAAGTAAAAGGTAAGGAGTTATTAAATAAACTATTGACAACGGTTATTCTATTGTTAATGAGCTTGGTTGGTATCAAGATTTGCCATGTTGGCGTTTCCTATGAGCGTTTAGGTGCGCGCTTCTCTCTATTGACTAGATTTAGGTCATTATTTTTATCATCGCATATTGTGAGAGATAAATTAACTGCTGACTATTTAGCAAGCAATAAAATTAAGTATGATTTTGTAGGCGTTGATTTGGCCTTTAATCTATTTGGGCTTGAGCGTCCGAGAGGGAATGATGTGTTCGTGTCATTTCGGTGCGATCAAGATGAAAGGCAGTTTGAATTAGCAAAGGCAATAGTGGTTAAGTTGCACTCTCTGCTCCCGGCTGACTCTAGTATCGTTTTTTATTCGCAAGTTTCACGAGATTCAGTTTATATGAAAGATATGCATGCGTATTTTAACTTGAATTATAGTTCTGTCCGAAGTTTTGAGTATCTCGGTGTTCATGGTGATATTGATGGAAGCTTAACTGTACTTTCTAGGGCTAAATGCATTATTTCAAATCGTTTGCATGTCCTGCTAATGGCATCTAGCAAGGGGGCATGCGTAGTTCCATGTGTGCTTGATGGTTATAATCAAAAGATAGAAGGGATTATGTCTGATTTGATAGGCGATTCTTGTTTAGATATGACAGATATTGATAGTGAAAGCTTTAAGTATTTATGGGATCTAAACTTATCAATAAGTGATAAAGCTTTTTTAGCAAAAGAAAAGCTAGCAAATGATTTTAGAGGAATTTATGGAAACTAAAATTAAGTTGGTGGCGTCTGTAATAATTCCTGCTCATGGTCGCAGTGCATTGCTGGAAAGAGCGGTGCAGTCTATTTTAAATAGTAACTCTTCTGAACTGGCTGAAATAATCATCGTTGATGATGCCTCTGAAACCCCTATTGTGTTAAATAGCTTAAGAGAGTGTGATCAGGTTATTAGGTTAAATAAAAACTCAGGTGCTGCTGTAGCAAGAAATGTTGGAATTCAAGCTGCAAAAGGAGAAATTATCTACCTGATGGATAGTGATGATTATTTTATTGATAGAGATTTTGTTAGGGAATATGATGCAGTTGGAGATGAAACTACCCTATATTATTCCAATATTTCCTCTCAACTTTACAAGTCGGATTTTCCATTGGAAATAACGACAGCGACATTTTTTAGTTCAATTTTTTTTCGATATCCGAATATCTGTCAAACATCTTCATTGTATTTTCACCGAAAAGCTAATTTTAGGTTTGATGAAAGCCTACCAAAACACCAAGACTGGGACTTTGTTTTATTCTCTGTTTTGATGCAAGGTAAAGCCGTTGAGCGTGGTGTTGGAGAGGTGTTTTTTGATAGAGGGGATAGAGGTTCTTTGTCAAGAGCTTATGCTCCTGAAAAATCTAAGGTTTGGTTTAATAAGTTAATATTAGCAGGTAAACATGAGTTAATTATTTTAAAGTCGATTGAACAGGTAAAATTTTTTCTATTTGGTCGGTACCCCAAAGAGTTGGGTGTACTTGAGTTCTATAGTACTTCATTAAAGTTACTGACTTTTAGAATGGCGTCAATTTATGAGGTATTGAAAAGAATTTACTATCGTAATTTTTAGTGTGTTATTGATATCTATTCAAGCTCTTAATAATTAAGTGCTGCTTTAGTAGTTGTTTAAATTTGTATGTTGGTGGGTTTATGAAAATTGCAGTTGCAGGAACGGGTTATGTAGGCTTATCAAACGCCATGCTGTTAGCTCAGCATAATGAAGTGATTGCGCTAGATGTGGTGCCAGAAAAAGTGGCTATGTTAAATGATAAGACTTCACCTATTGTTGACACGGAGATAGAGGCTTTTTTAAAGCGCGATGACTTAAATTTTAAAGCAACTTTGAATAAAGAGCAGGCTTTTTTAGATGCTGACTTCGTCATAATCGCAACGCCAACTGACTATGATGCGCAAACAAATTACTTTAATACCTCAACAGTAGAGTCTGTTATTAAAGAGGTAATGGAGATTAGCCCTAATGCTGTAATGATTATTAAGTCTACTGTGCCAGTGGGTTTTACTCAGCGTATTAAAGAGGCACTAAATTGTGAAAATATAATGTTTTCCCCTGAGTTTTTGCGGGAAGGTAAGGCTCTTTACGATAATCTTTATCCCTCTCGTATTATTGTGGGTGAGAAGTCTGAACGTGCTCAAGTATTTGCTAATCTCTTGGCGCAAGGGGCTATTAAAGACAATATTTCAGTATTATTTGTTGATTCAACGGAAGCAGAAGCGGTCAAACTTTTCTCTAATACGTATCTTGCCATGCGTGTAGCCTATTTTAATGAATTAGATTCTTATGCTGAGGTACATGGATTGGATTCAGGCCAGATAATTAAGGGAGTGGGCTTAGACCCGCGTATTGGTTCTCACTACAATAACCCTTCTTTTGGTTATGGTGGTTATTGCTTGCCTAAAGATACTAAGCAATTGTTGGCTAACTTTGAAGATGTGCCAAATAATATGGTCCGTGCGATTGTAGATGCTAATACTACGCGTAAAGACTTTATTGCAGACTCAATATTACAGCGTAACCCAAAAGTGGTGGGCATGTATCGCTTAGTGATGAAATCGGGTTCTGATAATTTTCGGGCATCTGCTATTCAGGGGATTATGAAGCGCATTAAGGCCAAGGGTATTGAGGTTATTATTTATGAGCCAACTATGAGTGATGAAGAGTTTTTTCACTCTAAGGTGGTGAATGACCTAGTTGAGTTTAAAGATAAAGCGGATGTAATAGTGGCCAATCGCCTATCTTCTGATTTAGAGAATGTGATCGCTAAGGTGTATACGCGGGATTTATTTGGTAGCGACTAATACATACTAGCCTTAGGCAGTATTGGTAATCCTATAAAGATTTTTAAGCCGTCTGTTTTATTAGATAACTCAAAGGTCTTAGTTTTTCTAATAGTAGGTGCTAATCGCAGACTATTGTTTGAATGCAATCGCCACATTGCTAAAACTGTTAATCAATACGGTATTATTGATTAACAGTTTACTTTTTATTTTCAGTGGTTTGCTATTATTGCTCTGGTTTAAACTTTCTACTTTTTTTGCCTGATTCTAAACTGAAATTGTAGGCTGTTCGAATTAATACGCCACTGATTGTCATTATTAAATAGTATACTTTTTTGCGCATTTCATTAGAATACTGCGAATTCCATCACGGTTAATTATTGGCAGTTATGAATGTAATTAACGGACACGCATTTAAAGTTTTTTATAAATACGGATAATTAAATGAAAGCGATAATTCCTGTAGCAGGGTTAGGAACACGTATGTTGCCTGCTACTAAAGCCATTCCAAAAGAAATGCTGCCTATTGTTGATAAACCACTTATTCAGTATGTGGTTAATGAGGCCATTGCAGCGGGTGTTAAACAAATTGTATTGGTTACCCACTCCAGTAAAAACTCCATTGAAAACCACTTTGATACTAGCTTCGAGCTAGAGGCCACCTTGGAAGCTCGTGTTAAGCGCCAGCTTTTAGATGAAGTGCGCGCCATTTGCCCCCCTGGTGTAACCATCATGCATATTCGTCAAGGCGAAGCGAAAGGCTTGGGCCATGCCATTGCCTGTGCGCGCCCGTGTGTGGGTAATAACCCTTTTATTGTTATGTTACCTGACGTATTAGTTGATGATGCTGCATCCGATTTAACAAAAGACAATCTTGCAGACATGGTGAATAATTTTCGCGCTACTGGCAGCAGCCAGGTGATGGTTGAAACGGTACCAGATGAGCTGGTCAATAAATACGGCATTGTCGATTGCGCCGGTAAAAATCTATCACCAGGGGTGGCACAAGCCATGGTGGGCATGGTTGAAAAGCCAGATCTTAAAGATGCTCCCTCAAACCAAGCGGTGGTGGGGCGTTATGTGTTGTCACGCTCAATTTGGGATATTCTTGATAAAACTCCTGTGGGGGCGGGTGGTGAAGTTCAATTAACCGATGCCATTGCTGAACTTATGAAAGATGAAACCGTTGAAGCCTATTCAATGATAGGAAAAAGCCATGACTGCGGCAGCAAAGTCGGCTACATGTTAGCCAATATGGAATACGGTTTACGCCACCCTGAAGTTAAAGATGCCATGGAAAGCTTTATGGCAAAAAAACGAGAAGCAGTTAGCACAAACGTTAAATAGCGTTAGTTGATTGTATATATTGTTTTATTTAAAACCTCTAATCCCTCATTAGAGGTTTTTTTGTGTCTGATATTTATATTGTTTTACGCTAGGGTATTCGTTTTTGAGTTTTTCTTTTTGTCACGGATATTCATAGGTATAGTGTAAAAAAATTTTAAGGATTAAGTCATGATTAAGCAGGTAAGTGTTGCAAAGTTAAATGTGGCCAACGATGCCCCTTTCACATTATTTGGCGGCATTAACGTTTTAGAAAGCCGCGATTTAGCCATGAAAACCTGTGAAACCTATGTTGAGGTGACACAGAAACTGGGCATTCCTTATGTGTTTAAAGCGTCTTTTGATAAAGCCAATCGCTCATCTGTGAATTCTTATCGCGGCCCTGGTCTAGAAGAAGGCCTTAAGATTTTTCAGGAAATAAAAGATACCTTTGGTGTGCCTATTATCACCGATGTGCACGAGCCTTTTCAGGCGGCACCAGTGGCACAGGTGGTTGATGTCATTCAGCTTCCAGCATTTTTGGCTCGTCAAACCGATCTAGTAGTAGCCATGGCTGAAACCAATGCGGTTATTAATATTAAAAAACCACAGTTTTTAGCTCCTCATGAAATGCGCCATATCATTACTAAGTTTAAAGAAGCGGGTAATGAAAAAATTATGCTGTGCGAACGAGGTTCTAGCTTTGGCTACAATAATTTAGTGGTTGATATGCTGGGCATGGATGATATGAAGCCCATGGCACCGGTGATTTTTGATGCCACCCATGCATTACAGCGCCCAGGTGGCCGTACCGATAGTGCCGGTGGTCGTCGTGCCCAGGCATTTGAATTAGCGCGTTCAGGTATGGCCTTGGGCATAGCAGGCTTATTTA
This sequence comes from uncultured Bermanella sp., assembly GCA_913058575.1. Lineage (GTDB taxonomy): Bacteria > Pseudomonadota > Gammaproteobacteria > Pseudomonadales > Oceanobacteraceae > Bermanella. Next base: position 115,765 of record CAJXRF010000004.1, read on the forward strand.
TTGAGGCACACCCAAATCCTAGCGAAGCTAAGTGTGATGGCCCATGTGCCTTGCCACTGGATAAATTAGAACCCTATCTTGCACAAATGAAGGCGGTAGATGATTTAGTGAAGTCTTTTGAAAAAGTCATTATTGAATAATTTATTATTCATTTTGTGATGGGTGTTGGGGTTATTAGGATTTTGATCTGATAGCCCTAGCTAACAGTTACTGCTATTTCTCTTCTTAAATGTTAAAGTACTGCCGTTTAAAATAGATTAAGACAACGGTAAAAAGACTAATGGATAAGTCAGCGTCTCTCCCGCTTCAGTTTAATCAAACAGCTGAATTTAAAGCCCTAACTGAACATTTCAATGATATTCAGCCTGTTAAAATGAACCAGCAATTTAAGGATGATGCTGGGCGTTTTGATCAATTTGGCTTGCATGCGGCGGGCTTGAATCTTGATTTTTCTAAAAACCGTATTACCTCTGAAACCATTCAATTATTAACGCAATTAGCCAGGGCTTGTGATTTACCCCAATCTATTAAGGGGATGTTTAATGGCGAGCTAATTAATCAAAGTGAAGGGCGTCCGGCTCTTCATACTGCCCTTCGAAATTTTTCTGCTGAACCTGTATTAGTTGATGGCAAAAATGTCATGCCAGAAGTACAAAAAACCCTCACTAGAATGAAAGAGTTTTGCTGGTCTATTCGTAGCCATCAATGGCGCGGTTTTAGCAATAAACCCTTTACCGATGTGGTGAGTATTGGCATAGGTGGCTCGTTTTTAGGGCCTAAATTGGCGTCAGAAGCGTTAAAGCCCTATTGGAGTAAACAAATAAATTGTCATTATTTGGCCAATATTGATGGCTCTGATTTAACCGAGGTTCTACAAGGATTAAACCCTGAAACTACGCTTTTTATTGTGCAGTCTAAATCTTTTAATACTCAAGAAACCTTAAAAAATGCTTTGGCGTGTCGTGAGTGGTTTTTAAATAACGGCGGCACTAAAGAGTATTTGGCGCGTCACTTTAGTGCGGTTACCGCCAATGTGCCTACAGCCATTGAATTTGGTATTGCTCCACAAAATATATTCCCCATGTGGGACTGGGTTGGAGGGCGCTACTCACTGTGGTCGGCCATTGGCTTGCCTTTAATGCTGGCCATTGGTTATGAGCATTTTCGTGAAATGCTACTAGGCGCTTATGAAATGGATTGCCATTTTAAAGAGGCTCCTTTAGAGCAAAATATGCCGGTTATTATGGGGCTGTTAGGGGTTTGGTACGTTAACTTTTTTGATGCTCAGTCCCACGCTGTTTTACCTTATGATCATTATTTACGAAACTTACCCTCTCATATTCAGCAGTTAGATATGGAAAGTAATGGTAAATCGGTAGACACCTATGGGCGAGCACTAAACTATCAGGCTGGCCCCATTATTTGGGGTGGAGTGGGCAGTAATGGTCAGCATGCTTATCACCAGTTACTGCATCAAGGTACTCAGTTTGCCCCATGTGATTTCATACTACCTTTAACCACTCACAATCCGGTGGATAACTTTCATGCTTTGCTGGCTTCTAATTGTTTTAGCCAAAGCCAAGCATTGATGCAGGGTAAAAACTTGCAGCAAGCCCAGGCAGAGTTAAAGGCTGTGGGTAAAAGTGATGACGAAATAAAAGTCATTGCCCCTCAAAAAGTTATCCCAGGAAACCGCCCCAGTAATACCCTGTATTTTGATAAGTCCACCCCTAAGGCGGTAGGTGCCTTAATTGCTTTGTATGAGCATAAGGTGTTTGTGCAAGGCCAAATATGGGGGGTAAACAGCTTTGATCAGTGGGGGGTCGAATTGGGTAAGCAACTGGGTGATAAGGTCCATGAGTGCTTGTTGGCAGAAGAGTGCATAGGGGAGGATATGGGTTTTGATGTGTCCACCAGTGGCTTAATTAAAGCATTCCGATCTATGCAGGATAAACTGTAATCTTGTTGTTGTAGCCTTAGTTAGACGAATAAAAAATTAACCAATTATTCATAATTTAAACCACACTTTACAGTGTGGTTATGATCAATAGCCTAAATGAAATAAAGATAGGCTAAGGAAAATAAAAATGAGCACACTTACTTGTTTTAAAGCCTACGACGTACGTGGTCGTATTCCAGATGAATTAAATGTTGATATTGCTTATCGCATTGGTCGTGCTTATGCCGAATTTTTAAAGCCAAAGTCAGTGGTGGTGGGTTATGACATTCGTTTAACCAGTTTTGAAATGAGCCGCAGTGTAATTCAGGGTCTTACTGATGCGGGTAGCGATGTGATTGATATTGGCCAATCGGGCACCGAAGAAATTTACTTTGCCACCGCACATTTGGGGGTTGATGGTGGTATTTGCGTTACCGCCAGTCATAACCCAAAAGATTACAACGGTATGAAGTTTGTGCGCGAGGGTTCAAAGCCTATTAGTGGTGATACAGGTTTGAAAGATATTCAGCGATTGGCTGAAGAAAATAATTTCTCCGATGTGATTAGTAAGGGGGTGTTAACTGAGCAAAATATCGGCCCAGACTATATTGAGCACCTTTTAACCTATGTTAAAAAAGAAAACCTAAAGCCGTTAAAAATTGTTTGTACCGCAGGTAACGGCGGCGCTGGTGCTGTTATTGATGCCATTGAAGGGGAGCTTCCTTTTGAGTGGGTGAAAGTGCATCACGATGCAGATGGTAACTTTCCTAATGGTGTGCCAAATCCATTGCTGGAAGAAAATCGTGCACCTACTATAAAAGCTATTGAAGATAGTGGTGCCGATTTAGGTATTGCTTGGGACGGTGATTTCGATCGCTGTTTTTTCTTTGATGAAAGCGGTGAGTTCATTGAAGGGTATTACATTGTAGGCTTATTGGCCGATGCTTTTTTACAAAAAGACCCTAATAATAAAGTGGTTCATGATCCGCGTTTGATTTGGAATACCATTGATATAGCTGAAACCTTAGGTGGCCAAGCAGTTCAAAGTAAAACCGGCCACGCGTTTATTAAAGAGCGTATGCGCAAAGAAGATGCAGTATACGGCGGTGAAATGAGTGCTCACCATTACTTCCGTGATTTTGCCTATTGCGATAGCGGTATGATCCCGTGGTTGCTAGTGGCCGAGCTTATTTGTAAGTCTGGTAAAAGTATGTCGCAACTAGTGGCTGAGCGCGTAAAAGCGTTTCCATGCAGTGGTGAAATTAATAAGCGACTTACAAACCCTAAGGCTGTGCTGGAAAACATTGAAAAACATTATAGCGCTGCCGCAATAAGCGTGGATCATACTGATGGCATTAGCATTTGTTATGATAAATGGCGCTTTAACTTACGCTCTTCTAACACCGAGCCTGTGGTGCGTTTAAATGTTGAGTCCAAAGCCGATATTGCTTTAATGAAAGAAAAAACCCAAGAGCTGCTTGAGATGATTAAAAAGTTTGATCAGTAAGTCTTAATTGCATTTGTATATAAAAAGCCCCCTTTAGTTTTTGCTAAAGGGGGCTTTTTTTTGTGCAATAATCTTAAATATATAAACCTAAAACTGAACCGCGACACTTAGCATAGATTCAAGCTGGCTGCTTCTGTGCTGGTATTGTTGTGTCTTTATTACCACCTGAGTATGCATCCAGTTGTTTACTTGGTGGTGTATGCCTAGCCCAGTGCTTTCATTTACATAGCTGTGTTGCAGGCCTTTAAGGCTCTGGCTTTGATGGTGATTAGTTTGTGAATAAAGCATTAGGCTATAATTGGGCTGCTGCAGGGCTATGAGTAGGGTTGGCTGTATAGTAGTAACCTGCTCGGTAAGATATTGCTGCTGGCTATTAAGCATAATTAATCGGGTAGAAGTATCTTGAGCACAGCAGGCTTGGGCATATAGGGCTAGTAGAATGAGCGTGCCGCTAATCAGGCTCTTCATAGGAGGATCCTTTGCTATTAAATTGGCTTCACATTTAACATTAGCTTAAGGCGGGGGCTTTGTTGGGGGATTTGAGGGTATGTGGAAAATAAGGCTAATAACGGGCGGTTAAATTCCGTTGGGTTATGCTTGAAGTGTGTGAATGGGTTTTTTTAATGGTGCGTTAGGTGTTTGCTGGTTGGTGGGTATTTACTTTGTTGTTTGGGGGTAGGTGTAAGCTTGGTGGGGTGTTGGGCTGACTGGGCCGGTGTGTTTAGTGGGGCTGCTTATGAGAGGGCGGTGGTTGTGCTTGTTTGAATTGAGGATGTTACATCCTACATGAATCGCTTGCATGCTCCCTGTTGTTTTAGAATGGCTGCTTCCTGTAGGCACCGCTTGCATGTTCCCGACGCAAGCTCCCTGTCTTTTGTATAAGCTACTTCCGTAGGCATCGCTTACATGTTCCTGACGCAAGCTCCCTGTCTTTTGTATAAGCTACTTCCTGTAGGTACCTCTTGCATGTTCCCGACGCAAGCTCCCTGTCTTTTGTATAAGCTACTTCCTGTAGGTACCTCTTGCATGTTCCCGACGCA